>NZ_CALGFC010000019.1 GCF_937881195.1 uncultured Methanobrevibacter sp. | reverse complement strand
ATATGAGTTTTTTATATTATAATTTAGTCTATTAGGTCTGTTTATTTTAGATATGGGTTTTTTATATTATAATTTAGTCTATTAGGTCTGTTTATTTTAAATATTGGTAATTTATATTCTATTATTATTATTATTATCATTATTTGAAATGTATTGAATGATTTATAAATTATATTTTGATTTTAATATTTTCAATATTCTTATTATTTTATTCATAATATTATTTTCATAACTTATTTTTAATTTCTATCTTATTGATTTTCTATATTAAGTGATTTTTATACAATAGCTAACTTTATTAATAAGAATTATTATAATTATGAATATTATAAAAAATTAATGTTGATTATTGTATTAATAATGTTTATAAATATGATATAATTAAAGAATAGAAGGTTGTGAAGCTAGTGGAACTAATAGTAGCTAAGTTCGGAGGAACTTCGATAGGAAATGGAGAAAAAATAAGAAAAGCAGCCCAATCAGTTGTTAATGAATATATGAAGGGTAATAAAGTAGTTGTAGTAGTATCTGCAATTAACAAGACAACTGACAACCTTATAAAGATTGTTAAAGATTCTGTGGATTCTAATGTTACTGATAAACAGATGGCAGAAATATTATCTATGGGTGAAATGACTAGTGTAAGAGTAATGTCTTCAGTGATTGAGTCTTTAGGGGTTAAATCTGAATATATTGATCCTTACTCTGATAAATGGCCTCTTTTAACCGATAATAAAGTTCTTGAAGCTAAAATTGATTTTCAATCTTCAGAGATTATGAGTAAAGAATTGACTAAAATATTAGATCAAGGTATAATTCCTGTTGTATGTGGATTTTTAGGTAAAGGGCCAGATGGAGAAATCACTACTCTTGGTAGGGGTGGAAGTGATATTACAGCTTTCTTCTTAGGACATTGTTTAAATGCTGATGAAGTGATAATTGTTACTGATGTTGATGGAGTAATGTCTACTGATCCAAATAAGATTCAAAAAGCTAAAAAGCTTGATAAAATATCTGTAGAAGAAATGAGAGATTTAGCTACACATGGAGCCCAAGTACTTCATCCGCATGCTTTAAAATATAAGGATCCAATGATTAATGCTAAAATTATAAGCCATGAAAATGGTGACCTTTCTAAATCAGGAACTGTTATTGTTGGTCCTTATGAAGGTGAAATGATGAAAACCACCATGTTATATCCAGAACCAATATCTGTTGTAGCTATTGTTGGAGATGGAATGCTTAAAAGACCAGGCTTACTTTCTAAAATGACTACAATATTGGCTAAAAATGATATAAACATATTTGGCATTTCAGCAGGTCAAAATTCAGTAACTGTTTTCATTAATAAAAAGAATTCTGATAAAGCTTATCATTTATTACATGATATGGTTATTGATTCTGAAGAACTTAGCTCTCTTTCTTTAGGTAAAGAAATAGCTATGTTGACTCTTGTTAGTCCCGATTTTGTTGAAACTCCGGGGATTATATCGGATATCACTGTTCCATTAAGAGAAAATAATATCAATATTGTTGAGATATCTTCTTCTCAAACTGCTGTTGTTATCTTTGTGGAATGGGCCGATGGGGAAAAAGCTTTTGAATTGGTTAAAAACGTTTTAAAATAATTATAAATTTTAGATAAATTTGAAATTTAGATTTATAAAAATATAGGGATATTTAAAGTTTAGAGATATTTGAATTTAAAGTTTGTAAAAATTTAGAGATATTTAAAATAATGAATGTAAGAGGGGAAAAATATGAATTTTGAAGGTACTGCAGTAGCTATGATTACACCGTTTACAGAAGAAAATGAAGTTGATGAAGAGGGGTATAGAAAAAACATTAACTTTTTAATTGAAAATGGTGTCGATGGTTTATTAGCTGCTGGAACAACTGGGGAATCAGCTACTATTACGATTCCTGAACAAAAAAAACTTATTGATATTTTAATTGAGGAAGTAGATGGTAGGGTTGCTACAATAGCTGGAGCAGGAAGTAATTCAACAAACGATGCATTGGAGCTTGTTCAATATGCAGAAAGTGCTGGTGCTGATATGGCTCTTGTCATAACTCCTTATTACAATAAACCACAACCTCATGGGCTTGTTGAACATTATAAAGCTATAAATAACAATTCTGATATTCCTATTATAGTTTACAATGTTCCTTCTCGTACTGGTACAGATATTGATCCAGAAACTATAGCTAATGTAGCTGAATTTGAAAATGTTGTAGGTATAAAAGAAGCCAACCCTGATCTTGATAAATTATCTAAAACTAAAAAAACTTTAATTGAAGCAGATTTAGATGATAAATTTTCAATTTTATCTGGAAATGATGATTTAACTCTTCCTATGATGTCTATGGGTGCTAAAGGAGTTATCAGTGTTGTAGCTAATGTTGATCCTTTTAGAATGAGTCAATTAGTTAATAATTGTTTGGATGGTAGCTATGAAAAAGCTATGGAATTACATTATGAATTGTATGATTTAATGAAAGTTTTATTCATTGAAAGTAATCCTGTTCCTACTAAAGTAGCTTTAAAAATGTTAGGAAGGCCTTCTGGGGATATAAGATTGCCTCTTGCTCCATTAAAAGATGAAAATCTCTCAAAAGTTGAAAAAGTTTTAAATGATTTAGATTTATTATAAAATTATTTAAAATTATTGTAGGATTGGAATGAAAAAATTAAATTTAAGATTAGAATAAAAAATTAGATTTAAAATTGGGATTAATACAATTAAATTTTAGATTATGGGGCTATAATATGTTAAAAGTTGCTGTGACTGGAGCTGCTGGAAGAATGGGCTCTGGAATTATTAAAAAAATTCTTGAACAAGATGATATTGAAGTAGTAGCTGCTATTGAAATACCAAATACTCCTCTTGAAGGAAAAGATATTGGGGAAGTTATTGGTATTGGAAATATTGGTGTTGAAACAAGTGGTGCTGAAAATTTAGAATCAGTATTAAAAGAATCAAAGCCTGATGTTTTAGTTGATTTTACAATAGCTAATGCTGCATTTGAAACTATAAAAATTGCTGCTTTAATTGGTGTTAATCTTGTTGTTGGAACTACAGGTTTCACTGAAGACCAATCTAATGAAATTACCGAAATTGTTAAGAAATCCAATATTAAGGCAGTAATTTCTTCAAATATGGCGATTGGGGTCAATGTTTTCTTTAAAGTTTTAAGGGATTTATCTCCAATTCTTAATGATTTTGATATTGAAATAATTGAAGCTCATCATAATAAAAAGAAAGATTCTCCATCTGGAACAGCAATGACTGCATTTGAAGTGATAGCAGATTCTCTTGGTAGAGATACTGAGGATGTTGGTGTCTATGGTAGAAAAGGTCTTGTTGGAGAAAGAACTAAAGATGAAATCGGTATTCATGCAATACGTGGGGGAGATATTGTTGGAGACCATACTGTGATGTTTGTTGGTGAGGGCGAGCGCCTTGAAATTACTCATAGGGCTCATACAAGAGAAGTTTTTATAGCTGGTGTTATGAGGTCTTTAAGATTTGTAATGAATTCTGAATCTGGTAAAGTTAGTGATATGGCTGATGTTTTAGGAATTAAATAATATTCAATTAATAAAAAAATAATATTAAAAAATTATAAATTTTAATATAATCTATTAATTATAGTTATAATTTTATATAATTGATAAATTTTAATATATAGTATTAATTATAGTTATAATTTTATATAATTGATAAATTTTAATATAAATAGTAAATATGGCTATTTAATGAATAATAAATGAAAATTATAATAATAAATTATAATAATAAATTATAATAATAAAATTAGAATAATAAAATTATAATTATTTAAATTATAATAATAATAATAATAATAATAATTTGGTGATATGATGGTAAATGTAGGAGTACTTGGTGCAACTGGAATGGTCGGACAGAGATTTATTCAGCTGTTAGATAAACATCCTGATTTCGAGATAAGTGCTTTAGCGGCTTCTTCTCGTTCAGCAGGTAAAAGATATGAAGATGCTACAACTTGGTATCTTGATGATGCTATGCCTGATTCTGTAAAAGACATTGTTGTATCTGAAACAGAACCATCTGCAATAAGTAATGATGTTGATATACTATTTTCCTCACTTCCTACTGAAAATGCAGCTATTGTTGAACCAAAATTTGCAGAGAATTTTATAGTTGCATCTAATGCAAGTGCTATGAGGATGGAAAAAGATGTTCCTCTTGTAATTCCTGAAGTAAACCCTGAATTTCTAGATATTATAGAAGTACAACAGAAAAATAGAAATTGGGACGGTTTTATAGTTACTAATCCTAATTGTAGTACTATTGCACTAACTTTGACTTTAAAACCAATCTATGATAAATATGATATAAACAGGGTTTATGTATCAACTATGCAAGCTGTTTCTGGTGCTGGATACAATGGTGTTCCTTCAATGGCTATTGTTGATAATTTAGTTCCATATATAGGTAGTGAAGAAGAAAAAATGGAAAGTGAAACTCTTCATTTATTGGGAGATTTAGATGGTTTGGAAATAAAACCTGCTCAATTTGGGCTTACTACTTCTTGTCATAGAGTAGCTGTTTTAGATGGTCACACTGAAGCAGTATTTATTGAATTAGCTGAAGATATTGATATAAACAACATAAAAAGTGATATGGCTAATTTTAAAGCACTTCCTCAGGAACTCGACCTTTATTCTGCTCCGAAAAATCCTGTAATCGTTAAAGAAGAAGAAAATAGACCTCAACCAAGAATGGATAGAAATGCCGATGGTGGAATGGCTGTAACTGTTGGTAGGCTTAGAAAAGATCCAGTATTTGATAATAGTTTTAAATATGTTTTAGTTGGTCACAATACTATTCGTGGTGCAGCTGGAGCTTCTATTTTAAATGCTGAATTGATTAATAAAACTATTTTATAATTATTTTTTTTAAATTTTATTTTATTACATCTTTAAACTTTTTCTTTAAGATTTTAATATAATAAATTTATTTTTAATAAATTATAATAAATTTATTTTTAATAAATTATAATAAATTTATTTTTTAATAATTATGCTAAGTTATTTTTTAATAATTATTTCAAAATATTATTTCATGATTTACTTTATTTTCTAAATTTTATTTTTTAATTTTTTTATTTTCTACTTTTTATTTTCTATTTTTTATTATATTTTTTATTATATTTTTTTTAATAAGGCTAAATAATCAAATAATTATATATATGACTTTAAATAAACAATTTAACATTAATTGGAATATGATTTAAATCATAATTTATTATTTCAATAATTTCTCATTATATTTGATTATGATGAATATCATGTTTAATATAAATTAATCTATAGTTGTTATAAATTAACTTATATTTATTATTAATTAGTTTATATTTACTATAAATTAGCTTATATTATTATAAATTAGCTTATATTATTATAAATTAGCTTATATTTGTTATATAATTAGTATTTAATATAAATCATGATTTAATCATATTAATTTTAAAATTATATTGAAATATTCATTGAATGCTTTTAATGGTATTAAAAGGTATAAATTTTATTGAGTTTTGAATTATATATATGGATTTAATTAAAAGATTGTTAAAAATTGGATTTATTATGCTTTTTATGTATTATCATTATTAGGGAAATGTGATATTATGGTAGAAGATAAAGAGAAGATTAAGCTACAAAATCTTGTGAAATCTTGTTTATTAGAAATTAATGAGCTTAAGATAGATCTCATGAACCTTGAAAATGAAAAAAATCTTTTAAAAAATGATGATACTGCTGAAAAATTAAAAAATACTCTTAAAGAGAAAGAAGATTTAATTTCTAATCTTAAAGTTGATTTAAACAATCTTCAAGTTTCTCTCAATAATAAAGAGAATATAATAAACAACCAAGAATTAAAAATCCAAGATTTAAGTGATTTTAAAGATTCTTTTAATGATATTAAAATTGCTCTTGAAAACGATCTTAAAAAATTTAAAACACAGGAACTTAAAGAGTATAGCGATAAATTAGAGTCTTCTTTGGATACAATTGTTAAAAAAGATGAAAGAATTAATTCTCTCTTAAATGATATAAATTCATATAAAGAAAAAATTAATGATTTAGAAAGTGATATACTCAGTAAAGATAATTTAATAGGGCTTCAAAGGGAAATTGATTCTAAAGATAATGAGATTAAAATTTTAAAATCAGCTTCTGTAGATCAAGAAGTTTTTAAATCTATTAAAAAAGAATTAGAAGATAAAAAAATTAGAATTAACGAATTAGAAGAGATTCAAAAATCTTTTGAAGAAATAAAATATTCTTATGAAGAAAAATTGTCAGATAAGGATAATCGAATTGAGGAATTAGAAAAAATTAAACTATCTTTTAATGATATTAAAAACTCTCTTGAAAATGATATTGAACAATATAAAATCAAGGAATTAGGAGAGATTAATGCAAATTTAAAATCTGCACTTAACAAAATTGTTGAAAAAGACAATAAGATTAAATCGTTAGTTAATGAACTTAATGAGAAAAAATTAGAGATAAGAAAAATTAAGGATCAAAATGTTTCTAAAGCAGAATATGATAGAGTGAAAGATGAAATTAATATTAAGGATTTGAAAATCCAAAGATTAGAAGAGATTAAAGGATTATTTTCAGATTTAGATAAAAATTTCACTAATAAATCTCAGGAATCTTTAGATAAAAATAATGATTTAGATTCTGAAATATTGATTAGTGAAAAATCTTTTGAAAAAAGTGATGAACTGAAAAATATTCAAGATAGTGAAGATAATATTATAAATAATAATAATAATGAATTAATAAATCTTAAAAAGGAATTAGATTCTTGTAAACAAGCTAATAAAGAGCTATTGTCAATAAGAAATAATTATAAAAAAATAACTTCATCTCCAAAGAGTGATTTAACATCATTCCAGTCTCAAATTTATTATTTAATTCCTGAAAACCCAATGGATTCTCAAGAAATACATAGCTATATTCGTAAAATTGCATTTAAAGATATTTCTTACAACAATATAAACAATATAATAAGAGGATTAGAAAGAAAAGGTTATTTAAAACCTGAAGATCCTGAAAACCCTCAAGAAAGTAAATGGATTAAAATAGATAAAAAATAGGAATCTTATTTTATTGAATTTTTTATTTTAATTTTATTTCTTTATTTTTTAATTAATTTATATTAATTTTTTATTTTTAATTTTTATAAAAATTTTTAAATTTTATATAAAATTCAATTTATAAAATCTATATTTTTGTAATTTTTATTATATCTAGAATATAATTATATCTATAATATAAATAATATTTAATTAGTTTTATTCTTAAATATTATATTTTGATTGCTTTTTATCTATTCTGAAAAATTTTAATTTATTCACTTTAATTTTTATTCATCTTTAACAAAAGCTCGGATGTATGAAGCTTCAGCATCTATATTCATTGGAATAAAATAAGAATAATAATTATTTTTTGATAACTTATTTAAATTAGTAAGATTCTCTACAATCCATATATCATTTTTAAGAAATCGTTTATGGATTTTTGTTTCACCTATTTTATCAACTGAACATGTATCTATAGCTACTCCTTTAACTTTATTTTCAATTAACATGTCAGCTAATTCATTGGAGATATAAGGGTTTTTAGTAAAGTAATCATCATTGCCCCAATGTTTATACCATTCTGTTTTTAAAATAACAATTTTTTCAATTGGATTTTTGATATCAATATCTTTAATATTTATACTATCATTAACTATTTCTCTTTTTGTTTTTAGGATCGTAGCTTTCCCTATTAAAGTATTAATATCTAAATCATCGACTTTTTTTCCATTTTTAATATAATGATATGGGGCATCTATATGTGTTCCAGTATGTGGACTTCCGTTTATATTTGATAGAAAATAATCATCATCAGCTGTACTGAATTTTTCTATAACAAATTTAGGGTCCCCAGGATAAACTTGTGTATCTTTATTTAATTTATGGCTCAAATCAATATATTTCATTTTATATACCTATTAACATTATAATATTAAAATATTTATAAATTTAGTATTTTAATTCAAATATTTTATATATCTATCAATATTATAATATTCAGTATTTTAATTCAAATATTTTATATATCTATCAATATTATAATATTCCTTATTTTAATTCAAATATTTTATTATTTAAATATTCTATTTTTTATTTTTTAGAATATTTTAATTTTTAAATAAAATTATTAGTACTAATTTAAGATTTTTTTATTAGTTTAAATTAATTGTACTAATTTAGTATTATTATCACTAATTTATAGTATATTTTTAATATATTCTGGATTATTTTTGGGTATTACTTTTTTTAATAGTTATATTTAAATTATTAGAAAACTATAGAACTTCCGTAAGATTTATATATAACCTCAAACCCACTTTATATTGTAAATTTATTAAAGTTAATAGAAGTTAATAAATTTTAAATATCTTTGATATATCTATTTATTTAAGATAATTTTTATTTTTACAATATAAATGCTATAACTCAATTAATAGATTATATAAAATATTTAGCTATCTTGTAGCTAAATATTATCATATTTAATATCTATTAACTTTTATCATTATTGTAATTAAGTGGGAAATTATTTTAAATATAATATTAGTTTATTTAATGGATTTTAAAGTAATATTATGGATATATTAATTAGATATTAAATTTTTAAATATATTATTTAAAAAATAAATTATGAGGTGATTTTTATGGCACAAGGCCAAGGACAACCAATATTAGTTTTACCTGAAGGTACAAACAGAATTTTAGGCAGAGATGCTCAAAGAAATAATATTTTAGCTGGTAAAGTATTAGCTGAAACTGTAAGGACTACACTCGGTCCAAAAGGTATGGACAAGATGCTTGTAGATGGATTAGGAGATATTGTAGTTACTAACGATGGAGTAACCATTTTAAAAGAAATGGATATTGAACATCCTGCAGCTAAAATGCTTGTAGAAGTAGCTAAAACTCAAGAAGATGAAGTAGGGGATGGAACCACTACTGCTGTAATTATTGCAGGAGAACTCCTCAAAAAATCTGAATCTTTATTAGATATGGATATTCATCCAACTATAATTGCTATGGGTTACAGACAAGCAGCTGAAAAAGCTCAAGAAATTTTAGAAGAAATTTCTATTGATGATGTTGGAAAAGAAACCTTAGTAAAAGTTGCTATGACTGCTATGACTGGTAAAGGAACTGAAAAAGCTCGTGAACCTTTAGCTAAGTTAGTTGTTGATGCTGTACAACAAGTAGCTGAAGGCGATGATGTAGATACTGATCACATTAAAATTGAGAAGAAAGAAGGAGCTACTGTAGATGAATCTACTTTAGTTCAAGGTGTAATCATTGATAAAGAAAGAGTACATCCTGGTATGCCTAAAGATTTATCTGATGCTAAAATAGCTTTAATTAACTCTCCTATTGAAGTGAAAGAAACTGAAATGGATGCTGAAATCAGTATTACTGACCCTGCTCAAATGCAAGCTTTCATTGAACAAGAAGAAAATATGGTTAAAGATATGGTAGCTAAAATAGCAGATTCTGGTGCAGATGTTTTATTTGCTCAAAAAGGTATCGATGATTTAGCACAACATTACTTAGCTAAAGAAGGAATTATGGCTGTAAGAAGAGTCAAAAAATCCGATATTGAAAAATTAGCTAAAGCTACTGGTGCTACTGTTGTATCTAACATAGATGATCTTTCTGCTGAAGATTTAGGTTCTGCTGGAGAAGTAACTGAAAAGAAAATATCTGGTGAAGATATGATCTTTGTAGAAGATTGTAAAGAAGCTAAAGCTGTAACTTTACTCGTAAGAGGAAGCACAAAACATATCGTTGATGAAATCCAAAGAGCTGTTGAAGATGCTATTGGTGTAGTTGCTGCTACTGTAGAAGATGGTAAAGTTGTAGCTGGCGGTGGAGCTCCAGAGATAGAAATGGCTAAAAAATTAAAAGATTATGCAGAATCTATAAGTGGAAGAGAACAATTAGCTGTAAATGCATTTGCAGAATCATTAGAAGTTGTTCCTAAAACTTTAGCTGAAAATGCAGGTCTTGATAGTATTGATTCTTTAGTAGATTTAAGAGCTTCTCATGAAAACTCTCCTTATATGGGACTTGATGTCTTTGAAGGAGAAGTTACTGATATGAAAGAAGCTGGTGTAATCGAACCTAAACGTGTTAAAAAACAAGCTATTCAATCTGCTTCTGAAGCAGCTGAAATGATTTTAAGAATAGATGATGTAATTGCATCTGTTGGTGGAGGTGCACCTGATATGGGTGGTATGGATCCTTCTGCAATGGGTGGAATGCCTCCTATGATGTAATATTTTTACATCTTTTTTTCTTTTTTTCTTTTTTATAATTTTTTCTGGTTCATTTTTTTTGATTCTATTTTTCATATTCTAATTTACTAATTTTAATTTAAATATTAATTCTTATTTTAAAATCAATTGCTAATTAATAAAAAGTTATTTTAATAAAGATAAGATAATGAATCAATCAATATTTAAATTAAAATTAGTAAATATCATATAAAATTATTAAAATTAGTAAATATCATATAAAATTATTAAAATTAGTAAATAT
>NZ_CALGFC010000018.1 GCF_937881195.1 uncultured Methanobrevibacter sp. | reverse complement strand
GTATTAGTATTAGTATTAGTATTAGTATTAGTATTAGTATTAGTATTAGTATTATCAGATTTCAAAGATTTAAATATATTTTTAATTGATTCTTCCCACGGACTTTCATCAGATATAGTAAATTTAAATGTTAAAGGTTGTTTTACCCTATTTTTAAGATTTTTAAAAGTTAAATATTTATTAGAACAAATAAGGGTAGATTTAGAATTAGAACCATATAATTTTACCCCTTTATCTTCAATTAATTTTGTTAAATTATAAAGATTCATATTTTCTTCAGCAGAAATAAAAATACAGCTATCAAATTTACTTAAATTTTTATTTAACCAATCTTCTAAGGAATCATTAATAACAATCTTATTTTCATTGATATTAACATAACTCTCCCCAATTTCTTTAAATTCTTCTGAAACGAGAAAATTAACTATAATATCTTTATTTGAAATTAAATTTAAGTCATTTAAAAGAGAATCAATTAAAGCTGTTGCTTCTGAAATAATTGCAGGTTCATTTTTTCCTGAAGCAGTGTAATATTCAAAAACTAAAATAGAATTTAAATTTTTATGATTATTGATATTCATATTTATACCCAAAATATTATCATATTATGCTTAATTTGACTAGATCATCATTATTAATATTAATAACCTATTCACCAATATTTTCATTATCCAGATAGTTGAAATTATTATTCTCCATGATAATTCCTCAAATATATCAAAAATTATAAATATTAAAAAATTTAAAAGCAAAAACTCAAAATTTGAAATATGCAATTATTAGAATTTTTTAAACATTATATTTTGAATTATTCAAAATATCTAAATATTAAATTTAATTATATAGATATAAAAGATTAAAAAATTATTTAGATAAATTGATTATTCAGATAAATTGAAAATTTAAATAGATAATATTTAAATAAATAACGATTAAATAAATAATAATTAAATAAATAACGATTAAATAAATAATAATTAAGCCAACATGATAGCAAATAATATTAATAGTAACATTTAACAAAATAAAACTTAGTAAAATGTAAATAAAATATAATAAAATGATTTAGTCTTAAATAAAATTAAAAGAATATTTTAAAAATTAAATAAGATTAAAAGACTTAAATAAACTTATCATACACTATATACATTCCATTTAAATTCAAATCATCACTTGGAAATTTCATTGAATTATCAAAACTACTGAAAACTGTTCTAATCAAAGTATTATTCTGTTTTTCAAAATTAGAAACATTAATATCTTCATTAATGAAATCCATTAAAGTTGTGAAGACATCCATAATATCATCAGGAGACTCTAAAACACATTCCCCCTTTTCATAGCTATCTTCAATTATATCAACTATCTGTTTTCCAGCAGAGCCGTCCCCATAAGGATTTTTAGCTGAACTCATTTTATTATAAAAAGACTCATTATTTAAAATTTTATTAGCATTATCTATTATAAGATTTTTATCAGAACCAACGAGAATATTTCCCCCCATAGTAACAGTTTCAGGACGCTCAGTATTATATCTAAGTGTAAGTGCAGGAATATTCAATGTGATAGCTTCTTCCTGAAGGCCACCAGAATCTGTAAGAATCAATGAAGATTTTGACATTAAAAGTAAGAAATCTAAATACCCTAAAGGTTTGATAAGATGAATATTATCAAGTTTAGCTAAATCATCATATAATCCAAATTCTTCCATTGTTTTTTTTGTTCTTGGGTGAATGGGAAAAATAATATTAAAATCTTTAAGTTCAGACAATGCATTAATTATACCTTTTAAACGTTTTTTATTATCAACATTTTCAGCTCTATGCATAGTTAGAGTAAGAATATTATCCAAGTTTAAAAGGTTAGATATCTGTTTAAAACTTTCAGATTCAGATACATGTTTTTTAGCTATTTCCAAATTTCTAAAACAAGCATCTACAACAGTATTCCCAGTGATAAAAATATTTTTTCTTGATATGCCCTCAACTGACAAGTTGATAGCCGATTTTTCAGTTGGAACAAAATAATATTTTGAGCAAACATCAGCAGCTTTTCTGTTAATTTCTTCTGGCATTGTGATATCATAAGATCTCAATCCCGCTTCAACATGCCCTACAGGAATATGTAATTTAGAAGCAACTAAAGCTCCTGCCAAAACAGCATTGGTATCACCTTGAACTAAAAGTATATTTGGGGTTTCTTCAAGAAGTATTTCTTCTATTCCTTCCATCATCCTACCAGTTTGTTTACCATGAGAAGAAGACCCCACACCAATGTTATATTTAGGAGTAGGTAGTTCTAACTCTTCAAAAAATTGATCAGACATTTCATGATCATAGTGCTGACCAGTATGAATTAAAATTAATTCATGACCTCTTGCAAGGATTTCATCAATTACAGAGACCATCTTTATAATTTCTGGCCTTGTTCCAAGTACAATAGCTATTTTCATCAATTATCTCCTAATTTTAGATTTAATAATATATTATATAATTACATATTGAAATAATTAAATAATATAATATCATTATACGAATAATAATAATAATAATAATAATAATATGATTATACGAATAATAACATGATTATGATAATAAATAATAATATGATTAAATAAAGATGAATAAATCATTAATTAATAAATTTTAATATTTTTAATAAGCTTTTAATATAATATAAAGTTATTTTTATATATATTATATATAATATTTATAATAAATTAATTTTTTAAATATAAATAAATTTAGTTTATATTGATAAATTTTTTATTATATTATACATTATCAATATTTAAATAATTATATAAAAAATTTTATCGTTTTTAATGGATTTCTAAATAATATTATTAAGTTATATGAAAAAATATTTTTTAAATATTATAAAATAATGAAAAATAATAATAAAATCGAAATATTAAAATAATTATAATATAATAATTTAAATTAAAAAATTTACTAAAAAATTTAAATTTAGTCTTATGTAATCTGATTGATTATTATTTTATAAAATACTATTTTTATTCATATTAGATAATTAAATATTATCCAACTGTTAAAAAAAATTCCCTAATTTTTGAGCATCTATTATTGTATTTTTAGATATTATGTTAAAATTTAATTGATGTAATGAAATTTTCTATTTGTGTAATTTATTAATTAGAAATAATTTATACAAAAATAATACTAATTAACACTATGTAATTATTATTAGTAATAATTAAAACTAAGAATCTATTACTTTTAAATAAGATAATTAATAAACTTTCATATGTCATTATATTACAAAATGACTTTAGAAAATAAATAATAAATAAAATGGAGGTGAATATATGCTTAAAAATGATAATTTGCATATTAAACTATTAAAAATAGGCATATTACTAATATTAAGCTTTATAACCATATCTACAGTAAGTGCAACGGAAATAATTGACAATTCAACTGATTTAAAACAAACAATAATAGATGCTAATAACGGATCTACCATAAATTTAGATAATGGAATATACACCAATAATGTAATTAATATAATAATTGATAAAAACTTAACAATACAAGGCAAAGATTCTAAAAATACAATAATAGATGCTCAAAAATTAGGGAAAATTTTCTTTGTAAAAGAAGGCAATACATTAAAATTAATAAATGTTACATTAATAAATGGTAATGCCAATTCTGGAGGAGATATTACTAATAACCATGGAGGGTGTATTTTCAACTATGGAACATTAGAAATAGATAACTGCATATTTGAAAATAATAGTGCAACCGGTGGTGGAGCTATTGCTAGCTTCAATGGAAACTTAAATATAAACAATTCCATATTTACCAACAATTCTGCAACATATGGCGGTGCCGTATATTCCAAATATAGCAATAATGTTAATTTATTTAACTCTAACTTTAATAATAATTCTGCCTCATATGGTGGGGGTGGTGCTATTAATGTTGACTGTGCAGGAGATATAACCATTATTAATTCTAAATTTATAAACAATAGTGGACTTACTGCTGGTGGTGGCGCTATTAAAAATAATTTGTGTAGAAATATGACTATATCTAACTCCACATTTATTGATAACATTGATAGTTATGAAGGAGGAGGAGCAATTTTTAATAGTGGCAGTAATATAACAATAGAAAATTCAAATTTCACAAACAATAAAGCAGAAAATGGTGACAGTAATATGGGTGGTGGTGGAGCTATCTATAATAATGGATATATGGCTATTATTAACTCTAATTTCATTAATAACACAGCTGAAAAAGATGGTGGAGCTATTCATAATAAATTCACTGAAAATGTAATTATTATAAATTCTACATTTATCAATAATAAAGCAATTAATGGAGGAGGAATATTTAGTAATGGAAGTATTAACATGACCATATTAAATTCGGCATTTATTAATAATATAGCCGAAAATAATGGTAGTGCTATTTATAATACCGAATATGCATTTAGTGATGAATGGTTTCCAGAATTTAGTATGATATATAATAGCAGTATGCACATAAAAAATTCTAATTTCACCAATAACAATAGATCCAATATTTATAATACTGGAAATATAACTATTAACAATTCTAATTTCACAAAAAATGATTTAGCAATATACACAGAAAAAAATACAAATATAAGCTCTTCAAGCATATTTAATAATTATCAAGGAATATCCATAAATTCTGGAGCAGAAAACATTCAAATAAATTACAATAGAATATTCAATAATACTAATACAACAAACTATAATTTAAACACAAACAGCCCAAATATTAATATTGATTACAATTGGTGGGGTTCTAATTTTAATCCAAACTCAAAAATAAGTGGAACAATTGTAAATAATTATTATACCATTATTTTTGAAGAAATTAAAGCAAAAAACTTTTCAATTTTAGGAAATTTGACTTTTAAATCAATAGTTGTTTTAAATAGTACTTTTAACACTTTTGGTTCTGAAAATTTGCCAGATATGAATATCGATGTTTATAACAATAATATTTTTATTTCAGAATATTCAATAAATGATTTAATCAATCTAAATATTCCTATTGGAGAAAATAATATCCTTTTTGTTCTTGATAATGAAAATTATAAATATTTAATTATTAATAATAATATTACTGACAAATCAAACTCAAATAATCCAACAGATCCAATTAATACTACTAAAAGCAATATTACTGCAAATAATCCCAATGAAAATATTGGTTATAATAATAATCTAAATTCAAGTAATGAAAATAAAGATTATTATAAAAAAACAATAGCTGCTGCAAAAATGAAAAAAACAGGATTACCAATAATTGTAATATTTTTAATACTATTAAGTAGCTTAGGACTAATATTTTGGAAAAAATAATAAAATTAAACAATTTTTGAGGATATTAATTTATCCTCTTCTATTTTTTATTAATTATATCCCAGCTAAAATAATTAAAAAATAATAAAAAATAATATATTAATTTAATTTTAAAGATCTCGTTTTCTTTCTACCCTATATTCATTAATAACATTTAAAAGATTTTCTTGGGCTTTTTTATTGCTTTTATCTTTTAAACTTTCTTTCCATTGATTAATAACCTTATTTAAAGCATTTGTATCCGCAACTGCATAATCATCAAAAAATTTAATATCTAAATCATTTTCACTTATAATTGGAATTTCATTAGTTTCAAAGACTTCTTTTGCTTGTAGAGGAATCATTTCTTTATTTTTATTAGTTATAATCGCTTTTACACCAATATCTACAATATATTTTGCTGTTTGTGAACCTCCCCCTTTTGAAGAAGAAAAATACAAAACATCCCCTCTTTTCAATTTAAACAAATTATTAGCTTCTTTTATACCATTTTTTGTAAATGAATCAATCATTTTAATTGGTGTAAACATAGATAGCTCTTCAAAATCATCAATCTTTAGTCGTTTATTTAGTTTTTCTTCAAGAGATTTTCTAAGTTTTTTCTCTTCAGAATATTTTAATTGGATGTTTTTTAGGAGTTTTATCTTTGAAGCTACTTCTTTATCTTTTAAAACAGCTTTAGATTCTTTTAATCTGAGTATCTTTAAATCTTTCTCGATTTTATTTATTTTATTATCTTTCTCATTTAAATCATTAATAAGTAAACTATTTTTGTTTTTGAGTTTCTCAATAACCTTGTCTTGATTTTTAATTTGTTTTTCTTGAGATTTATTAATATTTTTAAGAATATATAATTTTTCTTCTAACTCATTCCACTTAGGATTAATATCCTTATTATTAGAATCATTACCATTAATATTATTAATACTAATATCACTAGTATCATTATTTATATTATTAGCCCTAGAATCAAAATAACTTTCTTCATCTTTAGAATCCATATTTTTTTCATCATCAATTAGCCCATATATTTTAAAGGCTTTTGAAATAGATTCACTTATAGGATTATCATTTATTAAAAATGATTTAGAGTGGTTTAATATCTCATAATAATTTTCATTGATAATATCTTCTTTGTCAATTGATTTTAAGCTAATTTTAGCCTCCAAAAATTTTCTTTCAAGCTGTTTTAATTTATTTTCATAATTTTTATAGGCTAATATAGCTGCTGACAGTGCATCTCTTTCATGAGCATCTACAGAACCATCAATATTTGTAACAGGTGTTTTTTTAATATTTTTATTCCCATTAACATTAGAACTATAATCAGTGGGATTTTTATAGTTATTTCGTTTATAATTATGACTTATTTTCTGATTGTTTATACTTTCATTAAAAGGAATATTTTCTTCAATAAAATTACCATTATTTCTTAAAAAATTATTTACAAGCTCAATTTTATATGAAACTGGAATATCATTTTTTGGAGAGAATATTTTTGAATTCAAGGAAGTTGCAAGTTTTCTAACGGCCTTTGGTGAGTTCTCAACATCAGTAGCTATTAGGATAGCTCTTCCAAATTTCATTATTGTTTTTATGATTTCAGACTTTGATATTTCTTTATAACTACTTAAAAAAAGTAGATTCCCATTAAGATCTAGTATAGCTATTCCTACTGTCAATCCTGGATCAAATCCTACAATAATAGGTGTTTTAATACTGTTTGAAATTTTATCTTTTTTTATATCTTTATTTTTAGTGTTTTTCAGATTATCCCTCATGTTTCATTATTAGTGTTAAAATTATGTTTTAAAATGGATTTATTATATAATAAAATTTTATAAAAAATTATATTTATACTTCAAATTATATTTTTAAAAAATATATTTGTAAATAATAAATTTTATAATATATAATATGTATTTAAATAATTAATAATATATTGTAATTAATATTATTATAAATTTTATTATAATTTTGTTATAATTTCAGCTCTGTAGAAATCATATTTGAATTTTTGTAAAGCTAAAAATTAAGAAAAAATAAAAAAATAGGAAAAAATAGAAAAATAAAAAAACAATGAAATTATAAATCAATCCCTAATGTTAAGAAAAAAAATTAAAGATAAATTTAACCAAATAAATTTATTGAGGGATTAATGTTTTAATTACTATTTCCTTTTACTTTGTTTTTATATCCATAGATACATAACCTATGAGATTTACTCTTACCTACTTTATTATTAGTTACAATATTTTTATCTCCATTAACCTTGATTCCACGATTTTTCGCAATATTACCTTTAATTTTATTTACATGACCAGTTAACTTTATACCATGTCCTTTATTATTGTTTGCAGTGTTTTTAATTACCTTATTAAAACTACCAAAAATATGAATACCATTTTTCCTATTTTTATTTACATTATTTTTAAAAACATAGCTGTAACGACCATTAATAAATATTCCCTGATTTTTGGAAGATATTTTATTAGTTTTTAAATGATTAGAATCCCCTTTAACATAAAACCCAGTATTTACACCAGAAATTTTGTTAGAATATAATTTATTCTTTTTTCCATAAATTGAAACTCCATAAGAAGATTTAAAATTTATAGAATTACTTTTAATAAGATTTCTTGAGCCTTTAATCACAATAGGTTTTGGAGAAGATGAACCAGAGATTTTATTTGAGCTAATAGTATTAGAATCTCCACTAAGATGTATAGCTTTTAGATTATTCTTCAAAGTATTTTTAGAAACTTTTAAATTATTAGAACCAACAGCTAAAATAGCTATTTTTTTAACATTAGTAATAATATTAAATTTTATAATACATTCATCACTATATCCATCAATATGAATACCATTTTTGCGTGAATTAGATATTATATTATTATTTATATTAATCCTAGTTCCTGAAAAAATGATTCCTGTTTTATGAAGTGAAATATAGTTTTTATAAATATTTATATCATCTCCATCAGAAGATATTCCATAATTAGTATTTTTTATAGTGTTATTATAAATTTTCAAAAAATCAGAAGAATCAATATAAATACCTGAATCAGAATTAGTAATCTTATTATTATATATATTTATATCAGAAGATCCAGATAGATAAATCCCATTATCTCTAGATTTTGATATTACATTATCTGCTACATTAACATATATTCCCTCAACATATATCCCACTAGAATAAGAATTTTGAATCGTATTTTTACTAACAGTTCCATTACCTTCACTATTAATACTAATACCATTGTCATTATCATTTAGTTTATTATCTATAACTTTCAAATTAGTTCCAGAAGCAGAAATTCCAGTACTAGATTTACTTACTTTATTATTTCGAATATTAACTTTATCAGACTCAGAAACACTAATCCCTTCATTTATAACATTATCAACCTTGTTTTCACTTATATCCACATTTTTAGAATTTCCAACACCAATTCCACTACCCATACTAGTAGGACCAGAAACATTATTTTTATAAATTTTTACATTGTCTGAATCACCAACAGAAATCCCATTATCAACACTAACAATATTATTCCCATATACACTTACATTATTAGAATTTCCAACACCAATAGAAATTTCACTATCATAAATAAAATTATTACTAATACTAATATCATTAGAATCTGATAATGAAACACCACCACTAGTAACATTATTATTACTAATATTAACATTATGAGAACCAGTTAATGAAATACTAGGCTCACTCCAACTACCAGAAACATTATTATTATAAATGCTAACATTATTAGAATCAGTTAATAAAACACCACCATCAAAAAGATTATTATTACCAATATTAATATTATTAGAACCAGCTAATAAGATACTAGGCTCACTCCAACTACCAAAGATATAATTATTAATAATATTAATATTATTAGAATCAGTTAATGAAATACAAGAACTATATTCAATATCAGAAAGAGTATTATTACCAATAGTAATATCATTAACACCAGAAGCTTCAATAAGAATACCTTTTACAATATTATCAATAATCGTGATATTTTTAACATTCCCCATATTAACAATATTTGACCAATACCCTTCAAAACTAAAACCTTTAATCAAAACATTATCAGCAACAATATTAAAAGCATTACCAAACTGATCATAAGTATCTTCATTAAATCCAGAAATAAACACACCATTATCAGAAACAATACTCATCCCACGATTAATCAACAAACTAATACCATTATAAATACCAAGATCAGATTTCTGAAAATGCAAAACATCAATACTACTATCACCATCAAGAGCATTCTGAATATCATCATTTGTCCAAGACTCATTTACAAACAAAGAACCCGCACTAACACCCGACAGCGAAAAAGAAATAGCTACAAACATAAATACAACACACAACCCATACTTAAAATTAAATTTCAATTTTATCACACCATAAACACCATTATTTATAATTAACTACACCATTAACATCCCATAATAATAAAAAGTATAAGAGAAAAATAAAAAAGATAAAAAAGAATAATAAATAAAAAAACTAAACCAAAGCCAAATATTTATTTTCTCTTATATACTAATGTTAAAATTCCCATATTCTTTTTATTGAAATTATAAGGCAATAAATCATTGACTTTTACAGAAAAAGATTTTTTAGACTTATTATACTTAAAAATCACTTTCTTATAGGCATATTTAACCAATTTATACTTAGAAGAAGTTTTCCTATTAAAATTCTTTGATCCAAAAGAATCACCTTTATTCCAAATTTTATACTTTTTATAAATAAGCTTACCTTTCTTTTTAGTACTATTCAACTTAAAAACAATATTAGGTTTCCCAACAACAAGTTTAGAAGCAGAACCTTTAAATGAAGTCCCATTATAATTAATTGTCCTAGTACTATTTTTATCAGTATGTTTATTGAAAACAACTTGAATAGTAAAATTCAAATTAGACCTTTTAATACTAAAATTAGCTACACCATTCTTATCAGTCAAAACAGAACCAACAAACTTACCATTAACATAAAAATACAATCTCTTATTCGAAAGAACATCCCCAAATTTATCCAGTTTAGCTTTAAAAACTATAAGATTATTCTTCTTCAAATGAATATCGAGATAAATATCAGGATTAATATTAGCCATAGTACCTATCTCAACAATATTTATAAGTTCTTTATTATGAGGAATAGTAGGAGAACCAAAAGGACCATCAAGATAAATTAAATCCAAACTACCAATAGTATTATTAACAAAACTAGAATTAGACAACTTCAAAGAAATAGCATCCGCCATAACACTAATCAAACTATCATAAGCAGTATTATTAACAAAAGTCAAATTATCAAAAGTAATAGTCTTAGAAGCACCCGAAACATGAATCAAACCATAGACCCCACCTATCCAATTATTAAGAAATTCAGTATTCTTAATAGTAACATTATAACCACCATACATACTTTCAACAGCGATAAAACCATTTTTAAAACTTGAATCAGTAATGATTAATTCACCAGTAGTTAAAATTGTGGAAAGACAATTGTGATTTTCAAAATTGGTATTACTAACATTTAATAAACCAAAGTTTTTAATTAAATAATTTGCATCACCATTTCTGATAGTTAAATTTATCAAAGTCAAAGAACCATTACTTATTGTAAACAATTCCCCATACCCAACATCAATAATAGTCAAATTCTTATTTAATCCAATAATAGTAGTATTCTTTGTAACATTAATCCCTTTATTCATAGAACCATTATAAACACCATCACCTAAATAAATAGTATCATAATTATTCACAACACCTTTTAAAGTGTTATTTGTATTATTTATTGTTATGGATGATGCAAATATCATATTAACGGTGGTACAAATCATTATTAAAATAAATAACAAAAAAACAACTTTTCTAAACATTTTCATAAAAATCCCTCAAAAATATCAATATACATATTTTATATCACATTTAAGATAAGCATAAATACTATTTGGCACATAATCAAAATAATAATACTCAAATTGAGTTAATAACTTTTGATAATCATATAAGGGAATACCTAATCCATTATAACGATTAATACCATCTAGAGTCCTATCTCCTCCAAATACAGACTCAATAGCATAATATATTACCATATTTCCATTTATAATACGACTATAAATAGGGCCTCTCCGATAATCATCATACTTACTAGGATAAACATTACCGAAGCTACTCTGAGGTTCAATTATTACACCATACCATTTTCCATTTTTAATACTATATCCTGCTACAATCATATGCCCCGGAATTTGGATGTAAGAAACAGGAATCCCTGCAGTTCTAGCCAATGAAACAAAAAGATTAGAAAATCCCACACAATTAGTGTGATTTTTAATAGATTTATTATTTATTCGTTGAAGAACTTCAGCACCACCAGCAGGAGAAATTAATCCTCCCTCAACTTCCTCTAAATAAACACAATTATCCCCAACCCAGTTTTGAATAGCCCTGAGCTTTTTTTCTGGTGTCAATATTCCTTCAAAGCTAGAATATTTAGTTTTTAAAGATAGACTAGCTAAAATTTCAAAAGTTTTTTGTTTTATTGATGATTCATTAACATCAGCAGTGCCTTTGTATGCCCACAAAAATTTTCTTAAATCAGCAGGTACTTTTTCTGCTCCTAAAAAATAAGCATTACCAGAAGCTTTTTGTTTAATTGTCTTTGTATAAGTTTTACCATTAATCTTAGTTTCTAGTTTGTCCTTTCTATAAAGAGAATAATATTTTTTATAATTATCATATAATTTCCTATTTTTAGATATGAAATCATTAAGCTTTTTCTTAGTTGGATATTGTTTTTTATAAACTTTAATCATATCAACATTATAAACATCCGTATTAGCTATTTTAGCACTAACTTTAAGTGTAGTGGTTGATTTTTTAATTGTTTTTCCACCATTATATGTAGCTGTAAATGTAAAATTTTTCCAGTTATAATTAGGATAAGTATCAATCTGAACAAAAGATTTTGTTTTAGATTTAAACTTAATATTTACTGATTTACCATTAACAGATACTTTAAATTTAGTACCTTCTTTAATAGTATATTTTTGTGGTATTTTACCATTAACTTTAACCTTTTTATAGTTATTAGACCACATTGGAATATCATTTCCAATTTTAATATTATTACCATATCCAGTAGTTTTAACATTCACCTTTGTTTTACCATATTTAACAACATTATTTACTAATGATAAAGATAAACCTATGCCTGCATGATTATTTTTAAATCCAGCTGATTTAGCAATAGCTACACTATTTTGATTTGAAAAGATAGCTGCACCTTTATTAGCAGAATTACTAGTAAATTTAGAATTTCCTTTAATGGAGGTTTTGCCATTTGCATAAAGACCTCCTCCATTAGAATTAGCTTTATTATTAGAAAAAATACCAGTATCAATAGTCAGAGTAGCTGAAGAATATATTCCACCCCCATTAACAGCTTTATTATTAGTAATATTTGAAGAAAAGATAGATAAAGTATTAGAACTATAGATAGCTCCACCTTCTTTTCCATTATTGCCATTAAAAATTGATTTATTTTTAATATTCACAGATCCTTTTGAATATACTGCACCACCACTAGAACTAGCAACATTAGAATAAAAATTGCTTTTATCAATAGTAGATCCTGCAAAAGAACATATTGCACCACCAGTACTTGCTTTATTATTTTTTAATGTTGAATAACTAAAAGATGATGTTTTATTACTGTAAATAGCACCACCATTAGACTTAGCACTATTACTATTCAAAGTTGAAGAAGCAATAGACAAAGTATTAAGACTATAAATAGCTCCACCATTACTTCCACTATTACTATTAAAAATTGATTTGTTCTTAATAGCCATAGATCCTTTTGAATATACTGCACCACCACTAGAACTAGCAACATTAGAATAAAAATTACTATTATCAATGGTTGAAGAAGCTAGAGAATATAAAGCACCGCCATTAGTAGCTTTATTACTATTAAAAACTGATTTATTCTTAATAGTTACAGATCCTTTTGAATATATTGCTCCGCCATTAGAACTAGCAACATTAGAAGAAAAAGTGCCATTATCAACAGTTAATTTTGATACATGAACAGCACCACCAGTAGTAGCCTTATTGTTAGTAAAATTCGAAGATACAATATTCAAATTATTAGTACTAAATATTGCTCCACCATTAATAGCTGTATTTGAGTTAAATTTAGCATTATTTTTAATATTTATAGTGCCAGTTCCATATACAGCTCCACCGTTAGATTTAGCAATATTATTATTGAAACTTCCACCAGTTAGGTTAATATTTCCAGTTCCATAGATAAAACCACCATTATTAGCGTTATTATTATCTCCAGAAGTAGATGTTAAAATTAAAGTACTTGAGGAATATATACCTCCTCCATTTACAGCTGAATTATCCTTAAAAGTAGATCCAGTTAAACGTGATGAAGAACTAGTGTAAACAGCACCACCAGTATTTGTAGCTTTATTAAGGTTAAAATTAGAATTTCCTATAGTGCTTGAACCACTTGTTCTTATTGCTCCTCCATTTGTAGCGGTATTATTTGTAAATGTAACACCAGCAACAGTAAGACTATTAGAACCCGAAGTAAATATAGCTCCACCATTAGAATTAGCAATATTAGAAGAGAAAGTTCCACCATTTATGTTAATTGTTCCAGTTCCATAAATAAAACCGCCATTATCACTAGTAGCTTTATTATTAGTTCCAGAAGTAGAAGATAAAGTTAATCTATTAGTTGAATAAATTCCTCCTCCATTATTGGCGGAGTTATTTTTAAATGTTGATGAAGAGATACTTAGTGGAGAGGTAGTATATATTCCACCGCCCATTGGAGCAGTATTATCCGACAACAAACAACCAGTTATTAAAAAAACAGTGATATTAGAACTTAAAAATATTCCACCAGCCATGGTTGTAGCTGTATTAGATGTGAAATTACAATTGCTAATATTAATATTACTTAAAGTGCCGCCAGATACAGTATTCACTGTTAAGGCACCACCATGCCCATCTGCCATATTATTTATAAAAACAGAATTAGAAACACAAACATTAGAAGCATGAATAGCCAATGCACCACCATTTTTAGCACCATAAGAAGCCACATTAGATGAGAACATACAATTATCAACTATAGAACCTGGAGAAGAAGAAGTAATCATTATTCCTCCACCACCATCACCAACATTATTCAATACACTACAATTAATAATCTTAAAATTTGCACCAGCTACATAAACAGCAGCACCATAACCATCAAAATTACCATTTCTCAAAATCATATTCTGCAAAGTAACATTATCAGAAGATATCATGAAAATCCTACTATTACCATTAGCATCCAAAATAGCTCCCTGACCATTAAAAACTAGATTATTTGTACTAACACTAATTTCACTACCAGAACCATTATAAGTCCCACCAGCCAAATTAATAACATCCCCCGAACTAACACCATCAACAGTACTCTGGATGCTACCAAAATCATTTCCACTTACTGTATAATCAGCAGCAGAAATAGTCCCTATTATATTTAAAACTAAAAAAAATATTAATAATAAGAACAATAGAGAAAACATTCTATTTCTATTAATTCTATAAAAAATATTATTCATAGTATTAATTCCTACTAAATTTATATTATTAAAAAATTAGGATTAATTAATAAATATATATTAAATGACTATTATATAAATATTACTATTTAAATTTGAATTTAAAAAAATAATAATTGATATTTACCTAAATAAAAACTAAATAAAAAGATATAATAAAAAATAAAAGCTCTTAGAAAACTAATTATCATAATAAAAATGACAATTTTCACCATTAAAAACAAAAAATAAAATAAAACGAACAATCACTAAATATAAATTAGAAATATGAAAAATAAAGAGAATATTCTATTTAACTATACGGTTTTACTAAATATTCAGCATAGTTAATAATAAAATTTTTGGCTTTGTAGAAATCATATTTTCATTTACATAATCTCAAATATCTTTCAAAAAATTGCTTAATTTGATAAAAAAAGAATATTATGTAGTTTTAATTTTTAATTTTTGAGATTTAACAATAAAATAGTAAAAAAATATATGATTTATACGACATAATTTTGTATAATTATAATTAATTCAATTAACATTAATATTTTAAATATAAATTGTAATTATTTTATAAATACTATTAATTTTTAATAGAATTATTTTAAAGATTCTAAACTATTTAGAATACAATTTTCTAAAGAGATTTTCATTTTATAATCAAATAAGTTTTTTACTAAAGTTCTTTTAAATCCTTCAAAAGCATAATCATCGTATTTAAATTTGATATTATTATACTCAATATCCATTAATATAAGATTTTCAGGATTAAGAGGTTTTATGTTATATTTTTCAGTAGGATCAAACATTTTTTTGACCTCATTTAAATTTATTTCACCTTTACCAACAAATAAAAAAATTCTCATCATTTTCCTAATCATATTCCAAAGGAAACTTTCACCATAAACATCAATGAAAACTGTTTTATAAGTAGACTCATTAAAATTCACATTTTGAAAATTTTCATTAAATCTACCAACAGATTTCAATTCACCAATATAATTTGTTTCAATGAAATCATCTGATTCTTTTAAATCAGAGGTATATTTTGGAGAGCTCAAATATTTAGGATTATCTACTTTTTGAGAATATTTATTTTCTATATAACCATGAATATTATCTTCCTCAGTTTCATTATTAGTGATTATATTGATTTTACTAATGTTTCTTATAGTAGTTTTCTGACTTTTATTCCTCTTAGAAAAATTAACAAAATCATGTTCACCTTCAAATAACTTAGCTAATTTTTTCATAGAAGAGATATCAAGTCCTTCCTCAAAAAAAACATAACGATAATGTTTAGATTGAGCATATCTCGGTTTAAAGCCATAACGAACCGGAGCTTTAGCTATTATTTGAATGTCATCAGGGAGTTTATTATTAATATGATTAACCATAACTTCTCTTTCACTCATAAAGCTAATCACATTTCCAATGCTATGTACTCCTCTATCCGTCCGGCCAGCTATACCGAATTTAGAAGATTCTAAATCATCAATATACCCCAATTTTTTTAAGGTATATATCATTTCTCCTTCGACAGTTCTATGTTTAGGTTGACGCTGAAAACCATGAAAATTAGTTCCAATATAAGCAATTTTTAATGCAACCTTCTTCATAAAATCAAACCATATTCTTAATGATATTATTTTTTAATTAAGTTTTAATATTGACTTTTATAATATATGATTAATTATATATTAAATATTATACTAATACAATATTTTAAAATATCATATAAAAAAAAATAATATCTAAAGATAAAAATAATATCTAAAAAATAATATCTAAAGATAAAAATAATATCTAAAGATAAATATAGCAGGATATTTTTATAAAAATATTGTTTTAATATAATAAGATAAGATTTTTTATTTAAACTATTATTTAATTATTATGCAACCAAATAAGAATAATATATAGAATAAACTTCAATTTGTCATTAAATGGTGTTTATATGAATAAATTTGTAAAATATGGAATATTGGGAATTATAGTAGTTATGATTCTTTTTATAAGTATTAATGTCATTTTTACAAACGAAGTTAAAGAACCTAACCACCTTATTCAAAAAATAACTAATAACTTTGAAAACAAATCCAATATTTCTAAAATTAGTCGAGGAACAGTTTATAAATATGGAAATTCAGAAATAAGTTACATCAAATCAAAATCAAAAGTAGAGATAATACTAGAAGAAATTAATAATAATCCAAACTTTAAAAAAATAAATATTAATGGAACTCCAAAATATTCTAACACGTATAAAACGATTGATGGAGAATATGCAATATTAATCATTGAAAATAATCATTCAGAAGCAGTTTTTATCAAATCTAAAAATCAAAAAGAACTTATTAATGCAGCTAATCAGATTAAAACTGGTGGAAAAGTTGTTGAAAAATTATACAATAATTTCAACCAACTTAATATAAATAAGGTTTGAATAGAGTAAATAAATTTTGATTATTCAAGAATATTTAATATTTAAATATATAAATATTTAAAAAAATACGATTATTTAAGAATAACTAATATTTAAAAATTTATGATTGTTTAAAAATATGATTATTAATTATAAAATATTTTAATTATTTATAATAAGAAATATTTTAATTATTATAATAAAAAAATTAGGTGCTCTTATGTCCTTTGAAGAGGAAAAAATGTTAATAATGCCAGCAGTGGATATAAAAAATGGGAAATGTGTCCAATTAGTCCAAGGAAAACCTGGAACAGAACAGGTAATAATAGATAATCCTGAAAAAGTAGCTAAAAATTGGGAGGATAATGGTGCTGAGATAATTCATGTTATTGATCTTGATGGAGCACTAGAAACAAAAGACAATCTCATTACTGTCAAAAAAATTTTAAAAGAAGTGAATGTCCCAATTCAATTAGGAGGAGGGATTAGAAGTGTTGAATATGCAGAAAAACTCCTTAATTTAGATATAGAAAGACTTATAATTGGCACAATGGCCATTCAAGATCCTGAAACAATAACAAAACTATCCAAAGAATATGGATCAGATAGAATAATGGTTTCTCTTGATAGTAAGGATTCTAAAGTAGTTATAAAAGGATGGAAAGAAAAAATTGATAAAACTGCTACAGATATTAGTAAAGAATTTCAAGAAGCTGGTGCTGGAAGTATATTGTTTACTAATGTTGATGTTGAAGGATTATTGGGTGGTTTTGATGTGAAACCAGCTATTGAGTTAGTAAATTCTGTAGATATACCCATTGTTTATTCGGGAGGAATAACTACATTAGAAGATATAAAAAAACTTAGCACAACCGGAGTTAAAGGATTAGTAATTGGTTCAGCACTGTATAAAAATAAAATAAACTTAATAGATGCTTTAAAATTGCAATCAATCCAATAAATAATAAACCATTCAAAAATATTCTAAGTATAATATTCAAGGAAAAAAAATTAAGATAAAATTAAAATAAAACAAAAAATGAAAATAATAGTAAATATAAAAGCACAAAGAATAATTATAATATTATAAAAATAACTATAAGATTAATTATATACATAAAAAAAATAGATAAATTATGAAATATGGTTATTATAATAGATTATTTATTTTTATAAATCAATTAATATTTTTATAAATTAATTAATATAATTGATTATTATTAAAAGTATAAAATATTACCGTTTTTATATATAATAAAACAAATTTTATTAATTTTTAAGAATTATTAACAATTATACAGGTGGAAAAATGAAAACTGTTATGGCAACTGGAACATTCGATCTTTTACACCCAGGACACGGCTTATACCTTCAAAAAGCAAAAGAATTAGGAGGAAAAGATGCTAAACTAATTGTTGTTGTAGCTAGGGATTCAACAGTCCGTAGAAAAAAGAGAATTCCAATAATAGATGAATCTCAAAGATTAGAAATGATAAGAATGTTAAAACCAGTAGATGAAGCTTATTTAGGCCATCCCACAGATATGTTTAAGATTGTTAGAGAAATTCGTCCCGATATTATTGCAATAGGTTCAGACCAAAGTTATGAGGTAGAACAGCTGAAGAAAGACCTAGAAAATCAGAAAATTACTTGTGAAGTTAAAAGAGTTAATAATTATAGAAAAGCAAAATTGGATAGTACTTGTAAGATTATAAAAAAAATAAAAAACTCTGAATTTACAGAAAAAAGTTTCAAAGATTGCTAGCTTAAAAATTAATAAAAAATTTAAAAAAAACCTAAATTTAAAAATAAAAAATAAAAATAATAAAATTCATTTTTGAATAAAATTCATTTTAATATTAAATAACAAATAAATCTTCAAAATAAAAATTAACTTAATTTATTATTTTAACTCAAGAAATATATTATTTTTGATTAAATATTTATATTAAAAAAACCATAATTATTACATTATAATAAACTAATATTTTATTTATTATTAAATGTCTTATTAAATAATTTTACAATATTTTGCTATAATCTTATTTATAAATTATAAAACATTGAAAAATAGTTATAAAATGTTTTATTGTATAATTTATAAAAAATTAGTATATAATACCATTTATAAGGATAAGTTTTCAATTTATACTATTATTAAGTTATTTATATATTATTATATATTAATGAATATTAAATAAATTTTATAATTATTATTTTATAATTATTATTTTGCAAATAATATTATTTTTCTAGACAATAATTATAATACAACAAATAATAAAGGTGTTTAAATGATAGAAGTTACAATAGTTGGTGGAAGTGGGTATACTGGTGGAGAATTGATCAGATTACTTCAAAAACATCCTAAAATAGAAATAAAAGATATTACTTCAAGAAAATATGATAAAACACCCGTGAATAAAGTACATCCCCACATACAAGGATCAGATCTTGTTTTTAAAGATATTATTGCTGAAAAAATTGATAGTGATGTTATATTTACAGCAACTCCCCATGGAGCCTCGATGAATATTGTTCCCGACTTATTAGAAACTGGGGCTAAAGTTATAGATTTAAGTGGCGATTATAGGTTTAGAGATATATCTGTCTATGAAAAATGGTATGGTATAGAACACTCAGGAAAAATTGATGCGGTTTATGGACTTCCTGAAATTTACAGAGAAGATATTAAAAAAGCAAAGATTGTAGCTAATCCAGGGTGTTTTCCAACTGGAGCCATTTTAGCAAATTTACCACTATCTAAAAACAAATTAGTGAAAAACATAATAATAGATTCTAAAACAGGAGTAAGTGGAGGAGGAATAACTCCTAATCAAGTATTCCATTATCCTAATTGTGCAGACAATGTTATCCCATATAAAATAATAAGTCATAGACATAGTCCTGAAATTCAACAAGAATTAGGAGAATATTCAAATGTTAAAGTTTCATTTACTCCTCATTTGGTTCCAGTTATCAGAGGAATAATTACTACTAGTCACAGTTTTTTAAAAGATTTAAGCAACAATATAATAAATACTAAAGAAGATATTGAGAATATTAGGGAAGACATAATAACTCTTTATAAAAATCAATACAAAAATGAAAAATTTGTTAAAATACTTGATGACGACATACCTAACTTAAGTTCCGTCAGAGGTTCTAACTTTGTCCACATTGGAGGTTTTGAAATAGATGAAAATGGAAGGTTAGTTGTTATATCTGCAATAGACAATCTTGTGAAAGGTGCCTCTGGTCAAGCCATACAAAATATGAATTTAATGTGTGGTTTTGATGAGGAAATAGGCATTGATAGTTATGGAATGCGACCTTAAAATTTAATACTATATGTAACAAATATTACATCGAACTTAGGATATAAAATTTTTAAAGATAATAATTTTTAAAGATAATATCTTTAAAAAAATATATTAATAACGTTTATATAATGAGTTCATAATTAGAAATTAGATTTAATTAAATAATAAAAGTATAAATTTAATTCTAAATTAAAAATTTAATTATATTCCTAATGAAATATATCTGATCTTGTAATTGAAGTTTAAACTTCATATTGTAATTAAAAATTATTAATATAATAAAAAGATGATTAAAATGAAAACAATGATAGTCTACTTTTCAGAAAGTGGAAACACAAGAACAGTTGCAAAAACACTTTCTGAAAATTTAAACACTGATTTAATAGAAATAAGAGATTTAAAAAAAAGAAATGGGGTTTTTGGAAAAGTATTTTCTTCAGTAGATGCATTTAGAGAAAATAAAACAGAAATCAGTCCTTCAACTATAGATTTAAGTGATTATGGGCTAATTTATTTTGGTACCCCAACTTGGGCAGGAAATGCTGCCCCTGCAATAATTACTTTAATTGATAAATGTGATTTACGTGGAAAAGATATTGTACTATTTGCAACAATGAATGGATCTGGGGGGCGTTCTGCAATTGAAAGAATGAGTGAAAAAGTTCAAGTTCGTGGAGCTAGAGTAGTTGAATCTTTTACTATTAAAACTAAAAATAAAAGTTTTGAAAAAATTGAAGAAGATAGCTTGAATATAGCCAAATTATTAGATTTAAGTTTATACAATTATTAAAAAGATATATCATTAAATTACAAATAACATAAAATTATAAAATATGGTGCTTTAATGTTAGAAAAATTTATGGAATCTTATAAACTACTAATTATAATACCCGTGATAATAACCATTATATCACTTGGATTAGTAGCTTTTAATGGATTAAATGAAGGAATAGACCTTAAAGGAGGATCATTAGCTGTTTTAGATATGAATCAACCAACAGCATCTTCTTCCTTAGAAGCTCAGTTGAAAAATTCTTTAAATGAACAAGGTTTAGGCATCGAAGAAGTAGATGTCTTAAGTAATAAAGGCACAGATATAAGTGTCCAAATAGGGAGTGAAGTGAATTCAACGGCATTTAACGAGGCATTAAATGGAACAGGGACGGTAACTAGTTATAATGCAATTGGCCCTATTTTAAGTGAAGAAGCCATGACTCAAGTTTATTGGGCAATGGCATTTGCATTTTTATTCATGTCAATAACTGTTTTTATAATATTTAGAGAACCTGTTCCATCAATAGCAGTTATACTTGCTGCAGCTTCTGATATTATTATTTCAATGGGCGGAATGTCTTTATTTAATATCCCATTATCAATAGCCTCTGTTGGAGCTCTTCTTATGTTAATTGGTTATAGTGTAGATACAGATATACTTCTTACTACTCGATTATTGAAGAGAAAAGAAGGAACCGTTGTTGAAAGGGCAAGGGAAGCTATGAAAACTGGTATGACAATGTCTATTTCAGCTATTGCTTCAATGGTCGTTCTTTACTTAGTTACAATATTATTAATACCTGAAGCAGTAACACTATCTAATATTGCGGCAGTTTTAATTATTGGATTGGTAGCAGATATCTTAACCACATGGTTAATGAACCTTGGAATTCTCAGATGGCACATGGAGGCAAGAAGATGAAAAAAACACATTTGAAAGAATTTTTCAAGGATAAAAGAGTTATTTTATTAATAATATTGATTTTAGCAAGTGCAATTAGTATATCCACTCTTGGAATTCAACAAGGTCTTGATTTGAAAGGAGGATCATTGATACAACTTCAACTTGAAAAACCAGTTGATAAAGAAACAATGGATGTAGTAACAACTGTTTTAGATAAGCGTCTTAATTTATATGGAGTTCAAGATGTAAAAGTAAGATCAAGCGGTGATCAATTAGTCATAATTGAGATGGCAGGTGTTTCGCCCGAAGAAGTTGAAAAGCTTATAGGATCTCCTGGTAAGTTTGAAGCTAAAATAGGTAATGAAAGTGCCCCAGTAGCACTTACTGGATCGGATATCACATCTGTTGATATGTATGAAATAACAGACACGCAATGGATGGTCCCATTTAAAGTATCCACAAGTGGAGCCCAAAAATTTGCTGAATTAGCTCAAGGAAAAGGTGGGGAAAAAGTTTACATGTATTTAGATGGTAAACTCATAGATGAAAACCCTCCAGAGCTTGCTCCAGAATTAGCTAATGGAAAAGCAGCTACAGAATTAAGTGTTACAGGTGGAGCTTCAACTCCTGAAGAAGCTAAAGAGCAAGCACAGAATGTTTACACTGTTTTAAAAACAGGCTCACTACCAGTACAAATTAAAGTTGTTGGTGCAAGTTCAGTATCTCCTGAATTAGGAGCCCAATTCTTAAATGGAGCCATAATCGCAGGATTATTGGCCATACTAGTAATATCATTAATTATATTTATAAGATATAGAAGACCCCTTTTAGTTATACCAATATTAATAACAAGTATTTCAGAAGTACTTATTGTTATGGGAATAGCTTCGGTTATCCATTGGAATATTGACCTTTCAGCAATTGCAGGTTTGATTGCAGCAGTTGGAACTGGTGTTGATGACCAGATAATTATTACTGATGAAGTTTTAGGTAAACAATCTAAAAGTGAAACAAACAAAAAACGAAGAAGAACAAGAACAAGAATGAGTGTTAAAAATGCATTATTTATTGTATTTGCATCAGCAGGTACATTAATTGCAGCTATGTTACCCCTTGCATATGTTGGATTTGCTAGAGGAAGTAGTGGGATAGGTACACTTGCAGGTTTTGCTTTTACAACCATATTAGGTGTTTTAGTAGGAGTATTTATTACTAGGCCGGTTTATGCAAAATTCGTGGAAATATTTTTAAGGTGAATAATTAATATTAATTATTCCTTAAAAATAATTATAAATTAAAATTATATTTTTTATTTTATATTTGAGGGTGACTCATAATTTTTTCTTTTTTTTCTTTTATTTTTCCTTTAAATTTAT
>NZ_CALGFC010000017.1 GCF_937881195.1 uncultured Methanobrevibacter sp. | reverse complement strand
ATATTATAGTATTATTGTAGTTATATTATAGTATTATTGTAGTTATATTATAGTATTATTGTAGTTATATTATAGTAATTATTGTCTATGATGAGTAATTTTTTTAATAGAACTAATTTTTCTATTAATTTTATTTTTAAAATAATTTAATTATTTAATTCATTTTTTAATAATATAAAGATTGAAAGTTATAAATTCATAATTTTATAGGGGGTATTAAAATGAAAATTGATGAAAAACTATTGAAAAGCAGTGAGAATAATCACAGAATAAGAACTTCAATTACTAAAATCCAACAAAATAAAATTATCACGAGGGGTTACTCTCAAGAAGATTTAATAAATAATATTAGCTTTTCTGAAATGGTTTATCTTCTATTAAAAGGGGAAATTCCTTCTCATAAGGAATCTAAAATGCTTAATCATATTTTAATATCCTTTTGTGATCACGGTGTGACTCCACCAAGTACTCAAAGTTCAAGGTTGATTGCTTCTTCAGGATCTCCATTAAATGTATCTTTAGCTGGGGGGTTACTTTCTTTTGGAAAAAATCATGCTGGAGCTATTGAGGATTCTATGGACTTATTTCAAAAATTAATTGAATTGAATCCTAATGAAACTTCTGAAAATATTGCAAAAAATCTTTTAGATACATATAAAATAAAAAATAAAAAGATCCCTGGTTTTGGTCATAGGTATCATAGTAAAGACCCACGTGGAGCAAAGTTAATGAGTCTTGCTAAAGATGAAAATTTCATGGGTCCTCATACCAAACTTGCTTTAGCTATTGAAGAATTACTTTTTAAAGAAAAAAAGATTTGTATTAATGTTGATGGAGCTAATGCAGCTTTACTCTCAGATATGGGATTTTCAAGTGCTGATGGTTTTGGGGTATTTATGATTGGTAGAATACCTGGAATCATTGCTCATGTAAAAGAAGAAACTAATGATGAAGAGGAATTTAGAAAGTTTTGTGATATTAGTGATATTTCTTATTGTGGAGATTTAAATAAATCGTTAGATGATTAATTTTTTTATTATTAAATTAATCTAATTAAAATATCTCTTTTTAATATATTATTTTTTTATCTATTTCTTATTTGTATCATTATATCATTTTATTCTTATTTTGATACTAGGATTATTACATTATATTATTTGTATCATTATCTTTTTCATAATTATTTTTATTATTTTTATTTTTCTTTTTATTAATTTTATTTTTATTATTATTTTTATTATTTTTTAATATTAAATATAAATGAAAAATATTATTTATTTCTTAATATATAAATAATAACAAGTTTGAAATTTTTAAAAACTTTCAAAATTTTTTTGGAGGAGATATTATTTTCAAAAATGAAGAACAAAAAAATAACAAAAATTCTGACAAAAGCTTAGATTTTAATAATAATGACCTTAAAACAATCTATTTTGCAGGAGGATGTTTTTGGGGAATTGAAGCTTATTTTTCAAAGTTAAAGGGAGTCATTGATACGAAAGTAGGTTATGCAAATGGGTTCATACCTAATCCTAGCTATGAGGAAGTTTGCAGCATAGATACTGGTCATGCTGAAACTGTTAAGATAGTATATAATAAAAATATTATCTCTCTTAAAAGATTGCTTGAAGAATTCTTTAAAATAATCGACCCAACAACTTTGAACCAACAAGGGGCAGATATTGGTAAACAGTATCGTACTGGGATTTATTATGTATCAGATGGTTCTAGAGATGCTTCAAAAGATTTATCTATTATAAATAAAGTTTTTTCTGAAGAAAAGAATAAATATGGTGAAAAAAATAAATCAGTTGTCACTGAAATAAAACCACTCAGGACTTTTTATGAAGCTGAAGATTATCATCAAAAATATTTAGATAAAAATCCTAGTGGTTATTGTCATATTGATTTAGATCTAATTCCTAAAGATATATTGGAAATTGAAAGTGTTAGCTCTGAACTTATTGATGATTATGAATTTGATGAGTGTAATTATAAATATTTCACTCCTGAAGAGAAAGAAGAAAAGCTAAAAAGATTATCTGAAATTGAATTTAATGTTACACAAAATAGTGCTACAGAAGCACCATTTACTGGTAAGTATGATAAATTTAATGAAGAGGGAATTTTTGTTGATATTGTTAGTGGAGAACCTCTTTTCACATCTTTAGATAAGTTTGATTCTAATTGTGGTTGGCCTTCATTTACTAAAACTATTGATCATGACACTGTTGAGGAAAATCAAGATAATTCTCATGGAATGGTTAGAACTGAAGTCAAAAGTAAAATAGGCAAATCTCATTTAGGACATTTATTTGATGATGGGCCTATAGAAAGGGGAGGTAAAAGATATTGTATAAATTCAGCATCTTTAAGATTCATACCTGTCAAAGATCTTAAAAAAGAAGGTTATGGTGAATATTATGAGTTATTTAAAAAATAAATGATCTATATTAAATTTAAGAGGTTTATTTTTACTATTTATTAATTTTAAGGTTTTAAAATCTTTTAAAAATTATTTTATTTTACAATATTGCTCATATAACATTATATTGATTTATATTTCGTGGATATTTGAAATATATTTTTGGATTATACTGGAAATAAATAAAAAAATTAATATAATAAACATATATAATATAAATTTATAAGTAAAATTTTTTTAAGTATTATATTGAATTATCTGGGGTTAAATTAATAATAAGCGATTTATTAAGTATAAATAATTTTATAGGATATGGGGATGTTTTTTTGTATAAAAAATTTTTTTTAGTTTTAACTCTATTAATTTCTCTCTTGATCACTCTAAGTGTTGTTTCTGCTACAGATATTAATGAACATACAAATCAAACTAACAATCAGACTAGAAACAATAATATTAATGATTATAACACTCAAAATTTGAGCTCCAATATCAGTTCAATGGACTCTAAATCTTTAAGTATGAATAGAAATAAAATTTTAGGGATTAAAAAATCTAAAGAGGTTGTCAAGTCAGGAGGTAAAATTAAAATAAGGATATATACATCTAATTCTATTAAAAAAGTTCATGGTTATATTTCTAATAAAAAAAGTTATAAATTTAAAAAAAGTAATTATGGGTATTGGTATTATTATTTAAATACAAAAAATTATAAATCGGGTAAATATAGGCTTATTGTAAAAGCTATAGATTCTAAAAATGTTATTTTTAAAGATTTGACTTATTTTAGAGTAGACAACATACCTCCAAAAGTAATTTCAGTAAAATCTAATGTTAAATCGATTATTGCGGGTAATACATTTTATATCAAAAACATTGCAGATAATACTTCTAAAAAAGTTTTTGCAAAGATAAGAGGGAGTAAATATTATTTTTGGCTTGATGATAGTTCCAATAAAAATACAAAATATAAAACATGGAATTTAAATGCAAAAATTAGTTATAAAGAGATTGGGACTTTAGAAATAGCTATCTATACTTATGATTCAGTAGGTAATTATGTAAAAAAAACTATATATGTCAAATCAGTTCCTTATTATGTAGAATGGAATAATACTGTTTTACTCAATAATCCTATTAAAGTCTATTACAATAATCCAAAAGATAATTATCAGAAAAGTATTAATGAGTTAAGTAAATATGTTTCAGTATTTGAAGGATATGCAGGGAATGATTACACTCTGGGAATTACATATAATAATGGGATCAAAGCTACTCGTGTTATTATTGCTTATATGGATCCTTTTGTTGTCTATCATGAAATGGGTCATGTTTTAAATTGGAAATGGACAGAATATCAGTGTGATTATTATGCTTACAAACGAACTGGCTATTGGATATTATGAAAAAGAATATTTATTTGATATGAATTTTTTAGATAAGAATCTTATTTCTATGGTAATATCATTTTAAATATTCTTTTTTTAAATTATTCTTTTATTTATCATTTTATTTTTCTGTTTCTCTGTCTAAACATCCTTTTATTTAGTATTCTTTCTATTTTGTATTTCATAAATTTAATAATCTATTTTTATAGTTTCTTGAATAAATTTTTTATTATTTATAAAAATTTTCTATTTTTATAGATTTAAAAATCTTTGATTTTTTATTATTTATAAAAAACTTGTTTTTTTATAGATTCAAAAATCTTTGATTTTTTATTATTTATAAAAGTTTTTTATTATTTATAAAATTATTTTAAAAATTTACCTAATATTTTCTTTAAAAATAGAAATGTTTAAATTAAATAGGAAATATAAAAATTATTGTTAAAAATTTAACTAAAATTTAATTAAAATCTGAATAAGATTTAATTAAGATTATACTTATAAAAATATTATAATCATGGAGGTGAAATAAAATGGCAAAAGTAAAAGGAACTAATAAAAGAACAAGGCCTAAATCTCACTATAGAAAGCCTGGAACTAAAAGAGGTAGAGGTATTAAAAAAATATAATTAATTTTATTATTATCTTATTATTAAAATTTTATAATTAATTTATTATTAAAATTTTATAATTAATATTATAATAAAACTATAATAAAATTATAATAAAATTCTATTTTAATTATTTGCATGTTAATTTTAATAATATTTTTAAATATTTTATTTTCAAATATTCTATTTCTAAATAGTATATTCTTAAATATTTTATCTTTAAATATTATGTTTTAGTATATTCTATTTCTAATTATTTTATTTTTTTTAAAGTAATATATGGATAAAGTAATAAATAATATATTTAAATATTATGACTAGTTAGAATTATTTTATAATATTTAAATATTTTATAATTATATTTTATAATTATCCTTAGAATATAAATCAAAGGTTATAATATAATTGAAGGGATTTTTCATGGAATTTTCAGAACTTATTGAAAAAAGGTATAGTGTAAGGGGATATAAAAAAGATCCTATTGAAAAACAAAAGCTTGATAAAATTCTTAATGCAGGAATTCTTGCGCCAACTGGAGTAAATGCTCAAGCATTTAAGATTTATGTCATTGATACTGAAAAAAATAAGGATGCATTGAAAAAAATTTACCCTCAGCCATGGTTTGTTGAAGCTCCCATAGTTTTATGTTTAGCAATGGCACCGGGTAAATCTTGGGTACGTCCATGGGATGGAAAAAATATTAGTGATATTGATGCAGGAATTGTAATGGATCATATAATTTTACAAGCAACTGATTTAGGAATTGGCACATGTTTCATAGGAGCTTTTAAAAAATATGCTGCTCAAGAACTTTTACAGCTTGATGAAGAATATGAACCTGTTTTATTTACTCCTTTAGGATACCCTAATGATCTTGGTAGAGATACTTCAAGAAAATCTTTAGATGATTTGGTTGTTAATATATAATATTTTGTTATTTTAAATAAATTGTGGGATAATGAGTGAACCAATAATATTAAAAGCAAAAAATTTCGATGATATGGAAGATATAGCCGAAAAATTTTTGGATAATCGTTATAAAATCATGTCATCAGATTCAAAACATGTAATACTCAAAAAAAGGAATTTTGGAACTATTTACATTCATATATTATTGCTATTTCTTATTTTATTTGTAGTTAGTTATAATTCATTAGTTTTATATATTCTTTGTATTGTTTATATTGGGTATTTTGTTTTCAATTTATTTAAAAACTCAAAAATAGTTTTAATCACAACAGAAAGTATTGATAAAGAAGGCAATCCTGTTGAATTTAATAATATTGATGATTTAGACTATTCTTAAATTATTTATATTTATTAAATTACATTTAAATGTAATATTTTATTTTTAATAATTATTTTTTAAAGATTTAATATTAAATATTTTAGAAAAGATTATTTATTATGACCGATTAATTAGTTTATTGTATATATTTTTATATTAATATTCATGGAGAAGATTTATGTCATATAGTAGAATTCAACAATTTTCAATAGTATTTGCATTTATTATGATTACTTGGGGTTTATTACCTTTTTTCAATCTTGGAGGAACAACTCTTAACAACAACACGATGGCTACAAGTACAATATTATTTTTGCTTGGTATTGCTTATCCACTAATTGTTTTTATACCTGAATGGAAAAAGGCTGTTTTACTAGTTGAAGGTATAATTTTTGCTTCTGTTGGACTTGCTTTTTTGGAACCTTTGTTCAATTTATATTTTTTGATAATTGGAATATTTTTCATAGTAATATCCGTTTTGGCTTATGCAAATAAGTTACCGAAATCAATATCAAGATTTTTTAATACAAAAAATAGATATTAGCATTACTCAGTAGTAATTACAAATGATATGCTATAAAAAATACCATTTAAAATTATATAATATCTAAATAGATTTATTTGACTAAAATTTATTAATTTATTTATAATTATTAAAATTAAATCAATAAATAATATTATGATTATTAATAATAATATAAATGTTAATAATATTATAAATTTATCATAAATTAGCTTATTATTTATTTTCAATAATATTATTTTATTTATTTTTAATTATTATGATTTTATTATAATCATTACAGATTATAGGTGCATTTTTATTTTTTAATAAAGGTTTGTTTTTATGAGAATTATCAAATTCATATTTCCTTTAACAATATTAAATTTAATAACATTGATATTAGTAACTTTTGGGCTTCCTAATATTTTTCCAATTTATAGTAATCTTTTCGAAAATATGAATTTTTTGGGATTTAGATGGTTTATTCCTTTTTTCGGTATTCTCCCAATTATTATTACTTCAATTTATATTTTTTATTCTTACTATAATGGGATTGATTTAGAAAAAAACAATATTAGAAATAATTTAGTTTCAGGGATAATTTTAATCTTGATTTTTTTAAGTTGGATTTTTGTTTTTCTAATGGGGTTTAATAATTTAAATGTTGATTTTTTTAGCAAATCTTCTATTGATTTATTTTTTTTAATTTCGATTTTATTGGCTGTTTTTTTTATTTTTTTAAGTTATTTCTTGGAAAATAGAAAATCTAATAATATTTTTGTCATTAAAAATCGCTGGACTCTAAAAAATGATCTAATTTGGAAAAAAACTCATAAATTAGCTTCTTACACATCAATGGTTGGTGGGTTTATATTAATTATATATTCATTAGCTACACTTCTTAGTAGTAATATTATATATATTATTGTTGGATTGTTAATATCTGTTTTTTTAGTAGTAATAGTTCCAATTTTATATTCTTATTATGAATTTACAAAAATATAGGTTGAATTTTATTAATTTACTAATTTATTAATTTACTAATTTATTATAATTAATTTACTAATTAAATTCTTAATTAACTTACTAATTAATTTACTAATTATATTAATAATATATATTATTAAATTTATCCGTTTATGATATAATTTGGATATTTGCTTTAAATTTTTTCTAAAATTTTTTAAAATATTTATACATTTATTTCAAATTTTATATGTCAATTTAGATACTAACTATCTCACTAATATTTTATATAAAAAATATATAATGTTATATTATTTTTATTATAAGTTTCACTTTTATTAATATTTTTTTATTTTTTCTAATCATTTTTGTTTCTTTTTTAACAATTTTATGGCCCATTATAGTATTGTCCTTAATTATATCATTTTTTTATCTGATTATATTTATTTGAAATCTTTTTATTTCTTATTCAAATTTTATTTTTAGCTTTTATTGAATTTTAAAGAGTTTAATAATTAAGTTAATACCTTTTACTTCTTAATTATTAAAAATTTCCTTTTGGTTTTCTATTAGGGGCAAGTAGAAAAAGATATATATAATGCATAATAAAACTTTCATTTACCATGGTGGTTAATTATGACAGCGATATCGGAAGCTATTACAAAGATTAAAAAAGCTGAAAACGATGCTGATCAATTAATTGAAGATTCTAAGGTTAAATCTGTTCAATTAATCGAAGATTCTAAAATTAAATCTGATGAGTCTATCCAGACAGCTAAGAACTCAGCTAATGAAGAAGCTAAAGATACTATTTTTAAAGCAGAAGAAAATGCAAGAAAAGAAGCTAATTCTATAACATCTAAAGCTAAAAATGATGTAATGTCTATTAAAGACAAGTCTATGGCTAATGTTGATGAAGCTGCTTCAATTATTGTTAAAAATATATTGTAGTGTGAGAGGAATGTTCCAAACAGAGAGAATGCGTAAACTTAAGATAATAACATTAGATCAATACTCTGAAAAGCTAGTTAGTGAATTGCATGAGAAGGGTATTGCTCAAATTGATGATATTTCTGAGCGTGTTCAACAGAATCCTGAATGGGCGCAACTTTTATCACCTTCAAAAGCAACTTCGCAAACTGGTAAGGTTTCTTCACTTCTTATGAAAACTACAGGACTTTCTGAAACTTTTGGTAATGTTTTGGAAGGTAAGGGAAGTATAAAAGATATGATAAAATCTTTTGTAAAACCTCCAATTCCTGAAAAGAGAGAAGTGGAAAAATTGGATACTGATGGATTAGTTAATAGGGCAGAATCCGTCTTAAATGAAGTAGAGTCGCAAACAGGTGTTATAGAAGATAAAATTTCAGCTCTCGATGGTGTAATGACTGAATTACAGTCAAATAAAGAGTTAGCTAATAAATTAAATAATTTTGATTTAGATTTGGCACTCTTAAGTGATACTAAGTACACAACAACACTTGTCGGAAGGATTAATGTTGAAAATGCTTTAAAATTTAAAGAAAAAGCAAATGCAGTAACTGACAATTTAGAGATATTACAAGGTCCTAATGTTGTTAGTGATGGCAAAAAAAATAAAGGTAATAAAAAAAATAATGATGAAATTCTTATTGTCATTACCTTGAATGAATATAAAGAAGATATATATTCTTTGCTTAGGAAATATGAGTTTGAAAAGTATGATGTTAGTGGTTTAGAAGGAAAGCCTTCTGAAATTATTAGCTATTCAGAATCAAAAATTTCAGAAGCAGAAAAAGATAAAGAAATACTTTTATCAGAACTTAAAGAAGTTGCTGAGAAGTATGATCAAGATATTTTAGTTTTAAAAGAACAGTTAGAAATTGAAAAAGAGAGAAATGAAATTTTCGCTACTTTTGGTCAAACTGATAAAACAACCATGCTAGAAGCATGGGTTCCTTTAAAGAAAGTAGTTGAGACTACTGAAGTAATAACTACATCTAGTGAAGGACATGCAATTGTTGAAGTTGAAGACATTGGTGATAATGACGAAGATGTTCCTGTTCTTCATAATAATAATTGGTATGCAAAACCATATGAAGTAATTGTAGATATGTATTCTCCCTTAAAATATAAGGAAATTGATCCTACAATATTGGTTGCAATCACATTACCATTTTTCTTTGGTTTTAATTTAACCGATGCATTTTATGGTATTTTTGTTTCAATAATCGGTATTCTTTTATACACTGGTATGGGCAAAGTTAATAATACTATGAAAAGTTTTGGTGCAATATTTATAATGTGTGGAATATGGGCAATAATAATGGGGCTTCTTACTGGGGGTTTCATTGGAGATTTTGTTCCAAGATTCTTAGGTGTACCTCTTCCAACAGTTATACCTGCAATAGATGCATTTAAACAACCTCAAAATATTCTTATTTTAGCTATAATTATAGGGGTAATTTATACAAATATTGGTTTTATTTTAGGGATGATCAACAATTGGAGATATGGAAATAAGAAAGAAGCTATTAGTTCTCAAATTGTTTGGTTTTTCTTAGAAGCAGGTATCGTATTTTTAGCAATTGGTTTCATGATGCCATCTATTGGTATTATTGGAATGGGTATTGGTATAGCACTTCTTATACTTAGTTTAATATTACTTGTATGGGGTGGAGGTTTATACGCATTAATGGATATTTTTTCATTCATGGGCGATATTTTGTCTTATGCTCGTCTTTTAGCTCTTTGTTTAGCTACTGGAGGAATTGCAATGACTGTTAATATCTTAGCTGATATGGTAAATGGAATGGTTCCAGGAATTGGAATTATACTTGCAATAATAATATTCTTATTTGGCCATATGGTAAACTTTATGTTCCAAGTATTGGGTGGATTTATCAATGCACTTCGTTTGAATTACGTTGAATTTTTTGCTCAGTTCTTTATGGGAGGTAAAAATAATTTCGACCCATTTAGTGCAAAAAGAACTTTTACTAAATTAAAAGAAGAATAATGTGTATGTTTATTAATTTATAAAAATCATTTATTAAATATCATTTATTAAATATCATTTATTATGGAGTATCAATAGTTAATTTTGGTATAATAAATAATAAAGATATTTAATTTTAAAATAACAAATTTAATTGAATATTAATTTGATTTTGATTGTTATTTGATTTTAAATTGTTAAATTACAACTTTAAAAAATTTTAAAATGTTAATATATTAAATCGTAAGATTATAATTAAATAATTAAGGAGATAAAAATTATGGCAGTAGAAATTGCATTAGGTACTGCTCTTGCAGCGATTGGTGCTGGGGTAGCTATTGGATTTGCAGGTTTAGGATCAGGTTTAGGTCAAGGAATGGCAGCAGCAGGGAGTGTAGGTGCTGTAGCAGAAGATAAAGGTATGTTTGCTCAAGGTATTATTTTCTCTGCATTACCAGAAACTCAGGCTATTTATGGTTTCTTGATTGCTATATTATTACTTGTATTTTCTGGATTACTTGGTGGAGGAGAAGGTCTTTCAACTACAGCAGGTCTTGTTGCTATTGGTGTAGGTGCATCTATTGGATTTGCAGGTCTTGGTTCTGGTATGGGTCAAGGTATAGCTGCAGCTTCCTCTGTTGGAGCAATTGTTGAAGAAAAAAGTATGTTTGCTCAAGGTATTATTTTCTCTGCATTACCAGAAACTCAGGCTATTTATGGTTTCTTAATAGCTATATTACTCATGGTATTCGGCGGAATTTTAGGTTAAATGGAGGTCAATTAAATGAGCTCTGGGACAGAAAAAATTGTCTCTAATATAATGTCTGAAGCTCAGACTAATGCTGATAAAATCCTCCAAGAAGCTGAAGTTGAAGTTAATTCCATTATTGATAATGGAAATAAACAAGCGGAACTTGAAAAGAGTAAAATATTGGATGATGCGAAAAAACAATCTGACATGAGATATCAGCAAATAATATCTGAAGCTAAGATGAATTCCAGAAGAATGGGATTAGAGGCAAGAGAAGAAGTAATAGAATCAGCTTTCGAAAAAGCTAATGCAGAATTAAAAGATATATCCTCTTCCAACACTGATGAATATGTTGATGCTTTAATCAAAATGATTAAAGAAGCAGCAATTGAAATTGGTGGTGGAGATTTAACTGTTCATGTTAAAGAAGAAGATAAGTCTAAAATTACTGATATTAATGCAATAGCTAATGATATTAAATCTAAAACAGATAAAGATACTTCATTAGAGTTTGGTGAATCTATTGATGCCATTGGTGGTGCTGTAATAAAAACTAAAAATGGTGAAATAGAAGTTAACAATACTATAGAAGCAAGAATGTTAAGATATAAGAAGGCACTAAGATCTGAAGTTGCTAAAATTTTATTTAGTTAGGAGAGAGAATTATGGCTGATGAAATTACTGCATTGTTAAGTCAATTTGGAATATCTCCAGAAGCATTTATTGCATTGGCTGTTATTGCAGTTGTTGTGGTAGGCGCAATTATTGTTATTATTACAAGCAGACCCGTATTGGATATTTATCCTTATCTCCATCCTATTGCAAGAGTAAGAGCTAGAAAAGGAAGACTATTTGATGAAAAACAAATTTCTGAAATTGTTGAATCTAATACTCTTGATGAAGTTAAAAATTATCTTAGAGGATTTCCTGACTATGCAGAATATGTTGATAATTTTGAACTTGAAAAAGCATTTGATATTCAACTTGCAGAAACTTATGATTTACTCTCAAGAATAGCTCCTAAAAAAGTTCAAAAGTCATTTTATGCTTTAGCTAAAAAGTCAGATATAACTAATATAAAAAGTTTACTTGCAGCTAAACAAATGGGTATGGATAAAAAAGCGACTTTGAACCTTTTAATTCCCACTGGAAAATTATATGGGGAAATTGAACAATTAGCTGATGCAAATAATATAAATGAGGTTATAACAGGTTTAGATGGTACTGAATATTCTGCTATTCTTGAAGATGCAATTCCTGAATATGAAGAATTAGGCATGATATTGCCGCTAGAATCTGCTTTAGATAAATATTATTTGCAAAACCTTTTAGAATCATCTGGAACACCTTCTGATGAGAATTCTCAGGTTTTATATTCTTATGTTGGTGATCAAGTAGATGTTTCTAATCTTAAATTAATTATTAGGGCAAAAGCAGATGGGTTATCTTATGATAAGACTTCCCCATATATGATACAAAATGGATATAAATTGAGGGAATGGAAATTAAAAGACTTAATGGAATCTGAAGATGTAGCTGGTGTTATATCTAGTTTAGAAGGTACTGATTTTTCAAATATTCTTGCTGATGCTCTTTCTGAATATAATGAAACTGGTTCAGTTTCTATATTTGAAAAAACTTTAGACGAATATCTTATTAATAATGCTAAATCTCTATCTTTAAGAAAACCATTAGGTATTGGCCCAATTTTAGGATTTTTAAGTCAAAAAGAAAGAGAGATTAAAAATTTAAAAATTATTGTTCGTGCTAAAAGAGAAATTAACTTCCCAATATCTGAACTTAAGGAGATGTTAGTGTGAAATCCTCTGTAGCAGTAATTGGTGATATTGATACTGTCACTGGTTTTCAACTTGGTGGAGTAAAAGTAAGTAAAATTGTAGAAACAAATGAAGATGCGAAAAATGCATTAGATGAATTAATGAATAACGAAATTTCAATTATCATTATCACAGAAGTTATAGCTGATAATATTAGGGAATATATTGACAAAAAAATTGGTTCTGATGTATTACCAATGATTATTGAAATACCGGATAAATCTGGCCCATCTAATAGGGATAATGACCCTATGGGTGAACTTATTAAAAGAGTTATTGGGGTAGAGATGGTTAAATGATTACTGAAGGAAATATTATTAAAATTGCAGGTCCTGTTATCGTCGCTGATGGGATGAGAGGAACTCAAATGCATGAAATGGTTAAGGTTGGTAACGATAAGCTTATTGGTGAAATAATTGAGCTTGAAGGCGATACTGCAACCATTCAGGTTTATGAAGAAACAGCGGGTTTAAGGCCTGGTGAGAAGATAGAAAGTACTGGTGGACCATTATCTGTAGAACTTGGTCCCGGTATTATGGGTTCAATTTTTGATGGAATTCAAAGACCTCTTGAAGTTATTAAATCTAAAACTGGTGACTTTATTGAAAGAGGTGTAGATGTACCATCTATTGATAAAGAGAAAAAATGGACTTTTAAACCAGTAGCTAAAGTAGGAGATCAAGTAAAAGGTGGAGACATTCTTGGTGAAGTTCAAGAAACTTCTGCAGTTCTTCAAAAAATTTTACTTCCTCCAACTATTGAAGGTACAGTAAAAAGTATTGTTTCAAGTGGAGAATTTACAGTAATAGAAGATATTGCTGAGATTGAAACTAAAGATGGAATTAAAAAAGTTCAAATGCTTCAAAAATGGCCAGTTAGAAAAGGTAGACCTTATAAAGAAAAACTTGATCCAGATGTACCTCTTGTTACAGGTCAAAGAGTATTGGATACTTTCTTCCCTGTAGCTAAAGGTGGTACAGCAGCTATTCCTGGACCATTTGGTGCAGGTAAAACTGTTACTCAACAACAATTAGCTAAATGGGCAGATGCAGACATTGTTGTATATGTTGGTTGTGGAGAACGTGGAAACGAAATGACTGAAGTACTTTTAGAGTTTCCTGAGCTTGAAGATCCAAAGACTGGGAATCCTTTAATGGATAGAACAGTTCTTATAGCTAATACTTCTAACATGCCTGTTGCAGCTCGTGAAGCTTGTGTATATACTGGAATTACTATTGCAGAATACTTCCGTGATCAAGGTTATGATGTAGCTCTTATGGCAGATTCAACATCTCGTTGGGCAGAAGCTATGAGGGAAATTTCAGGAAGACTTGAAGAAATGCCTGGTGAAGAAGGATATCCTGCATATCTTGCTTCAAGACTTGCTCAGTTCTATGAAAGAGCTGGAAGAGTCAATACAATTGGAAGTGAAAGTAAAGTTTCATCTGTCTCTGTTGTTGGAGCAGTTTCACCTCCTGGTGGAGATTTATCTGAACCTGTTACACAAAATACATTACGTATTTGTAAAGTATTTTGGGCATTAGATGCATCACTTGCAGATAAACGTCACTTCCCTTCAATTGATTGGTTACAAAGTTATTCCTTGTATGTAGATAGTGTACAAGAATGGTGGAAAGGAAGTGTTGGTGGAGATTGGAGATCTCTTCGTGATGAAGCTATGGTTTTATTACAAAAAGAATCTGAACTTCAGGAAATTGTACAACTCGTTGGTCCTGATGCACTTCCAGATAGTGAACAAGTTACATTAGAAACTACTCGTATGTTAAGAGAAGATTTCTTACAACAAAATGCATATCATGAAGTTGATACTTATTGTTCTCCTTTAAAACAATTTGAACTTTTAAGAACTATTGTTTCCTTCCAAAGAGAAGCTAATAAAGCTTTAGAAAGAGGAGCATCATCAAAAGATCTTATTGGACTCAATGTTAAAGAGGAAATTGGTAGATTGAAATTTGTTTCTGAAGAAGAATTCCCTGCAAAGGTGAAATCTGTTCAAGAGGAAATTGTTAAACAATGTGGTGAGGTGTAAAAATGAATACTGATATTAAAACAAGAGAATACACCACAGTTACTGAGGTTGCTGGTCCTTTAATGATTGTTGAAGGAGTAGATGGTGTTGCTTATAACGAAATAGTAGAAATTGAGACACCTGATGGCGAAAACAGAAGAGGTCAAGTTCTTGAAGTCAAAAAAGATGTTGCAGTTATACAAGTTTTTGAAGGAACTAGTGATTTAAATACCAAAAACACAAAAACTCGTTTTACAGGTCAAACTGCAAAAATTGGTGTTTCATTAGATATGATGGGTCGTATTTTTGATGGTACTGGTAAACCTATCGACGGTGGTCCAGAAATTATACCTGAAAAAGAATTGGATATTAATGGTAATCCAATGAACCCTTCTGCTCGTGAATTCCCTGCAGAATTCATTCAAACTGGTATTTCTACTATTGATGGAATGAATACTTTGGTTAGAGGTCAAAAATTACCTATTTTCTCAGGTTCTGGTTTACCTCACAATGACTTAGCTGCACAGATTGCAAGACAAGCTAAGGTAGTAGGAGAAGAAACTGAATTTGCAGTTATATTCGCTGCTATGGGTATTACTCACGAAGAAGCTAACTTCTTTATGAAAGATTTCGAGAGAACTGGAGCTTTAGAACGTGTTACAGTATTCATGAACTTAGCAGACGATCCTGCTATTGAAAGAATTCTTACTCCTAAGATGGCTCTTACTACTGCAGAATACTTAGCATTTGAACATAATATGCACGTATTAGTTATTTTAACTGATTTAACTAATTATTGTGAAGCTTTAAGAGAAATTTCTGCTGCTCGTGATGAAGTACCTGGAAGAAGAGGTTATCCTGGTTACATGTATACTGATTTAGCTGGTTTATACGAACGTGCTGGTCGTATTGCAGGTAAAGAAGGTTCTATTACTCAAATGCCTATTTTGGTAATGCCTCAAGATGATATCACTCATCCAATTCCTGATTTAACTGGTTATATTACTGAAGGTCAAATTGTACTTAGTCGTGACCTTCATAGAAAAGGTATATATCCTCCAGTAGATGTACTTCCTTCTTTGTCTCGTTTGATGAGTGGAGGTATTGGTGAGGATAGAACTCGTGAAGATCATAGTGGAGTTTCTGATCAACTTTATTCTGCTTATGCAGAAGGTCGTGATTTAAGAGATTTAGTAGCTGTTGTCGGTGAAGAAGCTCTTACAGAAAGAGATCAAAAGTTCTTGAAATTTGCTGATGCTTTTGAAGAAGAATTTATTACTCAAGCTAAAGATGAAGATAGGACTATTGAAGAAACTTTAGACCTTGGTTGGAAATTATTAAGTTTATTACCTAAGTCTGAACTTAAAAGGGTTAAGGAAGAACATATTCCTATATATCTTCCAGAAGTATAATATTAGATTTATTAAACAATTATTTGTTTAATTTTTTAATATTATTTTTTATTATCATTTGTATTTATAATCCTTGATTTAGGAGGATAAAATGGCACAAGAAACAATGGAAGGGATTAATCCTACTCGAATGGAGCTTTTAAAGCTTAAAGATAGGGAAAAACTTGCTGTTAAAGGTCATAGCTTACTTAAAGAAAAGCGTGATGCATTAATTAAAGAGTTTTTTGATATTTTGGATAGAGTTAAGGGGTCCCGTGGAAAAGTTGAAGATACTCTTAAAAGTGCTTTCGAAGATTTAACTGCCGCTCAAGTTGTTATGGGTGATTTAGCAGTCCAAAAATCTGCTTTATCTGTAAAAGAATCTATCGATGTTGACATTGATTCTAGAAGTATTATGGGAGTTGTTGTTCCTGTAATGGAATCTAAAATGGAAGAAAGAACATTGGTTGATAGGGGTTACAGTTTTGCAGATACTTCTGTTAGATTGGATGAAGCAGCTAAAAAATTTGAGGAATCTCTTTCTTTAATTATAGAACTTGGTGAGATTGAAAAGACAATATATTTATTGGCTGCTGAGATTGAGTCAACAAAACGTCGTGTAAATGCTTTAGAACATATCATGATTCCAAAATTAAAGAACACAGTTAAATCTATTGAAATGAGACTTCAAGAGATGGAAAGAGAAAATTTTGTTCGATTGAAGATGATTAAATCTACAATTGAAGCGGATCAATAAGAAGTAGGGGATTTTTAATGGTTAGAATCTTAAACCCAGTTGGAGAATTCAAGAGAGAAACTGAACATTCAAAAGCTGGAAAGATGGATCTTGAAATGGGAGATATTCCTGTTTTATCAAGAGTTATAGTAGCTGATGAAGATGTTGATTTAGAAGAAGGCAAATCTGTTTCAATAAAAATTAAAGAAATTGATATTCCTGCTAAATATGTCGTGGTTATTGGTGGATATGCGGCTAATAGGTATGGCCACCCAATAGCTGTTGGTTCAGATGCACATATTCCATTATCTATGGATAAAACAGTTAATCGTGCAGCTTTTGTGGTTGTAGATAATGGTAAAATCGAAAAAGGAGATCTTTTAGGGTTTTTATCCTTGCTTCCTGTAAAGATAATCAATACTTTATTAGGATAAGTAAATTAATTATTTAGATAATACTTATCTTTTGAATATTTTTTATCTTATTTTATTATTTTTTTTAAGTTTAAAATTAATATTATGTTTATTAAAACCAAATTTTTTTTATTAATGTATAATTTAATATAATTTTTTTAAGTTCTTGTTATTTTAATTATTTATTTAATCTAATTTATTTATTATTAATGTATTAAGTGTAAATATGAGAAGAGACCCTTTTGATCAATATTTTAAAGATCCTGATAGAAAAGCAAAATTGTACTTATTAGCAACTGGTGCTATGATACTTACAACAATATTATTAACAATTGGTACAATATTATTTATATTAATCCTTGTTGGGGTAATTTAATTAAAAAATATTTTTTTCTTATTTCGTTTTTAGTTTTATCATTTTCAGGATTTTTAATATAATTATTTATTTTTAGTATTATTTTTATTTATTTTTATATTTTTAATTATTATTATTATTTTACATTTTTTAATTTCTGTTATATTTTTATTTATACTATTTTTTATCTATTTTTTTATATTTTGTCATCTTTTATGGGATATAATTCTTTTCTAACTTTTTCAATTGTATTTTCAATAATTTTTTCACAATTTGCTACTTTATTGCTAGGAGTTTTTATTGTTATTAGTGGTTCATCTTTTTCTATAATGACTCCTTTATAGGGTATATCATAAACATAATTTATATTACTAATATCTCCAACAACAATCCTATCTTTTGAATAAAGAACTCTCTTAATTGAATAATAATTTTCAGGTACTTTTGGGATTTTTATTAATTCTCCCTCACAAGCTTTTAAATGACCTTCTAAAAGATTTATATTTAATAATTCTTCTACACATTCATAAGTACCTTGTAACCGTGGGTTAATTTCAATTATCCATGGTTCACTATCTAATTTTTTATTTAGAATCATATCTATTCCATTGGAACCAATTAAGTTAAATTTTGCGATTAAATTCTCAGATATATTGTTAATAGTATTCTCACTAATATTATAATCGTTTTGCTTTAGTAGTAAATTATTATCAAAAGATATGCTATTAAATGGAACTATGTTTCCACAATATTTAAACTTTTTTTCAAGACCAAAATCAGTTTCTGTAAGCATTCTACTAATTATGATACTTTTAACTTCATTTTTTGTAGATAAAAGTGATGAACTAATACTAATTCCTTCTATGTATTCTTGAAGTATTAAATCACACTTTTTGCAATTTTTATAATTATTCAATTCATATTCATTATCTAAAATATTGTCTTTCTTTTTAGTAGTTTCGTTTATTTTATCTTTAGTTTCTACATTATATTTTATATAATTAATTCCATACCCTCCAGATCCTTGAAGGGGTTTCATAATAAATTTTAAATCTTCATGTTGTTTAATTATTTCAATTATTTCTCCATATAATTCTTCTTCATCATTATTGTTTTTTATCTTAAAAGTTTTTGGAGTATTATATTCATTTTTTATTTTTTTATAAAATTTGTATTTATCTTCAATATTATTAACTTCATGATTACCTATTATTTTTTTTTTATATCTTTTAAAGGGTCCTGTGAAATCATCGATAGAAATACCGGATGATAAGATTATATTATCCACTTCTTCTAGAAAATCTTCAGATAATTCTAATAATTTATTAGGATCATATTTTTCTTCAAAAATTCCACAAGAAATCCCTTTGCCTTGTTTTAAAATGTGTTTCTCTTTATGTGGAGGTTTAAAATCAAAAGTAGAATAATAACTCACTGAATAAGTTTCATGAGGTAATCTTAAACTAGATTTTACTAATTCTCGAGTATTAACTCCCATTATCAGCAATTTTTTCATTATTGCACCATTCTTTCATGTTAGTTTTTTTTTTAATTTACTTTAATTATTAATTTAATATTTAATCTAAGTTAATAATTATTTGTTTTAATATTTAACAATAAATAAATAATCATGAAATTAATAATTATTAATTCTGTTAATATAATTTTAGTAATTATATTAATTTAACAATTATAATAAAATAATGATAATTATAATTATAAATTATATAAATTAATAATTTGTATATAACTTAAAAATTAGGATAAAAAACATATTAAATTATATAATTTCAATTTGATATATTATTTATTAAATTTTTTATATTAGATTTTTTATACTTTTATTTTCAATGCATGAAGAAAATAAATTTTATAAATATATCATTATAAAAAATAATCATTATTTTATTGTATAAAATTAGTAATTATGTATGAAAAATAATATCCTTCATTTAATTTTTATAATATGCTTTTAAAAATAATAAAAATAAGATAGTCCCGAGCGGAGTCGAACCGCCGTCTCCGGGTCCAAAGCCTAGAAGGATTACCACTACCCTACGGGACTATATATACTGATTTGTAATTACATACAATTACAGCAATTTTACTTTAATTGAAGTTATATTTAAATGTATTGGTTTCGACATAAATATTTAAAATTTTTATTATTTTTATATATTTTATTATTAACTTTATTTTATAATATTGATAATTATTGTCTTGATTGATACCACAAGCATTTATCTATCCACTTACAATCTCCACAAATATTTTTGGCATCATTTAAGTATTTTAAAGAATTATTAGCACGATAAATAATTTCGGAAAATTCGTATTCTTTTTCTTTTTTTATTTTTGCTATTTTTAAAACTTTTGAATCCATATTTTCAATTTTTTGATTATTATTTGATATTAATGAGCTAATTTCAATTTTCTTAATTTCTTCTTTAGTGTAATTTTCATGAGATTCTAAATCACCAATACACATTTCACCTTTTAATTTTGGGCAAAATTTACATATATCATCTGCAGATTCGGTTAGAATCACTTTAGTATTGGAATTTTCATCATTTAATTTAGAAATAATTTTTTCCATATTATTTTTAAAGTTTTCATCATATCCATATCCTTGATATCCTTGTAAACAGAGTATATGATGTCCACGTAGATGTATAATTTTTTTTTTAATCATAGTTTTCCTAATATATAAGTATAATTATTAAGATTAAAATAATATATTATTAATATAATAATTTAATATTGGCTCTAATATTAAAAAATCATAAATATTAATGAATATAAACACCAAATAATGATAAATTTGATAAATCTTATTTAAAAGTAGCAATAAATATATTTTTTAGATAAAGATCACATAATTTTATTTTATATTTATTTTATATTTTTAATAATTAATTGTATTAGTTATATAAAATAATACTTATTTCTCAAAAATTATAAAAGATGAAAATTTTTTATAATTAAAAAATAATTATAAATAATTATTAATAATCATCAATAATGATGATTATTGTTTTGGTAAAGCTACTTTTGATACTCCAGCAGCAATTCCAACTTTAAATATATCTCCAATTATAAATGGAGCAAGACCCATCATTATCAAAGTTACAATATCTGGGAAAGCACCTTGGGTAAAGTATAACCAAACTCCTAATCCAATTAAACCAGGAATATAAATACAACCAAAGTTAGCTACTAACATTAATCCAAACATTTTCTTAAAATTTCTGCTGTCAGCATATTTTTCTGCAATATATCCAATCAATGCAGCAGCAAGTATAAAACCAATAAAATACCCGCATGTTGATCCTAAGAAAATATCTAAACCACTACTCATTTCAGCAAACCAACTTACACCTAAGATCCCTGCAATTATATATATAATTTGACTCAAAACACCAAATCTTTTTCCAAGGAACAAACCAGACACTAACACTCCGAGGGTTTGTCCAGTTATTGGTACTGGTGTCCAAGGTAGGGGGATTATAATTTGAGCTAATATTCCAGTTAAACATGCCATTAAAACAGCCATAGCTATTTTTTCTACATTACTAGCTTTTTGAATTTTACCAAAAATATTCTCCCTTATATAATAATAAGATTCAATATTAATATTCATTATATTTCCTCCATTTATTTTTCTTAATTTTGAATTATATTTAATTTTACAGCATATAATAATTGGATAAAATATTATAAAAATCTTTCTATGCCATATCTTAAAAAAAAGTTATTTTTTTAATATATTTTTAAAAAAATAGATATTGTATAACATTTTTTTATAATATCTATATTTTTTTTATAATAAGTTCAGAATAATTAATATTTTTTTTATAATAAGTTTAAAATAATTAATATATTTTTATTAATTTTAAATAAATTTTTATTAATCTTATTATACATTTTTTACATAATTGATTTGTTGATTAATATTTTTTTTAATTTTAAATATTATGTTGTTGAATTATTATTAACAATTTTCTTACCATAATAAATTGCAGTAATCAATCCTATTATAGTAGGAAAAATATATGATGCTATTCTTTCAATTGCACTTGCAGCTATTACATAATCTGCACTTATTCCAACGGGAACAAAAAGTGCTATCATAATTATTTCAGTAATTCCTAATGATCCTGGTAATAGTGGTAAAAAAGATAATAATATGGCTATTGTAAATATAGTTATAAATGGTGCTAATGGTGGAGTTATACCAATAGCTATGAATGATAAATAAGAATTAAATAAGTCTAATCCCCATGTTAAAAGTGCAAGAAATGCACCTAAAAAAAATATTTTGTTTTCCACTATCATAGTAAAACTAGAATTAAAATTATTAATATAATATAATGCTTTTTCCTTTATATTTTCTAAATTATATCTTTTTTTTGTTAATCTCTCAACAAGAGGATGTACCCAACTTAATATTTTCATGGCTATTTTTTCAGAAACAGTTTTATTTATTCCTGCATATATCACAAGTGAAAACCCAAATATTGTAACTAATATTAACAATATTAAAAATGTTTTTGACAAAATATTTAATTGCCATGATAAAAGTGCAAAAACTGCTAATATTGACATTAATAAGAATGGAAGCAGTTCGAACACCCTATCTGCCATTGTTGAAGCAAGACCTACTTCAAATGGTGTGTTATTATATTCTTTAAGTACATATGCTCTAAGAGGTTCTCCTCCTATTGATCCCGGTGTTATATTGTTTCCAAATATACTTGTCATTAATATGCCTAGAACATTTATAAATTTGGGGGACTGATCCATTTTATCTAATATAATTTTCCACCTAAGTGCCCATAGTAAATACACGATTGTTTGTATAATGAAAGTAAGTCCCAATATCCACAAGTTTGTTTTTTTTAAAGTATCTATTACATCGTTTATTCCTGCAAGTATTAATATTGTAAATACAAGACCAAATACTATTGCAAAGGAGATAATTATGCTTTTTTTGTTATCTCTAATTATAGAGTAAATATCTTGATTTTCATCTTCATTTTTATTTTTTTCATTATTTTTTTCACTATTTATTTCATTATTTTTTTCAATTTTTTCATCTTTTATTATTTTTTTATCTTTCCCAGTCTCTTTATTTTTTATTATTTTTTCATCTTCTCTCATTTCTGAGTTATAATCTTTAAAAAATTCATCAGATTTTTTAGAAGTCATTTGAATCCTCTTTTATCAAATATTAATTTTATTTTTTAAGCCCAACAATTTGGGAAAGAGGTTTTCCTTTTTCTATTTCAGAAATTATATTTGTTTCATTAATTTTTATTTCTAGAGTTTTAATCATTACCTCTGAAAAGAGCTCTTGTGGTACATGAACAACTCCACTTTTATCACCAAATATGAAGTCTCCATTTTTAATTATTATTTCGGGATTTTCACTTATTTTAATAGGTATATTAATTTTTCCTAAACCAAGGGCATTTCCTGCATTAGGTATTGTTTCCCTTGCAAAAACAGGATATTTGTATTCTGAAACAAAATTTATGTCTCTTACAGCTCCCCATATAACAGTCCCATTAATTCCTTTTTTTTCTGAACAACTTGAAGTTAGTTCTCCCCAAACCGCAGAACTAGTTCCATTAGTTTTTATAAAAATTATATTTCCTTTTTTAGCAGCATCAATGCCCAATAATGAAGTTCCCCAATCATCTGATGAACTTTCAACGGTAATAACTCTCCCATATGCAGTTTTACCATTTATTGATTTTATTCCATTTAATACTCCACTTCTTTTTGTTATTTTATTCAATGCATCAGATATTTGGCATGAAGCAGTATTATCTAAAAGTTTTTTAAGGTTTTCAAATCCAAAATCTTTTTTGATTTGATTTTTCCCTTTAATTTTTTCTTTATCTTTTTTTGTTTTATAAGAATTTTCTGATTCTAAATTATCTAAATTTTCGATTCTAAAATCTTCTTTACAGATTTTTAGGTCATTGATTATCACTGTTTTTTTATTTTTAAGATGTTTTTTATATGATATTTCATTTAATAATGACTTTGCAGATAATTTTGATTTTCCCATTTTAACACCTATTAAACCATATAATCGTATTTATAGAATATTTAACTATTCTTATAGCATTTTTAGATAATATATTTTTAATTTTTATTTTGTTTTAATCATTAATATAATTTGTTTTAAATAGTATTTATTTACAAATTTATTTACAATAACAATTTTACAATTTTATTTTTTTAATATCTATACTTTTTTTATAGTTATATTTTTTATAATTTATTTGATCTAATTATATTTTCAATTTAATCCAATCATATTCCTAATATGGACTCAATATTTTTTATAATCCATAATTTCTATCCGAATCTTAATAATTAATAACAAATTTTTTTATTTTTTATATATACTATTGGATATAGTTTAGAATATTATTTGGGATTTATAATTCTTTAAGAATTTATATAAATATTTTTAAAAATTATAATATTAATAAAAAAATAGCTATAATTGTGAAAAAGTTAAAATAAGAAAAAATATTCAAAAATGGAAAAATATAGGAAAATATAGGAAAATATGATGAATTTAAAAAATCTTGGAAAGGATTAAAACAACAAATGCCTCATTCTGCTTAGTTTTAAATATATGATATGATTTTTAAATATACAATTTTATATACTAGTAGTTATATATTATTATTCAAGATACTAATCATAATCATTATATGCTCATTCAGGGCTTTAAATTATTAAATAATTATCAAAAATTTAAATTATAAATCAATAATAAGTTAAAATAAATTTAACTATGTTAATAGGAAATATGACAAAATAATGTTTAATTCAACAAGTAATGTCATATATGACTGTCAATGCTTAATAAAAATTAAATCTTTTAAAAATTAATCTTAATATCAATTCATTATATTTAATAATTAATTTATTTATTTAATATTCTTTAAAAAATATTTATAAAATAATTATAAAATAGAAAATAATTATAAAATTATATCTAATTATAAAATAATTATAATAAATAATTAATTAAATAAATAATAATTAATTAAAATATTAAATTTGGTGTAATATTTAGAAAAACATCATTAATTGAAAGATTAAATGATTAAGAATATAATAATTATTGATTTTTAATTGATACAGGGATAATCATTTTGAATAAAATTAAGGAAACTAAACATGGATTAAAACTATTATATTATGCAATTATAAAAATCATGATCTATAAAGTTATATAAGTGGATATTGTCAATTATTAAATATTAATAATTAATTTAATCATATTCTATTAATTTAATTATTTAACAATATCATTGATTATATTATTTTAGTATTATTAAAATATATTAATTTAATATTGTTGATATTTATTGTCATATATCTGAAATCAAATGATAAAATAAAAATTAATATAACTATATAGATAAAATATTTAATAATAGGGAATTAATCTATTGGTTATTCTTACTAAGCTCTTTTTTGCATATTGATTGTATTGTATAATGAATCTGCTGTATTTAATATACTTAATACACTTAATAATTGTTTTAAATATGTATATTTTCTAAAATAGGGAATATATAATATTAAAATTTAAAATATATAAATTTAAAACATATTTTAAAAATTATAGGTATTTATGAAGATTATTTGTTAATTATTATTAAATATATCTAGTTATTAAATATAATGGCTCATTTGCAATTTTATTAAATTTACAAGTATAATTTATGCAATTACATTGCCATCTGTGATATCTGTAGAATTTATTATCAAATATAGCTACAGATTATTGTTCATAGATAATATAAATTATCCCTGCAAGTACATTAAGTATCTAATTTAATGGAGGCTTAACATGGGAAAAGGAATTGAAGAACTTACTACAACTAAATATCTTATTCACGCACAAATTAATGCAAATGGAATCGTCGAAAAACCGGATGTTGTTGGGGCTGTTTTTGGTCAAACTGAAGGTCTTTTAAGCAATGACTTAGATTTAAGAGAACTTCAAAAAACAGGTCGGATTGGAAGAATAAAAGTTATTATTCATTCTAATGGTGGAAGGGCTAAAGGAGAAATTGTTATTCCTTCTAGTTTAGACAGAATTGAGACTGCAATCCTCGCAGCATCTCTTGAAACAATAAATAGGGTTGGACCTTGTGAAGCTCATATTAAAACTATTAAAGTTGAAGATGTTAGAGCTGTTAAAAGAGAACAAGTTGTTAATCGTGCAAAAGAAATTTATAAAGGAATGATGGAAAAAGTCACACCTGAAAGCATGAAAATGATTGAAGAAGTTAAGGAAGCTATGAGGGTTCATGAAATCTCTGAATATGGTGATGAAAAACTTCCTGCTGGACCTAGTATCCACACTTCTGATGCTATTATTGTGGTGGAAGGAAGATCTGATGTTCTCAATCTATTAAAATATGGAATCAAAAATACTGTAGCTGTTGAAGGGGTAAATGTCCCAAATAGTGTAGCTAATCTCACAAAAAATAAAACTGTGACTGTTTTTGTTGATGGAGATCGTGGTGGAGAATTAATATTAAAAGAACTTATGCAAGTTGGAGAAGTTGATTATGTAACAAGGGCTCCAAAAGGCAAAGAAGTAGAAGAACTTGAAAAAGAAGAAGTTATGATAGCTCTCAGAGATAAAGTTCCAGTTGAACAATATTTTGCTAACTCAAAACCTAAAGCTCAAACTCCTAAAGTAGAAGATAAAGTGACTTTAATGAGAAATGTATTAAGGGATTTAGAAGGTAGTGGAAGTGCTGAGATATTAGATGATGCATTAAACATCCTAAATGAAGTTAAAGTTGAGAGTTTATATGATGAACTTAAAACTGCAAATAAGGATGCTTATGCAGTAATATTTGATGGTGTTGTAAGTCAAAGATTAGTTGACATTTCTGTTTCAAAAGGAATTAAAAATTTAGTTGCTTTTAAAGCTAGTGAAATGGTTAAAAGACCAGATAAACTTAGAATCATCACTGTTAATTAATAAAATATAATATTTTTTTAATTTATTATTAAGATATTTTATTATAAACTTTCTTTATTTTTTTTATTTAATTTATTATCTATTATCATTTAATTACTATATACTTAATTATTATCTACTTAATTATTATTTATTTAATTAATATATACTTAATTATTATCTACTTAATTATTATTTATTTAATTAATATCTACTTGATTATTATCTACTTAATTATTATTTATTTAATTATTATTTATTTAATTTTATATTTTAACATTTACTATATTCATTAATTTTAATCATTTAATCTTTAAATTGTTGAAAAGGTTTTAAAATGACTGATTCCAAATCAAAAATTCTTTTTTGGACATTAAATACCGAAGAAGCTTTGAAAAAAGTTAAATCTACTACCAATGGCCTATCTTCTAAAGAATCTTTACATAGATTTGATAAATTTGGACCTAATACTCTTGAAAATGGTAAAAAAGCACAATCGAATCTTTTATTATTTTTATCTCAATTTAAAAATCCAATTACATTAATCCTGTTATTTGCTGCATCTCTTTCTTTTTTTTTGCAGGATACAACTAATTCAATTATAATATTATTAATTATATTATTTTCAACAATTTTAGGATTTTGGCAAGAAAAATCAGCTGGTGATGCTGTAAATGAACTTTTGAACCTTATAAAAGTTAAAACTACTGTTTTTAGAGATGGTAAAAAACATGAAATATTTGTTGAAGAAGTTGTCATAGGGGATATTGTTTATTTAAGTGCAGGAGATATTATTCCTGCTGATGGGCTTATTATTGATGAAGATGAACTTTTTGTTGATGAAGCTACATTCACTGGAGAAACTTTTCCCGTAGAAAAGAAAACTGGTGTTTTAAATGAGAAAACTCCATTAAATAAAAGATTTAACTCTGTTTTTATGGGGTCTCATGTTGTTAGTGGAACTGGGACAATTTTGATTATTTCTACTGGTAAAAATACTGAATTGGGTACTATAAGTGAAAAATTAAGTTCTAAAAGTCCTTTAACTGATTTTGAAATTGGAATTAAAAAATTTGGTACTCTTTTAATGGAAATCACTCTAATAATGGTAATATTTCTTTTTGCAGTTAATGTTCTTTTAAACAAACCTTTTTTTGATTCATTATTATTTACATTAGCTTTAGCTGTAGGTTTAACTCCTCAGTTATTGCCAGCTATTATTAGTGTTAACTTAGCAAAAGGCGCAAAGCAGATGGCTAAAAAGAAAGTGATTGTTAAACGTCTTAACTCTATTGAAAATTTCGGTAATATGACTGTAATGTGTTCTGATAAAACGGGAACATTAACTGAAGGTAAAGTTGAAGTTAATAATACAGTAGACTATTTAGGAAATGAAAGTGAAATGGTTCTTATATTAGCTAAAATAAATGCTACTCTTCAGCAAGGATTTAAAAACCCTATTGATATAGCTATTTCTAATATTGAAACTAAAAATTTTGGTGAATATGTTAAAATTAGTGAGATTCCTTATGATTTTATTAGAAAAAGACTCAGTATACTTGTAATGAAACAATCGGAAAATAATAATATTACTAATAATAGTAATAATAATATTATTAATAATAATGATAATAATATTACTAATAATGCTTTTAATAATGACATTGATGATAAAAAAGATTATAAAAAGAAATATTTTAGCTATGATAAGAAAGATTACGCAGAAAGTCATAATTCTTTAGCTTTTGATGATATTTATTCAAAAGAAAATAATATCAGAAATAGAAAAAATTCCAATGAGAATCATACAAAAATTAATTTTGAAGAATCCAATATTTTAATTACTAAAGGGGCAGTTAGTGAGATATTGGGTATTTGTACTCATGCAATAGATAATGAAGGAAAAATTGTTGATATTTCTTTTGTAATTGATAAAATAAATACTATTTATAAAGATTTAAGTTCTGAAGGTTTTAGGACATTAGCTGTTGCTTATAGGGACTTTGGCAATATATCTGTTATTAATCATGATGATGAATCTCAAATGATATTTGCAGGTTTTATTTCTCTTTTTGATCCTCCAAAAGAAGGAATTAAAAATACTATATCTGATTTAAATGAACTTAAAGTTAAACTTAAAGTCATTACTGGAGATAATGCTTTAATAGCTAAAAACATGGCTAAAAAAGTTGGGATGAATAATAATAATGTTTTAACTGGTAATGATATTCAAAATATGAGTGATGCTGCTTTTGTTCATAATGTTTTAAAGTATGATGTATTTGCTGAAATTGAACCAAATCAAAAAGAAAGAATAATATTGGCTCTTAAAAGCACGGGAAAAGTAGTTGGATATATGGGTGATGGAATTAATGATGTTTCAGCTATCCATAGTGCTGATGTTGGCTTATCTGTTAATACTGCAGTTGATGTAGCTAAAGAAGCTGCAGATATGGTTTTATTGGATAAAGATTTAGAAGTTCTTATAGAAGGTATAAAAGAAGGTAGAAGAACCTTTGCAAATACTCAAAAATATATTTTCATGGCTACAAGTGCTAACTTTGGGAATATGTTTAGTATGGCTGGGGCTTCAATTTTCTTACCATTTTTGCCATTACTTCCAAAACAAGTTTTACTTACAAATTTAATGACTGATATGCCTTCTATGACTATTCCTTCTGATAATGTTGATGATGATTGGATAAAAAATCCAAGAGGATGGGATCTAAGTTTTATAAAAAAATTCATGTTAGTTTTTGGAATTTTAAGTTCTATATTTGATTATATAACATTTGGAATCCTGATATTTTTATTTAAGGCAACTGAAGTTGAGTTTCAAACTGGATGGTTCATTGAATCTGTTGTTTCAGCTACTTTAATTGTTTTAGTTATCAGAACAAGAAAATCTTTTACTCAAAGTAGACCAAGTAAATATTTAGCAGTTTCTTCAATATTAATTGCTTTATTTGTCATGATAATGCCTTATATTCCATTTTCCTCAATTTTAGGTTTTAAACCAGTACCTCCAATTTTTTATTTGGTATTGTTAAGTGTAGTTGTATTTTACATATTATCTGCAGAATTAACCAAGAGACTTTTTTATAAATATATACATTCTTTATAGTCAAATTTTTTGAAGTAATATATAATATTGATTTTTAATTTAGTATACAATTAATTTTTAATTTATTATTCAATATATTTTTAATTTAGTATACAATTAATTTTTAATTTATTATTCAATATATTTTTAATTTATTTTTATTTATATTTCTTTAATTGGCTTTATCTACTTTTAATAACCTTATTTAAGTTAAGTATATTAAGTATGTTTCATATAATTATAATAAATTATTTTTAAACATAATTTATTAATTTTATTTTTATTTTTTATATTAATATTCTTTAATTGAGTGGATAAAATGGTAAAATATTCTGATACAAATCAAATCAAAAATTCAAAAAATTGGTTTGATCCTCCAAATAATGGATTACCTGCTTATAATGAGAATGGTGATTTAATAAGTGTATTAGAAGTATATGATTTTCCAGATATGATTGAAGAATACCTAATTGAATTAGAAATAAGAAATTACTCTAAAAACACAATTAAAACATATAAGTCTATCATAAAGAATCTTCATGAATATTTAATGACTCAAGACGATTTATATGATGAAAAAAGATTTATAAGAAGCTTTAAAAGATATATTCAATATTTAAAGAGAGATAAATTAGTTTCCCAAAATTATATTTATTTAGTAACTGTTGTTTCAAAAAAATTTTTAGAGTTTCATAGTTTGTATTTCTTAGATGAGATAAAAACTCCTAAAAGAACTAAATCTCTTCCAAAATCACTAAATGAGTCAGAAGTTAGAAGATTAATCAATGTTTATAATGAAGATATATATGATGATATTGCAGAAGATAATAATAAAATAAAAACTAAGATTAGAAATAAACTTATTTTAACTTTATTATACTCTTCAGGAATTCGAGTTTCTGAACTTGTTTCATTAATAACTAATGATATCGACCTTGAAGAGAGAACTATGCGAATTAGGGGTAAAGGTGACAAAGATAGGATTGTATTGTTTGATAATAATACTAAAAACTTAATTGAAGAGTATCTTTCTATTAAAAGTCATGATAATATTAACGATTCTGATAATAATTATTTATTTACAAATAAATATTATAAACCATTAACCACTAGATATATTCAAATAATGATAAAAGATTATGGTAATAAAGCAGGGATTAATAAAAAGGTCACTCCTCACATTTTGAGACATTCTTTTGCAACACATCTTTTAAAAAATGGTGTTGACATCAGAGTAATTCAACAACTTTTAGGACATTCTAATTTATCCACAACTCAAATTTATACTAGTGTAGATATGGAAACGCTTAAAAATGTTTATGACAAAGCTAGAATGTGATTAGACATATTTCATTTTATATTTATTGATATATTTTTAGCTATTTTTTCTTTTTTATATTTATCTTTTATTTTTTTATATTTATTTTTCATTTTTATTTTTTTAAATTTTTTTAATTTTATATCTATTTTTAGTATAGACTTTATTTTTTTAAAATTTTTTTCAAGGGGGTAATAATTTTTTACTATTTTTTTTTAAAACCTGTTTTGGTTTGTTTTTTTATTTTAGTTTATTTTTTGTTTTGTTTTTGTTAATGGTTTTGTTATTTGTTTTTATAGGATTTTTTATTATTTTATCGGAAGTTATATATATTAGAAAGTTTATATAATTTATTATAATATTACATAGTGAGTATTCACATATATTTTTTTTAGGAAGGATGTGATTCTTAAGATATTTAGTTTATAATGGAATTTTGAATAATGTTAATTTATGCTATTTTTAAATGGTAATATGAAAAAAGAGTTTTTTTTATATGAATTAATGTTGTTTTGTTCTTCTCTCTAATTTAAATGGGCAAAAGGGGGTATTATATAATGTGTTGTTCATTTTTTTCATTGTTTCCCCCAAAACCTTTATCTAAAAATGCTCTTTTTTAAGTGAAAAAATAATTGAATTAAAGAGGGAGAGAAGATGAAATTTATTAAGAAGAAATTTTTAGTATTTATGCTATTGATTTTTTTCATGACTTTATTGTCTTTGACAGCTGTTTCTGCTGCTGATTATACAGTAAGTGGAAATGATTTTGGTAATATTCAGAGTACTGTTGATGGTGTTGGTTCGGGGGATGTTATTAATTTGGCTGGTGGGACTTATAATGGTTCTGGTAGTGAAATTAGTGTTAGTACAAATAATCTAGTTTTTAATGGTCAGGGAGCTATTTTGGATGCTAATGGTAATAGTAGGATTTTCATGATATCTTCTGATAATGTTACTTTGCAGAATATGATTTTGAGAAATGGTAATTTTGATGGTTATGGTGCTGCTGTTTATGTAGCTGGTGCAAATTTTAAGATTATTAATTGTAGTGTATTGAATAATGTTGGTGATGGTGGTGGAGGAATAATGATTACTTCTTCTTCTCCAGGTTCTATAGTTGATAATTGTATGTTCTCATCTAATGTGGCTTCTTATGGTGCTAAAAATGGTGGTGCATTGGCTATTCATGCTTCTAATGTTTGTGTTTCTAATTCTGTTTTTATAAATAATATGGCAGATGGGCATGGTGGTGCCTTAACAGTGAATACTGTATCTGGCGGCACTTTAAGTAATATTAATATTAGCAATTGTAATTTCACATCTAATACAGCTACAACCATGGCTGGTGGAATATTTTTAAGTTCTAATATCACTGTTTTTTTAATAACTGGTTGTTTGTTGTCGGATAATACTGCTCCAATGGGCGGTGGAATATATACTACCTCTCCACTAAGTATCTCTTCATCAACATTTAAAAATAACTCCGCCAATAATGGAGGAGGAATTTATTCAACTAATAGATTAACTTTATCTTCTACTTCTGGAACTAATAATAAAGCTACTAGTGATAATGGCGGTTTTATTTATGGAACTGGAACAATTAACATAAATGGTGGAACTTTCTCTTCTAATATTGCTAATTCTAATGGTGGAGCTATATATACAACTGGTAGTAGTAGAAGTAATATAATAAATTCTAAGTTTACTAGTAATTCTGCAAAAAATGGCGGGGCAATATATAATAATGCACCTTTAACTGTTTCATCTTCCACTTTTAAATCTAACAAAGCTCGTTCTAATGGTGGGGCTCTATATGCTAATAAGAATTTAAATATTAGTGGGGGTAGTATTACAAGTAATAATGCTAGTTATGGTAGTGGTATATATAATTTAGCTACTTTAAGGGTTTATAAAGTCTATATGAGTTCTAATTTTGCAAAAGTTATAAGTATTACACTTAAAACTCCAACTGAAGTTAAACCATCTAAAAAATTTACCATCAATGTTTATTTAAAGACTGGTGATAACATTGCAGGGTTCATATATAATAAAAATGGAAATACCTATATAAATGGTTCTAGAAAACTTCCTTTGGTTTATACTCCCTTTAAAACTTTTTTTTCAAGCATTGGGGCCAGTAAAAATAATATTAAATCTAGTTCAAATGGAGTTGCTACAAGAACAGATACCGCAGGCAAATCTAAATTTACTGTTAAAGTTAGCTATTCTCAAGGTGGAAAAACTTGGTCAATAAATAAGACTGTTAAAGTGACTAGTAGTGCTAAAAATACTAAAAAAACCTATACTACTAAAAAATCAACCAATAATAAACCTGTTTCAAAGAATAATCAATCAACCACTAATGTTAAAAGTGGAACTAGTATCAAAGTTTCCCTTTCCAATCATGAACATGCTCATTTAGCTAGTTTAGTTAATATGGATAGCTATACAATTAACTCTAAAAAAATTAGCTATTGGAATCTTAAGAAGAGTACAACTCTCACTAGAGTTACTGATTATATTTATAAAGTGGATAAAAATGGATGGTATTCTGGTACAATAAACAGTAAAAATGGTGTTAGCTGGAAAAAATTGACTAAAAAACCTAATAAATCTGGCAATTGGTTTAATCTTACTAATACTTCAGGCAAATATGTTATAAGAAATAAAGTTACTCAATATACGAATGATACTTCAAAGAATGCTCTCATGTTTTTTGTTTCAGTTAAAACTAGTATCAATCATAATTCTTTGATTCCATATATAAGTTATAATTATACTTTGGTTAATAAGAATACTAAATCTAAAAAGACAGTTAGATTTTTTGAAGAGGCAACTACAGACATATACTTTTTAAAAAGTACTTCATATAATTCTAAATTAAAAAATTATTTGAAACACAAAGATAATCGTGTTCAGGTTGGTAATAATGAAATTAAAAAATTGATTATAGATATTTTTCAGAAAAGGGCGGGAAATACTAAAAGTAAAAAGTTATACGGTAAATATATTGAAGGTGAATTAACTTCATTAAATAAAATAAAGGCTATTTTTTATTACTTGCGTGATAATGTGGATTATCAATATTATACTAATGGTCATTTCAAATCTCTTGATGTTTTTTGGAGAATGAACAAATGGAGTAATGATCATGCTAATTGTGTGGATCAGTCTGTATTACTTGTTACAATGTTACGTACTGTAGGAGTTCCTGCAAATTTTGAAAATTGGCATGGATGTAAATTTAAATATAATACCTATGGGCATGTTTTTGTATATGCTTACTCTTCTAATTCAAAAAAGTATCTACTTGATACAACAGGTAGTTCTAATACTCCAGGTACTCATCCTAATTGGTCTGGTGGAAGTGGAAATTCATACTATTCTATTGGTAATCCAAAAGGATTGAATTTATACCAATATTCATGTAAAAAAACCAACCATTATCATCATAAAGATTAGTTTAATGATTTAAAAATTATAAAGGTGTTTAATATGTTTAAAAAAGTAGTTATAATAATAATATTGATTTTTTCAATATTTATTTTAATGAATAATATTAGTGCTACGACTTATACAGTCAGCAATTCTACGGATTCTAATACTATTTCTAAAATGATTAGTGGAGATGTTCCTTTTAAAAATGGAAAAATTATTCGTAATGGAGATATTGTTAGACTTAAAGCAGGTAATTATTATAATATAAATCTGGTAGTTGATAAGAGAATTAGTATAGTTTCAGCTAAAAATGCTAAAAATAAGGTGAATTTTATAGGAAGGTATAAGAATAATAATCTTTCTAAAAATTCTTCTGCCATATTTTTGAATTCAAATAAAGTTAAGATTAAATGGATTAATATTAAAAATTATAAATATGGAATTTTTCTGAATTCAAGTGCTAATTCAATTAGCAATGTGATTTTAAGGAAAAATACACAGGGAATATTTCTAAATAATGCTAAAAATAAAATCTTCTATAGTACTCTTATTAATAGTGGAATATATATTGAGAATAATTTTAATAAGATTTATTCTAATAAATTTAGAGACGCTAAAATTTATATAAATGGACTTAGTAACAAAATCCAAAAAAATAGGGCGTATAATACTACTTTAACTATAAATGGGAATAAAAATAATGTTCTAAAAAATATTTTTATTAGGTTTAAATCAGGCATTATTGTTTATGGCAAATTAAATAAGATTACTTCAAACAATTTTTATCGTGGTAATGGAATTGCGATACATGGATTAAAAAATAAAGCATATTATAATAATATTACTCATACTTTCATTGCTTTTGGCATTTATAATTCAGGCAATTGTTTGTATAAGAATAATCTTTATAATAATAACTTTGCTATAAATTATAATAATAAGAATAATAAATTTGTGAAGAATAACTTCAAAAATAATAAGGATAATATCCATTTTGAGAGTTTTGGATTCCCTGATGAAACATAAAAACATGAATATCATATAGTATTTAAGGTGATTAAATTGTTATTTAGTAAAAAATGTATAATAATATTGGCTATCTTGATTGTTTTAAGTTTCTCTCTATCATGTGTTAGTGCAGGTTCTTTATTTATTAATGAATCTTGGACTAATGAGGATATTCAGAATGCACTTGATAGTGATATTAGTATTGATGTTTTGCATTTTAATTTCACTGGTTTTGGTGGTTTTTATAGTGGTATTGATTTGTTGATTGATCGTGCTATGTTTATTGTTGCAGATGTTGGAGTTGTTCTTGATGGGAGTCTTGGTGATAATCCAGCTAATACTGCATTTACTATATCTGAGGATAACGTTCTGATTAATGGGTTTACTATTTTAAACTATTTTATTGGTGTTACTGGTTCAGGCATTAGCAATGTTTCTGTTGTTAATAATACTTTTGGTGATTCTGATTTAGCTATTAATTTTGATAATGTTGATGGTTTGAATATTGTGAATAATATTATTAACTCTTCAGTTGGTGGTGGTATTTCAGTTTATGAATCGGATAATGTGAATATTTCTACTAATAATATAAGTGGTGTTGATTCAGGTATTCATCTTTCTGAATCTAACAATAGTAAAATTAATGGTAATAAGGTTAGTAATGTTGATGGTGATGGTATTTATACTGATACAAGTGATAATCTCACTATCGAGAATAATGATATTAGTGATGTTTCTGGTTCTGGTATTAGTACTCATAATTCTAAAAATTTGAATTTAACTGGTAATAAGGTTAGTAATGTTGATGGTGATGGTATTTTTGTTGATAATGCACCTAATGTTGAAGTAAGTGATAATACTGTTGATGGTTCAAATGATGGTATTTCTATTTATGATAGTTCTAATGTTAAATTGAATAAAAATAAAGTTTTAAACTCTCGAGAAAGAGGAATTTCAAGTTCTAATATTAATCAAATGAATATAAATGATAATTTTATTAATTCTGAGGGGGATAGTGTTTCTTTAGATTCCTCAAATGGTATTTCTTTTACTAATAATACTATTTATGGTGCTTTTTCTGGGTTTTCAGGAAATGATATAAATAATATTAATATTAGTAAAAATACTATTAATGCTGATGGGCTTGGTATTTATTTAGTTGATACTGATAGAATTAGTTTATTTGATAATACTATTAATTCAGGTACTAATGGTATTGATGGAGATACTCTTTCTAATTTAAATATATCTAATAATAGAATAACTTCTAATGACTCTGGAATTTACATATTTGCACTTAATAATGGGATTTTGTATAATAATTCGATTGTTGATTGTGGAGGTAATGGTATTTGGATGTTCTCTACTGATAATGTAAATATTTCTAAAAATACTATCTATAATGTTAAAGAAGTTGGTATTTACATAGATATATTAACTAATGGGTTGATTTTAAATAATACTATTAAAAATTCAGCACTTAGTGGTATGGAATTATATGATGTTGGAAATTCTAAAATAATGAATAATATTGTAGAATCTAGTGGATATCCTAATAATGCAGGTTATGGGTTTTATATAAATTCTTTATATAATGTTATAATTAATAATAATCATATTTTTGGTTGTGTATTTGAGGGTATTTATCTCGAAGATGCGAATAATATTAGTATAATTAACAATTTAATTGAGAGTAATGGCTATAATAATATTTACATATCTTCAATTATTGATTCTCTTATTAGTTCTAATAAGATACTTAATAATTGGATGGGCAATGGTCTTTATATAAATGATGGTGATAATTTAATAATTACAAAGAATAGAATCAGTAATCATGAAATGTGTATGTTGTTGGAATCTGTGTATTTCAGTAAAATATCTTTTAACACTGTTTCAAATGGTGATAGGGAAGGTATTGATATTTATGGTGACAGTAATTTAATTTTTAATAATACTGCTTATAATATTAATCGTGATGGTATTAGTATAATGTCTGGAAATTATAATAAAGTCTTTAATAATTACGTGCATCATGTTGGCGGTGCAGGTATTAGTTCTTATGATGGTGAAAATACTATTACTAATAATACTTTGAAAAATAACTATTTTGGTATTTATATTAAGTTTGATAATAATTATATAACTTATAATAACATTTATAAGTCGTTATATTGTGGTATATGGGTGAATGGTGATTATAATAGTATTAAATTTAATAATATTATTAATGGATCTAAATCTTATGGGATAAAAGTTCAAGGAAGTCGTAATAATATTCAATATAATAAGATTTCCAACAGTAAAAATTGTATTTATATAATGGGAGATTATAATAAACTACTTAAAAATGTTATAAAGTCAAAAGTTTATGGTGTTTATCTTAAAGGTCATAAAAACAAGGTTATGAATAATAAAATACAAAATGGGAAAAAGGGTATTTATTCTAATGGATTTAAAAATAATATAAATAATAATAAAATCAAATCCAAAAAATATGGGATATATGTTTATGGTCATCAAAACATAATAAATAAAAACACAGCTAACAAGAATAGGGTTCATGGTATTAGAGTCTTTGGAAATGCTAACAAAGTTACTAGTAATGTAGTTAATAAGAATAAAAATTATGGTTTTAAGGTAAATGGTGATCGAAATAAGTTGAAAAAAAATGTTGCTCGTTTATGTGGTGTTCATGGGATGAATATTGCTGGTAATCTCAATGTTGTTTTTAGTAATAAGTTAGGTAAAAATTATAATAAACGAATTTGTGTTTATGGGTATAAAAATAAACTTAAGAAAAATAAAACATAGTTTTAATATATTTTTGGGTTATTTTTTACAATAAATATTATTTGGAATGTTGGATTAATTTTTCTAGATTTCATTTTATTATTTATTTAGAATTTTTTTATTATATTTTTTATATTTTCTATATTTTTTATTCTATTTATTTCTACTATTATCTTTTGTTGTATTGAATTTTAAATAGTTTATTTTATCTACTTTATATTAAAAAGCTTGAGAAAATACAATTTTTCAATAGATTTTTATATTATATCTAACAATAGTATTTATGATAAAATATGACTAATACAATTATAAGAAATATAGCAATTTTAGCTGGAAAACTTGCTTACTTTGTTTTACAAATTACGGGGAGACAAGGAACAGCTTTACCTGGAAAAGTGGCAATTAAAATATGCCCTAATATTTTAGAAGATTTAACTAAAAAGTGTGATAAAACTGTTGTTATTACTGGTACAAATGGAAAGACAACTACTAACAATCTAACAAATCATATTATTGGTGGGAAATATAATAATTTAGTTTCTAATCTTAAAGGAGCTAATATGATTCAAGGAGTAGTAACTTCATTTATTGTAAATAATAAAAGTTCTTATGATTGGGGGATATTTGAAGTAGATGAAGGTTCAATTCCAGATGTAATTCATAACTTTTCTCCAGATTATGTTATATTAACTAATTTCTTTAGAGATCAACTTGATAGATACGGTGAAGTTGAAAATACTATTCATCTTGTCTATGATACTTTGAAAACTGTCGATTCTACTCTAATTTTAAATGCTGATGATCCTTCAACAACTCAATTTAATAAATTACCTAATAAAAAAATATACTATGGATTCAATAAAAATAAGTTTTCTAAAATTAATCATAGTGTTGCAGAATCTATATTTTGTAAAAACTGTGGAAATCGTTTGAATTATAATTTTATAAGTTATGGTAATGTTGGAGATTATTATTGTAATAATTGTGGAGTCAAACGTCCAAAAATTGATTATTGCGCAGATTCAATTGATATTAAAAATAATAATTATGAATTTAAACTTAAAATTAATATTTCTGATGAAATAAAAAATAAAAATAATGTAGAAAGTTTAAATAAATTTATATTTAAATATATGGGAATATATAATATTTATAATTGTTTAGCTGCTATTTCTTTATGTTTATCTGAAAATTTTGATATTTCATATGTTCAGAAGCAAGTTGAGAACTTTGATTATAGATTAGGACGGATGGAAACTATGAAATTCCCTAATAAAGATGTAGTTTTAGTTCTTTCAAAAAATCCTGTAGGACTAAGTGAAGTTTTTAATAGTTTTTCTTATGATGAAGAACCTAAATCAGTCATGTTTTTGATTAATGATGCTCCTGCAGATGGAAGAGATATATCTTGGATTTGGGATGCAGATTTTGAACAGATAAGTGATATAAAAAATATAAATTATTTTTATTGTTCTGGAACAAGGGCAAATGAAGCTGTTTTAAGATTGAAATATAGTAATTTCAATACAGAAAAAATAAAAAAATATGTCTCAAAAGAAGCAAGTGATGTTAAAATACCTATTAAAGAAATATTAGATGAAGATGTAAAATCTTATATTATTGGAACTTTTACAGCTGTTCCTGAGGTAAGAAAATTTTTATTAAAAGAATTGAAAGAAAAATCTAAATTTAATGATATTTCAAAATGATAATTAGTCATAATCATAATCATAATCATAATTCATAATCATAATTATGCATAATAATAATAATAATAATAATAAATGTCTATAAAATAAGGATTAGTAATATGAAACTTGAAGTAGTTAATATGTATCCTGATATTTTAAATACATATGGGGATATGGGTAATCTGATATGTATTAAAAAGAGATGTGAATGGAGAGGAATCGATATTAACATCAAAAATTTTACAATTGATAAAGAAATATCTCTTGAAGATTCAGATATGATTTTCATTGGTGGAGGGTCTGATAGTGGACAAAATATTATTTCAAATCATATTCTTAATCATAGAAACTCTTTAGAGAATTTTATTGAGGAGGGAAAACCTCTTTTAGCTATTTGTGGTAGTTATCAAATTTTTGGTAATTATTATATTAATCCTTATAATGAAAAAATTTCTTGCCTTGAAATCTTTGAAATGGAAACCATAAGTAAAAAAGAGAGACTTATTGGAGATATATTGATTTCAAATAATTTAAAATTAGATATGGCATTTAATTTAAAGCAAAATCATGATTTAAGTGACATTATTGGGTTTGAAAATCATGGAGGAAGAACTTATCATAAATATGATCCTCTTGGGGATGTTAAAATAGGTTTTGGAAATAATGGTGAAGATGGAAAAGAGGGTTTGGTTTACAAGAATTTTATTGGTAGCTATCTACATGGACCAATATTGCCTAAAAATCCCCATATTGCCGATTATATGATATTAAATGCTTTGAAGAATAATTATGATGTTGATTATTTAACTGAGAATATTTCATCTTTAAATGCGATAGATGATACTATTGAAATAAATGCACATAACATAATGAAAAATAGGTTAATGAATACTTCATAAATTTGTATATATTTAATAAATAAATAGGTTTAATTTATTTTATTTATTAAAATTTTTTTTTCATTTGATATATTGTTATTTTAATTGTATTTTATTAATTGTTTATATTAATCATTAATAGTATTTTGTGTTTTTTTATTAAATGACATTATAATTGTAAACTATTTGATATTTGACATCTTAAAATAAGTCTTTTTGGTTTTAATTAAATAGAAATATATTTAAATAATTAACATTAATTATATATAATACTATCGGAAGATTTATATATGATAAAATGTATATTATATGTGTGATATAATAATTATTTATTTTTAAGTTTGATTTTATGAAGTTTTTAGGAAATATTTCTCACATATCTAACTCTGGAAGATTAATAGCTAGGTCTTCACAGTCACCTCCTTCTGGGGCTTCTGTTTTTAATAAAGATAAAAATAAAATAGGCAAAATTATAAATGTTTTTGGACCTACAAAAGAGCCATATATTTCAGTAGGGATTTTTAAGTCTTTTAATCTTGATGAATTTAGAGATTCAATTGGTGAAGATTTATATGTTTCTGAAAATCCTAAAAATAGAAAATTCAGCAAGAATAGACATAAAAAAAGTAATGTTAAAACTAAAAATAGAAAAAATAATAAACGAAGTAAAAATACTAATAATAAAAACAAAAAAAGGAATAAAAATACTAGAAGAAACAATTGACTGATGTAAACAATATCATTATAAGATTACTGTATAGAAATATAATTTTATTTAATCATATTTGTTTATAATGGCTTTCTAATTTAAAAATTAAACACTTTATTTAGGTTTATAGTTAATTTATCTTATAATTTAATTAAATTTAATTATTCTAACTTATTTAATTATTTTAATTATTCTAACTTATTTGATTTTATTTAGAATGTAATATTCAATTTTTTTGAATTAATAAATAATTAGAATTATTATTATTATTATTATTAAAATTATTGAAAATTTTTTTAAATAAAATTTTTTATATTAATAAGTTTTTTAAATTAACAAATAATAATGATTTAATTTAACATATTTTTAAATTATCTATTCTTAAATTAATGATTAATCAAAGATTTTAATTTAATAATTAATATTATAAAAGTTGATTTAATTTTTAATCAATAAATATTATAATTTTTAATTAAAAATAATTAATAATAAACTAATACGGGGTAATAGCACGAAAGAAGAAGTAAAAACTAAGTTTTCTGAAAGAAAACCTATAGAAAATGTTTCTGCAAAAAAAAGAATGCAGGATGATGTTTCTGATACAGAAAAACAAAATAAATGTCCTGAATGTGGATCAGAAAATCTCATTGGGGATTATGAGAGGGCTGAAGTTGTCTGTGCTAGTTGTGGACTTGTTATTGATGAAAATCTTGTAGATATGGGTCCAGAATGGAGAGCATTTGATCATGAACAAAGAGATAAACGTACTAGAGTAGGTGCTCCAATTACTTATACTATACATGATAAAGGTTTAAGTACTATGATTGATTGGAGGAATAAGGATATATATGGTAGAGATATTCCTGCAAGAAATAGGGCTCAATGGTATAGGTTAAGAAAATGGCAAAGAAAGATTAGAATCTCTGGGGCTACAGAGAGAAATCTAGCATTTGCTTTAAGTGAACTTGATAGGGATTCTTCAAGATTAGGTCTTCCAAGAAGTGTTCGAGAGGCAGCTTCTGTTGTTTATAGAAGTGCAGTAGAAAATAAATTAATTAGAGGCCGTAGTATAGAAGGCGTTGTAGCAGCTTCTCTTTATGCAGCATGTAGAAGATGTAATGTTCCACGTACTCTTGATGAAATAGCTGAAGTTTCAAGAGTAAGTAAAAAAGAAGTTGGAAGAACTTACAGATTCTTAACTAGGGAACTAAATATAAAATTACCTCCTACTTCTCCTGTGGACTATGTTCCAAGATTTGCAAGTGAACTTGGCCTTTCTGGTGAAGTACAATCAAGAGCTATTGAAATAATTGAAAAAGCTATGGAAAAAGGACTTACTTCTGGTAGGGGTCCTACTGGTGTGGCTGCTGCTGCATTGTATATTGCTTCAGTTCTTTTGGGTGAGAGAAAAACTCAAAGGGATGTTGCAGATATTGCTGGGGTTACTGAAGTTACAATAAGAAATAGATATAAAGAACTTACAGAACAACTTGAAATGGGTGTAACTCTTTAATTTTATTTTTTGAATCTTCAAGTTACTTTTTAGCTATTTTATACTTTTTAGCTATTTAATTATTTTTTAATTATTTAAAATTATTATTTAAATTGTTTTAGCTTTTCAAGTCATTTTTTAGCTATTTTTAAGATTATATATTAATAATTTTTTAATATATTTTATTTTTTAATTTAATTATTAATTTTTCTGATTTTTAAAACAGTTTTTTAGTATTTTTTTGAAAATATTTCAATAGATCTCTCTAATTCTTGAATTATTTCGGAATTATCACTATTTTTAATATTATAAAGATTTTTTTGGTATTTTTTTAAATTATTTAGAAAACTTTTTAGTGTTGAAACATTAATTTTTTCATGCATTTCGCCATATCCTAATTTATCTATATAAAATCCATTAAGTAGTTGTTCAAAATTTCCTATAGCGGGGATACTATATATAGGTTTTTTTAGATAGATAGCTTCACTTATTAAGGTAAAACCACCATTACTAATCACTGCTTTTGCATTGCACATATCATCATATATTTTATCTTCATTAAATTTTCTAAAAGTTAAATTTTCCTCATTTCCTTCTTTATTAAATCCATATACTATGAATTTTTCATCAAATTCTTTTAGTGTTTTTATAAGTTCTTTATTAGAATCACTAGTTTGATAAACAAATATATAGTCATCATATTTAGTTTTAAGATTTTTTATTTTATCTCTTATTACTGGGGGATAAATGACTGCTTTATCAGGATTTTTTATTTTTGGGAAAAAATAACTAGTTAAAATGTATCTTTTTGGCCTCATTATATATGATCTTATAACACTTTTTGCTTTTAACATGTCTTGTCTATGATAAGGAGGATAATCTACCAATGTTTGTGTTATCATATGAATGTTATCTAAACTTATTAGTGGAACATTTATAATTTTACTTAGAATACTTGAATAATTTTCAAAATCAGATATTATTATATTTGGTTTAACTTCTCTAGCTTTTTTAAATAATATTCCATAATTTTCTTTTAAATTATTTGGTGTAGTTTTAATTGCATTTAATAAAGTTCTTTTGTTCTTTACTTCATTATTTTCATAAACGGTATTAAAACCACCAATTTCGAATACATTATCAAACTTACTATTCAAATATTTATATGCTCTATCACTTGAAAATATGTATATTTCATATTTGTCTTTATTTTCTTCTTTTGTTAGCTTTTCTAATATTACTGCACTTCTAACAGCATGCCCCATTCCTTCCCCACACACGGCATAAAATATCTTTTTCTTTTGATTAATTTTTTGAAGGGATGTGTTAATAATCTCTAAGTTATTTTCTTTGTTTTCATAGATACTAATAGTAGTGGCATTATTATTAATATTATTATTATTAATATTATTATTAATATTATTATTATAATTATTATAATTATTTTTATTATTGTATTTTTTGTTATTATTAGAATCTTTGTTTTTATTTTCCTTATTATTTATAGAAGATTCTATCCTTTTTTTATCTTCTATACTTTTTCTATCTTCTATCCTTTTTTTATCCATATATTCCAAATCTTCACTTTTCACTATGGAGTGGTTATCAGATATTTTCCTGATTTTAGCCATTAAGTCTTCTTTTTCTATTGAATCTTTAGGAAAGTGATTAAAACCATATTCTAATTCTTCAGCACTAGTTCTTATTCCTCTAAGGTCATTAAATGTACTTTTACCATATTGCATTGCTAGTTTACCTAAACCTTCCTCTTCAAGTCTACGTGTTGAAACATTAATTATGGGGTTCCTTAGAACTTTAAATTTATTATCTTTACCTATTCTTTCAATATAATCAGTATCTTCTCCAAATGTCAGTGTTTCATCAAAACCATTATATTTTTCATGAAGTTCTCTTTTACATATTATTCCATAACATCCTGCTCCATGAGGTTTTATCTTTTCAAAAGCTATCATAAACCAGTTAGCTAAGTCATGGAGAATTTTATCTCTTTTTTTTTCAGATATTGGATTTATTTGTGTAATTCCAATATCTAAATCATTACTTTCAAATTCGTGGATTGTTTCAATAAGATAATTATTGGTGAGTTCTAAATCAGAATCTAAAAATAATAGTATTTCCCCTTTAGCAATTTTAGCTCCATTATTTCTTCCAACTCCTGGCATTCCTCCTTCAACTACAATACATCCATAATGTTCGGCAATTTTAATAGTATTGTCGCAAGAGTTAGCATCAGCTACAATTACTTCGTAATCTTCAAATTCCTGTAATCTAATACTTTTTAATAGTTTAGGAAGATATTCTTCTTCGTTATATGTTGGGATAATAATACTGAGCTTCATTTTAATCAAACTATTTTAAGTATTTTTAATAATTTTAATTAATTATTTTAGATAATTTTTAGTTCTATTTATTATTATTTTAATATTTAGTTATATTTTATTATTTAAATTCAATTTTTATTCAAATTCAATCTTTATTTTTATTTTAATTTTTAGTTTATTTATCTTTTTTTGATCTATGATTAAATTTAACTTTTAATTAAATTATGTTATTAATAATATTACTTAAATTTATATTTATATTTTATATGCTTTCAAAATTATATATTTTTGGTTAAATTAGTATTATTTCTAGGAAGGTATGAATAAAAGTTCCAGCTCATTGAAAATGCATCGCCCTGATTTTTAAGTGATTTTGTCAAATTATTGAGAAGTTTCATTTCATTATATTTTGGAGAAATATAAATTAAAGTTTTATCATCGTTATTTTGAATAGATATAACAGAATATTGGCTTAAACTATTATTTAATTCTGAAATGGAATTTGTTTGATTTATTATCTCAATTTTATAGTTTTCTGTATCTGTACCAATTATTGCAATTGAGATAGCAGATAAAATTATTAAAGCTAAAAAAATATGTGGTATGAATCTTCTAATATCACTATAGGAAAAATTAACCTTATTTCTGACATTTTCAAGATATTTTTCATCTTTATTAATTATATGTAAACTATTAAATATTTTTAATACATAGTAATCAAATGCATCCCCATCAAAATATATAAGTAGCATTCCATATATTGCTCCAGCACAAGGTACTGAAAATAGTCCTCCATCAAATATTCCAATTAGTCCTATTGTTGATGCAAATATTAAAAGTATTCTACTTGGATCTAAACGGTTTTTCATTGAATTTAATTGTGTTATAAATATTATTGGTAAAATTATTATTATAATATTGGCTATTTTTGGAACATATTGGTATAAAGAATCTCCTGTATTAACGCCCACAGGAACTCCTAAAGACATAATTGAAAGGAAAAAACCAATAACTCCTCCAATAACCGATTTGTATATATGTGAATGTAATATGCTTGTAGTTGTTGGAGTAGGATCCATTGATACAAAAATTGTAAATGGGGAAATTCCTAGTTGGTATCTTATTATTAATTCCATTAAAAGTCCACAAATGCATGTAACTATAATAAGAATTAATGAAATTTTTATGTAAGTGTTATTATTTAATCTAAATATGGATGAAATTTTGCTAGATTTTATTTTTTTAATATGCTTGCTTTCTTTAAAAATATGGTCATATTCAAATAATTGACTTAATATTAAAAATAAACCTAATATTAAGAAAAATAATATGTCTTTTCCTTTTGAAGAACCCATTAAAAATAAATGTGTTATTGGTCTTATAAATGGATTGAAAATATCTGTAAAAAAGATTAATATGGCTACAAATATAAATAAAATTCCAAATAAAATATATTTATCTATTTTCATGTTCGGTCTCTTATATTTATAATATTTTTACAATTAGAATTTTTAAAAGTATATTTTCAAGTAATCCTTTTAAATTAGCTTATTTTTAATTTATCTAACTATTCAACTGATTTTTTAATTATTTTTTTAATTATTTTTTTAAATATTATTTTTATAATTATATTGGTTTATGACTCTTATATAATTTAGTAATCTAATAAACATCTATTGGTTTTTGTAACTTTCTAAAAAGTTAGTAATATATAATAAAATTTAATATCTAATTTAATTATTTTTAATATCAAACAATTAATATAACTAAAGATACATATATTTTCACATGTTTCCATTTTTGATATAGATTTTGGGGTGTAAATATTCTTTTTATGGAGTATATTATTTTATTAATGATTATTGGGATTTTCGCAGGAATCTTATCTGGATTACTCGGCATTGGGGGAGGATTTTTAATGGTCCCTCTTCAATATTTCCTTTTAACTTCTATGGGCATTGATCCTGATTTAGCTTTAAGGATATCCCTTGGAACAAGTCTTGCAATTATTATTCCTACTGCAATATCTGGAGCTTACAGTCATCAAAGAGAATCTAAGGGTTTATTAAAAATTGGAATTATTTTAGGAATATTTGGGATGTTTGGAGGTATTTTAGGAGGGATAACATCTTCACATCTTCCTTTCGATATACTTGGGAGCATTTTGGGATTTTTCCTTATTTTCAAAGCTATATTTATGATTTTTAGTAGAAATTTATCAAAGAATAAGAATAATATAAATTCTAAAAATTCTGAAAAATTTAGTAATAATTCTGAACTTGAGAATACTATGCTTAAAAATGAAAATAATAATTATGAAAAGTTAAATAATAGTTTTCCAATTGAAAATAATGATTTTAAAAAACTAAATAATAATTTAGAATGTGAAAATAATCAAATTAATGAAAATAATCCCAATCCCAGTTTGAAACTTTCTATTATATTTGGAACATTAGTTGGATTTTCTTCTGGCCTTCTTGGAATTGGTGGTGGAGTGTTTTTAGTTCCAATACTTATTTTTTTAGGATTTTCACTTAGAAAATCTATTGCATTATCTTCTATTTTTATATCGTTAACTGCTATAGGAGGTACATTATCTTATATCTTCTCTGGTTTTGGTGTTAATAATTTGCCTTATTCCTTAGGATATATTAGTTTAGTTAATTTTGGAGTTATAATTACTTTTTCAGTCCCAATGGCTTATTTAGGAGCAAAATTAGTATATAAAATTCCTGAAAAAAGATTAAATCAAATTTTTGCCATTTTATTAATTTATATGGGAATTAAAATGTTAGGATTAGATCCGATATCTTATATTTTTGGGATTTAATAATTTGGATGTTATTAATTCAATTAATTATAAATAATTAATAAATATTTTATTTAGACAATTCCACACCAGTTCCACGAGCAACAATGTGGATATTATCTTCTTTAAGAGTACTCAAAGTATCATATTGAATTTCTAAATCTAAAATACTATTGCAACCTGCATTTTTTGCATTATTAGATAAATTTATTATAGCTTGTTCTTTTGCTTTTTCAAGGTTTTTTATTAACACTTCAGTATCTTTAATTTTCTTATTTTCTGTTAATGATTTTTTTGTTTGTATTAAAATTTCTCCTTCAAAAACTCCATTAAACTTTTTTATATTTTCGTTTTGAATTGAATCTATTGTTAAAAAAAGAATTCCGAGGTTATTTACATCAACTCTTTTCATATCTTGATTATAATCCATTTCACTTGTCTCTTCAACATATTCTTTTCCACGTAATTTATAGTACAACTTTTTTAAAGAAATATGTATATAGTCAATGAATTTTTTGAAAATCCCTAAAGTATAAGATAATACTCCTAAAAGAACCACTACTAAGAAATAATTGATGAATATGGGGAAAGCTGCTTGTAAAATAACTGCTGCACTTCCAACAGTTATTAAATTCAATCCAAGACTATTATTTATATAAATAAATCCATAGAATACTGTTATAAAGAACAATATGAATGCACTGACAGCTCCAGTTGTTTTTCCATAATATCTTTTTGCTAGATATGTTTCACTAATGCCTGCAATGATTGGGGAAAAAATAAGACCTAGATTAAATCCAAAAATAGCTATATGGAATGCATAAAATAAAACAAGAGAAATAACTCCTATTGCAGTTCCAATTGATATAAAAAGGGTGGCATAAGCTATGTCTTTAAGTTTTGCTTTTCTATATTCTGTTAGAATCATTTGAATCAGTGTTTTATATATTTGTTTTAAACTTAAATCTTCAATTTATATTATAATTAAATTTAAATTTATGATAAATTTGTATTATAAGTAATTACTTTTTTTCAAGATTTTTAGTCTTTATATGAAATAGCTGTTCCATATGCTGTTACAAGGATAGTATTTCCCATTGTTCCTCCGAGATTATTATAGGAAATTTTAAGTCCAACAATTGCATTTGCACCTAATTCTTTTGCCTTATCTTTCATACTATCTAAAGCCAACTCTCTAGCTTTTTCTAACTCTTTTTCATAAGCTGAAGTCCGTCCACCTACAACATCACGTACACCTGAAAATAGATCTTTATATACATTAGAACCAATTAATGAGTCACCTGTAACTAAACCATGATATTCAACAATTTCTTTAATTCCCAATGTATTTGTAGATGATAACAACATTTAAAACACCCTCACTGATTTTGATACAAATTTATCATGTTTTATTATTTTATTAATCTATTATTAACTATTTTTATATTTATAATTTATTTATAGTTAAATTATAATTTATTTATCATTTATATATAATTTTAGAATATATTAAATATTTCTAATTAAATTTTATATATATGATATAAAATAAAAATCTAAGAATAAAATATAAGATAAAAAGTTAATAATAAAAAATAAAATAAAAATATTAAGATTAAAAAATATTAAAAAAAAGTTTAAAATTAAATAATTAAAAATTAATAAAAAATAGTATGTTATATAATTTAATAAATAAGTTTATTATATAAAAATTAAACTTACTTAAAAAACATCATATATGCAAATATTACTATGAATACTACCATAACAACAAATAAGATTACTCTACTTCTTTTCATTTGTGCTTGTCTACTTTCCAAAATTTCTTGACATTTGGGGGAACAAGTAGTCTCTTCTAAAGGAATAGGAGTGTTACAAACAGGACAATGTTTATGAATATCAACCATTATTTCACCTTTGTATTTAATTCATTAAATTTAATTTATTATATTTAATTTATATAAAATTCATTTAAACAGTAAGATTAGTTCTAATGATAATTGTATCTATTATTTATAAATACTATTGTTATTTATAAATAACTTTATTAAGAATTTTTACTGGGAACAACTCTAGTTCCAATTTTTTCTCCATTGATAGCTTTAACTAGATTTTCTGGATCTTCGCCATTAACTATAACAGTTTCAAGTGAGGAACGTTTTATCATTTGAATAGCGGTCATATCAAAAAATTCGTATGTTCCAGCTTTAACATCTTTTCCTTTTATGGCTTCTAACATTTCATCAGCTGTAATCTCTTCTATTAATTCAGCATCAGAATATTTATTGGGGTCTTTAGTATACATTCCATCAACAGAGGTTAAATTCACTAAAATATCTGCTTTAACATATTCAGCTAAAATTGCACTAACCGCATCGGTACTATGTGCTGGCTCAGTACCACCCATTACAATAATCTTTCCACTAGCGGAGTATTCTAAAGCTTCTTGGAAATTATGTGGAACTTTTTGATAAGCTTTATCTTCTAAGGTTAAAAGCATTAATTTTGCATTGATTCTTGTAACTTCGATACCAATATCATCACATTTAGCTTCACCACAATTAAGATCTCTAACAATTTGAATATAATCTCTTGCAGGTTTTCCACCACCTACAACAACAAAAATCTCATGTTCTTTAGCTAAATTTCCTAAAATTTCAGCATACTCTTGAAATTTCTTATAGTTATATTCTTTTATTAATATAGATCCACCGATTGCAGCTACAATACGCATAAATTCACCTAATGACTTAATAAGTTTTATGAAATAATATTTTTTCATTTGAAAATTCATTATCTTTAATATTTTCAAGATTTTTCTTGTTGTATTGATAGTTATTATAATTAATATAGCTTTAACAACAAAAAACATTATAAAAATTACTAAAAAATTAATTCTAATCTGTTATTCTTTTATACTTATTTTCAATATATTAATCACTATTTATAAAATTATCTATCAAAATATCATTTTAATATCTATCAAAATATCATTTTAAAAAATATTTCTATTATAAATTAAGGAGTAATTCTAGATTATTTGTAATAATGATAAAAAATATCTATTTATTATAAAATAGGCTAAAAATAAAACTAGAAACAATTATTGGGTTTGTTTTAAATTATAATATTTATTTATAGATATGAATATTATTATTTATATTAATAATATAATTTTTAATATTTATTATATCTATATTTATTTAAAATATTATTTAATATATTTAAAAATAATAAATTTTTAAAATATTAAAAAATCTTCCTAATTTTTATATTTGCTTTATTATTAGTAGATAATATATTATTTATTTGTATAAGATTCTATATTTTTAATAAAAGTTTTTTAGGCGATCTTATTTAGTTAGTAAGTTATCAATATGTAGATTATTTCTTTAGTTATATATAATATAATTTTAGGAATTTAAATAGAAAGGGTTAAATAATAATTTTAATAAAAAAAATAATAGTAAAAAAAATAATAGTAAAAAAATTAATTGTAAAAAAATTAATTTGGTTTAAAATGAATATTTTTAAATATTTATGTCATCAAAAACCTGAAAGAAGTTTCAAGGTTAAAGAATATTATTTACCAGTTTGTTCAAGATGTACTGGTTTTTATCTAAGTGGTTTTATTTATATTATTCTTGCATTTTTTATAGCATTTCAATACACATTAAATACTACTATATTGGCGATAATGCTATTAATTCCATTTATAATAGATGGATTAACACAATTTTTAAATCTTAGAGAAAGTAATAATACTCTTAGATTTTTTAATGGCATTCTTGGGGGAATAGGATTAATGATATTGGTTAAGACAATCAAATATCTCTTTATCTATTAAAAATTTTTTTAGTTAATTAAAAAATCCTTTTTATAAAAAGATTTCTTTTATAAAAAGATTTCTTTCATTCATTGAAATATTTTTGAAATAACAATAATTGAGGTGTAGGGCATTGAATGAAGATAAAAATCCAAAAAAAGAAACAAAAGAAAAAATACCAATATATAAACAGAAAAAAGGAATGTTTGGGATTATAATTGTATGTTGTATAGGTGTATTACTAATATTGGCTGCAATGGGAATGTTTGCCCCAGATAAAATAGGCACAAATGTTTCAACAGATTCTAATCAAAATCCTGCAGCTAGTGGTTATCAAGTTAAAATAATAACTGATGACTCATGGTCAGGAAGTATTGGCTCTATAGATTCTTCTAGTTATGATGGTGTTGGAAATGATACAATCGATGTTAAAAATGTTGAATCAAACATAGTATCATTAGCTATTCAAAAAAATGGTGGAGGTTCTGCATTACTAGAAGTTCAAATATTAAAAGATGGTCAAGTTGTTAAAGAAGGCTCAACCACAGCAGCTTATGGAGTAGTTACACTAACAACTTCATAATTCCATTTTTTTTCTTTTTTAATTTAAAATTTTCTTTTTTTAATATGATACTCTTTTTTATTTAATATTTTCTTAATAAATTTATATTTAAAAACTTTGTATTTTTAATAATTTTAATTTGTATTTTTAATAATTTTTTATAGTTATTATTTTAGATCTATTAGGCTATTGGATAAATAATTTAAATGAATAATTTCCCTATTCATTCTGAAAAATTTTATTATCTAGTAAATAAAAAATATATACAAGGCGATTTTATATGAATAATAAAAAAGCAATGATATTGGGGTTAATGTTTTTAGCTGTAATGGTTTTATGTTTAGCCCCTTCTAGTGCAAGCAAAACAACTCATTATAAAGTTAAAATAAGTAATAAAGATGTTTTTGGAAAAACTGTAGTAAAAAATACTCCTATTAAAAAAGTAACCCATACTATAGGTTGGAAACAAGGAATAAATTACTATACTGATAAAGCTGATTATAAAAAGTCTAAATATTTTAAATATAAGACTTCATTTTATAGTCATGGTACTATTTATGACAAACAATATATAACCAAAGCTAAAATCAAATATATGTTTTATAACTATAATTTAGGTAAGTTTTCAGATAAATATTCTTATAAAACAATCTATGCTAAAGTTTTTAGTGGTGGGGGAAATACTGTAAGTTATACTTCTGGTAAGAATTGGGTTCCTATAAAAACACTTATTTATATGAAGAATATAAAAGTATGAGGATGATTTTTTTCATTTTTTTAAACTTTTTATTTCTTTTAATTTTTTTGTTTTTAAATTTAAAAAAATAATATTTATATTAAATCATTCATTTCTTTTTAAAATTCTTATTAAACTTTTCATATAATTTTTTTTCATTATTAGTAGTACTTATTTATTTATTTTTATTTTCAAGGTTTTAATAACTATTATTCTGCTTTCAATGTTTTACCTCTAATTGTAACTTTTTTATACTAGTAGTTTACATATTATATATTATAACATAATAATAACTCTTTTTATTTTATGTTTAAAATAAATTTATTTTATAATTGATTGGATCAGGGGGTGAAAATTTTGTTTGTGATGAATAAGCGTTTTATGTCAATTATTTTAGTTGTTTCAACTTTTTTATTTTTGCTTACTTTGTCTGGTGTTAGTGCACAGAATTATAATCTTAATAGTAATAATACTACTTCTGATTTTCAGAGTGTTATTGATCATGATACTGATTCTGATTTAGTGATTAATCTTGCTGATGGTAATTATAATTTCAATCAAATTAATGTTACACGTAATGCAACTATAAAAGGTAATAGTAAAGGTAATGTGAAAATAAATGGGCCAGGAACTGGTACTCTATTTAATATTACATCAACAAATGTTCGCATAATCAATCTAACTATTAGTGGTTTTGATACAGCTATTAAATCCAATAGTAGTGATTTAACAATTATTGATAATAATATTACATCTTCTAGTATTAGTATTGATATTCGTAGTACTGGTGCTGATTTAAAAGGAATAAACATTGAAAACAACACAATAAATTCTTTAATTTCTGACAATAATTATGGTGCAGTTTATATATCTGCTCCTGCTAATAGTCAAGTGATTATAGAAGTTTCTTTATTAGGTAACAATATATCTAGTAATGCCACAATTAAGTCTAAGGGTGTTTTTATCAATGTACCAGATTGTAGAAACAACATTAAATTGTTTAACAACAATATTAATGGAACATCATCTGGTTTTTATTTATATGCCTCTAACACTAACAACTCTAATATAACTTTTGATAACAATAATATTACTGGAATGACTTCTAGAACTGTTTACTTAATGTTATCTGATAGTAAAAACTCTAATATAAATTTTATAAACAATAATATTTGGGGAATCAACTCTGATATGGATCAATTTTCCGCTTTAAGTATATATGCACAATTCAATAACAATTTTAACTTAACAGTTGTCAACAATAATATTACAGGAGGACATGATGGTATTTCTGTAGATACATCTTATAGTAATGACACTAATTTAACATTTTTAAATAATTTTATTAATGGAACATCTAGTAATGGTTTTTCTTGGAGTACTCCATATAGTAAAAACGTCAATATTATATTTGATAATAATAACATCACTGGGATTTTAGATGGTTTTAATCTAGGGGGATTTATTTGTGAAAACTTTAATATAATATTTGAAAATAATAATCTCCTTGGAAAAATATCTCGTGGTATTTATATGGATGCACATATTAATCAAAATATTAATATATTCTTTAATAATAATAATATAACTGGAAGAAGTTATGGTATTTATATGGATGTATACAATAATAATAACACTAATGTGACATTTGAAGATAACAATATCAAAGAAGCAGATAATGGTGTTTCTATGGATGCATCTAACAATAATAATACCAATATGACCTTTGAAAATAATAATATTAGTGGAATATATGGATATGCTGCTCTTTTGGGTTTAGATTATGGTAATAATACAAAAGTTCTATTTTCTTGTATTAATCTTACTGGGGCTGAATGGGGTATCTGGTTAGGAGTATCTAACAGTAACAATACTAATATAACCTTTGAAAATAATAGTCTTATTGGAACATCAGAATATGGTATTGCATTGACTTCTTACAGTAATAACAATATAACTATTTTCTTTGGTAATAATAATATCAATGGAATATTTGGTTTAGGTCTTTTACTAGCTACTTATGATAATAACAACTCCAATATAACTTTCCTTAAAAATAATATTACTGGAGAATTTTATGGGGTGTTTGTTTATTCTAGTGAAAGTAATCTTTGTGGTTTCAACTTTTTTAATAATAAGATAAATTCCACTAAAGGTGATGGGTTTTATTTCTTTTCTAATGAGGGAGATTTACCTACTGATGTAACTGACTTTATTATTAGGGGAAATAGTATTTTTGCTCCTAATGGTGCTGGTTTGAATTTTACAGGATTATATGTTGGATCTTTTGTCAATGTTACTGTTGAATATAATCATGTATTGGCTCTTGTTGGTGTTAATATAACTGGTTTTAATGATAATAGTAGTTTTGATTATAATTGGTGGGGTTTTAATGATATTTCCAGTTTGATTTTTGGTATAGATACTAATAATCATTATATTTTGAATATCACTAATCTTACTAGTTTGAATAATCTTAAAATTGGTGATAGTGTTAAATTCATGTTTCTAGTTTTGAATAATACTCTTACTAATGATGGTGTTGATCAATTACCTTATTTTGTAATTAATGGCACTTTTAATGGACAAGAGTTTTCAGTTAATAATACTAGTAATTTTACTGGCGAATTTAATATTGATAATGTTGGTGTGCAACTGATTGATGGGACTTTGGATAATCAAAATGTAAACTTTGAGTTTTCTGCAAATAAAGTAGTCACAAATAGTAGTATCATTGTTTCTAATGCTACTTTTGGTGAAAATGTTGCTATTTATGGTCAATTAGCTAATTATACAGGTATTAATTTTGTTAATGTCACTATTGATGGTGTTAATTATTTTGTACCGGTTAATGTTACTGGTGGTTGGAATTTAACTTATTTTGCTAATCGCACTGGTGATATTCCAGTGATTGTTAGTTTTATGAGTAATGACAATTACACTGCATTTAGTAATCATACAAACTTTAATGTGTCTAAATTAGCTACTAATTCTAGTATTATTATTTTAAATGCTACTGCTGGAAAAACTACAATTATTCGCGGTGTTCTTGTAGATAAAAATGGTAAACCTATAAATAAAGCTTCTCTTAATGTTATTATTGGGGGTAAGTCATATAATGTGTTTACTTCTACTAATGGAAATTGGAATTTATCTTACACTCCATCTAAAGAAGGTAAATTTATAGCTGAAGTAAAATATTCGGGTAACAGCAATTATTTGGGATTTACTAATACTATGAATTACACAGTTTCTAAAGGTTCTGATGTTCCTACTAAGCCGGATGTTCGACTTGTTAAAAAGAAGTATAGTAAGGCTATTAGATATGGAAATATTGTTTATATGAAATGGCTGACTTTTAAAAACTATGGATATTCTGGTTCAGATATTGTAAATGCTCATGTAATTTATAAAAACTTGAAATATAATTTATGGAAAGTTTACAATAAAAAAATAAAATATAAGTATGTGGATAATAAGATAAAGTTTAAGATTAATTTAAAATCTGGCAAAACTTTCAAAATAAAAATAAAAGTATATAGACCAATAAGATAAATGAAAAAATAAACCATTTTTTGGAAGAAAAATAGCATAAAATAATATTAAACTAATTATATAGTATATTATTTATAAAAAGCAATTATATTTCTTCCTTTAATTTTTTATAATAAAATATTTTCCTTAATTTTTTATAAAACTGATTTTAGTTAATTATTTTATAATAATACTAATTTTAATTCATTATTTTTAATTAAATCTTTTTCATTAAACTCTTTTTCATTATATTCTTATAAATATATATTAAAATTATATTATTTATTATAAAAATAATATTTATTAATTTTATAGGGTATTATTAATTATCTCTGCCTTAAATGTTAAATGATAATTTATCTGTTCGAAATTTTAATTTTAAAATTTTAAAAAATTTGTATTTGGCTTTTTTATCAAATATTTTAAAATGTATATTTGACATTATTTTTAAATAATTTACTAGATAATATTTTATAATGTCTAAAATTACTATTTTCAATGATTTAATAATTATTTAAATCATTTTTTAATGAAAAATTAAGAAAATGAATAAAATAATAACAAAATTTATTTTTTATATACTACACACCTTACCAAAATACTTAAGTACTTGATAATATAATAATATACTTGATAGTATAATTAAAGACTTGTTAAATTAATAGTCTACTTTACTGAATAATTAAAAAACTTGACTAAAAAGAAGGTAGTATCATGACTAATAAAAGAAAAAAATTAGCAACTGAATTTATGGAGCTAATGCATTTATATGGTCATTTATATATGGATCAAATGGATCAAAAATATAAAAATAAAGATATTAATCCATATAAAGGACAAGGAAGAGTATTAACTCTTTTAAAAATGCAACCAGAAATAATGCAAAAAGAACTTGGATACTTACTTGATATAAGTACACAAGCATTAGCTGAACTTCTAAATAAACTTGAAAAAAAAGGTTACATTATTCGGGAACAATCAGAAAAAGATCGTCGTTCATTTGTTATAAAATTAACTGATGCTGGGCGTGAAGCTACTCCTAATGAGGAGGATGATATGGAATATAATTATTTAGAAGAGCTTTTTGGCTGTTTGAATGATGAAGAACAGGATAATCTTCTAAATTACATAGAAAGAATAATTGAAAACATTGAAAAAGAAGTAGATGTGGATGATTATATTGCATTTTTCAGAAAACGTTTCTTTGAAAAACATGAAAATCAAAATAATTTTTCCAGAAGATTTTGGGAGTTTCATAATAGGGATTCTTCCCATCATCATCACCATCACCATAAATTTAAAGGTTTTGGAGGTAAGAGAAATGACTGATAATGTAATAGAAGTAAAAAATTTAGTTAAAAGTTATAAAGGTTCTAAAAAATTATCAATCGATAATATAAGTTTTTCAGTTAAAAAAGGAGAATTTTTCGCTTTTTTAGGTCCTAATGGCGCCGGAAAAACCACAACAATTTCAATATTAACTACTACGCTCGGAAAAACATCGGGAGAAGTTAAAATTGCAGGGTTTGATATAGATAAAGAAGATAGAGAAGTTCGAAAAAAGATAGGAATTATATTTCAAAAACCTAGTCTCGACAAACAACTTACAGCTGAAGAAAACATTAGATTTCATGCATGTCTTTATGGTATGTTTACATACAGGCCAACTTTTAATCTAATGCCAAAAAACTATCGTGAAAAAGTAATGGAACTTGCTAAAGTGGTTGATATTGACATTGATGCATTGTTTAATCCTGTAAAAAATTTATCTGGAGGAATGCAAAGAAAACTTGAAATTATGCGTAGCTTAATTCATACACCAGATGTTTTATTCCTTGATGAACCAACACAAGGATTAGATGCAGAAAGTCGTAGAAGTTTATGGAAATATATTAATGAAATCCGTGATAAATATGGCATTACTATTTTTCTAACAACTCATTATATTGATGAAGCCGAAAATGCAGATAATGTTTGTATTATAAATAAAGGCAAAATTGCTACCTGCTCTTCTCCAGAAAAATTGAAAGAAAGTTTACTTAAAACCCAACTAATCATTGATGCTGAAAATCGTGATGAATTGATACAAGAACTATCAGAACTTGATATACCTTTCATTATAGACAAACATATAATTGTTCCTTATACAAAATCACCACAAAAGATTTTCGCACAATTAAAAACAGAACTAAGTGTAATAAAAATTCATGAACCAATGTTAGAAGATGCATATATTGAATTTTTAAATAAAAAAAATGAAGTAGAGGCATGAAGAATATGAACGAAAATTTAAATCAAAGAAAGTCAGATATTTCAAGAGAATTAAATTCAATCATTGCAGTAGTAGCAAGAGATATCACAGTATTTTTTAAATCGCCATCTATGCTAATTGTTACACTTGTTATGCCTCTCTTTATGATGGGTATGATTGGTGGAAATATGATGGGCATAGTGGGAGGTGCAAATCTTGGTGAATTTATGCTTGTGGGAATGCTTGTTACTATGTTGTTTATGGTGACAATTTTAGGGATGACCTCACTTGTAGATGACCATGAAACAGACTTTACTCAAGAAATGTTAGTATCTCCTATTTCTCGTTATTCATTAGTCATAGGAAAAATAATAGGATCTACCTTTGTAGCTATAGTCAGCATGATAGGAACACTCATTGTTGGCTTGGTTATGAATATTTACCTTCCATTAGATCAATTGTTATTGATTTTGGCACTTTCGCCACTTATATGTTTTGCAGCTGGGGCATTGTCAATGATTTTAATGGGATTAATTAAAAATCCAAAAACTGCAAATTTCGCAATGATGATAATAATAATGCCTCAAATATTTTTATCAGGAGCAATTATTCCTGTAAATGATTCTAATATGCTATTACTTGCTTTGAGTCGTATTATGCCAATGACTTATTGTATTGATTTGGTAAGGGGTGTTACTGGTGTTCAAACACCAATTTTTAATCCATTGATTAACTTTGCTGCAATACTTTTATTGACAGTAATCTGTCTAGTAATAGGGACATTCTTTTTTGCAAAATCTGAAAAAAATAGATAAATAATGTTTGAAATATTATTTATTTGAATTTGATTGCATTAAATTTTATTTGTATATTATTTTTTAATTTTTTTAAATTAGTTATTATTAAATTAAATTAAAATTATAATATTAATAAAAATGAAATCATGGTTTTGTTATTTATGAAAATTGGTTTAATTTCAGATACATTTATTCCCGATAAAGTGGATAAATTACCTTTAGAAGTATTTAAATTATTTGAAGATGTTGAACTTATTATACATGCAGGTAATCTGACTTCTCTTGATGTAAAATATGATTTAGAAAAAATAGCTCCTGTTTTAATTGTTCAAGGAGAAAGAGATAGAGAATATGGAAATGATTTTCCTGAAAGTATTGTAAAAACTATTGAAGGAGTTAAAATTGGAGTTAAACATGGAGAAGTTAATCCAAAAGGAGATACTCAACAATTGTATTATATTGCAAAGGAACTCGATGTTGATGTTTTGATAAGTGGACATACTCATCAGCCACTTATAGAAGAAATGGGGGAAGTTATTCTTTTAAATCCTGGAAGTCCAACTGCTCCAATTTTTAGTGAAGCTACAGTAATGATATTATCCTTAGAAAATGGTAAAATAAGTGTTGATGTTAAAAAAATAAATTAAAATGACAAAATAGCTAATTTTTGTAATTATTATTTATTTAATTATAAAAAACAGCATTTTTCAATGATTCTTATTATTTAATGATAAAAAGTATTATTTTTAAATGATTTTTATTTATTTAATGATAAGAAATCATATATTATTTTAGATCCAGTTACTGCAGTTGAATCTCCAAGTTTACTTGTAGCTACCTCAACTAAGTCAAAACCAACTATATTTTTTTTTGCTAAAGTTTTTAGTATATCTTCAATTATATCTATTGAAATTCCATTTGGTATTGGATTTCCAACTTCTGGAGCGTATAAAGGGTCTAAAACATCCATATCAATGCTTAAATAAACAGGTTCATCTACATTAATTTGATTAAGTTTTTTATTAATATTTTCAAATTTTTCTCTTGTATCTTTTGCAGTAAATATGGTTATATTCTCTTTATTCTCAACAAAATCTTTTTCTTCAAGGCTTGCTGATCTAATTCCTATTTCAATTATCTCTTTTGGATTTAAATCATACGCTCTTTTCATTATTGTTGCATGGGAACATTTTTCACCTTGATATTCATCAATAATATCCATATGTGCATCAAGATGTATGATTGTCATTTTTTCAATATTATATTTTTTTGAAAGTGCTTTTATTGGAGCTATACTAATACTATGTTCTCCACCAATAGTTATTGGTTTTATTCCATGTTCTAGAAGTTCTAATATTGTTTCTTCAAGAATTTTAACAGTTTCTCTACAATTTCCATATATAACATTTATATTTCCAAAATCGTAGAAAACTGTATCTAAATTACTTTTAAATGTTATATTATATTTTTCAAAGCTATATGATGCTTCTCTAACAGTTGTTGGGCCAAATCTTGATCCTGGGCCATATGAACTAGTGCTATCAAATGGTACACCAATTATTCCCCAACTATTTTCTTTAGCTTCATCTAAATCCTCAGTTTCTTGCGAAAAAGCAAACTTCCATGGTTTATAAGTGTTAAAAAGCATAATAACAATGACCTTTTAATATTTTAAAATAAATATATTTTTAAATTTATTATTTTTAAATTTGCAAATTTAAAATTTTCTATCAATTTATAATATTGATATAACTTGTTTATAATAGTGTTTAAAAATATTAATATATATTTTATTATTAATAAATCTTAAATTATTAGTATAAATGATATAAATTATTTTATAATCAATATAAAAGATTTTTTTGTTAGATTTTGAATTAAATATATAATTTACTATATAATTTGATATATTATTTAAAATAAAAAAATTAGCTAGAATTAAGTATTTTATTTATTTTATTATTAATTTAGAAATAGTATTTAAAATAAAGGAATTAGCTAGAATTAAGTATTTTATTTATTTTATTATTAATTTAGAAATAGTATTTAAAATAAAGGAATTAGTTAGATAAATTTAAACATTTATCTATTTAACTCTCATTATTTTCATGTTTCCTAAAGCAGTAATGTAATCCACTTCTGCACCTTCGACAATTTGGTCTTTTATCTCTTCAGGTATAGGAAGTTCGAGAGTTTCATAATTTTCCATATCCATTAATTGAACATCAGTACCCATGATAGATAATACTTGTCCAACTCTTTTATCAATAATTGGGATATCAATTTTAGTATCTACTGGTTTAACAATACTTCTTTTTTGTCCATCAAAAATACCAACAGCTTCAAGTCTTGCTTTAGCTGCTCCGTGTTTTCCAGGAGATGAAGTTGATAAACTAGTTATTTTAGAAGCTTCTCCACCCAATACTACATATTTTCCTATTTTTAAAGTTTTCACTTCAACAACTTTCTTTGACATTATTTTTCCTCCACATATAGGATATAATCTTTGTTAAAATAATTTTAAGGTCATATATTTATTAAAAAAATATTTTCCCCTTATAAAATCTAATATTAATTAATAATACTGTGTATTTACACATATTTATTATGAACTTTATATAAACTTCAATATGCAAAAATGTAGTTAATATAAGCAATATAATTAGATTAATATTATATTTAATCAAGTTTTATATAAAGTATTCTATTGAATTTAATTATTATAAAAAAATTAAAAATAAGAATTAAAATTAAAATAATAATTATTATAAATAAATTTAATGCTTTTGTAATTAATAAATTAAATATTAATTATCATAAATTAATATAAATATAATAAACACAAATAAATTAGATTTTAATTAAAAATTATTTAAAATATGATAAATTGAATTTTATTTAAAATTTAAACTAATAAATTTTAAACTAATATTAATTTTAAAATAATATTAATTTTAACTTAAAATAAAAAATTTATTCAAGTTAATAAAATTCAATTAAAAATTTATTAAATTACTAAATTTAAACTAATTAAAAATATATTTAATAAAATATCTTTACTAAAAAATATCTTTACTAAAAAATATCTTTACTAAAAATTTTTCTACTAATAACATATCGTTAATACTTATTAAATTTACAATGTGATAAAATGAAAGTAGCTATTGTATCAGGAAAGGCAGAAGGTCCAACTCAACTTAATTCATTTGATAATGCATTACTCGAAGCAGGAATAGGTGATGTTAATTTAATTAAAGTTTCAAGTATGCTTGAAAAAGAAACAGAAACATGTTTACTCCCAAAATTGAAAGCTGGAGCTATGGTAAATTGTGTATTAGCAACAATAAGCTCAGATAAAAAAGGGGATTTAATTTCTTCTGCTGTAGCAATAGCTATTGGAGATAACCTTGGTTGTGTTGTTGAAAATTCAGGGATCAATAAGACTTCTGAAGAAATCAAAAAGGGTGCTGAGGAAATGGTTAAATATATGATGAAAGTTCGTAATGAAAAAATTAATGAATTAGTAATTGAAGAAATTAATCATGTTGTTGAAGAATTGGGGACTGTTGTTGCTTCAGTTATTTATATAAATGATGAAATTATTGATAAAAATTAAAATCAATAAGTATATATTAAAAAAAGCAATGGATTTATATTTTATACTTTATATAATTATTATATGATAATATAATAATATATGTTCAAAAGTATATTCATAGATAATTATAATTCATATAATAACTATAACTAATATTAGATATAATTAGTATTAATATGGTCTATATTTATTATAATTGGTATTAAGTTAATATATATTCATTATAATTCATATTAATTATATTTTTATTTTTTGCTATTATTACTTGAGGCTATAAAAATGAAAAACAAAGACATTGATTTATGTAAAAATATTTCCAATAAAATAATTGAGAATGTTGAAAAAAAGATTAAGAGACATTTTGGAAATAATGAATCTGGTGAATTTGTTAAAATGGGGGCTGATGGAACTCCAACATCTTATATTGATTTAATAGCTGAAAAAGAGGTTATAAAAGTTTTGAGAGATACTAATTTTACTTCTATTTTGATAAGTGAAGAAATAGGGGAATTAAAAATTGGTAGAGGTGTTGTAAAAAATATTAATGTCTCTGATGAATTAAAAGATATCTACAACTCCGAACAGAATAATTCAAATGATTCTAATAGTATAGATAATAAAGATAAACCTAGATTTTTGTTTTTAGTTGATCCTCTTGATGGAACTAGTAATGCTATAAAAAATATATCTGCTTATGGAATTTCTATAGCTGTTGCTGAGGTTAATAAAGAATATATTTCTCTTGATGATGTAGAATTAGGTTTTATAAAAAATTTTGCTAGTGGAGATTATTATCATGCAGTTAAAGGTCAAGGGGCATGGTTAAATAATAAAAAAATGATGCCTAATACCGAAACTAATATTAATAATTTATCTATAGGTGCATTTCTTAAGAATAATAGTTATGGAGTATTTAACTTAATAAAAAAAGTAAGAAGGATGAGAATATTAGGTTCTGTTGTTTTAGAACTAACTTATATAGCTAATGGTAAATATGATGTTTTTATTGATATGAGGGGAAGTAGAATAATAGATATTGCTGCTTCAATGTTAATAGCTATTGAGTCTGGTGCAATTATCACTGATGAAAATGGTAATAAACTAAAAAACAGGTTAAGCATATCAGAAAAAGCTATTGTTATTGGATCAAGTAATCCTAAACTTCATAAAAAAATAATAAACACTATAAATAATAATAAGTCATTTGATATTAAAAAAGTTGGGATTGTAAGTAGGTTAGATAAGATAGAAGCTATTTTATTCTCAGCTAAACTTATAAAATTCTTAGATGATCAAGGTATTGATATTTCAATTGAAGAATCACTAGCTAAAAAACTATCTAGAGTTAAAAAGGATAATCTAGACATCCCTGACTTAATATATAATATATCTCAGCATAATGAAGATGTAGCTAATGAACTGAATGGGTTGGATATTCAAGATGATTATTCGGAATATGTAAAAGATATTAATGAGTTTGATACAGATATGGTTATAACTCTTGGTGGAGATGGGACTCTTTTAAGAGGCCAAACTAAACTTAGCACTGGCGAAATTCCTATTTTGGGAATAAATTTAGGGACTGTTGGATTTTTAACCGAATTAGATATTAAAGATTCCTTTAAAAAGATTGAAACTATTCTTAAAGGAGAGTATTTTAAGGAAAAAAGAACTCAACTAAGAGTTTCCCATGGTAAAGAACTTTTCACTGCCTTAAATGAAGTTGTGATAATGACTGAAAAACCAGCTAAAATGCTAAATTTTGAAGTAAGTGTGGATGGAGAGATTGTAGAGGAATTTAGGGCCGATGGTCTTATATTATCTACTCCTAGTGGTTCAACTGCTTATTCTATGTCTGCTGGAGGACCTATTGTAGATCCAAAAGTTGGTGCATTTATTATAATTCCTATATGTCCTTATAAATTAGGATTAAGGCCTTTTGTTGTTTCAGATAAAAGTGAAATTAAAGTTAAATTACTTAAAAAGGGTAAAAAAGCGGTTCTTGTTATGGATGGTCAAGTTAGTCAGGAAATTGATGATTCAGAAGAATTAAGATTTATAAGATCTCAAAATGATGTTTGTTTTATTAGAACAACAGATAAATACTTCTATCAAAAAGTTAAAGAAAAGTTAACTGAAGGTGGATTAGGTTCAGATAGAGCTTGTTTTTAATTAATTCTTGATATAAATTTTTTATATTAATTCGTTAATATTAATTTTTTATATTAATTTTTTAATTACTAAATTTTTATATTAAATTTTTAGTATTAACTCTTTTAAATAAAAAATCTATTATAAAATTGGTTTGTTGAATATGGATGCACTGGTTATTGATTTAACTCATGGTGGAGTTAAAATCGCTGTTGGACTTAAAAAATTAGGTAAATTTGATAATATATATGCCTATGATATTTATAATACTATAAAAAATGAAGATAGTGATTTACTTAGTTTTCATAATATACATATTCTAAAGAATGAAGTTGATTTAAAAAATTATTTAGATAATCTTGTTGATTTAGATATATTAATAGTTAATCCTATTCATTCTCCTTTTAATTTTTATAATATTCTTAATAATTCTAAATTTAATAGTGGGAAGATTAATATTGAGAATATTACTAGTGGGAAGATTAGTGTTGAGAATATTAATATTAATCATAGTAATAATGCTAATAGTACTAATATTAATCAAAATTTTAATCCCCAAATTGATATAACTGAAATAACTCATCATAAAGCAATTAAACTAATTTTAAATAAATGGAAAAATGATATAGCTAATAAAAACATCCCGGTTGTTGAAGTTACAGGGGTTAAAGGTAAAACTAGTGTAGTATCTATGCTTAAAGAGATTTTGCTTTATCAGAGTCCTCTTGTTTTAAGTAGTCTTGGGGCTTGTTATTATAAAAAAGGTAAAAAATTAATTTTAAAAAAGAATATTAGTATAACTCCTGCAAGTATATTGGAAACTATAGATATAGCTAAAAAAATTGATAACCCTAATTGTATCAATATTGATGATTTAATTAGGATAGATGAATCTCCCAATAACTCTCCTGATAACTTAAATTATAATATTGGATATGGGGCATGTATCTTTGAAAGTTCTTTGGGAGCTACTGGTTTAGGGGATGTTGGTGTATTAACTAATCTTGTGGAAAATTATCCTATAGCTAAAAATACTTCAAATGCAAGAAATGCAAAAAAACAAGTTTTTGACTGTGATATTGTTGTTATTGAAAAAGAAACATTGCATAATTTTTATATAAGTGACGATATTTCAAAGGATTCTTTGAATAATTCTTTTGATTTTAATAATCTCCATTCCTCTAGTGGATGTTATAATAAAGCAATATTATCTAAGATAAATACCTTTAGCTTTAATGATAATTCGGCTAACTTGGTTCTGGATTCAGTTTCTTATGGATTAAATAATACTCGTATTAAACTAATTTATAAAAATATTCTGACTAATTTGGGGGATAGAATATCTGGCTCATTAGTTATTGATACTTTTGCTCCAGGAAAACATCATGTTTTAAATGTTTTATGTGCCGTTACTGTTTCTTTATCTTTAGGAATTGATAAAGATCAAATTAAAAGAGGATTAATCAATTTTAAAGGTATTAAAGGTAGGACTTCACTTAAAAATTATAATAATTCTATCATTATTGAAGAAATTAACCCTGGAATAAACACTAAGGCCATTGAAAGCTCTATTAAAATGATTGATAGTTTTGATGATTATACAATTATTTTAGGTGGAAAATATGGTGTTACTTGTGAAGAAATTGATGAAAATAAGGTGGCTAATCTTTTAGACAATCTTTTAAATGATTCTGATTATAAATTAAAAAATAATTCTAATAAAAACTCTAAAAAAAAGTTAGATTTAATCTTAACTGATGATTTAGGGATTGAAATAGAAAAAAAGATGCTTCATAATGTTGAAATCATTAAAAATCCTATTGATGCACAAAAAAAGGTTATTTCTAATAATAAAAATATTCTTTTTATTTATCGTTCTAATTATTCTCAAATAAATAAAAGATAATATTTAAGTTTGTATAATATTTAAATTTTTATATTTCTAAATTTGTATATTTTTTCTAAGATTTAAATTATATTTCTAATTTCTAATTTTTAAATGGATTTTTCATGTTAAATAGGCTATTTACTATTAGTGAATATTTTATATTAATTATATCCTATCTAAAATAATCCATAATTATTTATTGCAATTTAAAAATTTCACAATAATGAAATCAAAAATCATGTTAATTTCTAATAAATTATATTACTTTTTAAATACATATTATAAAATAATATTATACAATAAAAAGTCAAATTTTTTTAAACTTGTATATTAATTTTAAAATTTGTATATAGTAATTTACGGGGTATTTTATGGATAAGAAAAAAGACCATAAAAAAAATATTTTTCATCATGAGGTGGATGAAGATGAAATGGAAATAAAAAATAACCACAAAAAAGCTATTGTTTATGATAAAAGAAACAGAAATCATCATAGAGAATCAACTGATAGGAATATGAATGATAGTTTTCATAATGGGAATCATAAGGAAAATAGTAATATAAAAAATGATATTAGTGATAATATAGATTCAAAGGAGTTTAATAGTAACCATGAACATATGCATCATGAAGAAATGGATGAAATGAGTCATGAATTCATGAGTCATGATTCAAATGGTATGATGGATATGAAAGATCTCAAAAAAAAATTTTGGACTTCTTTGATTTTAACTATTCCTATTATAATTTTATCTCCTATGATGGGAATGGAAATGCCATTTCAAATTAGTTTCTTTGGTTCATATTGGATAGTTTTATTAATTGGGACTATAATCTATTTTTATGGCGGAAGTCCATTTTATAATGGTTCAAAAAAGGAATTAAAAGATAAAAAACCGGCAATGATGACTTTAATTTTCATGGGAATTACAGTTGCCTATTTTTATAGTTTATATTCTGTTTTTGCAAATAACATATTCCATATATATCCAATGGTTTCTGATTTTTTCTGGGAATTAGCTACATTAATAGATATAATGTTATTGGGCCATATAATAGAAATGAATTCAATAATGAGTGCAAGTTCTGCAATTGATAAACTAGCTAAATTGCTTCCAAAAAAGGCACATAAAATTGAAAATGGAAATATAATTGATATAGATGTTTCAAAATTAAATGAAAAAGATATTGTTGAAATAAGGGCAGGAGAAAAAATTCCTGCAGATGGAATTATAATACATGGAAAAACTAGCATTAATGAATCTATGGTAACTGGAGAGTCTAAAAGAATAACAAAAAATGTTAACAATGGTGTTATTGGGGGTTCAGTTAATGGGGAAGGAAATATACAAGTAAAAATAACTGGGACTGGTAAAAAAAGTTATCTGTCTCAGGTACAAAATTTAGTTTCTAAAGCTCAAAAAGAACAATCAAAAAGAGAGACTATGGCAGATATTATTGCAAGAACGCTATTTTATGTAGCTATTATATTAGGGATAATTTCTTTTGTTTCTTGGTATTATGTAGAAAACATAAGCATTGCATTTTCTGTAGCCGTGACTGTTCTTGTTATTGCTTGTCCTCATGCATTGGGGTTAGCTATACCTCTAGTTGTGGCTAGAAGTACTTCTATTGGTGCCAATAATGGACTTATATTTAGGAATAGGACTTCATTTGAACAAATAAAAAAATTGAGATATGCTTTGATGGATAAAACTGGAACATTAACTGAGGGAAATTTTAAAGTAACTAACTATAAAAGTTTAAATGATGGTTTTACTAATCAAAATATTTTAGAAATATCTGCAGGATTAGAAAATGGATCTAATCATCCATTAGCTATTGGTATTTTATCAAAAGCAAAAGAAATGAATTTAAATTACGAAAAAGCATTAGATACTCATCAAGAAACAGGAATTGGATTAAGTGGTAATATTAATGGGGAAAAATTTAGGATAGTATCTGAGGCTTATTTAGATAGAAAAGATATCTTTCATGATAAATCAACTTTTGAAAAACTTGCAGAAAAAGGTAATTCTATTAGCTATTTACTAAATAAAAATGATGAACTATTGGGTTTTATTTCTCAAGGAGATGAAATTAAATTAGAATCTAAAAAAATGATTGATTCTCTTAAAAAAAGAAATATTACTCCGATTATGCTTACTGGGGATAATAAACAAACAGCAAATTTGGTTGCTCAAAGATTAGGAATTAACAATGTTTTTGGAAAACTTCTCCCAGAAGATAAAGAGAAAATAGTTAGAAAGTATCAAAATTCTGGAGATGCTGTAATGATGATTGGTGATGGAGTAAATGATGCACCAAGTCTTGCAGCAGCAGATATTGGAGTAGCTATAGGGTCTGGAACTGATGTAGCTATTGATTCTGCTGATGTTATATTAGTAAAGAGTAATCCTCAAGATATAATTAAATTTTTAGATCTTGGTATTAAAACAACAAGTAAAATGAATCAAAACCTTGTTTGGGGTGCAGGTTATAATATAATAGCATTGCCATTGGCTGCAGGAGTATTAGCACCATTTGGGTTCATGCTTAATCCACTTATTGGGGCAATTTTGATGTCTTTAAGTACTGTTCTTGTTGCTATTAATGCAATGCTATTAAAAGATGTTAATAAGTCCTAAAAATTCAATTTTTAACTTTAATTTTGGATTATTATTAATATTTTTATTATTATTAATATTTTTATTATTATTAATATTTTTATTTTTAGTATCTTTTTACATTTATTATTTTTAATTTCTATTTTTCATCTTTTTTAATTTATTTTAATAATACTTATAATTTATAATAATATGTATAATGAAAAAATTTATATCCGTATAAAATATATATTCATTATAAAATCTTTTATTTTTATATATTTTAAAACACAAAGTGTTTTTATTATTTATTAAATAACTATTTATTTAAATACAATTCTTTATTAGAATTGGGGTTGATTTATTGATTGTTGGAACTAGAGGAAGTGAACTTGCTTTAACACAGACAAATTATATTAGAAAATGTTTGTTTGATTTAACAAATAATGAAGTTGAAACTAAAATTATTAAAACTACTGGAGATAAGATAACTACTTCTCAACTTTATAATATGGATTCTAAAGGACTTTTTACAAAAGAATTAGATAGGGCTGTTTTAGAAGAGGAAGTAGATTTTGCAGTTCATAGTTTAAAAGATGTTCCGACAGAACTTGATGAAGATCTTGAAATAGCTGCGGTTCCAGTTAGAGAATCTCCAAATGAAGTTTTAGTATCAAATTACTCTTGGGAAGAACTTAAAAAAGGTTCAACTTTGGGAACTAGTAGTCTAAGAAGAGAAGCTTTTTGTAATATGTATGAAAAAGGTCTAGAATTAAATCCTATAAGGGGTAATATTGGTACTCGTGTTGAAAAAGTTTTAAATGGGGAAGTAGATGCTACTATAATGGCTGAAGCTGGATTAAATAGATTAGGACTTACAAAATATATTAAAAGTAGGTTTTCTCTTAGATATTTAACTCCTGCAGCAGGTCAGGGAGCTTTAGCTGTAATAACAAGAAAAGATTCTCCAGTTAAAGATACTATAAGGAAATTAAATGATCATGTTTCGGAGCAAGAAGTCTTGGCAGAAAAAACAGTTCTTGAAGAATTAGGAATTGGTTGTCAATGGCCATTGGGATCAATAGCTAGGGTTAATGGGGAAGAATTATGTTTATATTCTATTTTATTGACTCAAAAAGGAGAAATACTCAACCAATCTGAACTAAAAGCTTCTATTGGTGAAGCTGAAGATTTGGCTAAAAAACTTGCTAATGATATGAAAGAATTTATTTAATGAAATGCTTATTTGAGTTTAAATATTTGTTTGAGTTTAGAAATAAGTTTTATAATGGTTTATTTATTATTTGAATAGAAAATTTTTTACTTAAGATTAAGTTTATATGTCATCAAGTATAAGTTATAATTATAATATTTGGATTATAATATTAGATTATAATAGTAAATTATCAAAATATATGGTCTGAAATTAATATTATGTGTATATAATTTAATATTTTTATGTTAATAATGATTATTTTATTAATTTTAGATTAAATATTATTATTTTGAAGCTATTATTTATTATATTGATTTAATATTTCATATTAATATATTGTCCTTATTTATCACATTGTTTTATAAATATATCAATCTAAATAGGATTTTTAGAGGTATAACAATATAAATAGGATTTTAATTAAATAATGGCATTTTTAGTATAATATTTTTGACATTATACATATTAAAAATTATAAATTTAGGTTTATCAAGAATTCATAACTTTAAATATTAAAAAATTACAAATTTAAATTTATAATGATTTATTAATAGATTATAATGATTACTAATTAACTTTCAATATGGAGGATTAGTTGTGAAGAGTGTTAATGTAGGAGTTATTGGGGTTGGAGCAATGGGTTATAACCATGCTCGTGTTTATTATAGGTTGGATAATGCGAATCTCGTAGGAGTTTCTGATGTAAGTGAAAATACTTTAGCTAAAGTATCTAAAAAATATGATACTAAAGGATATACGGAGTATTTAGATTTATTAAAAAATCCTGAAATTGAAGCTGTAAGTGTTTGTGTCCCAACTACTCATCATTATAATGTTGTTATGGCTGCAATAGAAAATGGTAAACATGTCTTAGTTGAAAAACCAATAGCATTCACATTAAAAGAAGCTGAAGGAATGATTGAAGCTGCTAAAGAAAAAGGTGTTAAATTAAGTACTGGACATGTTGAAAGGTTTAACCCTGCAGTTCAAAAAGCAAAAGAACTCATTGAGATGGATATTATTGGGGATGTAGTTTCTGCATCTGCTAAAAGGGTAGGTCCCTTCCCCCCAAGGATTAAAGATGTTGGGGTAGCTATTGATTTAGCTATTCATGATTTGGATGTTATGTATTACTTATTTGATGATGATGTAACTCAAGTTTATGCAACAATGGGTAGTATTCTAGAAAAATGTGAATATGAAGATCATGCAGAAATAATGACTAAATTTGCTAATGGGATTACTGGTATTTTAGAAGTTAATTGGTTAACTCCATATAAAAGAAGAGCATTGGAGGTCACTGGTACTGATGGTATAATTTCTATTGATTATATTGATCAAAGTGTAGATGTAGCAGGAAAATTCGCACAAAAAGTAGAAATTCAAAGGGAAGAACCATTAAAATATGAAATATCTTCATTTTTAAATTCTATTGTCAATGATGTTGAATTAGAAATCACTGGTGAAGATGGTTTAAATGCACTTAAAATGGTTTTAGCTGCTAATAAATCTTCTAAAGAACAATTACCTATAAAATTAGACGAGTTAGATGATTAAATTTTTATTATTTAACCAATTAGCAATATATTAATAAGATAAATTATTTATAGTAAATATTATTTTAATTAATTTATATATTGATAATTAATATTTTTTTAGTAAATATTATTTTAATTAATTTATATAATAATAATTAAAATTATTTTAGTAAAAAATATATTATCTTATTAAAAAGATATATTAATAATATCTTAATTAAACATTATATTGTCTATAAATAAAAGATTATAATTAATCCTAATTAAAAAATGTGGAACTATTTTCAATTGGTGTAAAAATGAAACAAGATTTAATAAAAAAATCTCATGAACTCAGAAAACATGGCTTTACAGTTGGAGAAATAGCTGATGAATTAAATGTTTCTATGGATACAGCTAGATGGCTAACTATGCAGAAGCTTGATGAAAAAGAAAAGCCTGCAGATGCTCCTGTTGATTTTGCTATTAATTGGAATAGTTTAGGTGGAAGCTCTGCAAGACTTCGCTATGTTTCAGCGGCATTAAGTGATATGACATTAAATCATGGTCAAGCTGATGTTATTGTAGGTATTGCTGTAAGTGGGATACCTTTTGCAACAATGATGGCTGATTTTTTAGAAACAGAAGAGGGTTGTGAAACTTCATTATCTGTATTCCATCCTATAAAACATATGAAGGATGATGAAAAAGATCAAGAAGGAGCAATTAGTCAAAATTTTGCTCAAGTTAAGGACAAAAAAGTTATAATTGTTGATGATGTTATAACAAGTGGTAGAACTGTAAAAGAAGTAATTAATGCATTAATTGATCAAGGAGCAGAGCCTATAGCAGTGGCTGTATTAATTGATAAAGTTGGAATTTCTGAAATTGAAGGTGTTCCTGTAGAATCATTAATAAAAGTTAGTAGGTTAGGATAATCAATTCTTTAAATTCAATTAATTCTACTATTTTTATTTTTTAATCTTTAGTTTTTTTATAAATTTTAAAAAATTTTATTTTTAGCTTATATTTTTTTAGATAATTATTTTTATTTTTCATCCAAGAAGTTTTTTTACTAGTTTTTTATATTTTATAACAAATTTATCCTTATCTGATAAATTTTATAATAAAAAATGAAAATTAATCTTTATTTGCACTGAATTTTCTTTAAATATATATTTTAATTAATAAGAAAAATATATATTTTTATTTAAATAAAGATTAAAAATATTGAAAAGGAATGATTAAATAAATAAAAAGTGGGAGAAAATAAATATTAAACTAATTTTTTTTTTTTAAAATGGTTATGATATAAGTTTTTAAATTATTTTAATTTTTTCCTTTTTTATTAATTTATTAAATTTTTTTTAGTATATTGATTAATTTTTTTATTATAATATGGATTATAATTATATCCTGATATTTATAGTAAGTTTATAGCTATAATTATATATTATAGTTTTTATAAATATAAAAAGGTATAAATCTATTGCTGAATTTAATAATATTAATAGCATTCTATTGTCTTAATGTCAGTATTTTAAATTTAGACTTTTATTATACTAATATTTTTATTAGCTATACATTTTACTTATTTATTTGAGGGATGTATATTTTATTATATGGTATATTACTAATTACGTTACATATTGTTGATTATACTGTATATTATTGTTTATAACTAATTATAATTTATTAAAAAATTTATTATAATTTTATCATATTTTCATAATCATGGAGTGAATATATTGTCAGAAGTATCTTCAAAAGAATTATATGAATTTAAAAGAACTCTTAAAGAATTATCTGAAAAAAAAGGAAGAGGGACTGAGTTAGTATCAGTTTATATACCTCCGGATCGTCAACTTAGTGATGTTACTAAACATATGCGTGAAGAGTTAAGTCAGAGTGCTAATATTAAAAGTAAACAAACAAAGAAAAATGTTCAATCAGCTATAGAAGTTATTGTTCAAAGGCTTCGTTTATTTAAAAAGCCTCCTGAAAAAGGATTGGTTCTTTTTGTGGGTATGGTTCCGAAAGGAGGTCCAGGCACTGAAAAGATGGAAACTTTTGTTTTCGAACCTCCTGAACCTATTCAAACATATACTTACCATTGTAACTCTGAATTTTTCTTAGAACCATTACAACATATGATGGATGTTAAAGAAGTATATGGATTAGCAGTTATTGATAGAAAAGAAGCTACAATAGCTACTTTAAAAGGAAAAAGAGTAGATATAATGAAACATTTAACTAGTGGAGTTCCTGGAAAACATAAAGCAGGAGGTCAATCACAAAGAAGGTTTGATCGTTTAATTGATTTAGCTGCTCACGAATTTAAAAAACGTATTGGGGAACATATGAATGATGCATTTCTAGGAATTGAGGACCTTAAAGGAATTATATTGGGAGGTCCTGGCCATACAAAAGAAGAATTTCTTAAAGGTGATTATCTTCAGTATGAACTTAAAAATAAAGTTATAGCTACTGTTGACACTTCTTATACTGGAGAATTTGGAATAAGGGAAGTTATAGATAAATCAATGGATATTTTAGAAGAAATGGATGTTATGCAAGAAAAACAACTTGTACAGAAGTTTCTTAAAGAATTAATAAATGATAATGGCTTAGCTTCTTATGGTGAAAAAGAGGTTAGGAAAAATCTTCAAATGGGAGCTGTTGATATATTATTACTTTCTGAAGATCTTATTAAGACTAGGGCAACTATGGAATGTGTTAATTGTGGAAATAAAGTTCAAATAACTTATAATAACTCTAAAGCTGATGAAGAATTAATATGTGAAAATTGTAATGAAAAAATGAAGGTTTCTGAAGTCAAAGACCTTGTCGATGATTTTGTTGAAATGGCAGAAGAGTTAGGTTCTGATGTTGAAATAATTTCTACTGAAACTGAAGAAGGAATGCAATTATTCAAAGCATTTGGTGGGATAGGTGCTATCCTAAGATATAGGACATAATAAATTAAATATAATTCAATAATTATTTCATAATGCAACTTAATATTAATTTAATAATTTAATAAGGAGATTTATTTATGAATCAAAGAGAAATAGAACTGTTTGGACATATTATCGATTCTTTAATTCTTCCAAAAACTCTTGATATTATTATGGATCAAGGGGGAGATTTTAAAATAATCGATCTTAATGTTGGAAAAAGAAAGTCTGATGTAAGTAGAGCTAAAATCATTGTTTCAGCAGATTCTCCCTCTCTTTTAAATCAAATATTGGATGAACTTAGTGAAATTGGCGCTACAATCTCAGCAATTGAAGAAGTTGATTTAGTTGCTTCTCCTAAGGATAAAGTAGCTCCAGAGAACTTTTATTCAACTACCAACCATGTTACTCATGTTCTTCATAAGGGGAATTGGTTACTTGTTGAAAATATTGAAATGGATTGTATGGTTGTTATTGAATCAGATGAAAACAATAATACTAAAGCTTCTTGTAAACCAATTGGAAGAATATGTAAAGGGGATTTAATTGTTGTGGGAAGAGAAGGAATACGTGTAACTCCTCCAGAACGTCCAAGAGGTAAACAAGGTGTTTTTGAATTTATGAATAGTGAAGTTTCTTCAGAAAAACCATTAATGAGTATTATTGAAAATATTGCTTCAGAGATTAAAGAAGTTAAATCTAAAGGCGGAAAGATTGCTATAGTTGGGGGTCCTGCTATTGTACATACTGGTTCTGCGGATTTAATGGCTAAAATGATTAAAGAGGGATATATAGATTTTGTTTTTGCAGGAAATGCATTAGCTACTCATGATATTGAGAATGCTCTTTATGGAACCTCTCTAGGAGTTTGTGTAAAAACAGGAGAAGTTGTAAGTAGGGGTCATACTCACCATATGAGGGCTATTAATACAATTAATGCTTCAGGATCTATTAAAGAAGCGGTTAATGATGGAACTCTTAAAAGTGGGATAATGTATGAATGTATTAAGAATGATGTTCCATTTGTATTAGCTGGATCTATACGTGATGATGGTCCACTTCCAGATGTTATAACAAATGTAATTGAAGCTCAGGAGCTGATGAGAGAATATGCTAGAGAAGTGGACATGGTTATTATGATAGCTACTATGTTGCATTCAATAGCTACTGGAAATATTTTACCATCAAGAGTAAAGAGTGTATGTGTTGATATCAATCCTGCAACAGTAACAAAATTAGCTGATAGGGGAAGTGCACAAGTTTTAAGTGTTGTAACAGATATTGGCGCATTTTTACCAACATTATATAGGGAATTGGACAAGTAGTGATAAAAAACATTTAAATTATTATTTTTTATTAAATATCCACCTTAATTTTTTATTTTCTTTTTTGAAGTTTAGATTTTTTTTCTTTGTATTTAATTTTTATATTATTTTTAATTCTATTTTTTATTATTTTTATTATTATTACTATTTTTAATTGTATTTTTTATTATTTTTATTATTATTACTATTTTTAATTGTATTTTTTTTATTATTTTTATTTTTTATCATTTTATTTAATTAAATTTTAAAATATATTTATAATATATATAAAAAAAATATATAATATAATAAAGAATAATATAACTATTAATTTGCTTAATTAAATAGGAGTTATTTAATGCCACTTACAAAAATATCACTAGCTAAGGGAAAAGATAAAGATTTTTTAGAAAAATTAAAAAAAGAGGTTTTATCTAGTATAATAGATGTACTAAATCTTCCAGATGATGATAAAAATATTTTTTTAATGGAATATGAAAGGGATTTTTTTGAAATGAAAGAACCTTATAAATATTTAATTGAAATATCAATGTTTTCAGGAAGAACTAATAACACAAAAAAAATTTTATTTTCTAAAATTGTTGAAAGACTGAATAATGCCCTTAATATTGAAAAAGAATCTATTTTTATATTTATAAATGAACAACCACTTGAAAATTGGGGTGTTAGAGGCGGAAAGTCAGCGAAAGATATAAATCTCGATTTTAAAGTAAATGTTTAACAAAAATATTTTTAACAAAAATATATTTAACAAAAATATTTTTATTAATTTAATTTATTAATTTAATTGATTATTATGTATTATAAAGAATTTAATTCAATAAAAGCAAATATCTTAGATGTTTTTACTAATGAAATATATATTGGGAAAATAACTATTAAAAATGGGTATATTGATAATATTGATGTTTTATCTTCTAATTCTTCTGATTTTGATAAAGATCTTGATTTTGAAGGGATTTTAGTTCCTGGTTTTATAGATGCTCATATACATATTGAAAGTTCTCTTCTCACTCCTTCTAACTTTGCTAGTGCCGTTGTTCCTTATGGAACTACTTCGGTAATAGCTGATCCTCATGAAATAGCTAATGTTTGTGGGTTAAAAGGTATTGAATTTATGATAAATAATGGAAATGATGTTCCTTTTGATTTTTATTTTTCTGCTCCTTCTTGTGTTCCTGCTACTAATTTTGAAACAAATGGTGCTTTTTTAGATAGTTTTGCTATTGATAAATTAATGTCTAAAGATGAAGTTGTGGCTTTAGGAGAAGTAATGAACTTTGTAGGAGTTATAAATAGGGATAAAGATATAATCGATAAGTTAAATGTGGCTAAAAAATATAATAAACCTATTGATGGACATGCTCCTCTAGTATTTGGTGAAGATTTAGAAAAATATGTAAATGTTTTTAAAAAAGCAATAGATGAAACCAAAATTAAAAATATAGAGGATTATGGGAGTAATATTGAAAATGAATTTGTTGATATCTCTACTGATCATGAATCTGTAAGCTTTAATGAAGCTATTGAAAAAAAGAATCTGGGTATGAAAATTATGGTTAGAGAGGGGTCTTCTGCTAAAAATATGAATGCTCTTTTCAATATGAAGGATAGAATTTCACTTTTCTCAAATCAAGATTTTTTTGGTTCAGTTTCTGTTAATGATTTTGAGGAAGCTTTAAAAAATCCTATTTTCGATTTTTTGGTTAGTGATGATAAAGAACCAAGTGACTTAAAAGAAGGACATTTAGATATATTAATTAAAAAAGCTATTAGTTTTGGGATTGATCCTATTGAGGCTATTAAAATGGTAACTATAAATCCTGCTGAACATTATAATCTTGATTCTGGCTCTATTAATATTGGTAAAAAGGCTAATTTTACTTTAATTGATAATTTAAAAGATTTAAACATTAAAAAAACTATTATCGGTGGTAAATTAGTAGCATCAAGAGGTGAATCATTCATAAAACCTAAAAAATCCACTTTAAAAAATACTTTTATTCTTAATCAAAAAACAGAAGATTGTTTTAATATATATGTTGATACAAATGATTCATCAAATAATAAAAACATTAAAAGCACTAAAAACATTAAAAACAGTGAAAACAGTAAAAATACTAAAAACAGTAAAAACATTAAAAGCACTAAAAACATTAAAAATACTAAAAATAATGAGAATACTAAGAATACTATTGAGGTAAGGGTTATTGAGGTTACTGAAGGAGAATTAATTACAAATGAATATCGTGCTTTTCTTAATGTGAATGAAGGAATTATTCAAGAAAATATCGATGAAGATATTATAAAATTAGCTGTGGTTGAAAGATATGGAAATAATAATATAGCTAATGCATTTATTAAAGGTTTTAATCTAAAAAATGGGGCTATTGCTTCTAGTGTTGCTCATGATTCTCATAATATCATTGTTTTAGGAACAAATTCTAAAGACATGGCTAAGGCTGTAAATTTAATTCATGAAAATCACGGAGGATTAGCTGTGGTTTCTAAAAATATTGAAAAAATTCTAAAACTTCCAATAGCCGGTTTAATGAGCGATCAAGATGTTTTCACAGTTTCAGATGAAATTATTGAAATTAATAAAATAATAAAAGATTTAGGTTGTAATTTTGATGCTCCATTCATGACTTTATCATTCATGGCTCTTTTAGTTATTCCAAAGTTAAAATTAAGTGATAAAGGATTATTTGATGTGGATAACTTTTCTTTTGTTGATTTAATTATTGAATAATCTTAATTTCTAAAATTAGATTTAGTATATTTATTATATTTAGTATATTTATTATATTTAATATATTTACTATATTTAATATATTTACTGTATTTAGTTTATTGTATTAAATTTTTAACATTTATTTTTTTTATATTATTGATTTTATTAATATTAAGTTTAAAATAAAAAATTTTAAATAAAATTTAATATAAAATATAATCTTATGAAAAAACCTGAAATGAAAGTAGAACCAATTAAAAATGGGACTGTTATTGATCATATTACAGCTAATAAATCTCTTCATGTTTTAAAAATTTTAGGACTTCCTAATGAAGATACTAATGTTACAATAGCTATGAATGTTTCTTCTGGAAAAGCTGGAAAAAAAGATATAGTAAAAATAGAAAAAAGGGAATTAGATTCCAGCGAACTTGATCAAATTGCGCTTCTCGCTCCCCAAGCTACAATCAATATAATAAGGGATTATAATGTTGTTGCTAAAGATAAAGTTAGATTTATGAAGGAATTAAAATCAATCATTAAATGTGTCAATCCAAACTGTATTACCAATGCAAATGAACCAATTGAATCTAGATTTCATTTGATAAAAAAATCTCCAATACTTTTAAGATGTCATTATTGTGAAAGATTAATTGATGCAAAAGAGATAGATAAACAATTTTAACTTCATATCATCTTTAAATAATGTTGATTTTATTATAACAATAATAACTAACTAATTTTATTATAGTAACATAATAATTTTATTATAATAATACTAATTGCATTATAGTAACAATACTAATTGTATTAAATAATTTTATTATATTTTAAAAATCCAAGCATCTGTTTTAGAGAGGAAGTTATACTTCCTTTTGCTATTGTTCCATGTGGGCTCTTAACTTCACAAGTCACTGATGGGATACCTTTTAAATTTAGAACATCTTCAAGAGCACCAGGATAGTCTTTACCAGCCATATAATAATTTTTATAAGCATGTTTTGTTATTTTTGAAATTCCAATGGCCATTTTTGCACTTGCTATTGTTGGAACTTTTGAACCCATTATTATATTCTTACCAGGATTTCCACCAGGCATTGTACAATGGAAATCTCCTACAGCATCAATATTAATTCTTTGTGCAGTAAGCATTATTTTGTTTGTTATACTTCCTTTTTTATTAGCTATAGAATTCAAGTTTTTGCTATTATAAAATCTTTGGTTTTTTGAGGTTGCTTTTGGAGCTACAAAGGGTATAACATATATAGTCCCCTTTATATTTTTTTTCTTATCTAAATAGTTTATGAGTTTCATTGCTGCAACCTGTGATGAAAGTTCACTTCCATGAACTCCTGCAACAATAAGTGTTTTTTTACCTTTCCCATTTCCAAATTTAACAATAGGGGTTCCTTTTTTTGCAGCTTTAACAACTTTAGTTGTAATATTCGATTTTGGAATATTTTTCTTTATCAAACTATTTTTTGTAACATCTCCTCCAGTACCCCAATCTTTAACTATAACTGTACTGGCAGATGCTGCTTGAATTCCAACCACGAAAATGGATATTAAAATTAGTAATATAAATATTCTTTTAAAATTATTATTAACCTTAATTTTTTCATTATTAAAAATTATTTTTTTTCCTCCAATTTATTTAATATTTTTTTATTTATTAATCATTATTTAATATATAATTAATAATTATTATTTAATTTATTATTTAATTTATTATTTAATTTATTTTCTAATTATTATTTAATTTATCATTTAATTTATTTTCTAATTATTATTTAAATGTATTTATTTAGTTGATTTTTTATTTATTAATTATTTATATTTATTTATAATTATTTTATCTATTTATTTAATTATTTTAGTCATTGATTATTTTATTTTATAATTAATTTAGATTATTATTTTTTTTAAATTAAGTCGTTTTACTAATCTTTAATTCATTTTTTAATCTTTTTTTATTTATTTAATCTTTTATTATTGATATTAGATGTTTAGAAAGTCTTTTGGACAATGCCAATATTGTTAAAATTGGTGGAGCTCCTGGTGATTTTGGTAAAACACTAGCATCACTAACATATAATCCTTTAACACTCGTTTCAAGGTTTAAATCAACTAAATCCCCAATAGCTGCTGTTCCACCAGGATGGGCTCCTCTAAGATTAGTTGAAACAATTGATTCGGGAACAACTCCTGATTCAATTAAAATAGCTCCTGCAACAGCTGAGCCTTCTGCTATGAATTTGATATCTTTAATTGAATTTTCTTTAATTACTTTCCCTTTTTTAATTTGACCATAGTTGTCATCAGGAATTTTAACCATAATACTTAAAATATCTGATTCTTTAGCACCTTTATTTTTAAGTTCATTTGCAATAAATTGTGCATAATGGGGTGAAAGAATATAATTCTCTCCTTTTATAAGGCTATTCATCTGTACTTCTTTATTAAATCCAATATTTTTTACTATTCCTCCTATTGTAACAAATGAATCCATGAACAACTTTTTACCTCCTGGTAATCCTATTTTTTGAAGTAATATGGCTGTGTTTATGGCTCCTGCAGAAGATATAACTATATCGGATAAAATAGTTTCTTCTTGATTATTTTTATTTTTAACAAGAACTCCTTTTACAATATTATCTTTAACAATTATTTCTAAAACTTCTGTATTATCTAATAGATTAGCACCTTTTTTCATTGCTTTTTTTATAAAGTCAATTGATGTCCATTTAGCATTTTTTGGACATCCAAATGTACATTTGCCACAAGGTATGCAATCTTTATCTCTAATGAATTTTGGCATTTTAAAAGGTTTCATATTAAGTTTTTTTGAAGATTCGATAAATTTTTTGTTACCCTCTCCAAAATGCTTGTCATCCATCTCATGAATGGATAATAATTTGTCAACTTGATCTAATTCTTCATGGATTAATATTCCGATTGATTCTAATTCTTTTTCAAGAACACGGATACCATTACCTGCAGAAACTGTTGTTGTACCGCCCAAGCACTCTGTTTTTAGAATATCTGTATCATCACTATGTATTTTATAATAATTATGGGCATCTTTTGAATCTATAAAAGGCCCTTTTTCAATTATGGTTACAGGAATATTATTCTTTGATAACTCTAAAGCTAAAATACCTCCTCCTGCTCCAGATCCAATAATAATTACCATTTAATGCCTCTAATATTTAATTTCCTTTTAATAAATATTAATTATCCTATTTTAATTTATATTTATATTTTTAAAAATATTAATTATATTAATTTATATATTATATTTTATATTAATTTTTCATTTCTTTATAATCATAATAATTAATCAATTAATCTGTTTATTAAATTATATTAAGCTAATATTATAAATAAGAAACTAAAAATAATATTTTAATAAAAAGAAATATTTGATTTGATTTAAATTAAATTAAAATTAGTAATTTTTAATAAAAATCATCAAAAATTATTAATTTTAAAATCTAGGATAAATATCTTAATTTAGAATGAGTATTTTAATTTAGAGTAATTATCTAATTAGATTAATTGTAAAAATAGCTAATATTTATTTAGGAAATTTAGTTTTTTATATGTTTTTATTTATTATTTTTATTATTATTATTATTAATAAATAATATATCTTTAAAATCAATAAAAAAAATAAAAGTAGATTTTAATCTACTTAATAAAATAGATAGATTATAAGTTTAATTAAATTTTTTATAGTATAATATATTATATAATATATTTAATATCATAATTTGCTATATACTAAATTTAATATAATTTAAAAACTTATTCTGCATCCATCATTTCACCATAGGTGATTTCGATTTCACAGCCTTTAGGACCACAACAGAAATGTTGTAAATCGAGTTCAATTAGCATTTTTTCACCTCTTGTGTTAGATTTTGTGTTAATTTCATAATTTTTAAGATTTTATTTGATGATAAAATCAACACTTACATCTTTTTTTTAAGTAGTTATTAATATAAATATTTTTGTATTTTCACGAATTAATTTTGATAATTAATGTATATTATTCTAAATTTTAATAATAATTTTAAATATTTACATGATTTTTCTCATTATTAGTATATTGCTATTATTTTCTATTATTATTAATATTATTATTTTTATTACTATTTTTATTATTTTTGATTATAGTATATTTTAAATTATATATTAAAATATCATTTTTAAGAGTTTAATTTTTAATTAATCATATTTCCTAATACTGTAATCTGAGGATATGATGTAAAGTTTATAATATTCAATAAGATACTTCTAAAAAGTATTTGCTGGTAATTTTCACTTGTATTATTCATTAAATTATAGTTTTCATAATTAGTAGTGTTATTTTTTTCTACATGATGTTTTAAACAGGCTCTAGGCCCTTTCCAATTTTTATCTTTACCAGTAACTGCGCAATAATCCGCTCCACAATGAGAGCATGTTAATTCTCCCTCATAAGTTCCTTTTGGATTGAATACTAAAGTTCCTTCATGTCCGCACAGGGGACAGTGATTTTCCCAAGTTATCGTGTAATCTTTATATGCTAAATTATTATTTGCACTTGGTTTTGCAGTTACTGTAATTGTACTCGCTGTTGCAGATGACATAAAAAATAATGATATTATAAGTATTAAAGAAATTCCCATAAAGAAGTTTTTATTAATAATTTTCAAATTTTCATTCTCCTACTAGTAAATTTTTATCTTAAATTTCAATTTTGAATTATATTTTTAAAATTTTGGGATTATGCTTTTAAAAATAGTTTTTATTATTTCAAAAATTGATTATTCAATTTCCATGTTTATAAATCCATTTTTCATAATGTATTCTAAAAATATATCCATATATTCTCCTATAACTAATGAAAAATATAATTAATGAAAAAACTAAATTTCAATTTTTCAATGTATAGTAATTTAAAATACTTTACTTTTTTAATTCAAATTGTTTCATTGATCTTTAATTGAATTAAAAATCTTTATTTACTTCTTATTTTAAAATATGGATGTTATAAGAATAATTAAAATATTAAAATAGGTTATTTAAATAAAAAGGTTATCTAAATAAAGCATTATATTAATTGTTTTTTTTTTTGAGAATTTTTATTAAATATTCTCAGGTTTGAATTCTATTATAGAATAAAAACCAATTCCTGCCACGATTTTCATGATATTTATCATGATATCTCCCCCATAAAACTAGTAGAAAATTATTATTTCTTTTATTTATCTAATTTCGTATTTTCAAAATTTGGAATCGTAATAATATTTTAGAAGTATATTTTTTTATTTTTTTAAGTAATTTTGATATTTAATTTTAAATTTCAGAAATCATTTTCCTCGTTTAATATATAATAATAAGTTATAAGTTATCTTTAATTACTAATTTGAGCCTTTATTTTCAATTACTTATTTTTAATTATTAATAATGCTATTTAAATGTTACTCTAAAAACAGTAATAATTCAGTAATTTAACTTATAACTTATACTTATTCTTTAATTTTTGATTATGGGCAATATGCTCTAATTTTAAAAATTTTAAAAATTTTTATTAAAATCTAAATTATTTGCTTGATAAATTTCAAGGCCAAATTTCAAAATATATATTCTCTAAGAATTAACTAAATACTAATATAAATAATTTTATAAAAATAAATAAGAATAAAAAAATAAATATTCTTTTAGAAGGTTTAAATAAGAAAATATTATCATTAATTAAAATAAAATAAGGTAAATATGAAATAAGATAAATTAAGATAAGGTAAATTAAAATAGTGGGAATATTAAATGAAATAAATTAGAATAGGAGTAATATTAAATAAGATAAATTAGAATAGGAGTAATATTAAATAAGATAAATTAGAATAGGAGTAATATTAAATAAGATAAATTAAAATAATATAAGTGAATAATATAGGATTTTGTAAAGTAGGATATTAATAGTAATATATTAGTAAAATATTTATTATTATGGTGTATAATATTTTAATAATAATCAAATATTTTAATAAAAAATATACTAAATAATATTTAATGAATAATAAAATAGTATTTTATTTAATATTGAACTTTATGGATAATTTTTTATAATTAATAAATTTTATCCAATTAACTAATGAATTTTAATAAAATTATTTATTTAAGGCGAGAAAATGGAAGAAAATATGGATTATTTCATAAAAAATATTGATGATATAATTTCAAAAGTCGACTATGTTGATATAAAGGCTTCTAAAGGAAATAGTACTAATATTGTAATGAAAGACAATAAAATACAAGAGGTAAACACTGGAATAGATATTGGGGTAAGAATTAGGGTTTTAAAAAATGGTGCATGGGGATTCGCATTTACAAATGATTTAAATAAACTAAATGAAATAGCTGAAACTGCAATAAAATTATCAAATGTTTTAGAAGGTGATGTAGAATTAGCTGAAACTGAAATTATTGAAGATAGTGTAAAAACTCCTAGAAAAATTCCTGTTAGTGATGTAAGTATTGAGGATAAAAAGGAGATAATAACTGATGCTAGTAAGTCTGCAACCTTTGATAATGTATTAAGCACTACTGTCAATTATTCGGACAGTGAATCGAAGTCTATATATTTAAATAGCGAAGGAAGTTCTATTTTAATGGATGAAACTCGCATAGGTTTATTTTTGAATGCTGCTGCATCTTCTGGAGATATAATTCAATTTGGACATGGGAGTATTGGGGGTGCAAAAGGGTTTGAGGCTTTAAAAGAACAAGATATCGAAAATTTTGGTAGAAATATTGGTGAAAAAGCAAATAGGCTTTTAAAAGCCAGCACACCACCTTCTGGTAATTTTTCTATTTTAGCTGATAATGAATTAACGGGTGTATTTATACATGAAGCATTAGGCCACGCAGTTGAAGCTGATTTGATTCTTCAAAATGATTCAATATTAAAGGGAAAATTAAATCAAAAAATTGGATCAGATATTGTTAATATTGTGGATGATGCAAGCAATAAAGATGGTTTTGGTTATTATGCTTATGATGGAGAAGGGGTTAAAACTAAAAAGAACCAACTTGTAAAAAATGGAGAATTAGTATCTTTACTTAGTTCAAGGGAATCTGCATCAAAATTAGGGATGAAATCATCAGGAAATGCAAGATCAATAATAAGTGAACAACCAATAGTCAGAATGAGTAATACTTATTTAGAGCCAGGAGATATGAGCTTTGAAGAATTAATTGAAGATGTTTCTAATGGAATTTATCTTAAAGGTTCAAGAGGGGGTCAAGTCGATACTGGTAAAGGTATATTCCAATTCAATGCTGCCGAATCATTTAAAATTGAAAATGGCGAAATAACAAATCCTTTACGGGATGTTTCACTTTCAGGAAATGTCTTGGAAACTTTAAAAAATGTAGATGCTATTGGAAGTGATTTTAAACTGGGAATCGGGTTCTGTGGAAAATCTGGACAAGTTGCTCCTGTTGGAGACGGTGGTCCACACACAAAAATATTGAATGCTACTGTTGGGGGCAGTAACTAATTATTATTATCATTATTTTATAATATTTTTGTTTAATAATTAATTTTCATTATTGCCTTATTAAATTTTAATTATTTCTTATTATATTTTAATTAATTTTCATCAAATTTTGATTATTTTTATTAATTTTTCTTTTAGTGACATTTATTGCAGTATTTTTTCTATAAGTTCCAGATTAGAATCTATAAGTGTTTTCGGTTCATAATCAGAATTTAACCATATTTCTATTGTACCTCTCATATTTGAATAAATAAAAAGCGACATTTTTTCTGAATTAATATCCTCCCTTATTTCTTTTTTATCTTTCCCTTCTTCTATTAATTCTTTAAAAAAATTCAAAATATCTTCTATTGCTTCACTAAATAAATTTCTATACTCGGGATTTTGATGATATATTCCTGTAAACATAAGATAATATTTTTTTGTGTTTATATGATTTCCTTCTATTATTAGTGGTTTTTTATTATTTAATAAATCTATTCCAATTGCATAATAAAAATTGATTTCTAATTTTTTCATTAAAGAAACATCAAGATCCTTTGTATGGTCTCTTTCATAATCAATAATACTCATGATGTATTTATCTACTAAATAAGATAATATTTCATCTTTATTTTCAAAATGGTGATAAATTGAACTAGCAGCTATGTTACATTTGTTTTTTATTTGTTTGATGGATACATTGTTATATCCATATTCAAGTGATAATAAAAATGTTGCTTCTATTATGCGATCTTTTGTGTTCATAACTTTAAACTCCCTATATATATTTTCTATTTGTCTATATATATTTTTCATTCGTTTTGTATATTATTACATATAACAACTCAATTTTAACATTAAATAGCAATGTTTATATATGATTATGATATAATTATTAATTGTTCATATTTTAGAACGAATTTTCATTCCAATAAGAAAATTTCATTCAAATAAGATTATTAAATTATAACATTATAATAATCTAATCTTAGAATATGGGCAAGGAATTAAAAAGAATTATACATTTTTGTGTTCTCCCCCCAAGAGTTATTACATTTTAAAATGTATAATCCTTTATTTCCTAAAAATCGTGATTATAACTGTGAATCTTTTTTTTAATAGTTTTAAAAGTTCAATATTATTTTTTACTTTAATTATCATTTATAATATATATAAATAATCTTTTATAACCTAATTCTTTTTAATATAATAATTTATTATATATTTAGAAATTGTTTTTTATTATTTTTATTATTTTGATAAAATAACTTTTTTAATTCAATATTTTTAAATATTATTTTAAACATATTAATATTGATTAAAAGATTATTATAAATAATATAACTGATTTTTGAATTAATTAGTTTAATTATCTCTTATTTTAATCTTAGTAAATTTTTATAATTTTCAACTTATTTAGTAATTAATGGGAGACTTTTTAAAACATGTTAACCAATGACGATGGAAAATATTTAATAAATGTATCTAAGTTAGCTATTGAGAATTATTTAAATAATGGTACAAAAATTAATGTTCCAAAAGATTGTCCCAAACATTTGAAGGAAAAATTAGGTGTTTTTGTAACTTTAAATAAAAATAATAATCTAAGGGGTTGTATTGGGTATCCTGAGCCAATAGCTCCTCTTATAGATGCTACAATTGATGTAGCTATTTCTGCAGCGGTAAATGATCCAAGATTTCCTAAATTAAATAAAGAAGAATTAAAAGATATTAGCCTTGAAGTAACTGTTTTAACAAAACCTGAGCTTTTAGATTTGAATAATCCTTCTGATTATCTAAATGAGATAATTGTTGGTAAGGATGGTTTAATTATTGAAAATGGATTTAATAAAGGATTACTTCTACCACAAGTTGCAACTGAACATAATATGGATGTTAAAACATTTCTAGCTAATACTTGTTTAAAAGCAGGATTATCTTCTGATTGTTGGATTTCAAAAGAAACAATGGTTTATACATTTCAAGGACAAATTTTCAAAGATTAATTTATTTTAAAAGCGTTTTTTATTAATCTTGAGATATTAGTAATTATAATGATATTAGTAATTATAATTATGTTGTTTTTGAATGTTTATTAAATATTTAATTTAATTTTGAATTATTTTTGTATTTATTAGAAAATCTTTATTAAGGTAGTTTAATAAAAGGTAAATAATAGTAAATTACATTGTTCTATTTTTGACAAATTTAAAATTAATTCTTTTAAAAATGAATTCTTAATTAATAAATTTATATATTTAGGTTAATATTATGATGATTCCAACTATTCCAACTCCTGATGAACTTTTAGATAAGGGATTTAGGAGAGGGAAAAAAGCAGCAGACTTAGCTAGGACTTCAAAAATTCCAAGACATTTAAAAGCTAAGAGAATTGAAGAAACAAGGGTTATTACGGCCTGTCAAGTAATTAAAGACAGGCTTAAAATGGTTTTGGATAGAGTTCCTAATATTGAAACACTTCCTGAGTTTTATCAAGATTATATTGATATCACTGTGGGTGTAGATGACATGAAAAAATCATTGGGTGCATTAAATTGGGCTTATGGAATAATAACTCAGCTTGAAAAAGATTATTCTAGTAGAATTCGTAGATCTTCGCCTGAAAAAGCTTCAACTCTTCAAAGACAAGCCTATGGTAGAATAGCTTCTGTTGTAAATAAAATCAAAAAAGATCTTGATTTTTTAGATTTTGCTAAATCTAATCTTAGAAACATGCCTACTATTGATTTTGAAGCAACTACTATTGTGATAGCAGGATTTCCAAATGTTGGAAAATCTACTTTGCTTCGTCAGATTACCGATGCTACTCCGGAAGTAGCTAATTATCCTTTCACTACTAAAGGTATTCAAATTGGGCATCTTGAAAGAGACTGGAAAAAAATACAGATTATTGATACTCCTGGTCTTTTAGATAGGCCTATTTTAGATATGAATGAAATTGAATTAAATGCGATGGTGGCTCTTGAACATTTAGCTGATGCAATTTTCTTCATTATTGATGTTTCAGAAACTTGTGGTTTCCCTATAGAGAGTCAATATAATCTTTCTGAAGAAATCAAGAGAATTTTTAATGTTCCTATGGTTTATCTTTTTAATAAAATAGACATTGCTAATGAAAATAAGGAAGATATTGAAAAAATTGAATTAAATAGTGATTCTGATTTAGAAATTAATTCTAATTCAAATAATAATTATTTGAATAATTATTTAGAAAAAATTGATGATTATTTATTTATTTCTGCTTATGAAGGTAAGGGAATAGAAGATATAATTTCTAAATTATCTAATGTGAAAAAGATAGAAAGAGAAAAAAATGATGATGATATGGATTACTATTAATAATTAGTAAATATTACTTGGTATTTTTCTAATTATCCTATTGATAATCTTTATTGATTATTTTTATTAATTTGTTATTTATTTTTTAATTTCTATTATTTTTTCTATTTTTTCTGAATATTTTATATAAATTTTTTATTTTATATCATATTAATTATTTTTAATATTTTTATTTTTAGTATTTTTATTTTTAGTATTTTTATTTTTAGTATTTTTATTTTTTTATTATATTTTTCTTTCATTTTTCTTTTTTTATATGTTATTTTAGGTTTAAATCATTATTTTCCTATTTTTACTATATTTTTTTATAAAAAAACTAATAATATTAATATATTAAAATTTTAATTGCATCTTTATAACTGTATGAATTAAAAAAATTTTTTAATAACCAAAAGTTATAATAATGACTTGGGATAATATATAATATTAATATTTTGAAATAAATAAGCGAGTGATAGAAAATTTATAAATTAAATTTATAAGGAGATAAAATTATGTCTGAAAAACCTAAACTTGATAAAGATAAATATGATGAAATTGCAGGAAAAGTAGATAAACGTGTAGAAAAAGGAAAAAATGTAGCTGGAAGAATGGCTAATGATTTTGGAAAGACTATGGATGATATACTTGTTAACCTTAAATCTTTTCAGAAAGACTTTGATAGTAAAATAAGTGAATATAAAGAAACAGCTCCTGGCAAAATTGATTTAGATTTAATAGATGCAGGCAATACTTTTTATGTGAAAGTAAATCTTCCAGGTGTCGAAAAAGATGAAATTGATGTAGAAATTGTTGATAGGGATTTAACAATAACCACTTTCTTTGGAGATCCTTCTGAAGAATCTTGTGAAGGGGACTGTCAATTTTTAATTAAAGGTCGAACATATGGTCCTGCTAAAAGAACAGTTACTTTACCAAATAAAGTAAAAATGGATGATTCAAAAGCAGAATTTACTAATGGTGTTCTTTTCTTAGAACTTCCAAAAATTGAAGTTAAAAAATTAAAAGTAGATATTAAATAATTATAGTAAATAAGGATATTAAACTATGGTATTAATAGGAATACTAAATTTATAATTCCTTATTATTTTTTTATAATATAAATATAATTTATTTTTTGATTCTTTTCTTGTTTTATTTTTAAAAATTAGTTTTATAATTATTCATATCTTACTTTTCCTATATGTCTAGTACTTCCTGGATCTTCTCCATTATAGTGTGCTAAGTAAAATACAAACCATTCTAATGGTATAACAAGTATAAATGGGGATAATAAATTATTTATTTTAGAATAATCTTCCATTTTATAAACTAAAGTTTTAGCCTCTATTTTTTTACAGAATTCAATTGCTTTTTTAGTTATCTCATCAGAAGGATAGTTTGAATCTAATATTATAATTGGGACATCCTTTTCTGCTCTTTCTATTAATCCATGTCTAAACTCTGCTGAATATAATGGGCATGAATGTTTTAATGCACCTTCCATTAGCATAGTCATAGCTAATTTATAAGCTAGTCCAAAATTTGGTCCACTTCCCATTGCATAAAATATTTCTTCATCTTTTAGTTTATATGCTAATTTTTTATTTTCTTCTTCAGTATCTTCGATAAGTTTTTCCATTAAATCAGGGATTGATTTAAGTTCTCTTAGTAGTTCATCAGTTTTCTCATAATCTGAAGCCGAGAATAAGATATAATATAATGTTGATAGTTGAGTTACATAGGTCTTAGTCCCTAAAATTGCTTCTTCTCTTCCACATCTTGTCACTATGGCATCTTTTGCTTCTTTAACCATTGAACTTTCTTTTTCATTAGAAATAGTAATTGTATGTATTCCCAACTCATTAGCTCTTCTAAGTGCTGCTAGTGTATCTACTGTTTCACCAGACTGTGAAGTAAATATTGCTGCGGAATTTTCTCCATCTATCTTCTTATTATAATAGAATTCATATCCTGTAAAAACATCAATATTTAAGTTAGTTACCATTTCAAGAGCATCTTTAGATGTGTAAGCTGTTGATAAAGAACTTCCACAACCAATTAGATAAATACGGTCTACTTTAGATAATTTAGTAGCTATTTTGTCCATATTAGTTAATTCCATTTGAAATGTTTTTCTAATTGAATCAGGTTGTTCGAATAGTTCACTGTACATTTTGTATTTCATTGTATCTCCAACTGATTTGATGTTTTTAAGTATTTTTTATCTTAAATAGTTTTATTGATTATCCTATTTAAACTTTAAGATAAATTCAGCATTTAATAATATTATAAATCAATTATAAATTTTTATATATTATTCTAATCATATAACTCATAGTTTATAATTTAATTCATTTTAATATTAAACTATTAGATTATATGCTCATTTATTATAATATGAAAATTTAAATATATGAAATTTATTATTTTTATAAAAATTTATCATATTCTATTAAATTTTATTACTATTTATTAAATTCCTAAATTATTTTTAAATTTAATATATACATTATTTTAAATTTAATATTTATTAATAATATTTAAATTAATTTAAAACCTCAAATAATTATAATTAAATACTTCTTAAATATAAATAATATTATGAATATTAATTTAAGTTCTGTGGGAATGAAAAAAGGACAGCAGTATGAAACTATAATAACAACTCTTGATAACGAAAATAATAAAAATGGGGCTCCTATTGGGGTTATATGTAAGGATAAAGATGTAATAATGTGTCGTATATTTGAAGGTAGTAATACATTAAGTAATATTCTTTTAAAAAATGAATTCATCGTTAATATAACTCTAAATCCTATTTTATTCACATTAGCCACAATAGAAAATATTCCTAAAGAATATTTTATAGATAATAATATTGAAAGACATAATATTAATCATGAGTACTTGAATAATCATTTGGAGAGAAATTTACCTGTTTTAAAAGATGTTGATGCTTATTTGGTGTGTAAGGTAAGTGATGTAAAGAATGCTTTTAAAAAAAGTGATCCTATTAAAAAATCAGAGGCTAAAGTTATTCTTGCCAATGTTGAAGAGATTATATTAAATAATAAATGTGCAAAAGCAGCTAATAGGGGTTTTTATTGTTTAATAGAATCTTTAGTAAATTTTACTAGAATGGATATTGTTAATAACGACAAAAAAAGATATTTTTTAGATAGGTTTAAAGAATCAAAAAGAGTTATTAATAAAGTTGGAAGTAATGAAGAGAAAGAAGCTATTGAATTACTTGGAGAAACTCTTATCAATAAAGGGTATATAATAAAGTAGCATTAAATAGTTAATATATCTCCTATTTTTATATATTAATACTTTTAATTATTTTATACTTATTTATTTTATTTATTTTTCATATACTTATTTTATTTTTCTAAAAATGATTTATTAAATTTTACTAATTATTTATTTTTATATTATATATTTTTATATTATATATTTTTATATTATATATTGAAATTTTTTATTTTGATTAAATAATTTTATAATAGATATTGAACTTTTAAATGTTTTTTAAATTTAAAAACATTATTATTATTATTCGTATTAACTTTGAAATAGATTAAATTGATATTTTGAAAAATAATATAAAAATAGTATTGGGTTAGCATAAACTTAGTATAATATTTTTAATACGTGATAAATGATATGGAATTAAAATAAGGAATATAATGTGTATAATGAATGTAATGCATATAATGAATATAATAATTATATGGAAATGTAAAAAACTAAAATAAAAAATATAATAATAAAATAAAAATTTAAAAATAGAGGACGACTCATAAAATTTTTTTCTTTTTTTCTTTTTTTGGATTTAGGGTTTAT
>NZ_CALGFC010000016.1 GCF_937881195.1 uncultured Methanobrevibacter sp. | reverse complement strand
ATATTATTAAATATTATTAAATATTATTAAATATTATTAAATATTATTAAATATTCATTAATTTTCTAAATTAATAAACTTTTTGTAATATAAAAAGTTTTAAAAATATCTTTTTATATTTAAAAGCATTATAATTAAAATCTCTATTCAGATTAATCTTAACTAATAGGATCTGTTTCAATATCAACAATAACTGGTTCATCAACAGCAAAAGCTGTTTCTATAGCCATTTTAAGTTCTTGGTAGGTACCAGCCTTAAGCCCAATGCCCCCACAACTTTCTGCAAATTCTGCAAAATCACAATTATATAAATCAGTATTCCAATTAACATAATTTTCATTTTCTTGTTCAGTCATTATCATACCAAGCTCGTGATTATTAAAGATAAATACCTTAACAGGCAATCTATATTTAACAGCTGTTAAAAAATCACCCATTACCATAGCAAATCCTCCATCACCAGATATACATATAACTTCTTTTTTAGGATTAATTATCTGTGCAGATAGGGCTGCAGGAAGGCCAAATCCCATAGTAGCCAAATAACCAGACATAACAAGTTCTTGAGTATTTTTCATTGGAAAATTTCTCCCAACTCTCCAACCATTTTCACCAACATCAATAGCTATTATAGCATCATCATCAACATAATTAGATAATTCTTTCATTATGAAAGGGAATTTGAGAGGAAATTTTGTCGGATCCTCTTCTTTTTCCAAAACATTGTCCCATTGTTTTTTTAAAGAAGAAATTTCTTCAACATAATCATTTTTATTTGATTTTTCGACTTTTTTAAGTATTTCTGGAATAACTTCAGTGATATTACCAATAATATTTAGACTAATAGGATGTTTTTTACCAATTACTAGAGGATCAATATCAATTTGTATTGAAGGCCTATTCGGAAGATTAGTATTATTTGAACAAGAACAACCAATTATTATAAGCAAATCAGAAGTATTAGTAAGTTTAGTAGAAGTTATAGTCCCAATTCCACCATGTCCACCAGCATGTAAATCATAATTATCATCAACTACACATTTACCCCTAAATGAGGTTACAATTGGAGCAGAAATTTTTTGAGAAAGTTCTTTAATTTCTTCTTTATTTTCTAGGGCTCCTCCTCCTGCAACAATAACGGGACGTTTTGAACTGTTTATCATATCAACTGCATCTTCGATTAAGTTTTGAGGAGCAGTAGTAGATAACATAGCTATTCTACCTTCCATATCGATTATTTCATCATCACATCTTTCTTTTTGAATATCTGCAGAAATTGAAATATGGGAAACACCCTTTTCTATTAGTGCATGACGAATAGCTAAAGTAGTTAAACGAATTACCTCATCAGGATGAGTTATAGTTTTATTAAAAACAGAAATTGGCTCAAAAAATTCGTGTTGATTAATCTCCTGGAATGCTTTTGTCCCAATAAGATCTCTTTGAACATACCCAGTTATTGCTAAAACAGGTGCCTTATCAAGTTTTGCATCATAAAGCCCAGTAGCTAAATTTGTTGCCCCAGGGCCTGCAATTGTAAGACAAGCTGCAATATTACCTGTTAATTTACCATGAGCAGAAGCCATCATAGCAGCAGTCTGTTCATGACGAACTTGAAAATATTCAATATCCCCATTTTTACGAATTGCTTCAACAATACCTAAAGAAGAGGTACCAGGAATTCCAAAAACATGTTTAACTCCCCAAGCGACCATTTGTTCAACCATTACATCAGAGGCCGTTTTAAATGAAACATCATCTGTTCCAAACTCATCTTTTATTTTATTATCTTTATCAGATTTTTTATTTTTAGTTTTTTTATCTTTTATTTCAATAAACATGCCCTTATTTGCATTACAAATAGGACACTTCCAAGAATTAGGAATTTTTTTAAAAGGTTTTTCTTCTCTTGATTCGTCATAAAAATAGTTACATATCTTACATCTATATTTAAACATCTAACCCCTTCTTTATATAGCATTATTCCATAATTAAACAAATTATATTATGTTTTTTATTTTATTTAAATTCTTTTAAATTATAAGAATATTAAGTAATAAACATTAAAAATTAAAAGAATAGAAAAAAATAAAAAATAGAAAAAATAACTAAGCGAAAAAGAAATATTCTAAATTAAAAAACAAGAAAAAAATAAAAGCCATAAGATGAAAAAATTTTGATAAAAAATTAAAATAAAAAAGTAATAAGATCAAAAATAAATAAAACGAATAATCTGAAAAAGGAATGATATAATAGAGATAAATATCTATTTATCCACTAAAGCCTTAAGTTCATTATCTTCTTCATCAAGAATCTCTAAAAGTTCATCCCATGCTTCTAAAGATTCTTTAGCTGCTTGATCATCTAAAACTTCAATAGCATAACCTGCATGAACAAGAACATATTTCCCTTCTTCAATCTCATCAACAAGATCTAGTTTTACTTGTTGTTTAACTCCACCAAAATCAACAAAACCAATTTTTTCTTCTGCTCTTATCTCAACAATTTGTGCTGGTGCTGCAATACACATAATATACCTCTCTTTTATAATCTGTAAGTAAACAGTAAATTTTAAGTAACAGTTATTATATTAATACTGATAAAAATTATATTTATATAATTTATTTATTATTATGAACTTTTTCCTAATCAAATATCTATCAAATGAAATAATCTTAGAAAAAAATTAAATATACTTATTATCATTAATCATATAAAAATACAAATATTTTAATAAAAATATTGAATTTCAAATTATATAAAATTATGTAATTTTATAACAAAATCAAATATAAAAAATGATAAAAATGGATATTAAAAATTAAAAAGTAAATTATAATATTGTAAATAATAAATAGAATAATATAACTAACAACAATAGGAAGTATATACAATATTATTAAAAGAAAACAAGGAAAAATATTATGAAAAATATTGTAATAGGGGCCGGACCTTCAGGGCGATTAGCTGGTTTAGAACTTGGCAGACTAGGGGAAGAAACTATATTAATTGAGAAAAAAAGTCTTGGAGGTACATGTTTAAATGAAGGATGTATGGTTATATGTGCATTAACAGATATCGCTAGATTTTTAAATAATTCCCATACTTATGAAAATTTAGGATTAATAAAAGGAAATATTGAGATTTCCTATAGCGAAATTGTAAAAAAGATTAAAGAAACACAAAAAATAATCCATAAAATTGATCATGAGGAAAACACTTCCCAAAATAATCATATTATTTATGGAGAAGCAGAAATTATAAATAATCAAGTAGTTGTTAATGGTGAAAGTTTAGATTACAAAAATTTACTTATTGCAACTGGTGCAAACCCATTTAACCCAAACATTAAAGGTATTGAACATAGTATCAATAACAAAGACATTTTAAAACTCAAAAAAATTCCTGAGAAGCTAAATATTATAGGAGGTAGCATAATAGCAGCGGAAGTTTCAAATATATACTCCTCATTAGGTAGTGAAGTTAACATAATAGCTAGATCTGAATTTTTGAAAGAATTGGATGCTGAGGTTAAAGAATACATAATAAAAAAAATGCTTAAAAATGTTAAAATTCATGAAAATACTGAAACATTAGAAATAAAACGTGAAAAGACAATCATTAAAAACAAAACACATGGGGGAGAGATTAGTGAAATTGAAGGTATTGCATTCATAGCTACTGGAAGATCTCCAAATTCAAAAATTGCTAAAAATATATTAAAATCGGGCGAATTTGATAAAAAAGGAGCAATAAAAGTAAATAAAATGATGCAAACAAAAAGAAAAAATGTTTATGCCGCAGGAGATGTTATAGGAGGAATTAATTTAACACCAATAGCAAGGATGGAAGGAATCATAGCAGCTAGGAACATGGCAGGATACTCAAGTAAAATTGAGTATAATTGTATCCCACAATCAATAAATTTGGATATGCCCATAAGTTTTGTCAGAACTTCAAAAAAAACCAACGATATTAATGATAAAACCAAGGATATATTAATTCCAGGATCTGCTGGACCAGAATCTTTTTGGAAAGTATTAGGAAAAGAAACTGGAATGACAAAAGCTTCATTCAATGAAAAAAATGAATTATTAAAATCAATTACGGCGATTTCACCTTCTTCAATAAGTGATATTGCTTATTTATCCTATTTAATGAGAATAGGAGAAAATATAACTAATTTCGATGATTTTATTGAAGTACATCCTTCAACAGATGTATTTTTCCATATTATGAAATACATTTAAGACATCTATAAATACAATAAATTAGCTTATAATAAATTAGCTTATAATAAATTAGATTATAATAAATTAGATTATAATAAATTTTTTTGATTAAATAATTATAATAAATTTTTTATAATGAACTATTTTTTATAAATTAATGTATAATAAAATAGGAATGAGATTAAATGATAAAAAAATTTGAAGATGTTACAAAGTTTCATGGACATGAATGTCCAGGCTCAGCAATTGGATATAAAGCTGCAAAAATAGCTGCTGAAAAATTAAATATTAATCCCTCTGAAGATGAAGAAATAGTAGCAATCGTGGAAAATGATAGTTGTGCTGTAGATTCTATTCAAGTAGTTTTAAGTTGTACTTTTGGAAAAGGAAATTTAATATTTAATGATTATGGGAAAGGAGTTTATACCATAATAAATAGAAAAGAAAATAAGGCAATTAGATTATCAATGAAAGAATCTTTTAATCCTATGAAAATAAATCCAGAATTTGGTAGTTTAAAAGAAAAAGAGAGAAACAGTAGTATAAATAATGAAGAAAAAAAATTGCTATCCAAAGTAACATCAGAAATTTGCAATTATATAATAAATATGCCAGATGATGAAATATTTTCTATAGAAGAAGTTAAAATAGATATTCCTGAAAAAGCTAATATTTATAAATCAATAGTTTGTGATAAATGTGGAGAGTTGACTAGCGAACATAGATTAAAAAAATATGGAAAAGAAAGAGTATGTATACCATGCTATGAATCATTGAAAAATAAATAAACTACTAATAAAAGTTCTTTTTATTAGATGAAATTATAATATCATGAAAATATACTATTATAAAAATATACTATTATAAAGATTAAATAAAAATAATATTATTTTTTATTTTTATTAGCTTCATTAATAACTATTTCTGCAATTTTATCGCCAGCCGAGAGAACCTCTTTACTATATTGTTTTGATTTAATTTTAATTTCTTCAAGATCAGCTAATGCTTTTTCAATATTATTATTCAAATTATCAATGTCAGACTCAATTACAGCCCCTGGGAAAATTCCTGCCATGTTATGATATCTACCATATTTAACCCTAGTTAAAGCTATAGCAGGTAATTCACAAGCCATAGCTTCTTGAATCATAACACCATCATCAGTTAAAACAGCTAAATCTATTAGTTCATAAAGATCTCTTATCCAGTTGATATAACCAAGATTAATAACATTATTATTCTCAATCAAATCTAAAAATTCATCTTCTAAAGGAATTCCAACCATTAATAAATTATATCTTTCAGAGAGGTCAGATATTTCTAAATTACTTGCATTAGATATAGCTTTAGCCATCATTTCAAATAAAGAAGATCCTGAAGAAAATAATATACTTGGTTTATCCTCATCAAATGCATTGATATAATTCCTATTATTTTCTTTAATTGATTTTTTTATTTCTTTTAATGCATTAGTTTTATCCCCTTTTGTAAGGCCTGGAGTTAATGGGAAAAAAGATTTAAAAACATTTTTAGGGATATTTTCAGCCCTAAATAGTTGAGCTTCGGGAAGAACAATACACGTGTTTAATTTTGTGCATATTTTTGTATCTGTTGGAGTATCAATAATACCAACAGCAGGAACATTTGCTAATTTAGCAGCTATGCAACCTACAACAGCACCACCACCAATAATCCCCACAACTACATCTATTTTAAGTTTTTTTATCAAAGACCTTGTTTCAAGTGCTGCCTTTATTGTTTTAAAACCTGCTTTAGCAGTAGCTGTTTTTGTAGCTGCATGACCTCCTGCTTGAGGAACACTAACTTTATGCCAAGTATAACCATTATTTTTAAAAAGTAAACCTGGTGCTTTACTATCAAGAGCAATTTCACATTGAATTCCTTTTTTTTCTAAGGCACGAGTAATATTTAATGCATTAACTGCATCTCCCCCCATTCCTCTACCAGTAATAACCAACAAAGCCTTCATAATATCATTTCACTTAAAATATTAAAATAAAAAGTCCTAATTTTAAAATAATTGAATAATTTTAAATATTAAAAAATTAATTAAAAAGTTATTTAATCCATTTAATCACATTTTCATTTCGATTTGGAATTTCTTGCCTTTGAATATCTTTATATCCTAAAGTAACACCATATAATGGTACATATCCATTAGGAATTTTAAGTTTATCTGAACTCTCCGAATCTTGGAAATATGCTTTAATTAAACCAATCCAACAGGACCCTATATCTAAGCCTTCAGCTGAAAGAAGAATATTTTCAATAGCAGCACTACAATCAGCTTTAATATCACTAGCAGATTCTTTTCCTGAAATTATTATAACTGTAGGTGCATTATGAAGTATATTCCTTCCGCTTTTAGCTACTGATTCTAGAAATTTATCTCCAGAAGAAGCCATATTTCTAATTGCAACATCATTCATCTCTTTTAGTAAATCTTGATTTTGAACAATTGTAAAATACCATGGCTGTTCTCCTCTTGCAGTTGGTGCCATAAGCCCTGCGTTTATTATTTTTTCAATTTCTGTATCTTTTAATTGTTCTTTTTTATAGGACCTTATACTTCTACGACTATTTATTACATCAAAAATATCTTTCATAAAATCTACCTTCGTAAGATAAAATAAATAATTTATACCTGTCTTTATTTTAACCTTTCTTTATTATTTTTATTATAATTTATTATTAATAACTAATTTAAATAAATAAACCTAAAATTAATTAATTTAAATAAATAAAAATAAAAAAATTATTTAACTATAATAAAAATTATTTAATATATTTTATATTACAAAATATAATAAAATTATAAAATATATATGAAAATCTTATATATTGTTCTTAAAAATTAAATTAATTTTTATATTATATTAGATTAATATCTTGCTTTCATGTTATATATAAATAAAAAATAATAGAAAATTAAATTAAAATTATTTAATTAATGAAAAAATTATTTAAAATATAAATTATATAATTATTTTTTTTCTAGACCATTAACAGATTGATATTTATCATAACTATAAAGAGTTTTATGTGCAAATGGATTGTAAAAAAGCCTTCTAAATCCTAATGCTATCAAAAATGGGTTTTTAATATCATATTGTTTTTTATGCAATATTAATCTTCTTAAAGAATCACCCATTCCCCCACCAGTTAAAACATCCATGAAATAATCTCCAAAAGTTGGATTTTTAATATTTAATTTTCTTGCAAAGAATTTTTTCAAATTGTTTCTTCTAATTAATGCAATTAGTACTGTTGTTGCAATAAATAATACAAGAGTCCACAAAAATCCTCCTAACATATAAAAACATATCCCTAATGCTACAGCAAAAGAATGATTTCCGACTTCTCCCAACATTATTTTTCCAGCGAAATCCAAAGGAGAATACCCAATACAAATGACAAGTAAGACTAAAGGAGCATAAAATGCAAAATATCCCGGTATTGCTACAATAGACCCTACATCCAAAATAATCATGGCAAGAATTGTAAAAATACTCATCATAATTACAACTATAGAAGTGGAACCAGGTTGCATATCCGAAATGTTAATCGGTTGAACCATCAATGCTACTAAAATAGATGAGAAGCCTAAAAGGGGATATCCAACTACCATTACAGCCAACATCCCAATACCTCGAGATAATTGTCCCCATTCAACACCGAGATTTCCAATTTTCTTCCTTCCGATTAAATCATCAACAAGAGCAAATATCCCTATTATAAGGATTAAATTATTGAAACCTGAAGGAAAATAAAAGCTGAGCAATACGAATGGGACTATTCCTAAAGCCCTAGGAGTTCCCCCACGAACATTATTTACATAAAGATTACCTAAATAACCCATTTTACCTAAAAATCTGAAAACTATTGTCAGAACAAGCGTTAAAATTAATGACAATATAAATGGTATTAAAATATATTGATAATTCATTTGATTAATCCCTTGGTTTTTATGTTTTTAAATTATAATTTTGGAAGGATTAACTAGTATATTTATCTTTTTTTTGTTTTTATTCATTTCATCCCAATTAATAAATCTAGAAATAGATTTAAAACAAATTTAGATATAGACAAATCCAATTAATAATTCCAAAATTAAAATATATAATTTGTTATAACTTATAATCAAAATTTAATAAGATTTTACTAATATATAACTCTTTTTAATAAATTCTGAAACATTAATATATTATTAGTAATCAGTAATAATAATCTTATAAAAAACAAATAAAATTAATTGTTGAAAGTCACTTAAACCATGAAAACTTTAATAAATCTAAAAAATAGAATAAATAAGTCTAATAGAATATTATAAGTAACCTAAATAATAGCATAAATAACTAAAAAATAGTACAAATAACTAAAAAGAAGTATAAATAAATGTAAAATTAATTAATTAAATAAAAATTAATTAATTAAATAAATTATCTAACATATGTAAAAAAATCAGAAATTATTTTATAGGATATCTTAAAAGAGCAGCTAAGCCCCCCAAAGATTCTAATTGTTTTCCACCATCATGTTCACTACTAACTACTAGGATATTTCCGCCCATATTTTCAGCTAAGTCCATGACTTTTTCTAATTCTTCAATTCTTACAAATTTATCCAAAATTAATAATTCTTTAACAGCACCCGCATTAACTGCAGCTATAGTTTCATCTTTACCATATGCAACATTACCTGCGGATTTTGATATTTCCGCCAAAATATTATTAATAGAAGCTATTTCTTTTGCAATCCTATTTTCAGAATTTAATTTTTCAACTAAACCCTTTTTTAAAATTTCATTTATACCTACTCTTCCACCAGAGCCCGTATTTTCAATTATAGATTTTTCAGCTAAATCAGGATATTTATTTTCTAAAAAATCATGAAAACTATTTTTTGTAAACCCTGGTCCAGATATGATTATATTTTGAATATTATCAAATTTTAATAAAGATTCAGATATTTTTTTATAAAATTCATCGAAATTTTTAAGTCTATTCTTATCAATAATTCTTTTTCCAGATACATTACCTATAATAGGACCATAATATTCTATTCCGAATTGACGTACTAAGCCAAAATCAGCGACATCATCTTCAATAGAAATTATTATTGCTGAAAGTTTTTTTGATGCCTCAACAGCTTGTTTAATTCTGTTTAAAATATATTTTGACCAATGTTTCTTTTCAATTTTAATAGGATAATTTAATTTAACTTCTAAAGTATGATGAGAACCTAAAGGAACAAATTCTTCTGGGCCAGTTACTATAGAACCAGTAGCCCGTAATTTACCAGTGAATAGGTGAAAATTAATTGAATCAACTTCAATTCCGATGAAAAAAGTTTTTTTAATTCCTCGATCACTTCTTAATTTATCCCCCGTACTATCTTGTATTCTACGAGTTGTTTTAGAAGATAAAATATCTCCTTCTTCTATTATATGTGAGATATGCCAAAGATCGTCAAGAGTTTCTGGAACCAAATCAATAATGCCTTTTTTTGTATCCTGATATGTTATTCTCATTTTAGCCACTTATTTTTTAGATAATTCTATATAAATTTTCTTTAATAAATTAAATCTTATGATAATTCTTATGAATATTATATATATCTAAATACTAATAATAATATCTAATGAAATAATAGATTATTTAGAATAAAAATTAAAATATGTGATTATTTTAAATATTTTAATTATTCAAAATATCAAAACTTCATATAATAGTTAATAGTAATATGAAAACTTCATGATAATTAACAGTAAAAATTAAAATATATGAAAACAATAAGTTATTAGTTAATAATAAACATATAAAATCATTATTTATTCTATATTATTAATAAATATAGCAAAATTAATTATTAGTAAAAATAATTGTAATGATAATACAGATGATAAATAATAATAATAATAATTATATTTATGTTTATTATTTTAAATTATATGTTAATTTAAAGAATTATTTAATAAAGGAGCCATTGTAAATGGAATTTGGAGAAACTAGTTCAATAATTATTAGTTTAATTCTTGGAACTATATTAACACTATTATTTGACAATATTTTTGTAATAGCTTTTATAGGATTTATAGCCACATACATGGTTAAAAAAGAAAGTAAAAGTTACATTATAGGAGTTACAGCTGCATTAATATTTGCAATATTAAATTTCTTCATAGGTTTAATTTTGGTTCCAAATATACCTTCATATATAGCAGAAAATATTGGTTTTGATTTTCCAAATTTTATTATAGGATTTTTAGTAACATGTATACTTGCAGGAATTTTAGGATTTATAGGCGGATTCATTGCAGAAAAAGCATATAAAAGGATAAACCCAAAAGAATTCCAAGAAAAATATAGATAGGGAAATATTAAAAATAATAATTATAAAAATAATTATAATAATAATAATTATAATGATAATGATAAGGATAATGATAAAATTAAATAATCAAGATTAGATAAAATGAAAATTGGAATTATTGGTGGAACAAGAGGTCTTGGAAAGACTTTAGCTACTATATTAAGCAAAGAAGGATTTGATGTAACAATCACTGGACGAGATGTAGCTAATGGAAATAAAGTTAGTGAAGAGCTAGAGGTAAATTACTCAAATGATAATAAAAAAGTAGCTTCTACATCAGATGTTGTTATAATTTCTGTGCCAATATCTACCACAAAAAATGTTATCAAAGAGATAGCAAAGTCAGTGAAAAAAGGATCTTTAGTTCTGGATGTAACTTCTGTTAAAGTTGAACCTAGTAATTTAATGAAAAAACTTTTAAATAAGGATGTTGAATTTATACCAACTCATCCTGTTTTTGGACCTAGAACAACTAATTTAGATGGGCAAGTAGTTGTTTTGACCCCTATTTCTAATGAACAAAAGAAAGGAATATGGTATCCGAAAGTTCTCAAATTTTTAAATGATAAAAAAGTCAGAATAATTGAAGCAAGTCCAGAAGAGCATGATGATATGATGGCTGTTGTTCAAGTTTTGACTCATTTTTCATATATTTCAACAGCTTCGGCAATAAAGAAACTCGGAATAAATATAAAAGAAACAAGAAAATTTGCAAGCCCTATTTATAATCTTATGGTTGATATGATCTCCAGGATTGTTTCTCAGAATCCATTTCTTACTTATTCTATTCAACTAGAAAATCAGAATGGAGAAAAAGTAAGGCAAACCTTTGCAGATTCTGTGATAGAATTAAAAGAAGTTTTAACCAAACAAGATAAAGAAAATTTTGTAAAAATAGCTATTGAAGCTACAAAAAATTTAGATGATATCCAGTCTGCACTTGGTAGAAGTGATAAAGCGATTGATTCTCAAAATCATGAAATTACAGTTCTTAAAAACTCTATTGGAAAAGAAATTGCATTACAACATATTTATTCGGAAGAAGTTCATATTGGTATATTGAAAGAAGTCAATCCTGATTTTATATCTTTAAATACTGGGAAAAAGCAAAAAAAACTTAAAATAGCTAACATAAAAATTTTAGACTATGATGATTTGCTAAATTGGAAAATGAAAAATCAAACCACTAAAAAACATTCAGTTAGTTGCATATTTCCAAAAAATTCCAACCCAGATATTATTATAGAAACTATAAAAAAAAGTGTAGATGATATAATTAATATTAAAGTTGCAGATATTTATACTGGACATCAAATATCTAAAGGAAATATAAGCATTACATTAGAAATTGTCACATTCAATAAATCTACATTTGAATCTGTTAAGAATATCTTAGAAGGTTTTGGTGGAATTATAAGATAAACTAATATTTATTATTTATTAAACTATTAAAAATTAAATATAAAAAATTATAATAAAGAATATTATAATAAAAAATATACTATTTTTAGATAATATAAACTATTTTAAGAATAAAAATACCCTATTCTTTAAATTATATAGCTTATTTTAGATGATGCAAACTAATTTTAAATAATATATTCTACTTTGAGAAGTATTTTAAAATAATATTAAAAATAGATAAATTAAAATTATAAATAAATTAAAATTGATAGGCTTATTTTTAAGATTATTATTTTTAGAATTTTATAAAGCGTTATATTAAATTAATTTATGATTAGATAGCTTTATTTTTAAATTAAAGATTAATAACAATGTAAAAATCATGAAAATGTGGGAAATTTTATAAAAATAATAAGGATAATTAATAAGAATTTTATTTGAAAATACCGAAACATTTATATAGTATTAAAGACAACTTTATTATAGTAACAAAAACTTACTAAAAGATTTTTAGTGTGAAATGAATACTAATAATAAAATAAATAGTTATTTTACATTAAATAAATTTAAAAATTATTATTTTAATTATTCTTAATTTTATAATAGATATAAATTAAAAATTAATGCTTAAATAGCTTTAATTGTTTAATAAAATATTTAACTTATATATTATTGTTACAAAAAGATACTTTAACATAATATACCTTAAAAAAATACTAAAAATATATTAAAAATGCTAAAAATTATATTAAAAAGCTTTTTAAATATTAAAATTTTAAATATGTCGAAATTTTAAAATGTGTAAATTTTAAAATGTATATCAAAAATTATATTATAAATATCATAATTTATTTTTCATAAATTTTTTAAAAAAAAAGGGAGTTTTTAAAAATGGAAAGAAAAGAAATAAATCTTAAAGTCGCAGAGGCAATTGCACAAAGCGATGTAGGAAGAGGGATTGCAAGGATTGATCCTGCATGCATGGAAAAATTAGATCTTCTTGATGGAGATATAATTGAAATTCAAGCAAATAAAATCACAGCTGCAAAAGTTGTTTCATCACAAAGTGACATTGGGTTAGGTGTCATTAGGATTGATGGAATATTGAGAAAAAATTCAGGCGCATCTATTGGTGAAGAGATTGTTGTTAGAAAAGCTGAAGTTAAAGAAGCTAAAAAAATCGTTTTAGCTCCAGTAGAACATCAAATAAGTATTAGAGGAGATGTAAGATCTGCTTTTGCTAATCAGGTTATGACACAAGGAGATATTATTGTCACAGGAGTAAGACAACAACGTGTACCTCAATCCGGAATGGGTGGAAGTTTAATTGATGATATGTTCAGAGAAATGATGGATGTTGCTCCATTAGGGGAAATAAAATTAGCAGTTGTTTCTACAAGCCCATCAGGAATTGTAAATGTTGGCCCTAATACTTCAGTAGAAGTTCAAACAGAACCAGTAGACCTTTCTAAGGTTGAAGGGATAAAAAATGTTATTGATGTTAGTTATGAAGACATCGGTGGACTCAAAGAAGAAGTTAAGAAAGTAAGAGAAATGATTGAAATTCCTCTTAAAAGACCAGAACTCTTTGAAAGATTAGGAATTGCACCACCAAAAGGAGTTTTAATGCATGGTCCTCCAGGTACTGGTAAAACTTTATTAGCTAAGGCAGTAGCTAGCGAAAGTGATGCGCATTTTATTCTTATTAATGGTCCAGAAATAATGAGTAAGTATGTTGGAGGTTCTGAAGAAAATCTTAGAGAATTTTTTGAAGAAGCTGAAGAAAATTCCCCATCAATTATATTTATAGATGAATTAGATGCAATAGCTCCAAAAAGAGAAGAAACTCAAGGAGAAGTTGAAAGAAGAACCGTTGCTCAATTACTTACATTAATGGATGGGCTTAAATCAAGAGGCCAAGTCGTAGTTATCGGAGCAACAAACAGGCCCGATTCTTTAGATCAAGCATTACGTAGACCGGGAAGATTTGATAGAGAAATTGAGATTGGTGTTCCTGATAGTGAGGAAAGGAAAGAAGTAATGGAAATTCACACAAGAGGAATGCCATTAGATGAAGATGTTGACTTAGATGAAATAGCAGATACTACTCATGGATTTGTAGGAGCAGATCTTGAATCCCTGTGTAAAGAAGCAGCTATGAGAGTAGTAAGAAGAATTTTACCTGAAATAAAAGGCGATGAAGAAATACCTAAAGAAACATTGAAAAAGATAATTGTTAAAAAAGATGATTTCAAAGAGGCCCTTAAAGAAATTCAACCGTCTGCGCTTAGAGAAGTTTTAGTTCAAATCCCTGATATTGGATGGGATGATATTGGAGGGCTTGAAAATGCTAAACAAGAATTACAAGAAGCTGTTGAATGGCCACTAAAATATCCAGAAAACTTTGAAAAATTTGGAGTTAAACCTCCTAAAGGAACATTATTATTTGGTTCTCCAGGTACTGGTAAAACATTACTTGCTAAAGCAGTAGCTAATGAAAGTGAAGCTAATTTTATAGCAGTTAAAGGACCAGAATTATTATCCAAATGGGTAGGAGAATCTGAAAAAGGAGTAAGAGAAGTATTTAGAAAAGCAAGGCAAACTGCACCTACAGTTATATTCTTTGATGAAATTGATTCTATTGCAAGTACAAGAGGAGATTCTAGTGGAGATTCTGGAGTAACCCAAAGAGTTGTTAATCAATTACTTACTGAAATAGATGGTATGGAAGAATTACAAGATGTGGCAATTATTGCAGCAACAAATAGGCCAGATATTATAGATCCTGGATTAATGAGACCTGGAAGATTTGATAGGCATATTAAAGTAGATAACCCTAATGAAGAAGGGCGTCTTGCAATATTTAAAGTTCACAGTGCAGAAATGCCACTTGCAAAAGATGTTGATCTTAAAAAACTAGCTAGAGAAACTGAAGATTATGTTGGGGCAGATATTGAAGCAGTATGTCGTGAAGCAGCTATGTTAACATTGAGAGATGATATTGAAGCTAAAGAAGTTAGTATGAAATACTTTAACAAAGCTATGGAAAAAGTTAAACCAAATTCAGATGATGGAGATATGGTTCAATACCTCTAATTAAACTTTATTAGTAGATTAATGAATAGCTCTGATTAATTGATAGATTAATTAGCCACTAACCTCCTTATATTACCTCATATAAAAAAGCTAATCATAAATCGAATTAAAATTAGAGATTTGATCTCTCCTGATGAAAACAGACACAAAAATACTACAAGATTGGAAAATCATAATTTCATATTATGAAAATTATTGGTTTTCAAAATTTTAAAAACACCCTTTAAATCAATCTGTGGTTTAAAAACCCTAAAATGAGGGCACCTTTATTGGTGTTCCTCATTTTTTTATTATAGTTTAGTAATACTTTCATTAGTAAAATTAATACTTAATTAAAATATTTTGAAAATATTAAAATAGATATTAACATATTTTGATAATAATATTAATAAAGAAAAATAGTAAGAATAAATAATAATAAAAAAATTGTTATATACACAAAGGATAGAATATTTTTAAAAAATAGTTAATAAAATTAGTTAATAAAATATTTAATAGATTATTTAATAGATTATTTAATGAGTTATTTAAAAATTATAATAAAAATTTATAAAAAATTTATAAAAATAAAGATTAATTATAAATAAAGATTAATTATAAAAAGTAATGGGTTGATTAAATTATAGAGTTTATTTACGATTATTTAATAGAAATAAACATAGCAATTTTCTATTTTATTAATCATAATTTAAAAAATAATTTTTTTAATTTTTTAATGCCAATTATAACAAATTTAGGGAGCAGCACTATTGTTTTTACAATTGTGACAATACTCCTTATTTATGGTATTTTAAAGAATAATGTAAAAATAAAAAGAATAGCAATTATTGGTTTAATTGCTTTAATAATCACTACTACAATAATATTTATATTAAAAATATCTATTAATGAGCCAAGACCCTTCATATCATTAAAATATGTAAATCTATTAATAATAGAAAATGACCCATATTCATTTCCATCAGGACATTCGGGAAACATATTTGCATTTGCTACCGCATTTGGACTTAATTGGAAACTGAAAATAAAAGAAAAATCATTTAAATTAGCTTGGATTTTATTTCCAATAGGAATTTTAGTTTGTTTCTCAAGAATTTATATTGGAGTTCATTATCCATTTGATATTTTGTTTGGGGCAATTATTGGAATATTTGGTGGATTAATAGCTACAATGATAGTAAATAAATATATAGAAAATAGGTTATTTAAAAATAAATAATAAAATATAAAAAATAGAATATTGCAACAAAAAAACATTAAATTAATAAAATTAATATACAGAAATAAAAAAAATATAAAATTATAGAAAATGAAAAATAATATTATAAAAAAGGTGTTTCAAATGGATGAACATATTGTAGAAGCAATGGGGAGATCTAAAGTTACTATAAAAGATGGTAAAGTAATTAAAGTAGAAAATCCAAAAGTCGAATATTGTCCCCTATTCCATAAACATAGAGGAATTGAAAGACTAGATAAAGAATCTATAAGAAAAAATATGGAATTTAGAATTGCTGATTTTGGAATGTGTTCAAAAAACCGTGAAGTCAAGATGAAAGATTTTTTATCTTTTGGAATTTCTGAAACCATATCCACCCTTTTAAATCAAAATATCATAGATTCCGCAATTATGGTTTGTGAAGGTTGTGGAACTGTTATTGTCGAAACTGGAGAAATGGCTCAAGGAATTGGAGGGCGTGTATCGGGTTTATCTAAAACCAGTCCTATACCAGAAGTAGTTAAAAAAGTAGGAGAAAAAAACGTTCTTGATCCTGAAACCGCTTTGATAGATCAAATTGAAGGAATTAAACTAGCTAAATCCCAAGGGAATAAAAATATTGCAGTTACTATAGCTAACCCTGATGATGGAGAAGCTATAAGAAAATTAGAAAACTATTACAAAAAAAATAATGAAGACATAAATATATACATATTTAGTGTTCATAATACAGGAATAGAAAGAGAGGGTTGTGAAAAATTATTTGAATATTGTGATGTTATAACTGCATGTGCTTCCAAAGATATTAGAGATATTGGTGATAAAACATCAATTAAAAAAGTAGGAGAATCAATCCCAATTTATGCTGCAACAGATAAAGGAAAATACTTTTTAGAATTAAGATTAAATGATATTGGAGGGATGAAACCTAAAAAGAATCCTAAATCACCTAAACCATTAATTTAAATAATTAATACATAAATTTATTTTTTATCTATATTGTCTGCAACAGCCCTTATTATACAGCTTTGAGTAATCAAACCAATTAATTTTTTATTTTCAACAACAGGAATTCGTTGATATCCAGTTTCAGCCATTATACTACTTATTTCTTTGATATTCACTGATTCAGATACTGTAGATAGATTTTTACTCATTAAATCTTTAACTTTAATTCCCATAGCTTCGCTACCTGCGAGTAAAACATCCCTATGAGTTATTAGGCCCACAAGTTCATCATTTTCAACAATAGGGACAGCTCCAATATTTGCCCTAACCATTTTAAGTTTGGCAGCAGCTACCAAATCATTTGGAGATGAAACTATAATATCTGTCAACATTATATCTTTTGCACATAAATCTTCAATCATGATAATTACTATGTTTTTACTAATATATTAAATTATTATATTAAAAATGAAAAATATAAAAAATAAGAATAATAAAGATAATAAGAATAATAAATATAATAAAAACAGCCCAAATAAAATAAATATGAAAAATACTGATAAAAATAATAATAAAAATAGTAATTAAGAATAAAAGTAGTAATTAAGAATAAAAATAGTAATTAAGATATAAAATAAAATAATAATAACAAAATATTAATAAAAGCAGAATAAATTGATAAAATCAAAAGAGGTATTTAAATTGACTCAAGTGACAGAAGCAAGAAAAGGCAACATAACCAAAGAAGTTAAAATTGTAGCTAAAAAAGAGAAAATCTCTCCTGAAAAAATTAGAAAAATGATTGCCGCAGGTAAAATTGTCATACCAAAAAATATCAACAGAGAAACATCTCCCTGTGGGATTGGTGATGGTTTAAAAACAAAGATTAATGCAAACATCGGTTCATCATCCAAAATGGAAAATTTACCTCTTGAAATTGAAAAAGCTAAAACAGCAGTACACTATGGTGCAGATGCAGTAATGGACTTGAGTACTGGACCAAATCTTAATGAATTTAGAGAAAAAATTATAGATGAGATAAATGCCCCAATAGGTACAGTACCCATATATGAAGCAGGTGTAGCTACGCAAAGAAGAGGCGAGCCTATAACAAGTATGAATGAAGAAGATATGTTTAAGGCTATTGAAAATCAAGCAAAAGAGGGTATTGACTTTATGACTCTCCATTGTGGTATAAATAGGGACCTTGTGAATAAATTATCAAATGCAAAAAGAACCATGGGGATTGTAAGTAGAGGAGGGACCTTTTTAGCCTCTTGGATACTACACAATGATAAAGAAAATCCATTATATGATAATTATGAATATATTTTAGAAATAGCATACGAATATGATATTACATTAAGTTTAGGTGATGGTTTGCGTCCAGGTTGTCTTCAAGATGCAACAGATATTTCACAAATCCAAGAATTAGTAAATCTTGGGACTTTGGTAAAAAAAGCGCAAGATGCATCAGTTCAAACTATGGTAGAAGGTCCTGGACATGTCCCAATGAACCAAATAGCATCTAATATGCAAATACAAAAAACTTTATGTCATGGTGCACCATTTTATGTTCTTGGACCAATTGTAACTGATTTAGCCCCAGGATACGATCATATTACCTCTGCTATAGGAGGAGCAATAGCTGCACAGTCTGGAGCTAATTTCTTATGTTATGTCACACCTGCAGAACATCTTTCAATTCCAAATCTTGAAGATGTGAAAGAAGGAGTTATTGCTTCTAAAATAGCAGCTCAAGCAGCAGATGTTGCAAAAGGATTGGATTCTGCATGGGAAAAAGAAAAAGAAATGGCAATAGCTAGAAAAACATTTGATTGGAATAAACAATTTGAGCTTGCATTTGATAGAGATAAATGCGAAAAATATAGGGAAAATTATCCTGTAGAAGAAGAAAATATGTGCTCTATGTGTGGAGAGTACTGTGCAATTAGAATAGCTAAAGATGACTTTTAAAAAGTAGCATATTCTTTTAATTATTATATTCTTTTAATTATTAGTTTAAATAGCTATTATTCAATTAATAATAAAATATTAATCAATGAAATAATAATTAATGAAATAATAGAATAAATTAATATAATATAAATAATAAATATATTATTAAATAATAAATTATTAAAAATTTAATTAGTAAATATATATGAAAAATAATTAAATAAAAATTTAATGAAAATTTAATAAAAAGGAAGTTATAAAATGGATTTAGAACATGTTGAAGGAGAAAAAAAAGGAAATATTGTTTTATTTGCTTTAAGTACTTGTGGTTGGTGTAAAAAAACTAGAATGTTAATTGAAGATCTTGGAGTCGAATATGACTATATATATGTTGATTTAACATCTGGCGATGAAAGAGAAGAAGTAGTTAATGCTCTAAAAGAATATAATCCCGATATTTCATTTCCAACATTAGTAATAGATAATTCTGACGTTATTATTGGATTTGAAGAAGATAAAATTAAGTCAAAGCTAAGTTAAAGAATATAAATTATTATAAAATTAAAATATTAGTATTTTGTATAAAACTATTTAATATAACTGAAAAATTATAAATTTATATTTAAATTAAATAATTAATATGAAATATTAAATAGTTAATATTAAATACTAATAACTGTCTCAAATACTAATTAATAAAAATATTAGATAATGATATTAAATACTTAATCATTAAGTCATATTATGATATTAGTTAGCTAACTAGTCAGATACAATAAGAATTATATTTATAGTTTTAAAGAGGGATTTAAATGGGTCAAGCTTATGATAATTTTAAAAAAGAAGCAGAATCTTCTGGTTATAATATCAATGAGGATGTGGAATTTGTTGAAATGTTACTTGAAAACATTGATGTTAACATTGAAAGATATGGTTATGGTGCTTGTCCTTGTAGATTAGCATCAGGAGAAAAAGACAAGGATCTTGATTTAATATGTCCTTGTGATTACAGAGATGCTGATTTAAATGATTATGGAGCATGCTTTTGTGCACTTTATGTTACCCAAGAAGTTTTAGACGGTAAAAAAAAGTTGAGTTCAATTCCAGATAGAAGATTAAAAGAATTAGAAAAGAAAAAAGAAATAGATGAATCCTCAAACAAAAAAGATATCTCTTCATTAAAATTAGAATTTCCTGTATGGAGATGTAAAGCCTGTGGATACTTATGTAGCAGACCAAAACCTCCAAATAAATGTCCAATCTGTAAAGTTGATGCAGAAAGGTTTGAACAAATAATTTAAGGACATTTATAACACTCATTTTTTAATATTTTTTATTAACCATATTTTTTATTTTAAATTTATTTTAATCTATAATTTTAGATTTTTATTAAATTTTTATTTATTCCCTAATTTCTAATTGATATTAATCTATTCTTTTGTTTCGATTAAATCATTTATCATTGCAAAATTATTATATTTAAAAATTGGAATTTTATAAATAATTTTTATAAATTTATAATTTAAAAGATTTTTAAATGAATTTAAAAAAATAATAAAATATAATAAATTTAAAAAAAATAAAAAATAAGTTTTTTAATGGAGTTCTCCAAATTTCTTAATAAATACTTTTTTCATCAAAGTAGCTAAAACCATATAGCCAACCATTGTAGCTATTAACCAAGGGAAATAAAACCATGGAAGTGGAAGCATACCTAAAACTGCTCCAACACCGGTAAATGGCAAAATTGTTCCTACAGCAATACCTAAACTTGTTACTAATATTACTTTTAATGATGCTCTACTTTCTATGAATGGTAGTTTTGGAGTTCTTAATGCATGAATAACAAGGGTCTGGGACCATAAAGATTCTACAAACCATCCTGCATTAAATAATGCCATAAATGCAACAGAGCTAACACCTGCAGCTCCATAATTTCCACCTAAAACAGCTGGACAAATGATGAAAAACATCAATGCATATGTAGTAAGATCGAAAACTGAGCTTGTTGGTCCAATGTATAGCATGAATTTTCCTATTGATGATGCATCCCATTTTCTTGGTTTTTCGAGATATTCTTCATCTACTCTATCCCAAGGTAAAGAAACACAAGAAATATCATATATTAGATTTAACATTAATAGTTGCAAAGGAAGCATAGGCAAGAATGGTAGGAATATACTAGCTACTAACACTGAGAACATATTACCAAAGTTTGAGCTTGCAGTCATCTTAATATACTTAATTATATTTCCAAAGGTTCTTCTACCTTCAATAACACCTTCTTCTAATATCATTAAATCTTTTTTAAGTAATATAATATCTGCTGATTCTTTAGATATATCAACTGCAGTATCAACAGAAATTCCTACATCAGATTCATTAATTGCTCCTGCATCATTTATTCCATCTCCTAAAAATCCGACTACATGATTTTGTTCACGTAAATGTGAAACCAACATGGTTTTCTGATTTGGTGAAAGCTTAGCAAAAATATTATTATTTTTAGCAACAAAAGAGACTTCTTCATCATTCATCTTTTCAAGATCAATACCACTTATAACATTTGGATGTTCTATTCCTACTTGAATACAGACAGATTTAGTAACTGCTTCATTATCACCACTTAAAATTTTAACATCTACCCCATGGTCTTTTAAAGCTTTTAGTGCTTCTTTTGCACTTTCTTTAGGAGGATCTAAAAATGCAAGATATCCCATTAAACACATTTCAGATTCATCAGCAACTGAAAAAACACCTACTTCAGATGGGTGATTTTTTTGAGCTACAGCGATAACTCTCATTCCCTTATTATTTAGTTCTGTTACAGTATCCAAAATTTCATTTCTTATTTCATCAGTTAATGGTTCTATTTTATCTTTATATTCAACAACTGAAGAAATATCTAACATTTCTTCAACTGCCCCTTTTGTTATCATCTGAGTTTTTCCACTTTTATCTTGAATAACAATACTCATACGTCGACGATTAAAGTCAAATGGTATTTCATCAACTTTAGCATATTTTGTTGTTAATGGACTTATTTCTTCTTCACCAACATGATCTAATATAGCTGCATCCATGAGATTTTTAAGACCCGTTTGATAATAGCTATTTAAAAAGGCATGTCTTAAAATTCTATCATCTTCATTACCATGGATATCTAAATAAAGTTCTAAAACAACTTTATCTTGGGTTAATGTGCCTGTTTTATCAGTACATAATACATCCATTGCACCAAAATTTTGTATTGTATTGAGGCTCTTTACAATGACATTATTCTTTGCCATTTTAACAGCACCTTTTGCAAGGTTAGTTGTAACTATCATTGGTAGCATTTCAGGAGTTAGTCCCACAGCAATTGAAATTCCGAATAAAAGTGCTTCTAACCAATCACCTTTAGTAAATCCATTGATAAAAAATATAACTGGAACCATAACTGCCATGAAACGAATAAGTACCCATGAAACAGAGTTAATTCCTTTATCAAAACTTGTTTTCTCTTTTTTAACTGAAACATTTTCTGCCATTGATCCAAAATTAGTTTCATTACCAACTGCAATGACAATACATTTGGCAGTACCACTTTCTACTGTACTACCCATAAAAGCTAAATTTTTAATGTCAAATAATGTTTTTTCATCTATTGCTATGTGATCATCTTCAACAAACTTTTCAATAGGTTCACTTTCACCAGTTAATGATGATTGACTTAAAAATAAATCTTTTGATGAGATAATTCTTACATCAGCGGGAATCATATCTCCTGCAGCTAAATGAATAATGTCTCCAATCACAACTTCTTCAAGAGGAAGTTCTATTTTTCCTTTACCTTTTCTTTCAATAGCAGTTGTAGTCTCAACCATAGAGGCAAGTTCCTTTGCAGAATTATTAGATCTTGTTTCTTGTACAAACCTCAATATTCCACTAATTGCAACCATTGTAAGCACAATTACGACTGCAGTATAATCTTGTTCTCCAGGGCTGGCCATCAAAACATCCATGATAAAAGACATGATTGCCAAAAAGATTAGTATTAAAGTAAAAGGATTTATAAAAGACTTAAAAATTCTTTTTATTAATGAATTTTCTTTTTGGTGTGATATAACATTTTCACCATATTTTTCTCTCATTTTTTCAGCCATTAATTCATCATAACCTTCAGAAGTGTTTCCATATTCCTTTAATATATCTTCTGTGTTAGATTTTGATGCATTAATAAGTCTCCTAACTGAATACTCGCTTTGCTTATTTTTTATTTTTTTATTTGATTTAGTTAGTTTTTTCATTGTCTATTCTCCTTTAAATCAAAGCTAAAGAATTAGACATAGAATTTAACAGAAAATAAATATTAAGTAGCTAATTAATGTAAATTATGTTTCATATAATATAATCATTATAAATAAAATATAATAGAATATAATAAACCATGATACAATATAATTATAAATTAATATTAAATAATTTAGATTTTTAATTAATTATATAATTAAGTTAAATTTTAGATAAAAAATTATAATCATTTATCTAAAAGTCTAAAAATCTAAAATAGATAAATTATTTTTATATGAAACATAATAAGAAAATTAAATAGGCTAAAAATAAATTTATTTAACCACTCAAAAAAAGGTAATTTAAAGAAAAAAAACTAAAACATTGAAAAACAAAATTTAAATCTGACATTCTCCAAATTACCCAATCGATCGGGATCTTCTATGTCAATATCGCTTTTTGCTTCCATTTCTTGCACCTTAAATATGTTCTAAATTTAAAAAAAATGATCATATAATTGTTCTATTATGACTAAATATTATATGAACAATATTAATTTACATATAATTATATATAAAGTTTTGCAAAATAAATAAAATCTAAATTTAATATAAACTCATTTTTTATTTTTGTAATAAAACCCTTATTTAATAATCATGTTTATTTTTAATAACAAATCCTATCTAAAATTAATATTTAAAACAATAAAAAAATTAGTATATAACTTATATGACTAATATTTAAAATATATAATTAATATATAACTTATATAATTAATATTTTAAAGATTATAGCTAATATTATTAATTATATAACTATTAATCATTAAATTTATCATTATATAATTATAATATCATATAAGTTAAAATTATTCTTAAATTAAATTCAAAATTTGGAAATAAATAAATAGTCAATAAGACCATATTAACTACTATAATTGTTAAAAAATGAAAATAAATGTTTATATATTAAAAAATATTTAATAAACTTTTACTTAAGAAGGATAAAATGAAATATCAAAAATTAGTTGATGTATACGAATCATTAGCTGCAACAACAAAAAGATTGGAAAAAACAAGCATCTTATCTGAATTTTTTAAAGAATTAGATATTGAAACTCTCCCTAAAGTCGTTCTCATGACTCTTGGTACAGTATTTCCTCCCTGGTGTGAAGAAGAGCAGGGTTTAGCTGATAAATTACTTATGAAAGCAATAGCTAATGTTGTTGGAGTTCCAGTAAACAAAGTAGAAGATCAAGTCAGAGAACAAGGTGATATTGGTGGAGCTGCTGAAGAGCTTTATAAAAGTAAATCTCAAACAACTTTTTTTTCTAAGCCTCTTGAAATAGATTTTGTATTTAATAATCTCCGTAAATTAGCTAAAATTTCAGGAGATAGATCTACTAATAGAAAAATTGCGATTGTTCTTGAATTATTATCTTCTGCTACAGCAACTGAAGCAAAATATATCTCTAGGACAATAATTGAAGAGCTTAGACTTGGAGTTGGAGAAGGAATAGTTCGAGATGCAATCTCAGAAGCATTTAAAGTAGAAAAATCCATAGCAGATAGAGCCCATATGTTGACTAATGATTTAGGCCTAGTAGCGAAAGTTGCAAAGAAAGAAGGAGAATATGGCCTTAAAAAATTAAATTTAAGTCCTGGAAAACCAGTTAAACCAATGTTGGCCCAACTTTCAGAAGGTATAGCCATAAGTGTTGAAGAAATGGGAGAAGCAATTTGTGAAACAAAATATGATGGAATAAGAGTACAAATTCATAAGAAAAATAATGAAATAAATTTATTTACTCGAAGACTGGAAAATATAAGTAAAGCAATCCCAGAAATGGTGGATTACATAAGAGAAACATTTCCAGATCATGATTTTATAGCTGAAGGAGAAATAATAGCTACAAAAAATAATAAGCCTATTTCTTTCCAGTACATGTTGCAAAGAGTAAGAAGAAAATATAATATTGAAAAGGCAATTGAAGATGTGCCCTTAAAACTATATCTTTTCGATCTTCTTTATTATAAAGAATCTATGATAGACAAACCATTAGATTTAAGGAGAAAAACACTTGAATCGATTGTTAATATTGAAAAAGAGCAGATAAATCTAAGTGATATGGTTAAAGTTACTATGGAAAATGTTTCAGATGCAGAAAACCTGTTTAATAAATCCATATCTGAAGGACATGAAGGAATTATGATCAAAAATCCAAAAGAACCTTATATTCCTGGAATACGTGGAAAAAAAATGTTAAAATTTAAAGCAGAACCTGAAACATTAGATGTTGTAGTAGTAGGTGGAACTTATGGTGTTGGAAAAAGAGCTAATTTTATTGGTTCATATAAAGTAGCTTTAATTGATGAAAATGATCAATTAAAAACATTAGCCCATGTAGCTACAGGTTTAGATGATGAAACACTAGCAGAATTAACCGAACTAATGAATAAATATAAAATTGTAGAAAAAGGAACAAAAATACAGGTCGAACCAAAAATAATTTTAGAAATCGCGTATAGTGAAATAGTTAAAAGTCCTGAATATGAAGCAGGATACTCTTTAAGGTTCCCCGTTGTTAAAAGAATTAGAGAAGATAAAGGATTATCTGATATTGATACTGTTGAGAGAATTAAATCTATGTTTAAAGGGTAAATAGACATATTTTAAAAATTTAAATAAAAATATCATTAATATCCTATTGATATTTACTTTTAATCAGTATTTTTTTCATTTTATAAAATTTATAATCATTATATCTATTATAAGTATTATAAATATTATAACTATTATAACTATTATAACTATTATAAATATTATATTATTTTTTTATATCACTTAAATTTACATATTATTTTTTACATCTTCTAATTAACTCATTATTTTTTTTACTTATCTAATTATTATTCTTTAGTATTTTTTATATATTAAATAATTTATATTTAATAAAACAATTATAATAATCAAAATTAATCTTTTTAGGTTACTTGAACAAATTATAAATGTTATTTAGATTAAATAAATTCATACTTATTATTAAACTATTTATGGATTATAAATTAGAGCATTGTGTATAAATCAATGTGACTAATTTTTTTAATATTTTAATAAAAAAATACCAAAAGAGATTATTATGGAAATCACTGATGATAAAATAATTAAAATAGCCTTAATAACAACAATGATTGGGTTAATGGGAATTGTTATTTTTGCAGGGGAAATAAATCCTAAAGAGACAATTATAAAAAAAATTGATAGAGGAATGATTGATGAAGAAGTAGTAATTACTGGAAATATAGAAATGGTGAAAAAATCATCTAATGGAAAAAGCTATATCTTAACATTAAATGATGGATCAGGGAAAATAACTATATTGATATTTGAATCTACAATAACAGAATTTGTAGAAAATGGAATTAATATTGAAAACTTTAAGAATAATAAAGTAAAAGTCACAGGAACTATTACTGAATTCAAATCAACAATAGAATTGATTCTTCATAATTCTAACTCTATAAAGATAGAGAACTAATGATTATACTATCTTAACAAATATATCAATAATCATTAATAATATAATGACTAAATATATCATAATAATAGATATTAGGAATATTAAATTCTTCAAAAATACTTTTATATTATATTTCAAAGTATTGTATTGAATTTATACTTAAAATATTTAAAAAGATAATTTAAAAGTTTACTAATATAAGATAATTTAAAAGGTTATTACTATGATAAAAAGATTATTTGGGACATTTGGAGTAAGAAGAACAGTAAATGACGTTTTAACACCAGAATTCGCATCAAGATTGGCTGCTAGCTATGGGAGTTTAATTAAAGGAAAAGTAGCTATTGGAGGAGATACTAGAACAACAACTCCTATGATAAAACATGCCATAATCGCAGGGCTTATGTCCTCTGGTTGCGATGTTATAGACTTAGGAATTTTACCGACACCAGCAGTACAATATGCAGTGAGAAACTATTATGATGGAGGAATAATAGTTACTGCTTCCCATAACCCACCAAAATATAATGGAATAAAATTTGTTGATAAATATGGAATTGGTTTGGGTGATGCTGATGAATTAGCTATTGAAAAAATGTATTTTGATGGTGAACCTGTTCGTGCATCTTGGGAATCAATAGGAAATCTTTTTAAAAATGACAAAATAATTGAAGAATATATAGAAGAAGTTCTTAAAAGAGTTGATGTAGAAAAAATCAAAAAAGCTAAATTAAAAGTTATTCTTGATTGTGGTTCAGGAGCAGGCTGTTTTACTGCACCAATTATTTTAAGAAAATTAGGTTGTGAATTAATAACATTAAATTCCCAAGCAGATGGATTTTTCCCTGGTCGTGACCCTGAACCAATTGAAGCAAACTTAAAAGATTTAATATCTGCTGTGAAAAATTTAGGAGCTGATTTAGGAATAGCTCATGATGGAGATGCTGACAGAACAATATGCATAGATGAAAAAGGGAATTTTGTTCTTGGAGATAAATCATTTTCTCTAGTTGAAAAAAGAATGTTAAAAGAAAAAAATGAAGAAGGACTTCATAAAAAAGCCAATAATATTATTGTAACCACTGTAGCTACATCTACAGCCATTTATGATATAGCTGATGAAAATAATGGAGAAGTTATAGCTACTGCTGTAGGAGACTTGTTAGTAGCAAGAAAACTGATGGAAGAAAATGGATTGTTTGGTGGAGAAGAAAATGGAGGACTTATATTTCCAGACTTTGTATATGGAAGAGATGCCGCATTGTCAGCAGCAAAAATATTAGAAATAATAGCCACAGAAAATAAAAAATTATCAGAGCTCGTAGAAGAGCTTCCAGTATACTATTCAGAAAAAATGAAATGTCAATGTGATGATGATAAAAAACAGAAAATTATGAATAATATTGCAGAAGAAGTTTCTAAACTTGGGTATGATCTTGATACGACAGATGGAGTTAAAATTTTCAAAAAAGATGGTTGGGTTATAATACGACCTTCTGGAACTGAACCAATATTTAGATGTTTTTCTGAAAGTAATTCTCAAAAAAACGCAACAGAAATGGCGAATTGGGGAATATCATTAATTGAAAAATATAAAAATTAATTATATAACAACAATAAATGTTTATTGAAAATTATGATTATTATATTTTATAACAAATAGCACCATATAAAGCAAAAATCTATAAATTCTCTAAACATTCATCTCTTAAAACTCTAGCATCGTCATTTTTAGGATTTATTGCTAAAACTTTTGTAAAAGATTCCATTGCCTCTTGAAATCTATTTAATTCCATCAAAACAACGCCCTTATTAAGTATAAAATAGCTTGGATCTTCCAAATTATTTTTAGCAATGTCAATTGCCTTATCATAAGATTCTAATGCTTCATCAAATCTTCCAAGATCTAAAAGAGCATTGCCTTTTCTGTTTTGTGCTTCAGCATCTATGTCATTATCATCAAAACATAATTCTAATGCCCTATCATATGATTTTAAAGCTTCCTCTGGTTCTTCCATCTCAGAAAGCAAATTCCCCCTAGCATTCCAAACTTCAGGGTTTTTATTGTCAATTCTTATTAACTCATCATAAACTTCTAGAGCCTCATTAAGTTTACCAAGAACTTCTAGAATGAAACCTCGCCAATATAAAACAACAGAATTTTTAGAATTTAATTCCATTGCTTTATTATTAGTTTCCAAGGCTTTTTCAGGATTACCATAATTAAGAAGAGCTATAGATTTATTATTCCAAATATATTCATTTTTAGGCTCTATTTCTAAAGCTTTATCATAACATCTAACTGCATCTTCAAATCTTCCTAAACGGGATAAATTGTCTCCTCTTTTATTGAGCAAATAAACATCATTTGGATCGAATTTTAAAGCAGCTGTATAACACAATGCAGATTTATCATATTTACCACTATCAAATAGTATATCTGCTCTTTGAGTCACCATTGCTTTTTCATTAATCTTTTCTCCTTCCCATTGATCAATATCTAATTTTTTAAAATGAATTATTTGAAATAGGTCATCATCATCAATATCATTAACATACATTTTTTTAAATTCTTTTACCATATCAAGAGAATTTTCATAACCTTCTTCTTTAGCTATTTCCTCATCATTTTTTAAATCTTTAAATGAAATTAAGTCAACAGCTGTAACTTCAGCTTCAAATATTTTCTTTTTTTCCTTAGAAACTAAATTCCAATAACAATGTAGCCTATCACCAATTTTAAGAGGATTTTTCCATAATTTTCGAATAGTAACTGTTTTTTTACCAGTTATGAGGTCTATATCTTGGCTTCCAAAGGATATAATTGGCATTTGCTTCCTCCAATTAAATATTCATATGATAGTATTATATATTATTATTTATTATAAATAATCAAATTATGAATATAATTTTAATATTTTTATAAATATTATAAAAAAACTTATATCGAATAGAAGATAATATAATACTTAAATACACTCTTCTCCAAATTCTGAAGTTTTTACTTTTATTTTTTTCAAATTAGGTTTTAATTTTTTGGCTAAATCCTTAAGTTCTAAAGGATTTGGGCTTTTTATATCATTCAACTTTTTATCCAATACTACTTTATTTCGAAATTGCTGTAATGTATAAACATCACAAGAAATCTGGGTAGAGATCTTTTTAATGTCTTCATATTCTAAGATTCTTGGCACATAAGTGGTTCTGCATTCTAAAAAAGTATTTTGAGATTCATTAATAATTTCCATGCTTTTTTTAACATTCGCACCAATATCTGCACCAATAACCTCCTCATATTTATCAAAAGGGGCCTTAACATCAAGCGAAATGTAGTCAGTAAACTCTAAAATTTTTATTATGCGTTTAGGGTAACAACCACTCGTATCAACTTTAGTTTTAAGACCTAAAGATTTTGAATACTTCAATAGTTCAATTGTATCTTCAATTTGAACTAAAGGTTCTCCTCCAGATATAACAACAGCATCTATATAATCTAAAGAATTATCAATAATTCTGAAAATCTCTTCAAGAGATTTTTCATCCCCTTTTTTTAATAACTCAAAATTATGACAATATGGACATCTTAAAGGACAAAGTGCCATGAATATAACTAAAGACATCTTCCCATTATATTCAACCGAAGATATTAAAGTCCCTCCTATTTCCATATTATCACATTAATTAATCAAATTATAAATTATATTTATGTTTGTGTTTTATTCTTATTTTATTTTTATATTTGTAAAATGCAAATATATATTATTTAATTATATATCCCCAATAACATTATTTAATATTTCTAAAAATTTTTTGTCTTCATCCATAGTTCCAATACTTACCCTAATCCAATATTCATCTAAACCTTTAAAAGAAGTACAATCTCTAACAATAACTCCTTTTTCCATTAATTTTTGAGTTAATTCCTTTGCAGTGATTCCAATATCTTTAATTCCTATTAAAATATAATTAGAATAAGATTTAAGAACATTTAAAGAATTTATTTTAGATAATTCTTCAAATAAATAGTTTCTACTATCTATCCCATTTTTTATTGAGTTTTTAATATATTCTTTATCTTTAAGTGTATTTAAAGCAGCATAATAAGAAAGTTTCGTAAGAGAAAATACTGGTTTTATTCTATGCATATAATCAATCATTTTAGAATTTGCAATACCATAACCAATCCTCATGCCAGCTAAGCCTAAAACTTTAGACATTGTTCTCATTATGAAAACATTTGAGTATTTATTAATAATATCAACATTATTTACTTCAGAATACTCAAAATATGCCTCATCTATAACTAAAACTATTTCTTTTTCTTCAGTAACTTTTAGAATTTTAATAATATCTTCTCTAGAAACTAATGCACCAGTAGGATTATTAGGAGAACATAAAAATATCATTTTAGTATTTTCATTTATTTTAGACAATATAGACTCAATGTCCAAAGTATTATCATCTAAATTCCATCTCCCATAAACTGGAATTGCACCATATGGTTTAAATAAAAATTCATAATACATATAAGATGGAAGTGGAACGATAAATTCATCATCTTCCTCTATAAATGTTTTAGCTAAAATATCAATGATTTCATCAGCACCATCACCACCAATGATAACTTCTGAAGAATCAACTCCAGAATAATCTGCAATTTCCTTCTTCAAATCTTCCAAATCAGATTCAGGATAGCGATTTATATAATTTAATTCATTTTTAATATTATATAAAGCTTTTTTTGAGGGACCCCATGGATTTTCATTAGACCCCAATTTTATTATATCCTCTTTTTTCAAATTAAACTCTTCAGCTATCTCATCTTGAGATCTTCCAGGAATGTATGGATCTAATTCCTTTACTACTTTTCTTACTCTCATATTATTACCTTAAAATAATATTTATCTATTTTATTCATTATTAATTAAATAAAAATAACCAAATTAAATCAATAAATGAACAGATAAAAAGATAAATAAACGAATAATGATTAAATATAAAATATAAATATCAGAAAGATAATTATATAATTAAATTAGAATTAAATTACAACTAAAACATGATTAAATTGTAATATGATTAAATTGTAATATTACTAAATTATATTATGACTAAATTATAATATAAATAAATTATAATTAAAGTACAATTGAATTATAATAACTATTTGATTAATTAAATAACACTAAAATAACAATTAAATAATAAATAAATAGTTGATCAGAAATAAAATTAATAACTAATAACTTTTTATCAAATCAACATAGTCTAATGCATTTGATTTAATTTTTTTTATTTCTTCAGAATTTAATTGTCTTATTAACCTGCCAGGTACTCCCATTATTAAACTTTGATTTGGAAATTCTTTTCCTTCCGTTACAACAGATCCTGCACCAACTATAGAATCATTACCAATTTTTGAATCATTTAAAATTGTTGCATTCATCCCAACAATGACATTTTCACCTATTTCACAGCCATGAATTATTGCACCATGACCTATTGAAACAAAATCTTTTAATGTAGTAGTTAGAGTATCCGAACAATGAATAACACAATTATCTTGAATATTAGAACATTTACCTATAACTATAGGTCCTTTATCTCCCCTAATAACTGCATTATACCATACAGATGAGTTTTCATCAATTTTTACATCTCCAATAATGTGAGAACCCTCAAAAAGTTTTACTGATTCGTGTATCTGTGGTTTCAAATCATTTAAACCATTAATAACCATTTTATTCCTGCCAAATAATATTTTACTAATTTAGAATAATATTTTAATCATACAAAATAATAAATTTAATAAATTTAATAAATATAATAAATATAATGAATATAATAAATATGACAAATATGATGAATATTAAATTCAGTTCCTTAAAATATTTAATATTAAATAGGAATTATATATCTATTCTTTATCAGGAACTCAATTAATCTTTTTGTCAGTGATAATATGTTTCTGTTTTACTAAAACTACTTTATTAGATTCAAGATCCTCATAAAGTAAAACATCAGAACCAACGGAAGAATTACATCCAACTTTCACTCCAGGGCTAAAACTTGAGTTAATTCCAGTTTTAACAGAATCCCCAAAAATTGCCCCGAGTTTACGTCTTCCACTATCAATTTTTTCATCTTTTATTTTTGTTTTGACTGTTTCATTATCAAATCTTAAATTAGCAACATTTGTACCAGCAGCAATATTACAATTAGAACCAATAACAGAATCCCCAACATAACTTAAATGGTTGACATTAGTATCATCCATTATTATTGAATTTTTTATTTCAACAGCATTTCCTACATTAACATTATTTCCCAAATAAGTACTTCCCCTAATATAACAATTAGGACCAATATCACAATTTTCACCAATATAAACAGAACCCATTATATAAACTCCTGATCGAATCACACTACCTTCACCAAGATGGATATTACCATGAACATGGGCCCCAGGTTCTACTTTACCTTTAATATTAGTAGTAATCTCTTCTAAAAAATACTCATTAATTTCAATTAATTCCCATGGGCGTCCAACATCGAGCCATTTTTTATTTGATTTAAATCCCAAAATAGTTTTGTTATCTAATATCTGCATAGATAGAGAATCAGTAATTTCATATTCCCCTCTTAAAGATTTTTCTGTTTTTAGTATCTTTTCAAAAATGTCTTTATTGAATATATAAATTCCAGTGTTAACATAATTACTAGGTGCTTCATCAATAGTTGGCTTTTCAATTATCTTCTTAACAATATTATTTTCAATCTCAACAACTCCAAAAAGAGTTGGATCTTCAACTTCTGTCAAAACCATTAAAGTATCTGGTTTTTTTTGAGAATATTCATCTATAATATTCATTAAAAGAGAAGTATCTAATATTATATCCCCATTTAAAACTATAAACTCATTATCCACAAAATCTTCACCATAACCAATAGCATTAGCTGTTCCAGATAATTCTTCTTGTCTTTTATAAGTAATGTTAACTCCAAGGTCTTTTCCATCCTTAAAATAATTTCTAACCATATCTTCTTTATAATTTACAATCAGAAGAATATCAGTAACCCCACTATCCCTCAAAGACTCAATATTATATTGAATAATAGGCTTACCTGCAACTGGAAGCATGGTTTTAGGCTTAGTTAGTGTTAACGGCCTCATTCTAGTTCCTTCACCCGCACTTAATATTATAGCTTTCAAAAAAATCTCCCCTACAAATCATTGAAATAAATAACTGATTAGCTAACAAACAATGCAAATATTACACATACAATAAATATAATGATTATTACAAATAGATATGTATAATACTCATTATTATTCTATTTATCATATTTTTATTGGATGTTTAATAAATATTATTATTAGAAATTAATTGCATATTAAATTATTAGAAATTATTTTTATATCAAATTATTAGAAATTATTTGTATATCAAATTTAATTTAAATTTTTTTTTATTATATTAGCTGAAATATCCCTCATTAATCTCGCATCTTGATCATTTTTAGCTTCTAGTGTTATCCTAATATAATCTTCTGTTCCAGAGGGCCTAACTAAAATCCAACTTCCATCCGAAAATGTTAATCGAACCCCATCAATTTTGTTAACATCCACAACATTATCAAAAGAATTTATTAATAAATTTTCCATATTTTCCATTACTTTAATCTTGTCCTCTTTAGAACAATCAATTTTTTCCCTAATACTCGGATAATTTGGAATATCATCTAGAAGTTTAGAAAGCGGGCCTTTTTTTGAAACTATTTCTGCCATTCTAAGTCCAGATAGTATTCCATCAGGACACATACAAAAATCAGGATGTATCCATGTTCCAGAAGGCTCTCCCCCAAATATAGCTTTTTCTTCAATTATAGACTCAGCCACATTTACATCTCCGACTTTAGTCCTGATAATCTTACCATCAACTTTTTCTAAAGATTCATCGAGACATATACCTGCATCAACAGTAGTGATAACTTTTAAATTTGGTTTATAATATTTTTCAGCCATATATTTAGATATAATAGCTAATAACTTATCAAAATCCCCAATTCTGCCATTTTCGTCTATTGCTATCATTCTATCCGCATCGCCATCATGAGCTATTCCCAAATCAGACCCAGTAGCTTTGACTACCTTCATCAAATCTTGAAGATTTGATTCGTTTGGTTCTGGATTCCTGCCAGGGAAAAATCCATCGATTTGAGAGTTTAAAGTTATTACTTCACACCCAGCCATTCTAAACAGCAAAGGAGATATTTCAGATCCTGCACCTGAAGCACAATCAATAACTATTTTTAAGCCTGATTTTATATCTATGATATTTAGAATACTATTAATATATTCCTGTTTAATCTCTTCCTCATAAATAATATTTCCAATATCATTCCAAGGAGATTCTATGAAATTTTTTGAATAAACTATATTTTCTATTTGTTTTTCTTGAGAAGGAGTATAAGCCATTCCATTTTTATTCCATAATTTAATACCATTATATTCTGAAGGATTATGAGAAGCAGTAATCATTATTCCAGCATCAGCATTTAAACTTTTAACAGCAAATCCTACAATAGGTGTGGGAACCATGCCTATTTTAAAAACATTTAAACCAGATTCTAGTAAACCTGCAGTAATTGCATTTTCAAGCATTTCATTTGTGGTTCTTGTATCATACCCAATTACAACACTTCCCTTTTTGCCCAAATAAGTAGCTAAAGCTTTTCCAACATTCAGAGCAAGGCTTGCTGTTACATCCTCACCTATTTTTCCCCTTATTCCAGAAGTTCCAAAAAGTTTTTTATTTTTCTCAGTATTAAACGGCATATTTTTACTCCTAGCCACATAAAATTAAAATAATTAAAATCATAACATAAATTAAATTTTTAAAGATAAATTTTAAAAATCTTATTATATATTAAATCCCAATTTAGAAATATTATATATTTTAAATCTTAAATTCAAAATTTAAGCACCAAATTTTGTAGAATTATTCATCAAATCCATTAAAATGTTCATAACATCAGAACCACGAATTCTACAAAGTCCTCCTTTGTAAGCATCCATCTCACTAAATTTATTTATCCCATCGATTCTAACTTCTGGGCCTTTAATGATTAAAGGAACTGGGTCTGCTGTATGATCCATGCGAGAAATTGGAGTTGAATGATCAGCAGTTAAAATGATATAACAGTCTTCAATTTCAAGTAATTTCTTTATAACGACTTCATCAACCTTTTCTATGAATTCCATTTTTTCATTTAAATTACCATCATGACCGGCTTCATCTGCACCATCAATATTTACAAGTAAAAAATCATATTCATCACCAGTTGCATGTTTAACAATCTCATTAATTATATTATCAAGATTAGTGTCTACTCCTCCGGTTGCACCCTCAACTTCAATTATATCCATACCTGCAAATCTGCCAATACCCATTATAAGTCCTGTTTCAGCAATACATACAGAATTTAAATTATATTTCTCATTTAAAGGTTCAACTTTTGGTACTGCTCCTGCACCCCTAGGTACAATAATATTTGCAGGAGGCTCACCATTTTCCTCTCTTTTTTTATTAATAGGATGATCTTTAATCATTTCATAAGACTTATCAACAATTTTATTTAAAATATCTGCAGTCATAATAGCTTCTTTAGTACTATCAGTTGCGAAAACTGTTTTAGGAGGTTTTCCTTCATTTTTAGGATCTGCATCTGAAACAGCATCAGAAAGTTTATTATCTCCTTCAGACCTTAAGACAAGAACTGCTCTATGGCCAGTAGATTCCTTAAATATTATTTTTATATCTTCATAACCTTCTATAACCATATCATTAAGAGTCTCAACAATTTCTACTGTTCCATCCCTTATTCTGCCTGCACGCCTATCAATAATTATTTTTTCATCATTAGCAGTAGAGAAATTACATCTAAATGCTATATCACCTGGCAATACATCAACACCAACCCCTGAAGCTTCAAATGGCCCTCTTCCAGTATAAATTTCATAAGGATTATATCCAAGTATTGAAATATGGGCAGTATCACTTCCAGGAATTATACCTGGTTTAATAGAATCCATTAATCCATTAATACCCATTTCTGCCATTTTATCCATATTAGGAGTTTTAGCTGCTTGTAATGGAGTCCTGCCATCTAAATCTTTTAATGGGCGATCTCCAAGCCCATCCATTATTAGAATCATTCCTTTCATAAAAATCACTATATTATATAATGTAATACATAAATTAAATAAATATTTATAATTATCTACTTTCATACAGATAGTATACTACTTAAATTAAAATAATTTAAAGCAATTTAATTAAGCCATTATAGTCTAAACGATTATGGATTAAAATATTAGCCATATTAATTATAATTTAATTTTGGCATTAATTACAATATTGATATAGCTATTTTAATTATTTTAATATTTATTATTTGATTACAGGTATTTCAGTTATACTTTAATAATTATTATCTGATTATATTTTATTTTATCTTTTGAATACTATTTTGTAATTAGAGTATATGATAGTTGATTATATATTGAAATTTAAAACATATAAGCTTTAATAAAATAAATTTAATAATATATTAAAATTAATATAATCCACTAATATAATATTATATAATATTCTGATATATTTCAATAGTTTATTATTTATTAATAAATTAAATAGTATTAATAATTAAAGTATATTCCGATTAAGCTATTGATAAAATATAGGATAGCATAATATTAGCTAAAAATATATTATAACATAATAATAAAAATTTTTATATTCCAAATGATAGGAAAATAAAAAATTAGGAGCTTATCTAAAAAATAAAAATAAATTCATGATTTACAATATTTAAAACTATAATGTTGAAATTATGCCGATTATTGCTCCAGTAATAGTTGCTAAGAGGTTGACATGCTCATTATTTATAAAATTTCTTCTTTCAAATACTGCCCCAAGTATACTATCCATAAAACAGCCGATAGTTCCAGATATGACTGCAATTTTTAATGAAAGAATAGGATCCGATATAATACCCAATAAAAAGGCTGAAAACCCGATTATAGCAGCACCAATTATTCCTACTACTGTTCCCAAAACAGAAACTGCACCATCTGTCCCAGGAGCAACTTTTCTCATTGTGGTTATTAATCTTGGCTTTTGAAGTATTCCAATTTCACTTGCTAATGTATCTGCAGTAGCAGTAGCAATAGCTCCTATAAAACCACCTACAAGAGGAAGATAATAACCTCCAAATGCAGCCATTATAAAAGCTACAACACCATTAGAAATGACATTTTTTGCAGTTCTTTTACCCTCATATATCCCTAAGTTCTGCTTATAATATTTACTCTGTCTTGTAGCAATAAGACTCAAAATTAAGAAAATTAAAATTAAAAGTAGCCAGTTAATTCCTGCAGAAAATATGATTATAATACCCATAATAATCATAGCAAGAGTTCCCCATAAATCTAAAGCTTTCCGATTATAAGTAAAAGCTCCGACTACTAGAAGTAAAATTACATACCCCCAATTTATCATTAAGGTCTCTTCCATAACAATCATCACTATTAAATTTATTATATGACTTATATAAATATGCCGAATTGACAAAAATTAGTATTATAAAATTAATAAAAAACCATTAATGAGAAATATATTATATAATAAAGTTTGTAATAAATCTAAGAAATATTAAAAATATTAATAAAAACCACTAAAATAATTTAAATAAAATATGGAAAAATGATTATAAAAAATAAAATTATAAAAATTAATTATAAAAAGTAATTAAAAAGAATTATTATAAAAAAATAATTAAAAAATAATTATAAAAAATAAAATTTTAAGTGATTAAATTAATAATTTGTTAAATTAATAACCTTAAATTAATCTAATACTTTACTTTTAATGATTTCTACTCTTTTAAGTGGATAAATCTTTTTAGCCCTGTGATATATTTCAGAAGCCATTCTTCCGTTAACTGAAGTTTCTATTACATCTTCATAGCTTCTTTCACTAGCTAATTTTTTAACAAGACCAGTTATTGTTTCCCTCATAAATTTTTGTTGGGAAGATTTAGATCTTCTTGTAGTTATAGCTAAAACATGCAATTTCATTTTATGATCATCTTTAGTTTTAATAGCAACATGAGTATCAATTCTACTTGTTCCTCTTCTAATCATACTTCTTACATAGTCAGTTGTTACTTTATGGCCAGTAAATTTGGTATTAGCTATATCTCCTGCAACATTATCGACTTCAAATTTTAGTTTTATATATTGTTTAGAAAAATCACCAGTTAATTCTCTCATAGTGACTTCTACTCCCCTACCTTTCAAAAATTCAGGATCTCTTGAAGGAGTATCTCCAATCTCTTTATCTCCAAATTCAATTGGGGTTTTAATAGTATACCAAGATTTTTCTTTCCATGTATCACGTGCTCTTCTTCTTTTTGCCTTTGCCATATATATTACATCCTTTTAATTTTTATTTAATTCCTTAATTTGTAATTTTAAATCTTAGACTATTATTTCAATTATTAAATTAAACATAAAGAAATAACAATCAATTATTAATTATTGAAATTATAATTAGTATTATTTATGAAAATTATATTAATATTATAAACTTTGTAAAAATATTATAAATTTGATTAATATTTAAAAATATTTAATTAAAATCTAGATTATTTTACAATTCAAATTTTAAATACTATTATAATATTTTCATATAAAATTAGATAATACAATTTACAATTGTCTTTAAAAACAATAAAATTAACTAGAATTGAATCATTAGCTATAAAAACCGCTAATTCACAAATCTGATATCGGACTCAATCCGAACATTATTGAAAATTGTTTATAATAAAGTTTTAAAATACTTTAAAACCCGCCCATAAAGGATAATATAACATTTACATTTATCCTATTTAAAGTTTTTTGAAATAATATAAAAATAAAAATTTTATTATAATATTTAAATAAATTAATATAATTTAATAATATAAAAATAAAAATGTTATTATAATATTTAAATAAATTAATATAATTTAATAATATAAGAATAACAATCAAAGATAAATATGGCTTTACTATTAGAAAAATATTAGATAGTTAAAGTTCAAAAATTTATTTTAATAAGGATTTAGAAAACTTTTTTGCATTATCTACATCTTTTTCATTTGGTCTGCCTTTGTTAATTCCTCCAATAAGTTTTATAGGACCAAAAGTATCAAAACCCTTGCAATTAAAATCAGCAACAACATTAAACCCATTTAAATCTAAAATATCCCTAAATTTTTTGTTAAAGTCCTTTTTATCCCTTCCACTGGTAGTAAAGATAAAAGTTTTTTGATTATCCATGTGTTCGATATTTTCTATGAATTTTACCATAATATATGCCAGAGCCAAATCCAACTAAATCATAGTCATCAAGGTTTCTATGAGAATCATTAAAATTTTTAACATTTAATAATTCTGCATTAATTTCATTAGCTATGGTTTTAGCTATTTTTTCAGTATTATTATTATGAATAGATTCATAAATAATAATTGATTTCAATCTATAACCTTCTTAAAAATTCTTAAAGGCATATTCATAGCCTTTTTATAATTTTTTTATATTTATAATTAAATAACCTTATTTAGAGGAGTCAACTATAAAGGATTCCTCATAAATTTATAATGTTCAATGTATCTATTTATAACTTCATCAATAGGACCCTCATCTTCAACAAGCTTTAAACCAGACTCTTCAATTCCAAATTTTGATTTAAATCCTGCTTGAACACAAATAACAACATCACAATCGCTAATAGTGTTTAAAGTTTTCATCCATTGGTGTTTTTGCCCAAGAACAAATTCAACAGTTCTTTTTTCAACAAAAACTTTATTATTTCCCTCTTCATCAAAATCAAAGATAAATATAGATTTTGCTTTTCCAAAATGCAAATTTACATTTTTTCCATCTGACGAAGCAACAGCTAGCCTCATTATTGCTTCTCCTCTTCACCCTATTTTTAGATCATATAATAATTGCAAAAAATATTATAAATAATAAATATAAAAATATAATTATTTAATCTCTAATTTTTTGAATTAATTTAGCTACATTTTCTCCAAATAACTTAATAGTGCCTATTCCTTCCTCATCAGATTTAGCTGTACCTTCTTCAAGAGCAAATACAATGTTCCAATAGTTAGAACCAACCATAATCATATTATTTATAGGAAAAACCATGGACATCTCTTGAAGTGTAAGAGTTTGACCTCCTCTTCTAGCTACAGCAATTGGCCCTCCAACCATCCAAGATAAAAATTGATCAGTTCCACGAGAAACTTTACCAATTCTTTGAAGAGCAGACATTATATCTCCCCTAGCAGTACCAAAGTAAACTGGTGCTGCAGGTATAAATCCATCAGCTTCTCTTATTTTTTCAATTATTTCGTCAAGGCCATCTTTAAGAACACAATTGCCTTTTTCTATACACTTATTACAAGCTATACAAGATTGAATTTGCATTCCTCTGAGACTTAAAATTTCAGTACTTAATCCATTTTTTTCTATCTCATCAGCACAAATTTCTAAGACTTCAACGGTGTTACTATTTTTTCTAGGACTTCCACTTAATAAAACTACATCTACCATCTTTAATACTCCATATAAATTTTAAATATTTTCAAATCATTTAATGAAAAATATTAAATATATCATTATTATTTATAGCCATATGTATATTTCTCATTTTAATTAAATTTTATTCATGAATTGAAAATTCAAATAATATGTTTTATAAAATTTTACAAAATAATCAAAGCTTAAATAAAAAAATTAAAATCCCACTAAAATATTAAAAATAGAAAACTATATATAACAAAATGTACAATATCTTTAACAAAATGTAAAGAAATATTTACAAAAAGTATAAGATTATTAACAAAGATTATAAGAATAATTTTAGCACATAGGAATAATTTTGGTATAGAAAAATAAGTTAATATAGAAAAATAAGTTCAATAATAATTTAATATTATTTATTAAAATTAAACAATTGAAAAAATGAGATATTTAATAAAATTGAATAGTTAATAAACTGTTATATCTAATAAGATAGAATAATAATAAAGATAAGATAATTAATAAATTTATAAGCACAATATAAGGTGAAAATATGGAATCAAAGATAAAAGTAATTATAACTATTATATTATCAACTTTAGTGACATTTACATGGGTTTTAGGAATTATATTTGCAAATTTTAATCTTTTTATAGTTTCTATGATACTATTTATAATTGTATTAATACCTACAATAAAATATTATAAAGAATTAGATGAATTTTTTAAAAGTAGAAATGAGGAAATAATTGAAGATGAAAGAACAAGATATATAGATGAGAAAGCATCACTTCCAGCATTTGGATCAGTGATGGCAATAGTTATTTATGTTGCAATAGCCATATTTACCCTCAGAAATGTATATCCTGAATATATTATCATAGCCTATGCATTCTCTTTTACAGCATTTATAGGAATAATTATCTATTTAATAAGTAGAACTTATTTTAAAAGAAGATATAGTAATTAATAAAAAAAAGTTTATTAAATATAGAATAAATGTTTTAAATGAAAAAATAGACATATAAAGAGAATAAAAATGAAAAATAGAATAAAAGAATTCCGAGCAATACATAATACTACCCAAGAAGAATTAGCTAAAAAACTTAAAGTATCTAGACAAACCATTTTAGCTATTGAAAAAGATAAATATGATCCTTCACTTAAATTAGCATTTAAGATAGCTAAATTCTTTGAGGTTAAAATAGAAGAAATATTTATTGAATAGTTTATTAAACACTAATCCAATTATAAAAAAACATATTTGTAAATAAAAAAATTCTTGATAAAAATGAAATATTAAATCAATAGAATAAAATAAACCATATTAATAGAATAAAACACTATTGACATAATAAACCAATAGGAATATAATAGATCAAAAGTGATATAATAGACAAATAGTGAGATAATAAACAAATATTGATACAATAAACAAGATAAATATAATAAAATTTATTATAAAAACTTATTAATCATTTATAAAACTTATTAATCTGTTTTAATGGATGATTAAAAATCAAACCCCTGCACCATCTAAAGCAGATAAACAATAGCAATCAAAATCATTGTTCAAAGATTCAACAGTTTTATATATAAGATTAGTAAGTTCTTGACCTTTGACTTCCATTATTTCAAAAACTTCATCCATTGTTAATTTATTTGGAGAAATTGATGCACCATAGTTAGATACTAAACATATACTAGCATAACAAATTTCTTTTTCCTTAGCTAATACTGCTTCAGGAAGGCCAGTCATACCCACAACGTCTCCCCCTAAAATTTGAAGCATTTTTATCTCAGCAGGACTTTCAAATCTTGGTCCTTCATTACAAACATAAACTCCTTTTTCTACAAAGTCACCTTTAGTAATTAAAGATTTATTAGCTATAATTTGAGATCTTAATCTATTACAATAAGGCTCTGTAACATCGACATGAACAACTTGATCATCATAAAACGATTTATCTCTTTTAGAAGTAAAATCTATAAAATCATCAACTATTACCAATGAACCGGGATGAATTTTTTCATTAAGTGAGCCAACTGCATTTGTAGCTATAATTTGTTTAACTCCTAAACTATGAAGACCCCAAATATTGGCACGATAATTAATTTTATGGGGAGGTGTGCTATGATCTCCAGAGTGTCGAGGCATAAAAGCCACATTATTTTTTCCAATCATAAAAAGAGAAATTTCAGCAGACTCTCCATAAGGAGTTTTAACTATTTTTTTTTCCACAGAGTCTGCTTTATTTGTAATGTCATAAACACCACTACCACCAATAATACCTATCATAAATACACCAAAAATTAAAAATATAAATATAAAAAATTAAAAATATAAATTATCCTTTTGTAACTGCTAAAGGTACTACTTTAGCTACAAGTTTAGCTATTCCACTACTGTCAGATGTTCGAACAACTTGATCAACATCTTTATAAGCTTCAGGAGCTTCTTCAGCTAAAACAGGTTGGGAATTAGCTCTTACATAAATTCCTTTACTTTCTAGATTATTTTTTACCTCATCACTAGTAAATTTCTTTTTAGCACCAGTACGGCTTAATTTTCTTCCAGCACCATGAGCGGTAGAACCAAAAGTTTCTTCCATAGCAATATCAGTTCCATGGAGAATATAAGAAGCAGTCCCCATAGTTCCAGGAATTAAAACTGGTTGACCCACATTTCTATATTCAATTGGAATTTCAACCCTACCAGGACCAAATGCACGAGTAGCACCTTTTCTATGTACAATAACCTCTTCATTCCTATTTTTTATATTATGAACTTCTTTTTTAGCAATGTTATGTGCAACATCATAAATAACAGACATTCCCATATCTTCAGCTGATTGATTAAATATTCCTTCAAATGTTTCTCTAACCCAATGAACCATCATTTGACGATTTGCCCATGCATAATTAGCAGCCGCTGCCATTGCCCGGAAATAGTCTTGAGCTTCTTTAGATTCAACAGGAGCACATGCTAATTGTCTATCTGGAATATTAAGGTTATGTTTTTTATAAGCTTTATCCATTGTTCTAAGATAATCTGAACAAACTTGATGACCGCAACCACGAGATCCACTATGGACCATTATAGTTATAGTATCAGGTTCAAGATTAAAAACTTTAGCTACTTCTTCATTAAATATCTCATCAATTTTTTGAACTTCAAGAAAATGATTTCCAGAACCAAGAGACCCTAGTTGAGGAATTCCTCTTTTTTTAGCTTTATCAGAAACTTTAGATGAGTCTGCATCTAACATCCTACCATTTTCTTCAAGGAAATTAAGATCCTCTTCCCAACCATATTCATTTTCAACAGCCCATTCTGCCCCAAAATTGAGAACATCATCGATTTCATTATCTTTTAACCTTATTTTACCTTTACTCCCAACTCCAGAAGGAACATTAACAAAAAGTTTATCAACAATTTCTTTCATTTTTGGTTTAATATCATCTTCAGTGAAGTTTGTTCTAATCATCCGAACCCCACAATTAATATCAAAACCAACACCTCCAGGACTAACTACTCCAGTACGAGCACTGAAAGCTCCTACTCCACCAATTGGAAACCCATAACCAAAATGAATATCTGGAAGGCCAATTGAAAACTTTTGAACACCAGGAAGACATGCTACATTAGCAATTTGCTCAATAGCTCCATCTTCAAGGTGTTTAAGTGCTTCTTCTTCTAAATAAAAACGTCCAGGTACTTTCATCTCTTTTTTGTAGCTACTAGAAAGTTCCCAAACATCTTTCCTAATTTCAGTAATATTCTCTTTTATACTCATAAAAATCATCTAATAATTAATTGGATAAAAAATTAATAAAAATGAATCAAAATAACAACTAATAAAAAATTTAAATTAAATTCAAATTAATAATGAATTTCATACAGATTTAATATACATTTTTAAACTTAACATTATATCAAAAATTTTAAACATACTAAAAATTTTTATACCTAAATAGAATTGATAAATAGGTATGATAACTTTTTCATTTATTATACAAAATACTACCACAATATTAAATTTCAATAGTTTATTATAAATTATATTTTAATATTACAATATATTAAAACTTACTAAATTTTATAATAAATAACTTTTATAATTAATAAATTTTATATTTTACATAATTCTATTTTAAAGATTCTAAAATTTAAAAATAAGTTCCCAAATACTTTTATAAAAATGAGATAATAAATCGAATAAAAGTAAAATAAAGAAAAGAATGTGGATTTAAATAAAGAGGCAAATTTAAAGTAGTTAAAATGTAATTATGTTAGTTTAGAGATCTAAAATTACTCTAGCCTTACAGATATCATCACAAAGGATTTCCATCATATGAAAAGTGATTGCTTTAACTTCACTTCTTCGATCATGTTTATTCCAATTGATATTTTCACCATTTATAACTGCATTTAACTTAAAAATTTCACTGCAATTATATTTTTCCTTAATTATATTCACATCAAAGTTGGAGAATAACATTAAATCCACTTCATGAATAATCAATAATTCTTCTAAAAAATCATACAATAAAGACATTAAATCTTCAGATTCAACATATATAGCTTTTGAATCATTTTTGTCCACTTTTTTAACATCAGTGATAACATCAAACATTGCTAAAGCAGCATTTTCAAAAACTTCATTTAAAGTTTTGCCATAAGCCCAAAATCCAATATCTGCAGTCACATCAAAAAATTCAAATCTTTTTTGAGTATTTTTTTTAAGGTGGTTTTTGTTATTCATATACATCTTGGAAAAATAAAAATTTCTAATTTTATTATATTAAAATTACTATTAAATTACTATTAAAATTATTTAACAGTTTATAATATAAATAAATATTTTTAGCTTTTTAAAAAAACTAATATTACTTATCATAAGCTCTCTCGGATTCTTTTTATATGTATTTTTCAACTCATTATAATTGTAAACAAATTTGAGTGATAATATGTCAAAAAATACAAACCAATATTTAAGAAATGATTTAAGGAAAAAAACAAATATAAGTGATTTTTTATTCTTTAAAAACATTAGCTTTCAATCTTGCATGGTAATACTCTTTGTTTTTGTAGTATTGCTTTTCAGTATATTATCTATAGCTACAACCCCTAATCCTAGTGTTATTTTTGGAATTTAAAGTATTAATATCCGTATTAACCCTATATTGATATTATAATTTTAATATTATATAAATCCAATATATAACTTAAAAAAAATTATACTACCAAACCCTAATGTAGCTAATGAGTAAACCATGCAAGAATTTTTATTTTAAATGTCAAACATTATATTTAAGATAAAATTTGCATTGAACAAGTTTGCATTAAATTAGCTATAATAAGAACACATAGATAATAAGCATATAGTAAATAAAATTATCATTATGCTATCCATATAGTTTAATATTAAATTATATGGATTAAAAATATCATCTTATAAATAATATTATTTTAAATAATAATAATTCTATCTTAAAATACTATTTTAAATAATAATAATAATAATAATAATATAGAACTATATATAGGAAATATATATTTAAATAATAATTAAAAATAATGAATAATATAAAATAAAAAGTAAGAAGAATAATAGGTAAAAAAAATATTTATCTAAAAAATATCTATTTATATAATAATCACAACAAACATTTTTTAACATCTTCTTTATTAACTCTGAGAATTATTTGTCTTGAATTTCCCCTTATTCCTTTTCCTGTGAATTTTGTGTCAATTAATCGTAAAAATTCTAATTTTTCTAATGCTCTACCAAATGTTGCATAGCTAAGCCCAGTGTCTTCTATAAATAATTTAGACAGTGGACCTGAATTCATAGAATCATCAGCAGCTGCAATAACTTTTAATAAAGATTTTTCTGATTTACTTAATGAACGAAGCGTTTCAACTAATTTTAAAGAATTACTTTTAGATTTAGCTTCTTCAAGATGAGATAATTCTATAGTTCTTGATGCATTAGATTCAGCTATGTTTCCACAAATTCTTAGCAAATCTATTCCAGTTCTCAAATCACCACCATCAATAGAATAGTCAGTGATTTCCTCTAAAATGTCATTGTTAATCACTCCAGGATAAAATCCTGCTTTAGCCCTATCAGTCAATATATTTAATATCTCAGTTCGAGTATATGGAGAGAAAGATACTTCTTGAGGTATAAAAACAGTGTTAACATTTTTATCTAATACGAACCTAAACTCAAGTTCAGATAGAATTGCAAATAAACCAGTTCTAACGCCAGGAAACTCCTCATAAGCCCTCAATATATCATAAAAAATTTTATTAACCATATTATTTTTGAATAAATAATCAACATCGTCAAAAGCTACCAATAAGGCTTTTTTTTCGTCTGAAAGATGTTGCATTATCTTTTCATAAACTCTTGATACAGGAATACCTGTTTCAGGAGGAGCATGACCAAATATTTTTTTATGAATTTGTGAAAATATGCTAAAACGAGTAGTGTGCAATTGACAGTTAATATAACAGCAAAATACCTTGTTAGAAGTTTTTTCAACCATCTCGAAAAGTTTTTTTATTGCAGTAGTTTTGCCTGTAGCACAAGACCCAAGGATTACAGTATTGATTGGTCGTCCATTATTTAAAGCTGGACGAATAGACATGGCCATGGCTTCCATTTGTGAATCTCTGAAATTATAGTTTTCAGGCATATAATCTGGATTAAATGCATTTATATCCTGAAATATTGTTTCATCATGAAGTAATATATCTTCAATTCCCATAACAATAATTTGTATAAACTTATATAAAAAAGTATATTTTAATATTTTAAAATATCTCAAAAATATGTATCAAAGATAAACTAAAATATTTGTATAATATGAAAAAAATCACTAATTAAAAAAAGTCATAAAATATAGCATAAAACCGAAAATAAAATTAATTATATTAATTTTGATATGCCAAAATATAATAATTGTAAAGTATATTATAAAAATACAATAATTGTAAATTATAATATCTAAAAATATATTATTGAAAAATATTATTTTGTAAAATATTATTTTAAAGTTATTAGTTTAGTATTTATTTTTTATATTTATTAGTTTAGTAGTTATTTACTTAAATTAATGATTTCAATGTCATTATTTTCTTTAGCCCAGTTAACTAACTTTTCAGCGTATTGTAATTTTTTCTGTTTAATTTCATCAGCATCAGCGGTTTCAGTCTCAATTTCTGGTCTAGAATATTTAGTTACTATTTTTCCAAAATCCATTCCTGCAAGAATAATTTTTTCTGCATTTAAAGCAATAGCTAAAAATACTGCCCTATCCCCATCAGTGAAACCTCCAAAATTATAAAGATTTGAAAATGGTTCAGATTGAGTAGTTCCTAGTATTTTATTAAAACTATTTGTGTATTTTAATATTTTTTCAAAATTGTTACCATGTGCATGAACAACAAAAACTGACCCTAAATCATTTGCTAAAATCAAATCCTCAATCTTTCCATCTAAGTCTGTTACAATTATATCTGGAACAATTTTCTCTTCTAAAAGAGCAGTTGTTGCCCCATCGGCTGAGATTAATATATACTCATTAGAATCTTCTAAATTGCAAAAATTTTTAATTTTCATAATATCCTTTTTTAATGAAGGACCTGCACCAAAAACAATGAATTTTTTTATATTAGATTTATTCTTATGAAAATTATGTATAGTAATCTTTTCATGTTTTAGATTATCTAATAAATCTTCAATCTTAATTGAATCCTTAACAGATAATAATTTGTTTAAAATAGCAGCAGTTTTTTCATCTTCTTCTCTTGAGAATCCAAAATCAACTAATATTTTTTCATACCAAATATTCCATTCCTCAAATTTCATTATTAATAATTATATATTTCCTATAAAATAAATTTTTTGAAATAACTTTAATTTAGTGAAAATTATTTCATTTTAATAACATATGTCCAAATTTAATAATGATAAATATTTTATTTAAAATTTTATTACATTTCAAAAAATAAATAAAATTATTAATTAATTAAAAAAGAGATATTTTACAAATTTTCATGTTAAAATTATAAAAATTAGTTTTAGGATTATAAAGTTTCATTATTATGATATATACCAAATATAATTAATTAAATATAATACTAATAACAAAATTTTTTAATATATATATAGAGGGTGACTCATAATTTTTTCTTTTTTTTCTTTTATTTTTCCTTTAAATTTATA
>NZ_CALGFC010000015.1 GCF_937881195.1 uncultured Methanobrevibacter sp. | reverse complement strand
ATTATTTTTCATTTTTTAATTTTTATTATTTTATAATTCTATTATTTTTTATTATCTTTTAATTTTTAATTTTTAATTTTTATTATTTTATAATTTTATCATCTTATAAGTTTGTTAATTATAATTTCATTATATTATTAGTTAATAAGTTTTATCAATTTACAGAGCTGTTCCTTTTTTAGGCACATATAATTTTGACATGTCTACATTTTCATGTTTAAGTAACTTAATTTTTTTATCTATACCTCCAGCATATCCTGTTAAGCTACCATCTTTTCCTACAACTCTATGACATGGGATAATGATAGAAATAGGATTATGTCCTACAGCTCCCCCAACGGCCTGACTAGACATTTTTTCTTTGTTCATTTGTTTTGCAATATTTTTAGCTATTTCTCCATAGGTTATAGTTTTTCCATAGGGTATTTCAAGAAGAATGTCCCACACCGATTTTCTAAACTCAGTTCCTTTAGGTTCTAAGGGTAAATCCGAAATTTTTGGATTTTCGCCTTCAAAATAGCTATCCAACCATTTAAAAACTTTATTAAATATAATTAATTCCTCTTTTCCTACTCTCTTTAATGTTTTATTATTTAAATTATCAGCAAAGTGTTTTTGATCTTTCATCCATATTCCAATAAGATTTTCACCATCACTAACTAATAAAAGTGGTCCAATTGGTGAAGAATATTCTGTTGAATAAATCATTATTTTTCTCCTTATTAATTTATTTTTCTCTTTATTAATTTATTTTTCCCAATTATCTTTATTTTTTGATTATTATCTATAATTATTTTTTTATTTTATTATTTATAATGATAATTTGCATTTTTTTTGAATATATTTTATAATTATTAATATAATACAATTTTAAATAGAATCAAGTATTTTTGAAAATTTCTGAGCTGTAGCTATAATTGAATACTTGTTTACTTCTTCATTGCCATTATATTTTAATGTTTTATTTTCAGAAAAATTATTATAAAATTTCATGATTGCTTCTTTTGTTTCTTCTATTGTAGAAACATGATAACCAATGTTAGTTTTTTCAATCAAACTTTTAAGAGACCCTTCTTTATATCCAATTGATAATACTGGACGTTTTGCAGCTAAATATTCATAAATTTTTCCAGGTAAAAAAATCTTCTCTTTTTCATTATTCCAAGATAATAATAAAAGAGCTTGAGATTCTTTTTGTTTTTTCAATACTTCTTTATGGGGGATTGATCCATGAATATTCACAATATTTTCAATATTATATTCTTTAGCTATATTTTCAATACCTTCGTTATCTCCATAAAAATCTAAAGATAATACTGAAGGAGGGATTCTTTCTTCATCAATTAACTGTCTAATTCCTTTAAAAAGAATTTTAGGGTCTCTTTTTCCACCATAAAGAGATCCAGCATAGATAAAATTTAATTTTTCATTATTTTTAGGAATATTATTTTCAGTTATGTCTTCGATATCATATCCACTCATAACAGTACAGATTTTATTATTGGGGTGTAATTTTTGGAGTGTTTCACTAGCTAATTTTGTGGTTGTGGTTAAAACATCTGCATATTTGAATGTTTCAATCTCTAATTTCTTTTCAAAATGATTTCGTATAAATGTGTGATTTACATAAGGATTTAAATTCCAAAGATCTCTTAAATCAGCTATCCAATTAATATTATATTGCTTTTTAAGGTCTTTAGCTATTATATGTGAGGTAACTGGCCATGAAGAGCTAATTATAGCTTCGATATCATTTACTTCTATTGCTTCTTTTGAAACTTCCATAGCTGGTTCATACCAATACTTCATTCCATCAGGGTAAGCAAAGATTTCTCCAGCTAATGAAATAGCTTTTGATATTAAAGTGTTTTTTTCATTACTTTTTCCATTATTTTTCACATTACTTATTTCATTATTTTTTACATTAATAATTTTATTTTCAAAATTATTTGGAGATTTTTTGAATTTATTCATCCATTTATCTAACATATCTTCATATTCTGTTTCAATGACTTTGAAATCTAAATTATTATTTGGATAGCTAGGAATATTATCTAATTTAGGCACTATTACAATAGGTTCCCATCCAAACTGGGGTAAATATTTAGCTAAACCTCTTAAACGTTTTGATGCGATTTCATTAGTTTGATTAAAATAAAATGCTATTAAAAGTACCTTCTTCATTGAAACACCGGTTAAATAATTTAATAAGTGAAAAATATATTATTATAATACATAAAAAACATTAGATATAAAAAACATTAGATATAAAAAAAATTAGATTAATTATTATTAATCATAGTTATATTGTTTTATATCATTTATTTTTATATCATTTATTTTAATATCAATTATATTTAAATGATATAAAGTATAGATATTATTATGATTATAAGGTTGATAATGTTATTATTTATAAGCTAAATATTATTATTGATTTTTTTATTTTATAATATTGTACTAATTTTATAATATTATAATAAATAGGATAATAATATTGAATAATTTAAATATTTTATATTATATTATTGAATAATTTTTTATAATAGGATAATTTTTTATAATAACTAATTGAATATTGTTTATATAATAATAAATTGAATAATTTGGATATTTTATAAATAGTTCTTTCAATTTAATTTTATAAATTTATTATAAAATTTATTATAATAAACCTCAATATAAAATAAATTCAATATGCTATTAGAAATTAAGTTAATATTTAAATATTATATTTAATATTATATTAATTTACATAATTAATTTACAATAAAAAAAATCTATAATATTGATTAAAATAAATAATATATAACTATAAAAATTGATAATAAAATTATTTATTAATAAAACTTAATTTATACTAAGATTATTTATTCAATAAAAAATTAGTTCATAATAAACTTAGTACAAAATATAATTAATCACTAAATATTCAACAATATTTTTAAAAAAGGGTGTTCGATTTGGATAAAATAAAAATAGCTATTGTAGGTATTGGAAATTGCGCTAGTTCTCTTATTCAAGGAATTCATTATTACAAAAATAAAGATGAAAAAGATGCTATTGGTTTAATGCATTGGAAAATTGGAAATTATGAACCATCAGATATTGAAGTAGTTGCTGCATTTGATGTAGATAAAAGAAAAGTAGGAAAAACTATTGATGAAGCTATTTTTGCAAAACCGAATTGTACTACTATATTTCAAGATGATATTCCAAAATCTGAAGTTAAAGTATCAATGGGAAATGTTTTAGATGGTGTAGCTCCTCACATGAAAGATTTTGAGGATGATTATACTTTCGTTGTTTCTGATGATCAACCTTCAGATGTTGTAGAAATTTTAAAAGATTCTGGAGCTGAAATCCTCTTAAATTATCTTCCAGTAGGATCAGAAAAGGCAGCTCGTTTTTATGCTCAATGTGCATTAGATGCAGGAGTTGCTTTTGTTAATTGTATGCCTGTTTTCATTGTGAGTGATGATGAATGGGAAGCTAAATTTAGAGAAAAAGGTATACCTGCTGTTGGTGATGATATAAAAGCTCAAATAGGAGCTACTATAACTCATAGGACTTTAGCTAATTTGTTTAAAGAGAGAGGCGTAAAGTTAGATCATACTTATCAAATTAACACTGGTGGAAATACTGATTTTATTAATATGCTTAGTAGAGAAAGGTTAGATTCTAAAAAAGAATCAAAAACAGAAGCCGTTCAATCAGTACTTGATGATAGGATGGATCCTCATGATATTCACATTGGTCCAAGTGATTATGTGCCTTGGCAAAAAGATAATAAATTATGTTTCCTTAGAATGGAAGGAAAAACATTTGGGGATGTTCCAATGAATATTGAGCTAAGATTAAGTGTTGAAGATTCTCCAAATTCTGCAGGTTGTGTAATTGATGCAGTTAGGTGCTGTAAATTAGCTATTGAAAGAGGAATTGGTGGTAAATTAACTTCTATTTCATCTTACACTATGAAACACCCTCCAGAACAGTTTACTGATGATGAAGCTTATAGAAAAGTTAATGAGTTTATTGAAGGAAAACTAGAAAGATAAAATATTTTTACTATTTTTTAAGTTTTCATTATTTTTTATTTTTAAAATTCCCTTATTTTTAAGATTTTTTATTTTTTAAGGTTCTTTTTTTATATTTTCAGCGTTTTTATATTATTTTTAATATTTCTACTTTTCATAATAGAATATTATTTAGATTATTGCTTTTTTTATTTTTATATTATTTTTTATACTAAATAGTTGGAGAGAATATTATCCTATATGATTAATATATAAATACATTGTTAAAAAATACAATATATTTATATGTTTCAAATTACATATAATAAAAAAAGAATTATTAGGGGAGCTATTATGATAGAAATAAAATTAACAAGAAAAATAAAAGGAAAAAACTTAACAAAAGAATATGAAGAAGTATATGGATCTATTAAAAAATTAGAAAATATTTTTAAAAAAGGAAAAGGAGACATGAAACTTCAAATGGATTTAGAAAATTGGAAATACTTTTTAGAACATCCTGATGAAGAAATAGAACAAGATAAAATAATATTCACTGACAAAACAAAAATATCAATGATAGATTTAGAATTACTAAACTTTATCAAATATGAGAAACCAAAATCTATAACCGAACTAGCTAAATATCTTGAAAAGGATGTCGCAAATGTTCAAAGAAAGGTAGATACATTAAAAAAAGAAGGATTTTTAGAGTTAGAAAAAGGGAATCGGAATAGTAAAATTCCAGTGCTAAACTATGATAAAATAGAAATAGAAATATAATTAAAATTTAATTTTTTAATTTTACTATTCTTTGAGAATCATTATTCTTCAAGAAATTATAATATTTTATCTATTTGATATTATTATTATTATTATTATTATTATTTAGATTATTATTTGATTCCCCTTATTTTTCTTTTCATTTTCTTTATATTCTAACACTACTAATTTTTCATCAAATTTTCATACCCGTTTTTACTAAAAAGTTATTCAAAATTTATCTCAGATGTTATTTTTTATCTAGAAATTGATATTACTATTTTGTATTGATTTTTGATAATTATTCATTTTTAGTAAATTTTATAAAAATAAAAAATAGATAAATATTATTAATAAGTTTAACAATATAGTATTATATTATAAAAATTATCTATGAAAATTACTTTTGATTTTCATACTTATTATTCATTGATAGAATTTTACAGTTTAAATAAAATTGTCTTTTTTATCTAAATTTTTTTAATTCAAAATAAAAAAAAAATTTTGCTTTTTGATGGGAATTTTAGGTTTAAATGAAATTTTGCTGTTTAAAAAATGAAATTTATTGTTTAAATTATCATTAATGGTAGAAATCTGATTGTAAGGAAGGTAAATATTATGAAGACTACAAAAATTACAGAAACTGCCCTAAGAGATGCTCATCAATCCCTTTTAGCTACTCGGATGAGAACAAGGGATATGATTCCAATTGCTGAAGAAATGGATAAGGTAGGTTTTTTCTCAATTGAAGCATGGGGAGGGGCTACTTTTGATGCTTGTATTCGTTACTTAAATGAAGATCCATGGGAGAGACTTAGATTACTTAAAGAAAAAATCACTAAGACTCCTATTCAAATGTTACTCAGAGGTCAGAATTTAGTAGGTTATAAACATTATCCTGATGATATTGTGGAAAAATTTGTAGAAAATGCTTATACAAATGGAGTCGATATTTTCCGTGTTTTTGATGCTCTTAATGACATAAAAAATATGGAAACAACAATTAAAACAGCTAAAAAACAAGGAGCTCATGTCCAAGGAACTTTAAGTTATACTACAAGCCCTGTTCACACACTTGATAATTTTATAGACCTTGCAAAAGATTTAGAAGCATTAGAATGTGATTCAATAGCTATAAAAGATATGGCGGGGTTAATAAATCCAAAAAATATTTATGAACTTGTGACTCGATTAAAAGAAGAAACTGATTTGCTAGTAAATTTACATTGTCACTGTACTAGTGGAATGACTCCAATTAGCTATTATGTTGCTTGTGAAGCTGGAGTTGATGTATTAGATACTGCAATTTCTCCATTATCTTGGGGAACATCACAACCTCCAACTGAAAGTATTGTAGCTGCATTACAAGGCACTGAATATGATACTAAATTGGATCTTAAACGATTAAATCATATTAAAAAATATTTTGAAGGTATAAAAGAAAAATATGCATCTTTACTCGATCCAATTACTGAAAAAATTGACACTGATGTTCTTATATATCAAATACCTGGGGGAATGCTTTCTAATTTGGTTTCACAGCTAAAAGAACAGAATGCATTAGATAGATATCAAGATGTTTTAGATGAAATGCCAAGAGTTAGGAAAGATATGGGATATCCTCCACTTGTAACTCCAACTAGTCAGATTGTTGGTATACAAGCAGTTATGAATGTTCTTGGTGGTAAAAGATATAAACTTGTTTCTAATGAAGTTAAGGAATATATGAGGGGTAAATATGGTAAACCTCCTGCTCCAGTTAATCCTAGAATAGCTAAAAAAATAATTGGTGATGAGAAACCTATAGAACATCGTCCTGCTGATGATCTAGAACCACAATATGATTATTATAAACAAGAAGGGGAAAAAGAAGGTTTAATTAAAAAAGAAGAGGATATAATAACTTTAGCATTGTATCCTCAAGTAGCTGCTAAATTTTTAAGAGGGGAAGCTGAAGAAGAAAAAATTGAACCTAAGAAAATACAAAACCTAGAAGAATCAGAATTTGCAATCCCTACAGAATATAATGTTGAAGTAGATGGGGATGTTTTTGATGTTAGAATAATGCCAACTGGTTTCATGGAAATTGGTGAAGCAGATCCATCCACTCTTTCTAGCCCAGTTGAAGGAGGTTTAACCTCTACAATGCAAGGTATGATTTTAAAACTAAAAGTTAATGTTGGGGATAAAATCAAGAAAGGGGATATTTTAGCTGTTATTGAAGCTATGAAAATGGAAAACGACATCCAAGCAGAAGAAGATGGAGTTGTTAAAGAAATATTTGTATCTGAAGGCGATGCAGTAAACGCTGGAGATACTATAATGATAATTAATTAGGTTTACCTATTTAATTTTTCATACTTATTTTTTTATAATTTTTAGTTCCATTTGGCTATTTTTATATCATTTTCATTGTCTATTTATCCTTATTTTTAAGATTGAATAATATTTTCTCATTTTTTTGTTTTTATAGATTTTATTATTGAGTTATTATCTTTTCAAATGTTTTTTTTTTTTAATTATTTTAAAAGCTTTTTTCATTATAGAAAAATATTTTATTTTTATCATAAAATTTTCCAAAAACATAGAAAGATTTATATAGAGAGTGGTTACTATATAATAATATAAAATCATAGTGAATGCTCATATTTTTATATGTAGTTTTTATTTTTTTAAATTCGTTATATCATTTTTAACTTCGTTAAACCGCAGTATAACGAAAAATAATAAAAAATAAGAGTTATATATAAAGAAAATAGTATTATTCTACATAAATGAATATAAAATCTACAAAGCTAATGCAAATATAATAAAAAAATATAGAATAATTAATAAATTTTATTTAAAATTAAATAATTACTAAAATTTGTAAAAAATATTATAAAAATAATAAAATTATTATATAATTAATTAAAGAATGTATTGTTTTTAAAAACAATGTAAAAAATAAAATTTATAAAAATTATATATTATTATAAAAAATACCATAAAAATAATAAGAATATTTTTAAAAATAAAGAATTTAAAACAAGTCAAATAACAAATACGCCACAAAATAGCATATTTCCAATTTTATGTACTACGTTATACTGCGGTATAACAAAGTAAGTTTTTTTCGGGGGTTTCATCATCAGTGTTTAATCTTTTTTTAGTTTAGTGAGTATTCATTATAGTTATTAATGAGAAGAAAATTAGTTTATAAATCATAATTTGTTTTATGGGTTTAATTTTCTTTTGATTAATAATAATTTTAGCAATGAAGAACAATAAGTGTAATGATTTTTTTTATGTTGTTGTTTAGCTTTAGTTATGTTAATCTAAAATTCGCAATGATTATGAATTATGAAGGAGTCTATTAACTTTTAAATAAGTTATATTATGGCTTTTTATTTTATCATAATTATGAAAATAATAATAAAAATTTTTAATCTATATAATGGAGGTGAAAATATCGAAAAAAAGCAAATAACTTTATTAACAATTTTAACCGTGTTTATAACCTTACTATTTGTCTGCAGTTTATCAGCTGTCAGTGCAGCAAATCAAACTATAGATAACTCAACAGGAATAAGCACAGGAATAACCAACACAGGAAACGGGGACACATTAACATTAGAAGAAGGAAACTATAGTAAATCTACGGATCGTGGAATCACAATCAACAAAAACATAACAATACAAGGAAATACATCAACAAACAAAGTAATCATCGACGCACAAAAACTCAACAGAATATTCACAATAGGCAATAATGTGAATGTGGTTTTCATGAACTTAACATTCGCCAATGCATACACAACAGGTAATGGAGGAGCAATATATAACAACTACGCAAACTCAACAATAACATTCCTCAATTGTACATTCCTCAACAACACAGCAAATCAAGGAGGAGCAATTTATAATACTGGAACTGGTTTTTCTGTGAGTAATTCTATTTTTACCGATAATGTTGCGATTAGTAGTGGTAGTTCTGCTGGTGGTGGTGCTATCCGTAATTCTGGTGTTGATTTTTCTGTTAGTAATTCTACTTTCACAAAAAATAATGCAACTAGTTATGGTGGCGCTATCGTTAATTCTGGTGCTCGTTTTTCTGTGACTAATTCTACTTTCACAGATAATGTTGCAAGTCGTTATGGTGGTGGTGCTATCTATAACTCTGGAGGTAATTTTTCTGTGAATGATTCTACTTTTGCAGGTAATATTGCAAATAGTAGTGGTGGTGCTATCTATAATAATGGTGGTAATAATTTTCTTGTGAATGATTCTATTTTTACCAATAATGTTGCGATTAGTAGTGGTAGTTCTGCTGGTGGTGGTGCTATCCGTAATTCTGGTGTTGATTTTTCTGTTAGTAATTCTACTTTCACAAATAATATTGGTATGTATGGTGGTGCTATCCGTAATAGTGGTAGTAATTTTTTTGTTATTAATTCTACTTTTATAGATAATAAAGCTAATAATATTGGTGGTGCTATCTATAATAATGGTGCTAATAGTATTGTGAGTGATTCTACTTTTACAGGTAATATTGCAAGGACTAGTGGTGGTGCTATCCGTAATGGTGGTAGTAATTCTTCTGTGAGTAATTCTACTTTCACAAATAATACTGCTATGTATGGTGGTGCTATCCGTAATTATGGGAATATTTTTTCTGTTATTAATTCTACTTTTACTAATAATATTGCAACTACTAGTGGTGGTGCTATCTATAGTAGGGCGAGTAATAGTATTGTGAGTGATTCTATTTTTACAGGTAATATTGCAGCTAATCATGGTGGTGCTATCTATAATATTGAGGGTATTAACTTTTCTGTGAGTAATTCTACTTTCACAAATAATACTGCTATGTATGGTGGTGCTATCCGTAATAGTGGTAGTAATTCTTCTGTGAGTAATTCTACTTTTATAGATAATGTTGCAAGTCGTTATGGCGGTGCTATTTATAATAGTGGTGGTATGTTTGTTGTTGGTAATGTTATGTCTGGTAATACTGCAAGTATTTCTGGTCCGATGATTTATAATACGGCTCGTATGGGTATTTTAAATCTGACTTATCTCAGTAATATGACGGTTTTTGTTGATGGTAGTAGTGTTATTTTGTATGCTACTTTAACTGATGATATGGGTAATACTGTATCTGGACAAAGAATATACTTCTATGTCAATGGAACACTTATCGGTTCTACTATTTCTGATAGAAATGGTGAGGCAAAAATAAGTTTTAGTATACCTATGTCAATGAGGTCGTCTGTTGTTCCTGTGACTGGTGATTATGCTGGTCGTACTGGATATGAACTTAATGTTTTAAACGGTGAATTGGATATTTTGGTTCTTACTAAGATACCTACTCAGTCTACTATTAATGTTGTTAATGTTGTGAAAATTGGGCAAAACATTGCTGTTAATGGTGTTGCTAGTGATGAAAATGGTAATCCTTTAGCTAATATTCAGATAACTGTTGTTATTGGTAGTCAAACATTTTATGTAACTACAAATATTCTTGGTTATTGGAATTTAACTTATGTAGCTACTAATGCAGGTGATTTTGAGATCATAGTTCAGTGGCCTGGTAATGATACTCATACTAGTTTCGTTAACATCACAGAACTAGAAGTCACACAATATGCAACTAACTCAACAGTAAATGTTTCTAATAATCCCAAAGTTGGTCAAACAACTACTATTTCTGGTGTTGCAAAAGATGAAAGTGGTAATCCAATAGCTAATACTATGATACAAGTCATTATTGAGGATAGTGATGAGAATTCATGGTCTTTTAATGTAATGACTGATATTAATGGTGCTTGGACAGTAACTTTCACACCAAACAATGCAGGTAACTATATTGTTACTGTATCTTGGAATGGTAACACAACTCATCTAGATTTTACTAATACTACAAGTTTTAATGTAGCCAAAGCAATAGCTAACTCTACAATTGTAGTTTCTAATGGTAAAATCGGTCAAACAACAACTATAAGTGGTGTTGCAAAAGATGAAAACGGCAACCCATTAACTGAAATCGACATAATTGTCATTATTAATGGTCAAAGTTTTACTGTAACAACTGATATTAATGGAGCTTGGAGTTTATCTTATACTCCTAGTGTTTCTGGTAATCTTAGTGTTGTTGTATCTTGGGCAGGTAGTGCTGATCATCTTAACTTCACTAATAGTACAATATTAAGTGTAGCTAATGCAAGTACTAATTCAACTATTGTTGTTGTTAATAGTACTGTAGGTAAATCTACTACTATTAATGGAACTGCTATAGATGAGAATGGTAACGTTTTAGCTAATGTTACACTTACTGTTACTGTTAATGGTGTAGATTATAGTGTAGTGACTAATGGTGCTGGTTTTTGGAGTTTAACTTATATTCCAAATACTGCTGGTAATCTTAATGTTCAAGTTACTTGGACAAGTAATGCTACTCATAATGGCTTTACTAATACTACTATTCTTAATGTAAGCAAAGCAGCTACTAATTCAACCATTAATGTCAATGGCAGTATCGTAGGTAAAAATATAACTATCAATGGTACTGCAACTGATGAAAATGGCAATCCATTAGCTAATGTTACTTTAAATGTTACAATTAATGGTATTGTACATAGTGTTACTACTAATAGTGGTGGTTTCTGGAGTTTAACTTATGTTGCAAATGCTAGTGGTACTTTCAATGTTCAGGTATCTTACCTAGGCAACAGTACTCACTTAGACTTTACCAACATAACTAGCTTCAATATAGCTAATGCAAGTACAAATTCAACTATCAATGCACCAAGTGGTAAAATTGGTCAACAATCTACTATTACTGGTGTTGCGACTGATGAGAATGGTAATCCTTTAGCTAATGTTCAAATAACTGTCACTGTTAATGGTACAAGTTATAGTGTAAATACTACTAGTGCTGGTGCTTGGAGTCTTAATATTACTCCTGGTGTTTCTGGTAGTCTCAATGTTCAAGTTACTTGGACAGGCAATGCCACACATAATAGCTTTACTAATAACACTGTTTGGAATGTAGCTAATGCAAGTACTAATTCAACTATCAATGCACCAAGTGGTAAGATTGGTCAACAATCTACTATTGCTGGTGTTGCGACTGATGAGAATGGTAATCCTTTAGCTAATGTTCAAATAACTGTCACTGTTAATGGTACAAGTTATAGTGTAAATACTACTAGTGCTGGTGCTTGGAGTCTTAATATTACTCCTGGTGTTTCTGGTAGTCTCAATGTTCAAGTTACTTGGGCAGGTAATGCCACACATAATAGCTTTACTAATAACACTGTTTGGAATGTAGCTAATGCAGGTAGTAATTCTACTATCAATGCCCCTAATGGTAAGATTGGTCAACAATCTACTATTAGTGGTGTTGCGACTGATGAGAATGGTAATCATTTAGCTAATATTCAAATAACTGTTGTTATTAATGGTACAAGTTATAGTTTCAATACTTCTAGTACTGGTGCTTGGAGTTTAAATTATACTCCTGGTGTTTCTGGTAATTTAGGTGTTGTTGTATCTTGGATAGGTAACAGTACTCATGCTGGTTTCAGCAATAGTACTGTTTTCAATGTAGCTAATGCTAGTACTAACTCAACTATAGTTGTTGTTAATAGTACTGTAGGTAAATCTACAACTATTAATGGCACTGCAATTGATGAGAATGGTAACGTTTTAGCTAATGTACAGCTTACTGTTACTGTTAATGGTGTAGATTATAGTGTAGTGACTAATGGTGCTGGTTTTTGGAGTTTAACTTATATTCCAAATATTGCAGGTAGTTTAAATGTTCAAGTTACTTGGGCAGGTAATGCTACTCATAATGGATTTACTAATTCTACTCTTCTTAATGTAAGTAGAGCAGCTACTAATTCAACTATTAATGTCAATGGTAGTATCGTAGGTAAAAATATTATTATCAGTGGTACTGCAGTAGATGAGAATGGTAATCCATTGGCTAATGTTACTCTAAATGTTACAATTAATGGTATTGTACATAGTGTTACTACTAATAGTGCTGGTTTCTGGAGTTTAACTTATGTTGCAAATGCTAGTGGTACTTTCAATGTTCAGGTATCTTACCTAGGCAATAGTACTCACTTTGACTTTTTAAACACAACTAGCTTCAATATAGCTAATGCAAGTACAAATTCAACTATCAATACACCTAATGGTAAGGTTGGTCAACAATCTACTATTACTGGTGTTGCAACTGATGAAAATGGTAATCCATTAGCTAATGTTCAAATAAATGTTATTATTAATGGTACAAGTTACAGTGTCAATACTTCTAGTACTGGTGCTTGGAGTTTAAATTATACTCCGAGTGTTTCTGGTAACTTGGATGTTGTTGTCTCTTGGGCTGGTAATGGTACTCATAATGGCTTTACTAATGCTACTGTTTTTACTGTGGTTAATGCGGGTAGTAATTCTACTATCGTTGTTCCTAGTGGTAATGCTGGTCAGTCAATGAATATTACAGGTGTTGCTCTTGATGATAATGGTAATCCATTAGCAGGTGTTCAGTTAACTGTTGTTATTGATGGTTCAAGTTATAATGTGACTACTGATGGTGTGGGTGCTTGGAGTATTATTTTTACTCCAGGACGTGAAGGTTTATTTGATTTGTCTGTTAGTTGGGCTGGTAATTCTACCCATAATGGATTTACTAATGATACAGTGTTTTCTGTTCCAAAAATCCCAACTAACTCTACAATCAATGCACCAAATACTAAAGTAGGTGAACTATCCACTATAAGTGGTGTGGCATTGGATGATAATGGTAATCCATTAGCTAATATTCAATTAACTGTTGTTGTTGATGGTACTGTTTATAATGTTACAACTGATAGTACTGGTGTTTGGAGTCTTAATATTACTCCAATAAACTCTGGTAGCTTGAATGTTGTGGTATCTTGGATTGGTAATAATACTCATCATGGTTTTAGTAACTTGACTGTTTTTGTTGTGGCTAAATTAGCTACTAACTCTAGTGTTCTTGTTTCTAATGCTACAGTGGGAAAATCAACTATTATTCGTGGTGTTCTAGCTGATGAAAACAACAAACCAATTATTGGTGCTAATCTTACTGTTATAGTTGATGGTAAATCATTTAATGTGATTACTGGTGCAGATGGAAGTTGGAATCTATCCTACACTCTACTTAAAGCCGGTAAACTCACAATAAAAGTTGACTATCTAGGTAATAGTAATTATTTAGCATCTACTAATAGTACTGTTCTTACAGTTTCTGAAGGTCCTGTTAATCCTGTAAAACCTGATATTCGTTTTATCAAAAGGACTAATAAGAAATCTATTAAAAATGGTAAAAAGGTTATTATGAAGTATTTGACTTATAAAAACTTTGGAGGTTCTGGTTCACAGAACCTAAGTGCTCAAGTTTTATTTAAAAACTTTAAATATAAAGTTTTAAACAAAATCAAACTTCAGTATGCAAAAAACAAAGTAAAATTCAAAGTCACACTAAAATCCGGTGGAACATTCACACTAAAAATAAAAACCTACAAATCTATAAAAGCAAAAACATAAAAAATAAACACAAAAAATTAAACAATTTTAAGGTAAGAAAAAATAATAAAAAAGAGTTTAAATTAAAAATGATTAATATTTATTAATTTTTATAAAAAAACTCATTAATTATCAATTCTTCCCACTTTTCTTTTTTTAAAAAATAATATTTATTCATTAATTTAATAAATAATTGATACTATACTTTTTTTCTATAATAAAATAATGATTTTATAAAAAACAAAAAAACATTTTTTTATAAAATGATTGTTTCTTTTTTAAATATATATGGTATTATGAATCTACATAAAAATAACTGTAATCTTCATTTTTACATATTTCCAAATATTCTACTTAACTATAAAGTGTTGTACAGAAAAAAATAGTAAAAGTCTAAAAATTATATAATAAATTTTATATTTATAATTAGAATAATTAATATTATAACAAATAAAAAAAATGAATATGCAAATTTCAAGATTTCAAAAAAGTTTTTATAATACTAAAACTAGATATATAACTATAAATATTATTCATATGCAAAAGAGGTGATTTAATATGATGAGAAAAAACGGCTCATATAAAGAAATAAAAGGACAATCTAACACAGTTCATGCCGCAAAATCAAAAAAAATCAAAGTATATGAAGAAGAAATAAAAAATGCTAAAATTCACAAATGGAGCAGAAAATAAAACACAAAATTTTCTTTTTTTTAAAATTATAGAGTTCCATGGCAAATGACCCTACCATAAAGCAAGGTTGGTTGCATATTTATGATAAAGTAGATAAAAAGAACAACCGACGAATTAGACATGTACATGACTTTTTAACAGAAAATAACTACTATGATATAGATTTCACTGGCACTGACTTTTCTAGCTTAGAAATAATAGGAAGAAACATCAACTCCGAACTAGCTTACTTTGAAAAAGAGGGGATAGTAAAAGTATCACTCTCACCAATGAATAGATGGCCAAGCACCACAGATCCTCAAAGTTATCATGAAAAAATAAAACTTAAACACATAAGAATTGACATAGGATATAACACACTCGAAAATGAGTTTGAGAAAAATAAAATAAGAGGATATAAATCATTAATCTACTTCACACATAGAATAGTTCAAGAATTTCACATTTATTTACCTAATGGTCTTAAAATAAAAGAGAATAATGTTTTTGTTGATGTTAATTTTAGAAATTCTGATGATGAAATAATAATTGGGTACTCCTTCACAAATAATAAAAAAGCGATAGAAGAAATATATCAAGAAGATGAGGAAATAGATCAAAATAATGAAGAAATATTTCCAAATGATAACGCAGATTTATTATTTTTCCATAAAGATGCAATAGAGAATAAATACACTATAATATTAAATCCCTATTATTACAATAAAATTGATGAATCAATAGAACATGACAATATAGAAGTAGTATTAAGATATGAAGCAGTAAATTCCAAAACATTCTTTTTCATACCTGCATTAGTAATAATCGCTTTTGCTTTATCAATAGCAGAACTATTTTCATATCAACTATTAGGCGTTCCTTTTATAGCTTTTATATCAGTAGGAGTTCTGTATCTTGGTTTAAAAAATCAAAATTATGAAATACCTTTTGAAAGAATGGTAAGATATTTGTTCTTTTTAACTATAATAATACTACTAATAAAATGTGTTTCATTAGCATATCATGACTATTTATTTCCACAATCTAATACAAGTTTTATAAAATTTATTCTAAATTACCTAAATTCTACTAACTTACTTCATTTTTTTATTTTAAATAATTTGCCAATAAAATTTAAAGATAATATTTTCTCAATAAACTTTAAAGATAATGTTTTAAATGTATTAAAATATATTAATTCTTTGTCTTTTTTTATTTATTCTTTAAAATTTTAAATTAAAAAACACGTTTTATAAAGATATATTCTCATAAAGTATTATATAGGAAAAAATATAAATTATATTATTATAATTAATAGAATAATAAAATATCAGATTATTATAAGATTTCTATTTTAAAATTCTGCATATTATTAATCTATATTAATTCCTATTAGAATGATTATAGTTTTATCATATAATTTTATAAATACTAGGTAATTTATAGTGATTATAATATTAATAAAGCAGATTTATATTGAATAAATTTATTAAAATATTATATTGCTAAAATTTTTAATATTACTAAAATTTTTATTAAAGTATATTTTATTAAAACATACTTTATTAAGTATATTTTAAAATATATTTTGTTAAAGTGTATTTTATTAAATTTTATTTTATTAAATTTTATCTTATTGAATTTTAGATTATTGAATATAATTTAATATATTTATTGTTAGAATTATGAGTTATTAAAAGTAATTAAGTTTGAATTAATTTTGGAGGAGAGTTTTTGGCAAGAGAAGAACCAACACAAGAATTTAGAAGAGTAAGAACACCAAGAAGGGGAGAAATTCCTGGAATTGTAGAACAAATCATGGGGCATGGAAAACTAAAAGTTAGATGTGCTGACGGACATATTAGAATGACAAGAATTCCTGGTAAAATGAAAAAAAGAATATGGATTAGGGAAGGAGATGTTGTTCTTGTAAAGCCATGGGATTTCCAATCAGATGAAAAAGCTGATGTTATATGGAGATATACTAGAACAGAATCTAATTGGCTTGAAAGAAAAGGTTTCTTAAAAATGTAACTTTTTCAAATATTTTTTTATTTTACTAGAACAGAATCTAATTGGCTTGAAAGAAAAGGTTTCTTAAAAATGTAACTT
>NZ_CALGFC010000014.1 GCF_937881195.1 uncultured Methanobrevibacter sp. | reverse complement strand
ATACTTTTTAAAAAATGATAATACATTTTTCTAAGAAAGATAATATACTTTTTAAAAAATGATAATACATTTTTCTAAGAAAGATAATATACTTTTTAACAAGTGATAAAGATTTTTATATAAATTATAATATGTATTAATAAATTATAATACATTTTTATACAAATTATAATATACTTTTTAACAAATGATAATATAATATAGATTCTCAAATAAGAACTATATTTTTATATTATATTAATAAATCTTAATTATATAATCATATTTTAATTTACTTCTAAATATATTTTTGCTAAGTAGAAGTAGTAGTTTAATATTTTAATTCCCTTTAATTTAACTATATAACCCTCTTTTTTGTCTTACAAGTTTTTTATCAAGTTTTATAGAAAAATTTATATGTATATAATAACCTATATTAAGATGCGTGAGAACAAGAGATTCGATGCAAATTATATTCAAAATCGAACCTCACTTCCAAAAAAAGACTATTTTTTATCATATATACTATAAAATAAATATTATAATTACAACTCAAATAAACTCAATATTTTGTTGAAATAATTTCCTCAAAATATAATATATAATTAAAACTTATTTTAAAAATTAGATTTAATATTTTAAACTTGTCCTTTAAGACATCCTTTTTTAAGATTATTCTTACTTTTAATATTATTACTTTTAATATTATTATTAATAATATTGATATTGATATTGATAATATTGATATTAATAATATTGATATTAATATTCTTTTATTAGCTATTATAAGCTAATATAAAATTATAATATAAAAGTATAATATAAAATATAATATAAAAAAATATATTATAATAATATATTATAATAATATATTACTGTAATATATTACTGTAATATATAAAAATCCCAAATTATAATTTGTTTTTATTATGAATAAAAAATTTAAAATAAATAAAAACATTAAAAAGGGGCATGTTATGAGAGTTAGGACTAGAGACTTCATTTACACTAAAGATGATCTTTTCTTTGCATCAACAAATTATATTCATCCAGAAGATAGATTTATATCATTTTTAAGATACATTCCTGATGAAAATGGTGACCGTGAAAAAGATGGGAAAAAATATTCAAAGGTGACATCTGAAGAAGCTTATAATTATTTAAGAGAAAATTATCCAGAATACTTATATTTTTGTGACATTAGCCAAGTTGAAATGATGGGTGTTCCAAAGGATAAAATTGAAAAAATCATAAAACCTGAAGAAAGGCTAAGTGAGATAAGAAAAAATGAAGCAAAAAATTCTTCACAAAATCAATTGATAGAAAAATTGCTGAAGGTAGCTGATTTTTTCCATTATAAAGCAGGGATAGCTTATGAAAATCTTGGAATATCTGGATCTATTCTTCCAAATCTTCAAAAGAATACTGTTTCCGATATTGATTTTGTAGTTTATGGACTTGAAAATCATAGGAAAGCAATGAAGACTTTTAATGAATTTAAAGATGTGGAAGTAGAGATTAAAATAGATAGTGATGAAAGTAATTTAGATGAGCCATCAAAAGATTCAGAAACCCAAATTGAAATAAAGAATATAACCCTTAACCCTATAAAAGATGAATATTGGGAAAAAATCTACAATAAACGGATGAAAGACTCAAGTCTAACAAAAGAAGAGTTCTGTTGGTATGAAAACCGAAAAAATAATAGAGGAATAATTGAAGGAACATTATTTGACATTCTAGCTACACGTAATTGGGATGAAATAGAAGGTAAATGGGGAAACACTAGATATGAACCTGTTGGAATAGCTAAAGTTGAGACTACTGTTGAAAATGCAATTGCATCTTTCGATAATCCTGCTACATACAATGTAAAAGATTTAAAAGTGTTAGAAGTTGATAGTGGTGATGAAAGTTTAATTAGTGAAGTGAGTGAAATATCATCATTTACTCATACTTATGCAGGTCAAGCTATTGAAGGGGAAAAAATAATAGCAAAAGGAAAAGTTGAAAGAGTTATAAAAGAAAATGAAGAAAGCTATAGATTAATCGTTGGTACAACAAGAGAATCTATAGGAGAATACATAAAATTAAAGAAAATTCCCTTAAATCAAAATTAAAAAATTCAAATGATAAAATTATAATAAATATAAAATTTTTATAAATAGTTAAAAAATATAAAAAATATTTTATAAATAATAAAAAATCAAAGATTTTTGAAATTATAAAAATAAAAAATTTTTATAAATAATAAAATACTTCATATTTTAAACTTAAAAAATATAAAAAATATTTTATAAATAATAAAATACTTCATATTTTAAACTTAAAAAATATAAAAAATATTTTATAAATAATAAAAAATATACCTAATTATACCAATAGCTATTTCAAAATAAATTTTAATAAAAACTATTGGTAAATAGTAATATATAATTAAATTTATAAAAAATCATTATACAATAACAAGATATTCCAAATAATATCCAAAAATTCTAAAATATCAAATTAATACTTGAGGAGATTTAATGAGCAAAAATGAGGTAAATATAGGACTTATTGGTTTTGGTACAATAGGTGCTGGAGTAGTAGAGATATTCAACAAAAATCAGGAAATTCTTTCTAAAAAATGTGGAAAACCAGTGAATCTTAAAAAAGTTGCTGATTTAGACATAGAATCAGATAGAGGAGTTAAAATAGATCAAAGTATTTTGACTACAGATGTAAATGATGTTTTAGAAAATGACGACATAGATATTGTTATTGAGCTAGTTGGGGGATATGAACCAGCTAAAACATTTGTTTTAAAAGCAATGGAAAATGGGAAACATGTTGTTTCTGCAAATAAAGCACTTATAGCTAAACATTGGAAAGAATTAATAGATGTTGCTGATAAAAATAATGTAAGGTTCTCATTTGAAGCTAGTGTTGGAGGAGGAATACCTGTTCTTCAACCATTAAATGAATGTTTATCTGCAAATCGTTTTGAAGGCATTTATGGCATAATGAATGGTACAGCTAATTACATCCTAACAAAAATGAGTGAAGAAGGATCAAAATTTGAAGATGTGTTAAAAGAGGCTCAAAAAATGGGTTATGCAGAAGCAGACCCTACATTTGATATAGAAGGCCATGATACTGCTCAAAAGCTAATTGTACTTACCAAACTTGGTTTTGGAGAGTATGTTCCTCAAGAAAAATTCCATGTTGAAGGAATTACAAAAATAACTCCTGAAGATATAGAATTTGCTAAAAATGAGTTAAAATATTCAGCAAAACTATTAGGAATAGCTAAAAAAACAGAAGAAGGATTAGAAATTAGAGTTCACCCTACTTTTATTCCACAAGATCATCTTTTAGCATCAGTCAATGATGTTTTCAATGCAATATATTTAATAGGTGATTTTGTAGGTCCAGTTATGTTATATGGTCAAGGAGCGGGAAGAATGGCAACAGCAAGTGCTGTTGTTGGTGATTGTCTAGATATTGTCTTCAATGAAAATAAAAGAATTAGCTATGGCCCAGTTGACTCACAAGTTAAGTCAATAAAAAGAATGGGAGATGTTGTATCAAAATATTATCTTAGTATAAATACACTTGATGAACCAGGAGTACTTGAAACAATTACTGGAATATTAAACAAAAATGAAATAAGTGTTGAATCAATAAATCAAAAAACAAGTGAAAGTAATGAAGTTAAGATAATAATAGTAACACATGAAGCTAATGAAGAAAATATCCAAAAAGCTATTGAGAAAATAGATGAATTACAAGAAGTCAAAGAAAAAAGTAATTTAATTAGAATATTAGAATAAAAGAAATATTTTAATTTCTATTAATATTCTCTATTTTTTATTTTTTAATTATTATTTTAACTTTTTAATTATTTTATTATTTTAATATCTTTATTATTTTATCTTTTTACTCTTTTTTTATATTTTTTAATTATTATTTTAACTTTTTAATTATTTTATTATTTTAAATATCTTTATTATCTTTATTATCTTATCTTTTTACTCTTTTTTTATATTTTTTAATTATTATTTCTACTTTTTAATCATTATTTTTAAATTTTTAATGATTTTATAATGTTTAAATTATTTTTTAATTATTTTATTATTTTTTAATTAAATTTTAATTATCTTTATTTTTAACTCTTTTATATAAGAATTAGAAAAATTCGTTTATTTTTATTCAATTATATAAAATAAAGATAAAATTATGTTTTTATGGAAATATTTAAGAAATAGCTAAATTTAAGCAATTCAATCCTATTTTAAGCTCAAAAATAAGTTAAATATTTAATTATGGAGTAATAAAATAAAAAAATATAGTAATACTTTGGCATTGAATTAATAATAATCCAATGTGTTTAGTTGAAAATTACTTAATTTAAAAAATATTTAAAAAGTGGTTAAAATGATTAGTATCTCTTCAATAAAAAGTTACATGTTTTGTCCCATGAAATTATATCTAGAAAAAAATTTTGAGAAAGAATCAGATGATATTATTATACATAAGACAATCAAAGAGTTAAGAGTCGATTTAAATGATTTATTCCAAAGAAATATACGAAAAACAAAAAAAGAAATGAGCCTAAATGAAATAGAAGAAAGTTTAAATAAAAATATAGAAGAGTATATAGAAAGTTCTTTTTCACTATTAAATGAGAATATTGCAGCAATAGATAAAAAAGAAGATATTACAATTAATACTAACTTAGAACATGATTTAGAGGATAGCTTAAATATTGGTAGAAAAGAAGATATTTTTATTGAAAATGATTATACTGGAAATAATTTTATTGAAAATAATTTAGAGAATATAAAAACATCCATATCTAATGTTAATGTAATAGAGGAAGAAATTGAAAAAATTGATAGAATAAATGAACTTAAAAGAGAATTAGAATCCGAAATTTATTATAATCTAAAAATATTATCCTTGAAAGTAAAAAAAGCTATGTTAATTAACCAAAAAGATGGAAATCAAATAGCAGAATTATTTTTTCCAACATCAATGTATAGCTATCTAATGAGAGATACACAATTGGATATAGTTGGAGCATGTGATAAAATCGAGATAATAGAGGGTAAATATTTTCCAATAAGTGTGAAATCTTCCAATCCTCCATTGAAAGGAGTTTGGGATGGAGATGCGATTGAGTTAGCTGCATCAGCATTACTTATAGAAAATGAGTTTGATACAGAAGTTTTTGTTGGTTTTATAGATTATTTAAAAATTGGTGATAGAAGAATAGTGGTAATGGATGCCCATCTAAGAAAGAATTTTTTTAGAATATTAAATGAAGTTAATACCCTTATAAACAATGATTTAGTTCCTGAAATTAAAAAAGATGCTAAAAAATGTAATAAATGCAATTATAAATTGTTATGTATGGAAAAATAATAAAAATAATAATATTGATATTTATTATAAATTTAAACTACTAACCAAATTAAAAATAAGATACATATTAATCATGACTATCAGAACAAAATACTAAAAAATAAGTACCTGAACCTACAAATATTTAAAATAATCAATTGAATTAATTATAATATAGGTGAAAAAATGAATGATGAAGAATTAAAAAATAAATGCGAGTCATGCAATTTCGATGACGAAAACGATTTAATGAGTAATTGTAAAGCAGTTTTAGCTAATCTTGACGAGTGTAAAGAGGATTTAGGGTTAAGCGAAGAAGAAACTGAAAGCTATTTAAATATGGTAGAAAATTTAAAACCTCAAGATGTTTCAAAAGTTTTAACACTTGCTCTTAAAATAAGAGAAAGTGGAAAAATCAAAAACCCTGAAATAAAAAATGATGCTAGTAGATTAATAAGAGCTATAGAGATGAGCTAAATAGCTAAAATCTTTAAATTTAAGATTTTTAGCCAATATTAGTATAATAAAAATAAAATTAATTCATTAAAATTTATTTTTTAAAATCTATTTTTTAAAATTTATTCTTTAAAAATTATTTTTTAAAATCTATTTTTTAAAACTTATTTCTTAAAATTTATTCTTTTTTAATTTTTTTATATCAAAAATAGCTGTATCTGCTATTGACATAACTGCCATTACCCCTGCTTGAATTGGATCAGATATTACAAGATCTGCAACCTCTGTAACACTTCCAGGCATATTAAGACTTATAACAGTCAAATCATGTTCAGATTTTACGTTTGAAATAGCTTCAGCAATTTTACCTCCCATGAGAGACCCTGCGAGTACTAAAGCACTGACTCTTGGAAGTCTAGATAATGCTTCAACAGCCTCTGCAATATCTTCTTCCCCTACCAAAGGAATTGTATCAATACTTATTCTTTCCCCACGTATGTTATGGCGATCAGCTTCTGTTATAGCGCCCATTGCTACTTGAGATACTTGAGCTCCACCACCAAATATGATAATTCTCTTACCATAAATATCATTTAGAGAACCATGTATTTCAACAGATTGAACAGCATCAATAGATTTAATATCACTAATTAACTGTTCAATATTATCAATACTTTCAAGTTCTAAATTAATAGACCCTAAATTATTTTTTTCAATAAAAAGATGAGTATAGCTAATATTGACCCCATAAGAAGAGATCACATTAGTTATTTCATCTAAAACTCCTTTTTTTTCAAGACTTTTAATTGTTATTGCTGTGTTTGGCATTTAAACACCGAATGAATAAAATAAAAATGATAAAAATAATAAATAAAACTAATAAAAAATGAATATTAAAAATAAATCTTAAGATTAAAATAAAGTTAATGATTTAATCATTATATAATCCTAAAAGAAAATTAATAATTTAATTTTAATATAATAATTTAATTTTAATATATAATTATAAAATCAAATAATAATTTAAGAATTAATTTTCTAACTTTGACACTTCTAAATCAGCTTTCGCTTTTTTAAATAAAGAAAGAAAACTATCATCTTCCCCAACAGGTATGACTTCTAATCCCAATTCCCTATGATTATCGATCCATTCCTCATTGAAAACTGGAATTTCGGCTTTGATAGGTTCATTTGATTTATTGACTAAAATAATATTTCTATATGGAAAATTTCGCTCAACAATGTATCCACCAAGACTTACTATATGCTGAGCTCTGACTACAAATTTCAATAAAATCACCAAAATATAAAATTTTATATTTTTTATCATTACAATTTAATTAAATAAAATTTATTACTATTTAACCAATATAATAAATTTATACTTAAATTTTTTATAATTTAACTGTTTAATTACTTATTTAGTTTATATGATTTTTATAGATTATATAATTTATATTAAAAAAGTATTATATAAAATATTATTAAAGACAAGGAACACATAATACTAAAATAATCCAATAGCTATACCCAAAACTCCTAAAAGAGATGATGCAACCACAACAGGATAAAACTGCCTATAAGTAAATACTGGAGAAAATGCACTCATTATACCCATTATTACAGGGAAAATAACCGCTACAAGTATATTTACTAAAATACTCCAAGAAAATATATTAGGAGGTAAGCCAATAAATAATACTGAGAATAATGCTCCTAAAGTGAACATTAAAAATCCTCTTGTAATATAAACAAAAGACCTATATTTTGAAGCATATTCCATATAAGGGCCTTCAATAACATCTGCTTTAGCTTTTAAGATATTAAAAGGATATTCATTTAAGAGTATCATATATCCAATGAAAAATACTATTGTACCAATTACACCAGATACTGTAAGTATGAAAGGACCATTTAGATGTTGATAATTTACTATATCTCCCAAAAAAATACTGCCAGTCATAGCTACAGGTATGAAAATGGATAGATATAAAGGGAAAGAACCAAATGCTATCATACGAAATGCCCTATTTGAACTTAAATCTTCAAGATAAGATCTTTGAGCATTTGGATGAGATGCACCTTTAACAATATCTGGAAATGGAAGTCCGAGAGACATTATAGATTTTGAAAGAGAACCCATTAGAACATAAGCAACTTCTTCAACTTTTAAAAACCCAATAATAGCAATTATACTAGCAAATGCTCCAAAAAAGTACATTTGGGGAGTTAAAGCCACTAATATTAAAACCACTACAATAAAACATACAATAGGCAGAGATTTATAAAGTGCCGGTACTGGTGAATTAGGAGATATATTTTCCTTGAAGAAAAACTTTATAGGTGCCATTATTCCAGGACTAGTAACAGGAGGCCCTATTCTCTGTTGAATTCTTGCTTGAATATATTTCCTTTCAATTCCAGGAAGTAAAGTTCCAACAATTAGGGCTAAAACTAATGTACCAATCACTGCTAAAATTGAATATATAATTGTGATATTTGACATTTTATTTTCCTCATTAATTTATTTCTTTAATTTCTTTAGTATATTTTATTTAACTTTAGTATATTTATTCAAATAATTTTAATTAAATATTATCATCTTAAATATTGATTATTTTAATAGCTCTATCAGTACAAGTAAAACATGGATCACACTGAACTATACAAAGTTGTGCATCAGTTACATGATCTCCAATACAAGCAGTCTGCATAGCTCCAATATTAGACATAGAAGGAGTCCTTATAATACTTCCTCTAACCCTACCATCTTCAATTGCATAAGAATGGTATAAAGTTCCTCTTGGAACCTCAATATAACTTTTTATTGTGTCACAGTCAAACATTTCCCAAGATCTATTTACAATTGGACCTTTTGGAATATTTTTTATAGCTTGACGTATTATATTTATTGTTTCTAAAATCTCAAAAACCCTCATTAATAAATTGGACTTAACATCCCCATCATCTTGAGTAATTATATTAAAATCAAAATCATCATATTCTTTCATAGTAGCTCTAAGATCTTGAGCTATACCAGTAGCTCTAAGAGTTGGACCAGTTACTTCAAGAGATTTTGCCTGACTTTGAGTAATTACCCCTATTCCTTCAATCCTACTCATAACAATGGGATCAGAAGCAAATCTATCTGCAAAATCAGTTATTCCTTTTTCGAGAGTATCCATACCTTCAGCAATCTTTTGAATCCTCATATCACTAAGTTCACATCTTGGTCTTACACCACCAATGATTGAAGCACCATATTGAACACGATTACCACCAATCATCCTAAGAAGTTCCATTACGGTTTCTCTAAGATAAAAAGCCCTCATTGAAAATGTTTCATGGCCTAAAACTTCACTTCCATGGGCAAGATAAAGAGAATGACTATGTAATCTCTCAAGTTCCTCAACTATAACCCTAATATAATTAGCTCTCTCAGGAACATCAATTCCTAACCCTTTTTCTGCAGTTAAAACTGAATTCCAAATATGAGCGTTAGAGCAAATACCACAAACTTTTTCTGTAAGAGAATTTGCCTTTTCAACAGGCAGTCCTTCCATTATTCTTTCGATGCCCCTATGATTAACACCAATAGTGATTTCGGCATCTCTTACAATCTCATCTTCAACAAAAAGTCGAACTCTATAAGGTTCCAATGCAGCAGGGTGTACAGTTCCCATTGCAACTTCAGTTTCAATTACTTCCTGCCTTATTGGTCGTTTTTCTTCTGTCATTATATCACTAATTGTAATAATAATCTATATATTCAATTTATATCTCATTTAAGTAAGTCAGATATTTTTATGTTTAATATTTTTAATAGTTAATATTTTCACTATTTAAATTTTCACTACTTAATATTTTTATTTTTATTATTTTGATTTTTGATATTATTTATTTTTGATATTTTTTTAAATTAATATTCTTAATATTCAATATTTTTAATAATTGATAATTTAATAATTGATATTTTTAATAATTGATAATTTAATAATTGATATTTTTAATAATAAAATCTCTCTAATCTGCCCCTAAGAGCTTAGGAAGTGCAGCCACTACACCAGAAAGTACATCTTCAGGCCTCACGGCACAACCAGGTACTTTAGCATCTACTGGAATTATGTTTTCAACAGGACCCATAATTTCTTCAGATGGTATGTCACCATGAATATTTTTATATACTCCCCCCATTAAAGCACAAGACCCTGCAGCTATTACTGCTTTAGGATTAGGAATAGCTTCATAAATCTTCTTTAATGGCTCTTCGTTAAGTTTTGTTACAGGACCAGTGACAACCAAAACATCAGCTTCACGAGGGTTCCAAGTTAGGAAAACCTTATATTGCTCAACATCAAATTTAGGCGAGAGAACGCAATTAACGATTTCAATGTCACAACCATTACATCCTCCAGTATATACCAACATTAAATGGACAGCTCTTGCCCTTGAAAATGACTTAAGGCTCATTAAATCCCTCTATTACTTTTATTTTTAATATAATTTTAATATAATTTTAATATAATTTTAATATAATTTTAATATAA
>NZ_CALGFC010000013.1 GCF_937881195.1 uncultured Methanobrevibacter sp. | reverse complement strand
ATGATTGTAAATTGGAATTATAGTTTTTTATAATGATTGTAAATTGGAATTATAGATTTTTATAATGATTGTAAATTGGAATTATAGATTATTATAATATATGTAATAGTAATAAAAAGTAATATTTATATTATAAATTAAATATATTTAGAGAATAAATAGATATTTTTTATAAATTTTAAAATATCGGCATTTTTTATAAATTTCTAATTATAAGTGGTTATAGTATATGGCTTATTTATAATGAGTTATTTATAAATTTAATTAATATTAATAATATATTTAAGCTATATTTTGAGGTTTTCTCATGGAAACTTTAAATAGAAAACAAGTTATACAGGAAATAAGTCACCTATTGAGTGGGGGAGGATTTGAGACTTCACAAGTTTATTATCAAAGTTGTTTTGATATGGCAGCTCGAAAAAAACTACTTTTAATTCTTTTAAAAGTATTGGTCAATGTGGATAGTCTTAATGAATCACATGTTCAAGAAATAAGAAAAGTAGCTAGTACTTTCCTTGCATCTCCTCTTGTTGTTGGAGTAAAATCTAAAACACAAAAACTTGAAGAAGATGTAGTATATGAAAGGCATGGTCTTCCAGTTATAGGCATTGATACCCTAAAAAATATAGTTCTATATGATGATTATCCTGAATTTTTAGCTGATAGGGGTGGTTATTACGTTAATATTAATGGAAATCTTCTAAAAGAATATAGGGAAGAATATTCTCTATCTCTTAAAGATTTAGCGGATCTTGCTCATGTTTCAAGAGAAACTATATATAAATATGAAAATGACATTGTTAGGGCTAATCCGGAAACAGCTTTAATTCTTGAAGATCTTTTGAATATGAAAATTACAGTTGATATTGACTTATTTGAAGCTCCAAAAGAAAAAACAGATTTTACAATTATTAATGATGCATCTATACAAAATGAGAAAACAAAAGATTTAACTAATTTGGGATTTGGAGTTCTTGAAACTAAAAAAACTCCTTTTGATGCATTAGCTATAGAAAAAAATTTTGATGAATTTTCAAAAGAAGAAAATCCATTAATAGCTAGCTTAGAATCTAATAGGCCTGAAAAAACTCTTCATAAAATGGCCATTAGCTTAAAAGATCTTTCGCTAATAACTGATTCTGAATCTTTTTTCATTGTTAATAATAAGAAAATTAAGGATTCATTAGAAGGTATACCAGTTATAAGATCTTGGGAATTAAAAGAGGCAGAAGATTCTAAGGAATTTTTAAATTTAGTCAAAGAAAGAAGAGAAAATTAGTTATATATTAATTTTAAAAGATATATTTTTATAAAAAGTTTTAAATATCTTTTAATAGCTTAAAGTCAATTTCTGCTTCTTTTTCACTAGCTACTCCAATTGTAACCATATCTACATAGTCCAATTTTTTTAAAAAATTAAATGCTTCTTCTACTTGTTGTATACCACAAGCCAAAATTTTATTAACAATTATTTTTTTGTCTATTTTTTTTAATAGATTAGCTAAATTATCTCTTTCTTTATCCATAAAAACCTTAGTATCCATCATATATCCCAGTTTATTTATAGGAACCATATAAAAGTCGAATAAATCCAAAATAGGGGATTTTAATAATTTTTCAGTAGTTCTAAATGGATATGCTGTTATGAGTCCTGCAAAAGATCCCTTACTTTTAATTTCTTTTAATATTTTTTCAATTAATTCGAAATCATAGCTATCAGTTATGAATTCATCAATAAGCATTATGGGACAATTATATTTAGATAAAAGATTTATATCTTCCTTCCAATTGACATTTTTTGCTTTTTCATAATTTGGATTAACATAATCAATTTTTGACTTGCCTATAGTCCCTATAACAGTTATTTCTTTATTTTCTATCACTTTTTCATAGCTTTCTATTAAATTATCATTATTTACTAAATTTATAGCATTTACTCCATTTTCATTAGCTTTTTTTATTATTTTTGCTACATTATCGGAGTTTATTTCTAAATCAAGGTGATATAATCTGGATCTATGTCCAAAATAACTTTCTGATGTAAAGGGTGCACTTCCTAAGATTATTCTTGGAATTTCTTTATTTTTAAATATTAGATTATCATTGAAAATTATAATCACCTTAAAATATTAAATATTTTTATATTTTTTTTATAAATTATTTTTTTATAAATTATTTTTTTTATTATTATCATTTTTCAAGGAAATGAATATAGTTAGAAGATATAGAAAATTAGAATTATATTGATTTTAATATTAAAAATAAAATTTTCTTTATATTGTAATTTTTAAAAAAAGGAGTGAGACTCATTTTTTTAAATGAATCTCAAAGTCATACACCTATTTAATTATATTAATTTTTTATTATTTAAATTTTTTTTATTTTTATTACTAATTTTAGACATGGTAATATTTATATATTTTTTATTACATATCTATATAATTGTATTACTAAGCTCCTAAGTTGTTGAATTTTTTTTGGAGAAGTCATACACCTAATGACTTTTCTTATTATAAACATAATAGGGGTGATAGTATGTCATATAATTTGAAAGCATTTTTGCTTGATGTTTTCATTATATTAATTATTTGCATTACTAGCCTCTTAGTTAATTTATGTAGTTAAATAAGAGTTTTGGAGCTTAGTATGCCATATTATTTTATCTTTTCAATTAAAATAGAATTACTTTAATACTAATTTTATTTTTTAGTCTTTATAACGATATCATAAAGTTTATATCTATTCTTTTTCTACTACAACTGCAGTTCCATAAGCTAAAATTTCCTGCATATTTGTGGCTACTGCATCGGAATCATAACGAACAGCTATTAATGCATTAGCTCCCATTGTCTTAGCATGATCTATTAATTTGTTCAAAGCTTTATCTCTAGATTCTTCCATCATTTCTTGATATTCTTTTATTTCTCCACCTAATATTGATCTAAGTTCTCCTCCAAGTTGGCCTCCTAAACCCCTACTTCTTACAGTTAAACCATAAGCAAATCCTTTTGTTTCAATAATTTTGTATCCTGGAACATCATTCGCACTTGAAATAATAAATTCTTCTACTAATACCATTTTATCACATCAATATCTTTTTATTTAAAATATATTTATTTTTATTCATTTTTATTAGTGTTTATTTTATTTATTTTTATATTTATGAATTTTGTAAATTTAATACTTTTATTTAATGATAAGTAATATTTATTAGTGTAGTTAAATAGAAATATAAAAATATATTCTTTAGTGCTAAGTATTATATAAAATTTTAATATTATAAACAATTTTAATTATAAACTATTTTAAAATAGTATAAAACTAAAATAGTATAAAAATAGTATAAAAATAGTATAAAATAGTTAAAATATTATAAAATATTATATAAAATTATTATTTTAATAAAAAATAATAAAATATTCTAAAATAATAAAATTAAAATTTTATACTATATTCATAATATTTTATATTATTCTAAAATTAAAATTTTGTTTATGGTGTAATAGAATCGATATTTATATTATTTTATTCTAAAATTAATATTTTTTATTTTATAAATTTAAATATTTTATAAAATCAATTTTAATTGTAAGATAATTAATTTATAGTATCGGATATTATGTTTTTTATGCATTTTATGCATTATTTTTCTTAATAGTTAATGTTTAAAGTTTATACAGGTGAATTTAATGAAGGTAATAGTTGCAGATTCAATAAACCAAAAAGGTATTGATAATTTAAAAGAAGTGGCTGAAGTTGTTGTTGACACAGATATAACTCCGGAAGAGTTACTTAATACTATATCAGAATATGAAGCAATAATTGTTAGAAGTAGAACTAAAGTAACTCGTGAAGTAATCGAAAAAGCAGATAAACTTAAAATAATAGCCAGGGCTGGTGTGGGTGTAGATAATGTTGATGTAGAAGCTGCTACTGAAAAGGGTATAATGGTAGTAAATGCTCCTGAATCAACTTCAATCACTGTAGCTGAACATACAATGGGCATGATGTTAACTTCTGCAAGAAAAATAGCTATTGCCGATAAATCTGTTAAGGAAGATAAATGGGAAAAAAGCAGATTTATGGGTGTTGAACTAAGAAATAAAACTCTTGGTGTAGTGGGAATGGGTAGGATAGGTTCTCAAGTAGTAAGTCGTTGTAAAGCATTTGAAATGGACGCAATTGTATATGATCCATATTTGCCTAAGGAAATAGCTAAACAAATGGGTGTTGAACTTGCTGATCTTGAAACAGTATTAAAAAAAGCAGATTTCATAACTATTCATGTTCCTTTAACTCCTGAAACTAAGCATCTAATATCTAAAAAAGAATTAGATATTATGAAAGATGATGCATTTATTGTAAATTGTGCAAGGGGCGGTATTATTGATGAAGATGCATTATATGATGCATTAAGTAATGATAAACTTGGTGGTGCTGCTCTTGATGTTTATGAAGAAGAACCTCCTAAAATGAGTAAACTATTTGAATTAGATAATATTGTTTTAACTCCTCATATTGCAGCTTCAACTAAAGAAGCTCAAAGAGATGCAGCTATTATTGTAGCTAATGAAGTAATTGAAGTTTTAAATGGTAGGGCTCCAAAAAATGTTTTAAACATGCCTGTGGTTGATTCAAAAACTTATGAAGAGATAAAACCTTATGTTGCATTGTGTAAAAAATTAGGAAGTTTTGTTTCCCAATCTATTAATGGCCAGATAAAAGAAATCGAAATTGTTTATTGTGGAGAACTTAGTGAAATCCCTCATCATGATATATTAACAAGAACAGTTCTTCAAGGTGCCCTTAACCATGTTTTAATTGATCCAGTTAATATGATTAATGCTCCAACTATTGCTCAAGAAAGAGGAATTAGTATAACTGAAGGAAAAACCTGTGATTCTAAAGGTTATGATTCATCAGTAAAAGTTAAGGCAATTACTGATGATGATGAATTTTCAGTAGAAGGTACTGATTTATATGAGCCTGCTATTATAAAAATTAATGATTATTGGGTTGATGTAAAACCTGAGGGGCACATGTTTATATCTAAATATAATGATATTCCTGGAGCTATAGGTACTATTGGAACAAAATTAGGTGAAAAAAATATAAATATTGGAACTATGCAGGTTGGTAGGGATATAGCTGGTGGAAATGCCATAATGATTCTAACTGTTGATCAAAAAATCCCTGATGATGTTATGGAAGAAGTAAAAAGTCTTGAAAATGTTTTTGATGCAGTTGGTTTAGAGCTTTAACTCAAAATATTTTTTTATTTTTTAAAAAATTTATTTTTTATTTCTTAAAACATTATTTTATTTTTATTTCTTAAAATATTTATTTTATTTTTTATTATTTTTTTTTTTTTAGTTTATTATTTTTAAAACTATTTTAATTATCTATATTTGAAATATTTTCATTATTTTTAAGAGATTTCTCTATTATTAACCAAAACTATTTATATTATCATAAATAAGATATTATATAATCTTTATTATATGTTATTAGTAATTATGATTGGCCATGAATTAGTATAATAAATATAATATATCTCCTTTCAATTTCATTGTTAATAACATTTGAATTAGTATTAGGGTGGTTATAAAATGGTAGAAGTTTCAAATCTTTATG
>NZ_CALGFC010000012.1 GCF_937881195.1 uncultured Methanobrevibacter sp. | reverse complement strand
ATTTTACTAAAAATATTATAAATCAACATTTTACTAAAAATATTATAAATCAACATTTTACTAAAAATATTATAAATCAACAATTTACTAAAAATATTATAAATTAACCGATTACTAAATAATATTATAAATTAAAAAAATATTTTAAATTAAAAATTAATTAGATATTATTAATTATGAAAATAACAATTTATTGAATTTTAGGAGTGATTTCTTGCATTCTATTGTTTCAGTTAAGGAACTTCAAAGTCTAAATCCATTTATAGTTATTGGCTGTGGTGGAGGTGGAGAAAAATTTTCTAATTTAGAAGGTGTCGAAACTGTAGGATTCGTTGATGATGATAATAACAAACATGGTAAAACTTTTTGTGGTTCAGATGTATCTGGAAGTTTACTTAATATAATCAACGAGGTTGAAGCTAAAAGTGTAGCTATAATGCTTCCAATTGGTGCAGAAGGCTCAGCTCTTAAATATGCAGTTCAAGCTATTGACAGTGGGAAAAATGTAGTTTCTTCTTTTAGATCATTACCATTAAATGATAACATTTCTCTTTTAAATTTTGCAAATGAAAAAGGAGTTAAAATTAAAGAAATAAGTCCTAGATTAGATGTTATTGACGATATATTTGGAATTTCTCCTAAGAAATGTTGTGAAACACTTCCAAAAATATCATATGAACCAAAGGCTCCTGTTGTTTTTGTTGGTGGAACTTCTCAAGAATGTGGAAAAAGAACCACTACTCGATTATTAGGTAAAGAAGCAAATAGTAGGGGATTAACTTCTCTTGTAATATCTACTGATGAAATGGGCTTAGAAGAACCTTCTGACTTAAATTTTAGAGCAGGAAGTTTGTCTGCAATGGATATTCCATCTGCTATTTTAGGTTCAATCAAATACTTAGAAGAGAAGAAAAACCCAGATATTATATTTGTTGAAGGTCAATCTAGTTTAACTGAAAAAGGAAATCCTCACCCAAGAGGTTTATCTGCAGCTATTTTAATAGGTGCTTCTCCTAATGCTACAATAGTTTGTCATAGGCCTAATCATCCTTATCGTCAACCAAGGGGTATTGAAGAGGAAATAACTGCAATTGAAGCTATTGAGCCAACAAAAGTCGTAGGTCTTTCAATTAATCTAAGAAATGCAGATGAAACTATGGATGTTGGGGATTTTGAGTCAGAATTCAATTTGCCTTCTGCAGATGTTTATAATGAGGGTGCTTCAAAATTATTAGATTCTATTTTAAGATACTTAGAGGAAAATAAATTTAAAGGTGGATAATATATGAGTTTTATTGATACTTTAAAAAGAAGTCTTGGTTTTGATGAGGAAACAAGAGAGCCGGTTACTAGTGAATATGCTGATGATATTTTGGAGAATGATTTCTACATTGCTCCAGAACAACCATTTTATGAGATTATTTTAATAAGGCCAAGAACTGTAGATGATATGGATTATGTATTTGATCAAATAGTAGAAGAAAATAATCCTGTTATTGTTGATTTAGCTTTTCTTGAAAATGAAGGTCCCGATCCATTTCAAATGGCTGGAGAAAAAATTAAAATTCTCAGGAAAGAATATAAAGCAGAAGCAATTTCTCTGTGTAAAGGACCAGATAAAAACATGATTATTCTAACTCCACCAAGAATTAAAATAATCAAGAAAGAATAAGGTATTAATCTTATATTTACTATCTTTTTCTATAATTTTTAGCCTATATTATTTTTTAATTATTATATTTATTTTTATTATATTTTTTAAATATTATATATTGAATAAGTTTTTAGCATTTTTAAAAGCCACTTTATCGATATCTTTATTTTCAAATCCTAATTTTTTAAGAGTTCTAACAGTTTTAGGTACAGATAGGGGGTCAGATGGCATATTGCTTATATCACTATTTAACAGAAAATTATCAAAACCATATTCCTTTAAAATTGTAACTGCTTCATCAACTTCCATTTTATTTGGCTGAACTGTAAGTCCTAGTGTAAAATCTTCTTTTATTACTTCATCAATAACATTCAAGTTTATATGATCAATAATAACTAAATCAGGGTCTATTGTTTCTAATGCTATTTTTTTTATCTCTTTTAAAACTTCTAACTTGTTTTTCCTAGGAGTATGTATAATAACTTTTGTATTTGTTTCATTAGCTATTTCTAGTTGTTTTTTAAATATGTTTTTTTCTTCATTATTTAAGTCTTCTAAGCCAATTTCTCCAATAGCTACTATGGATTTGTTTTCTATATATTCTTTTAATTTCTCAAAAATTGTTTCTGGTGATTTAATAATATTCGAAGGATGTATTCCTAAAGCTACTTTAAGATCAATACCATATTTCTTTGCTCTTTCAGTATCATAATTGAGTATCCTTTCTAAGTGATTTAAAAGAACTATTTCGTCCATTAATTTATATGGATAAAATGCACAAGTAATTGCACTATTTATCCCACTAATAAACATTTTTTCAAAATCTTCACTACTTCTTGCATCTGCATGTATATGAGTGTCTATCAATTTTATTCCTCAATTATTATATTTTCTAATATTTATTCAGTATTTTATTATAAAATATAATATGTTTTAACTAAGACTTATATTTTTGTTTAGTATGTATATTCTATTCTTTAATTTTTAATTTTCATATTTTTTATTTTAATAGTTCTAATTTCTATATTTAATTTTCATATTTTTTATTTTTTTTATTTTTATAAAATTAAATTAACATTAAAAATATCATTATTTTTATATTATATTATTACTATTTTTTATTACTTTTTTATTTTTTTAGATATATATTTTGAAAAATAATTAAACCCTACCATTATATTTTATTACTTTTTTAAAGTAAAATTGTTTTCGTTTTATCATTTTGTTTATTTTAAATATTCTTTATCTATAATATTTTAAATTATTATGGATTAAAATTATTTATAAATCAAATTTAAATTGTATTTAATTTCTAAATTTTATAATTATTTGTAAAATAGTTTTAATAGGTTAAACATTTGATATATTTTTTTTAAAAAATAGGGCATATTATATGTATGTATTAAATATTTAATACTTTTTATCAATATTTTAAAGTAAAGTTTATATAGAAATAGTATCAAATAAATAAATATAAATTTATTACAATAATAATTATTATTAATAAATTTTTAATAATAAAAATTAGAATAATAATTACTATTAATAAATTTGTATCTTAATCAACTAAATACCTAAAAAATAATTATAATTTCTTAATTTATACTTTCAGTATTTTTGCATTGTTTTCATAATTTGGGAATTAAGAAACATATTATAAACTTTTAGTATATAATAAAATTTTAGTATATTTTACATGATTTGTTATTTTATTTTTAGAATATACTATTAAGTGTAAATTAATATCTTTGTAAAATTGTTTGGTTCATGTGTTTAGTTCAGGCCATAATATATTTTTGTTTGATTAAGAATAATTTTAAGGCCATTAATTAAGAATAAAGGGGGAAACTAATAAAAAATAGTAATAAATTAAAATAGTTTAAAACTAGGATTAGGGTTAATATGAATAAAAATAAAATTAACTATTTAAATATGTATGAAAATGTCAAAGATGAGCTTAAATTTTTAACTAGTTCTAAAATTAGGGTAAGTCTGCTTGAATGTTTATCTGAAATACCGGTAACCATGAAAATTTTGTGTGAGGATACTAATCTAAATTATAGTGCTATATCAAATAATATTCATCGGTTAAAAGATAATGGATATGTTAAATCAAATGATGGAAAATTTTGTTTGAATAATATTGCTATAATGAAACTTTTAAATTTTCATGATTTCAATGAATCTGTAGGTATTATTAATGTTTATCTAGATTTGTGGTTAGATCATGATATCAGCTCTATTTTATTTGATAAATTAACGGATTTAAACTCTTTAAAATCTAGTTATTTAATTGAATCTATTCCTACAGATATTTACTTGCCCCATACAATATTTAAAAAAATTTTAAAAAGTTCTAACAATATAAAATCTATTTTTCCATTTGTTCATCCAGAATACCCAATAATATTTCAAGATTTGATAGATAAAGGAGCAAATATTGAATTACTTTGTGGAAAAACAATAACACTAAATTTTATTGAATTAATGGATCTTGAAGTAGTAAAAAATGGATCTAAAAATCAAAATTTTAAAATTAAATCTTCTAATAATGATATTAAAATCTTCTTGACTATTGCAGATGATTTAATGGCATTTGGATTATTTAAAGAAGATGGTTTATTTGATCAAAATAGGTTATTGATCTCTAATGATTTAGAGGCGATTAAATGGGCTAATGGCTTATTTGAATATTATAATTCTATAGGGAATAATTTATATTTGTAGTATTTTAATAAACTTTTAATTTAATAATCAGTTTTAAGACTAAGATTTTAATGAAATATAGGTAATGGTGTATTTATGGAATCTAATAATAAAATTTCTTCTAATAATATTAATTTATTAAATAAAGAGGATTTAAGAGATAAAGTTGGCATAAAGAATTCAGATGATAAAAACAAAAACATTAATCATAATTATGCTTTAATTAATTTTAAATTACCTCAATTTGATAATAAAAATTTTGAAATTATGGATTTTAATTTAACTAAATTGGATGATAATGAAATGAAAATTGAAGGTATTGAAATATTTAAAAATATAAAACATATTTTAACATCTACTATGAGAACAAGATTATTAATTTCTCTTTTTTCTAGTGAAAAAGATCTTAAATCTCTTAGAAATGATTTAGGAAAACCTTCTACTTCCATACTACATGGAATAAAAGAACTTGATAAATTGAATTTAATTAAAAAAAATAAAAAAATGTATGGTTTATCTTCGAATGGGACAATATTAACAATTAATGTTATTAAATTAATTCAAAATATATATTCTATAAATAAAAATTCTCATTTTTGGAAATATCATTGTATAGATGATATTCCTAAAGATTCTCTGAAGAAAATTCATTTAATTCAAAATGCAAAATCTATTAAATCTTCTGATAATGACCTAGCTAAAACTTCTAGGGAATATACAGACTTAATTTCAAATTCGAAAAATATAAAAGTTTTGTTGCCAATATTTTCTGCTATTCATTTAGATGCTATATTAAGTAGCTTAAATGATTTTGAGAATTTAGAATTAATTGTTAGTGAAAATATTCTTGAATTTATAAAAGATAATGGGTATGGGGTAAAACTTTTATCATTTATAAAAGATAGTGCTAAAAATAAAGATAATCTTAATAATGATTATTCTATTAAAATTTGGAAATTATCTAAAGAAATAAAAATTTTTCTTAGCTCATGTGATAATTTTTTATCATTAGGGCTATTTTCCCATGATGGTTATTATGATGATTCAATAATGATTTTGGATGAGACTGAAGAAGGAATAAGTTGGGGTATTGGAGTTTTTGAGCATTATAAAAATTATTCGGAACCAATTGATATTTTAAAATACTTTAGTCTATAATTTGATCTAATTTAAAGGCTTAAGTATAATTTTAAAAATTAGAAATCGTAAATTAGAAATCGTATATTGTATTCTTAAAATTTTACAATATTATATAAATATATAATATTTAAAAATTTTTAATTTAATTTAGAAGATTTTATAAATTTTATAAGGTATGATAATTTAATTTATAAATTATATTAAGTTAAAATACCTTAATTAAAGTAATTTCCAACAATCTTTTTTAAATCTTCTATATTGACTCTTTCCTGTTTTTCAGTGTCTCTATCTCTAATTGTCACTTTACTGTCTTCCAAACTATCGTAATCAATGGTAATAGCTATCGGAACACCTATCTCATCGGCTCTAGCATATCTCTTCCCAATTGTTCCAGAAGTATCATAATCTACCATAAAACCCGAATTTCTAAGAGAAGAAGTTATTTCTGTAGCTAATTCGTTTAAATTATCTTTATTCATTAAAGGAAAAACACCAATTTGTATTGGGGCAATAGAATTTGCTAATTTAAAATAATCTTTATCTTCTTCATTTTCTGCTTTATGGAATGAATGTAAAAGAACGGAGTATAATATTCTGTCAATACCAAATGAAGGTTCAATTACATGAGGAATAATTTTTTCTCCTTTAACTTTCTCTTCAATATTTTCAAAAGTCACATGTTCTTTTTTGATTTCAAAATAGCTGTCATCAATTGAAGCTTTATATAATCCTTGTTCTTCTATTGAATTTTGCACTGCTTCAATAAGTTCTTCATCTATATTTTCTAAAAATGATTTAACTTTTCCTGCATCTTGCTTAAATGCTGGGCCAAATTTTGCCATATTTGGTTTTATGATAGTTTTAGATATTATTTTAGGATTTTCGTACTGAATGAATAGATTTAATTCTTCATTGCTATGTTTTGAGTGTGACTTTAAATCATAATCTCCTCTATCGGCTATTCCTATAATTTCTACCCATCCATAACGATCTGTTTTAACTTCTACATCCCAGCAATCAATAGCATAATGTGCCATTTCGTTTGGTAGGTGTTGTCTAAATCTTAAAACATCATCAGGAATTCCAAGGTCTTTTAAAAATTTTTTAGCTAAATATATTTGATAAATCAATATTTCATTAGCTACAATGCCTGTTTCAAGTGCTTCTTTGGCTGTTATGGTTATTGGATTTTTACCTTCAATTTGGGTTTTTTGTGAGTTTAAAACTAATTTTTCATTAGCAATCATTTTAAACTTTGGATGTGTTTTATTTTTAGGGTCAACAAATATTTCTGCTTCAGCTTGTGTAAATTCTCTGAGCCTAATAACTCCCTGCCTAGGTGAAATCTCATTTCTATAAGCTTTTCCTAGTTGTACTGCTCCAAATGGTAATTTATTTTTAAAAAATCTTGAAAGTCTTTTGAAAAGTATAAATATTCCCTGAGCAGTTTCTGGACGCATATATCCAGTTTTATTCCCTTTAGCTCCAATATTAGTTTTAAACATGAGATTATAATTCCATATTTCACTTAATTTGTCTCCACAATTTGGACAATCAACTTTATGTTTTTCAACAATTCCATCAAGCTCTTCATTGGTCATACCTTCCACTTCTAGGCCAGATACTTCTTCAATGATATGGTCTGCTCTAAAAACTTCTTTACACCCAACACATTGTGTCATAGGATCTGTAAAATTATCAACATGTCCGGATGCCTTTAAAACTTCTTCAGGAGTTACTGTGGGACTTTCTATTTCGTAATATCCTTCTCCAGCTATATATTGCTTTCTCCAAAGTTGCATAATGTTATTTTTTAAAATAGCTCCAAGAGGTCCATAATCAGTAAATCCAGAAACTCCAGAATAAATTTCAAATGATGGCCATAGGAATCCTCTTTTAGTACTGATATTTATCATTTTGTCATGGTTCATTAGTATTGCTCCAATATTGAAAATTAGAATTTAAGTTTAATTTTAATAATATTTTTGATTTAATTTGGGTTAAATTATTTAATTTAATCTTTAAGATTATTAATTTAATTAAATAAACTAATTAAATAAGTTAATTAAATAAGCTAATTAAATAAGCTAATTAAATAAGCTAATTAAATAATATAATTATTTAAGTTAATTATTTGAGATAAATATTTAATAATAAATTATCTAATATGATTTGATTTTTTAATTGTGATATGTGGGTTAATATTAATTTAAAGGTTTTGTTTAAGTTCATAGTCTTGTTTAATACGACTACTTTCTGGACGAGTTTGTCCCATGTATTTACTATCTCTTTCGGGGTGTCCATATGGTTTAAGTGCACTAGAAGTCATAGTTTCAAAGACTATTTGGCAAGCTCGTTGTCCAGGATATAATGCAACGGGCATTTTACCAATATTTGAAATTTCAAGTGTTATTTTACCCTCAAATCCTGGATCAATATATCCTGCAGTTACATGCATAGTTATTCCAAGTCTTCCCATTGAAGAACGCCCTTCAACTCTAGCTACTAAATTATCTGGTATTTTAACAGTTTCATAGGTGGTAGCTAGTGCAAATTCATTTGGATGTATTATAAATGCTTCTTCTTTTTCTATATGCATTGAATCCATATATGAATCAAGATCTTCTGGGTCTTTTGGATCAATAAATGGTTTTTTAATGATTTTAAATCCTTTAAATTCATTTCCAATTCTTAAATCTACTGATGATGGTTGTATTTGCCTTTCAAAATCTTCTAAAGGATCTATTGTAATTTTTCCTTTTTTCAAATATTCTTTTATTTCTCTATCACTTAAAATTGCCATTTATTAGTCTCCTAATGCATTAAGTTCTAATTTAATATAAAAGATTTTATTATTTAATTGTTTATTTTGGGATTCATAGATTATTTCGTTGAATTAATTCATATATATTAATTTATTATAATAAGATATGTTAAAATCATCCTATTTAATTTTTATTTATTTTATCTTAATTATATTGAATTTTAATGTTATTGAAAATGTCTATTTATATAATTTATAATAATTTTAACTACTCAAATTTCATTAAAATTCTTCTAAAGATTCCTTTTAATGTATGGGCTTCTCTTCCAGTTATGAATGCTCTATTAATTATATTTTTAAAAGATTTGATTCCTGTTTTTTCTTTATGTTTAGGAATATCTAATTTTTTTATTATATTTTCCATATCTTTAAGTAAATATTCTTTTTCAACTCTTGTTGCCTCTTCTAAGCCTTCTACTGGAAATTCATTTCTGTTTTTAAATAATTCATAGAATATAATGGCAGCTGCATGAGATATATTCATAATTGGGTATCCTGGGTCTGTTGGGATACTAACTATAATATCACACATTTCTATTTCTTCATTATAAAGTCCATTGCCCTCTCTTCCAAATATAAGTGCAATTTTTTTGTTTAAATCTATCGATTCTCCTAATTCTTGTGGTTTTATAGGGATTCTTGATAGATTATAGCTACCTCCAGGTGTACCCGTAGAGCCAATAATAAAATCTATATTTTCTGTTTTTAAAAAATCATCAAGAGTAGGATAAATATTTGCTGCTGCATTTTTTACAATATGCTTAGCATGCATAGATTGGTAATATGCATCTTCTTTTAAATCACAGGGGTTAATAAGTATCAAATTTTCTAAACCAAAATTTGCCATAGCTCTTGCTAAAAAACCAACATTTCCTGAAGATTCACACTCTACAAAAACTACGAATATATTTTCCTTAAGTCTATCATAATTTTTTGAAAATCTCATTCCTTCTTCAGTTGATAGTTTTTTACCTCTATTTTTTGAATTGGCTGTTGATTTTGAGGCTGATTTTGATTCACTATTATTTTTTTCTTTTTCTTTATCTAAAATAGTGTTATTTTCTTTAATAACTACCACTTCTTCTGAAACTGTATCTCCTACTTGATCACCTCCTTAATTGATATTATATCTCCATATTGGATAAATATTAATTTTCTCCATATATTTTTAGTTAATATCTATTTTATTTAATATCTTATTTTATCTAATATCATATTTTATTTATATTCTATATTATCTAATACATTATTTTATTCAATATCATATGCCATTTTTAGAAGTTCTAAAATATTCATTACTTTAATATTATCCATTCCTTCTTTATTTAATGCATCTTGAATATTATATTGACAAAATGGACATATGCTTATTACAGCATCAACATCAAGCTTTTCAACCATCTCTGCCTTTTTTTTACCTAATCCAAATGCAATTTCTGGTTTAGCTGCTCTAACTCCTCCACCTGCACCACAACATTGGTCTGGACTTTCCATTTCTACGAATTCAACACCTTTTATTTTATTAAGTATTTCTCTAGGTTCGTTTTTTATTCCTTGCCCTCTAATAAGGTGACAAGGATCATGATAAGTAACTTTAAGTTTTAAATCTTTCATTTTGCTAGTATCAAGATTATTAACTAAAAATTCACTTATGTCCATTACATTTAGTTTTACTCCATATTTCGGATAGTCATTTTTTAATGTAGCTCCACAACCTGCACACATTGTAATTATGGTGTCATATTCTGATAAAGCTTTTTTATTTTTTTCAACAAGCCCTTCCACAATATCGGTTTGACCAGTTCTTAACATTGGGGATCCACAACAGACTTGATCTTCAGGAACATCGACTTCAATTCCATTTTTTTTCAAAACATCTATGAGTGCAAATCCAACATTTTGAAGCCTATAATCAATCATACATCCTGTGAAAACAGCTATTTTTTGTTTTGATTTATTTTTTTCTTTGGAAATTGATTTAATAAAACTTTCTTCTAGCTCTTCCACAGATCTTCCAGTTTTTAAAATCATTTCTTTTACCTCTTTGTGCTGTTCAAGAGGACCCAAATCTTTTTTATTTGCTAATGCTCTTAATTTTTCTATAGCATCTCCAAAACTATTAATTTCTTTTGGACATATTTCTCCACATTTACCACAACTGGTACAATAATATAAACCTTCATTAATACTTTCTTCAGTTCTTTTACCATTATCTCGTGGATCAAAATCAAATTTGGATATATATCTCATGAAATAAGGACCTGCAAACTTTTCTGTTTCTTTAATAACAGGACATGCTGAAAGACAAGAGTAACATTCAATACAACTTCTGACCTTTTTAGTATCCATACACTCTTCATTTTCAATAATTGAAGGACAATCACATTTATCTTCTTTTAAAATATCTACACTTAATTTTTCTTCTACATCATTTATCTTAATTCCATTTTTATTTTTTTCACCATATTCTTTTTTTTCATCATTCTCATTTTTTTGTAAAAATAAATCCATATTATTCACTTTTTCATCTACTTCAGATTTATCTACAATCAAATCTTTTATTATGGGGAAATCTAATGGTTCAATCTTGGAATTATCTTCTATTTCAGCTTTACATGCAAGTACTACTTTTCCATTCATTTTCAAAGCACAAGAACCACATTGTCCAGCTCTACAAGAGCTTCTAAAACTTAAATTGTTATTATATTTTTCGTTGATAGAAATCAAAGCATCTAATATCTTCATCTTATATTTTTTTTCGATTTCATATTTTTCAAAGTAGGGCTCTTTGTCTTTTTCTTTATCAAACCGTAATACTTCAATTTCAATCATTTTATCTCCATTTTCCCTTTTTTTATTTTTATATTTTAATTTATAATATTATACTATTTATTCATATAATAAGAGGATTAATTAATATGATGTTAATCTTTTATAATTTCTTCTTTATTTTATAAATACTCCTTTATTTTATAAATATATCTTATTATAATATCTATTATTATAACAAAAATTAATTAATAAGGATATCTTTAGTAAGAATATTTTAATAAGGATATTTTAGTAAGAATATTTTAATAATTATATTTCTACTAAAAATTTTTACTTAATAATATTTAAATATTAAAAATGTTTTTTAAATTAATAATTTTTTCATTGAACAATCTTTATTTAATAAAATAATATTTTTTATATATAACATTTTTTTTATTTAAATGATAATATGGTAATAATTATAATTTTTAAATAAGCTTCATGTTAATTTAGATATTTAATAGTCATAATTTAAATCTATTATATTTTCATGATTTAATTTTATAAATTCAAAAAGTATATTTATTATTCTATCTAAAAATAATTCTGCTATATAGTAATTTAATATTATAATTTTCTGTTTTATTTATTATAATATATTTATTATATTAATTATATAAATATTATTGATTATCATGTATATTAGCTTAATAACTGTTTCCTATCAGTTTTAGGCCTTTTATTTCTTAAATTATTTTATTTATACTATTTATGTTATTTATGGTGCGTAATAATGGATTTGAATCAATTAGTGAAAGGTAAATCAGGAGATAAGGAATTTTTATTGGGTAATGAAGCTGCTGTTAGAGGAGCTATTGAAGCAGGAGTTTCAATTGCTGCTACATATCCCGGTACTCCTTCTTCTGAAATTGGGAATATTTTGTCTCTTCTTGCAAAGGATGCTGGAATGTTTTTTGAGTTTTCTGCTAATGAAAAAGTTGCAATGGAAGTGGCAGCCAGTAGTGCTGCTAGTGGTTTAAAATCTTTCACTTTCATGAAGCATGTTGGTTTAAATGTAGCTTCAGACTCATTTTTAACTTCTGTTTATACTGGAACTCCTGGAGGACTAGTTATTTTATCTGCTGATGATCCTTCAATGTTTTCTTCTCAAAATGAACAAGATAATCGTCATTATGCTAGATTAGCTAATTGTCCTGTTTTAGAACCTTCTAATCCACAAGAAGTTAAAGATATGATGAAATATGGATATGAAGTGTCTAAAGAGTTTAGTATTCCTGTTCTCCTTCGTACCACTACTCGAGTTTCTCATATGAGGGGAATTGTAGAATTTGGGGATGTTGAAAAAGTTCTTATGGATGAAGAATTTAATAATGGTGATAATAAAAATATTAATAATAATACTAATAATAATACTAATAATAAGAATAATGTTCATTGGGAAAAAGGATTTTTCAAAAAGAATCCAAAAAAATTTGTTCCTGTTCCAGAAAATGCAATGCTTATGCATGAAAAGCTTGTATTGAAAATAGCTGCTATTAATGATCTAACAAATAATTCTGAATTAAATTCTATTTTTAAATTTTCAATTGAAAATATTGATTATATTGAAAAAAATAATGTTAAAAATAAGGATACTAATGTTGAAAATATTAAAAATAAGAATAATGAAAATAAGAATTATAAAAATTATGGCATAATAGCAAGTGGTAGTGCATTTAACTATGCATATGATGTGGTAAATGAAGATGATTTACCATTTGATATATTGAAATTAGGATTTTCTTACCCTTTCCCAAAAGACCTTGTTTTAGATTTTATAGAAGGTTTGGATGGTGTTTTTGTCGTTGAAGAAGTTGATCCAATCATGGAGAATCAGATTTTAGCTACAATTGGTGAAGTTGGACTGAATATTCCTGTTTTTGGCAAATTAGATGGAACATTTCCACTTATATATGAATTTAATTCTGATATAGTTAGAAATTCTCTGAATGTGATTATTAATCAAGATTTTGATCAAAATATTAATAATGGAATTACTCAAAATGATGAAGAATTAATTATTAATAATCAATCAGAGAATACATTATTAGACATTGATGAAAAATTGTATAATATAAAAAATAATCTACCATCACGTCCGCCTACTTTATGTCCTGGATGTTCTCATAGGGCCACATATTTTGGTGTTAGAAGAGCTGCTGAAGAATTAGGAATTTCTAATGAGGATTTAATCTTTTCCTCAGATATTGGGTGTTATACTTTAGGTGTAAGTCCTCCTTATGAAACTACTGATTATCTACTTTCTATGGGATCTAGTATTGGTGATGCTTGTGGTTTTGCTGCTGCAACTAATCAACATATTGTTAGTTTTATTGGAGATTCCACTTTTTTCCATGGAGGAATACCTCCTCTTATAAATGGTGTTCATAATAAGCATAAGTTTGTTGTAACTGTTCTTGATAATCGGACAACTGCTATGACTGGAGGTCAACCAAATCCAGGCATTCCAGTTGATGGAATGGGAGATATTGCTCCTGAAATTTCTATTGAGGAAATTGCTAAAGCTACTGGTTGTGAGTTTGTTGAGACTATTAACCCGATGAATTTGAATAAGACTGTTGATACATATAAAAGGGCCCTTGAATATGATGGTGTTTCTGTTATAATAGCTAAATATCCTTGTACACTTATTAAAGGTGTTAAACATAAAAGGCCAATGACAATAAAAAGGGATAAATGTAATGATTGTAGGGTTTGTATAGATACTTTAGCTTGCCCAGCTATATCTGTAACTGATGATAAAGTTGAAATTGATGATTTACTTTGTAAAGGTTGTACTGTTTGTGTGCAAATGTGTGATGAAAAAGCTATTGGGGTTAAAAAGGAAGATTAAAAATATCAATCATCATTATAAATTTTTTATAGCTTAAAATTATCTTTCAAAATTTTATAGCTTAAATTTATCTTTCAAAATTTTATAGGTGAAAATCATGTTTAACAAAGAAAATTCTTATAATATATATATTTGTGGTGTTGGAGGACAGGGCATTATCAAAACTTCTGTTATAATTGGCGAAGCTGCAATGAATGAAGGTTTAGATGTTCTAATGAGTGAAATTCATGGAATGTCTCAAAGAGGAGGAGTTGTTTCTACTGAATTAAAAATTGGAGATTATAAAAGTTCAATAATTGAAAAATTTAATGCTGATGTGATTTTAAGTTTTGAACCATCAGAAGCTGTGAGAGCTTTGGATAAATCGAATAAACAGACTAAAATAGTTTTTAACACTTCTCCAATTGTTCCTTCTACTTTAACTCAATTTAATCAGACTTATCCTAATGTTAATGAAATAATAAATGCTTTGAATGAAAATTATGATTTTGTTTACCCAATTGATGGAGAAAAATTAGCTTTAGATTCAGGAAGTCTCATGTCTTTAAATATGGTTCTTTTAGGAGCAGTTATAGCTAATGAAACGTTTCCTCTTTCGAAAAAATCTATCATTACAGCAATGAAAAATAATTTGCATCAAAAATTCCATGAAATGAATTTAAATGCTATTGAAAAAGGATATAATGCTGTAAAAAATAAATAATGATTTATTGAATAAAGTTTTATAAATAAACACTTAATAAAGAGATTATAATATAATATATTTATATTGTATCAATCATATAATATCATATAATACTATAGTTATTATATTATTAACATTAATTATTAGTAACATAATTATTAGTATATTATTAATGAGCTTCTATATTTTTTGATAATTTATGGTGATTAAATGGGTTATGAGATTAAAAATGCTATTATTCAAAGAGATGCTCTAGATGAGAGCTTTGAATTAATTGATCCAAATGGATTTTTTGATAAAAAAGATGTTTTAGTGGCTATTGATACTGATACTTTAATAACAATACAATTATTGATAAAATCAATATTAAGAAATGATTTTAAAAAATGGAAAGAAATTTCTTCACTTGATGATAAAGAATCAATTGCTAATCTCTTTGTTAAATTAGGTTACAAAAGAGAAGAAGTAGCTGAACTTATAAAAAGTTTAGAATAATATGAATTAATCTAAATTGCCATATTAAGGCTATTTTTTATAAATTATTATTAATATACTAGTTATATTTTTGTAAATTACTACTATATTTTATTTATTTTTGTAAATTACTACTATATTTTGTTTATTTTTGTAAATTACTACTATATTTTGTTTATTTTTGTAAATTGTTATCATGTTTTGTTTATTTTTTATAAAAATAATTACTTAAATCTGAATTTACATAATCACACATAATTAAATGGATTTTATGTCTTCAGAAGTTAGTATATATGCATCATTTTCTTTTAAAATTTTTATTCCTTCATCTATATTTTCTAATCTTACTACAACAATAGCTTCTTCACTTTTTTTACTAACAAATGCATAAATATATTCCACATTTACATTTTTATCATCAAGATATCCTAAAATGGTGTTTAGTCCATTTGGTTTATCTGGGACTTCAACAATAATAACATCATTTTCCTTTACAACAAAGTTATTATTTTCGAGAATTTCCTTTGCTTTTTCAGTTTCTGAGACTATTAATCTTAATATTCCAAATTTGGTCGTATCTGCTATAGATAAGGCCCTAATGTTTATATTTTCTTTTGCTAACACATCCATTGCCTTTTTAAGTCTTCCCTCTTTGTTTTCTATAAATACAGATATTTGTTTATTTTTCATGTTAATTTCTCCATAATTTAAGTAATTCAATAATTTAAGTAATTATTAATTAATCAACTTTATATGATTAATATAATTATTTTAACTTATTTTTAGTTTATATAAACCTATTTAAATAAGTAATCATTCATTTAATATTATTTAACTAAAATTTCTTTTATCAATGACTCTAACTGCCTTTCCTTCGCTTCTTGGAAGTGATTCTGGCTCAACTAAAGTTACACTTGCACGTAAACCTATTTCTTTTTGTATTATTTTAGATATTTTTTCTTCTATAGCTTCCATTTTTCTCATTTCATCAGAAAATAGTTCTTTGGATGTTTCCACTTTAACTTCAAGTTCATCTAAATGTCCGGGTCTAGTAACTACGATTTGATAGTTTGGTGTAAGGCCATCAATTTTTAACAATGCTCTTTCAATTTGTGATGGAAATACTATTACTCCTCTTATTTTAAGCATATCATCGCTTCGACCAACGATTCTAGACATTCTAGCGAGTGTTCTACCACAGGGACATTTTTCATGTGTAATAGAAGTTATATCTTTTGTACGGAATCTTATAACTGGCATACCTTCTCTAGTAAGCGTAGTTAAAACTAATTCTCCTTTTTCTCCATCATTTACAGGTTGCATTGTTTGTGAATCAATAATTTCTGGATAAAAATGATCATCTGATATATGAAGGCCAACTTTTTCTTCACATTCTTGAGCCACTCCTGGACCAATAACTTCAGTTAGACCATAAATATTAAGTGCAAGAATTCCTAATCTTTTTTCAAGTTCTTCTCTCATTTCTTCAGTCCACATCTCTGCTCCAAAGATTCCAGACTTTAAACTAATTTCATCAGGTGCTAATCCTTCTTTTTCAAGCATTTCTGCCAAATAAAGAGCATAAGATGGAGTACATGTAAGTATCGTACTTTCAAAATCTTTCATTACCTCAATTTGTCTTTTTGTGTTTCCTGCAGAAATAGGTATGACTGTTGCCCCTACTTTATGTCCTCCATAATGAATTCCAAGGCCTCCAGTAAAGAGTCCATATCCATAACAGTTTTGAATCCGATCTCCTCGTGTTCCAAGTGCCATTGTTATTGCTCTTGCAATTACTTCTGACCAAATATCCAAATCTTTTTGAGTATATCCTGAAACTGTAGGCTTCCCTGTTGTTCCAGAAGTTGTATGGATTTCTATAATTTCTTCTTCTGGAACTGCGAACATACCGAAAGGGTAAGCATCTCTAAGATCAGTTTTTGTTGTAAATGGTAATTTATTTATGTCTTCAAGTGTTTGAATGTCTTTTGGTTTTATTCCAGCTTTATCAAGCTTATTTTTATAAAATGGAACATTTTCATAAGCTTTTTTAACAGTTTCTTTTAACCTTTCAAGCTGCAATTCTTTTTTTTCTTCTATTTCCATGCATTCTAATTTTTCATCCCATACCATAGTATCCCTATGCTTTTTTATAAGTATTTTATCAATTATTCTTGATATAATTAATTATATTTTTATTATATTTTTTATAATATTAATTTTTAGAATATAATTTCTAATTTTGTAATATTGTATTTTAATATAATCTTTTTATAATAAATATAATCCTTTTATAATAAATACAAATGATTATTTTTAATAAATACAATTTTTTATAATATCTTTTTATCATATTTTTTCATATTAATTTGTCAACATTTTTTATATTTTATTTTATATTTTGTTATTTGTTTAACACATTCTTTGTTTTATTATTGGCTTTTTTAATATAAATTTTATAACTTTTTAATTTATTAATAATGTTCTATGTTTACTTTATGTCCTATTTTTTTAAGAATTATTTATAATTATGTAATAATATTTTGATATTTGAAAGTTTATTTAAATTTATTTAATATAAATTAGCTAATTATTATAAAAAGTATAATATTATAAAAATTGCTTAAATTATGAAATTCTTTATAAATTTATAATCAAAAATTCATGTATAAAAGCTTATATAATACTAATGTACAAAAAGAATTTTTGTATATATATAAATTAGATTTAAACTTTTAAAATCTTTTTTTAGTTCTAATTTTTATTTATAATATCTATCGTATTTATAATAATGATTATAATATTTTTGAGGTTTATATATGGATTTAATAATTTTATCTATAGTTTTTTTAGTCTACTTCTTAATAGTAGGTTATGTTGGATATTTGGCTTGGAAAAGCACAAAATCTTCGGATGAGTTCATGGTCGCAGGACGGAAAACTCATCCATATATAATGGCTTTGAGTTATGGTGCTACTTTTATTAGTACTGCCGCTATTGTGGGTTTTGGTGGTGTTGCAGGTCAATTTGGTATGAGTTTACTTTGGTTAACTTTTTTAAATGTCTTTGTAGGAGTATTCATAGCTTTTGTATTTTTAGGAAAGAGAACTCGAAAAATGGGTCGTAATTTAGGTTCTTTAACTTTTCCAGAATTTCTTTCTCGGCGTTTTAATAGTAGATTTATTCAATACTTTAGTGGAGGAATAATATTTTTTGCCATGCCTATATATGCATCTGTGGTTCTTATAGGTGCTGCAAGGTTTATGGAAACTTCTCTTTCAATTAGTTTTACTTTATCTCTTTTGATTTTATCAATTTTTGTTGCTTTTTATGTTATATTTGGGGGAATAAGGGGAGTAATGTATACAGAGGCCGTACAGGGAACAATAATGTTCGTAGGTATGATTTTTTTACTTGTATTTACTTATTGGACTCTTGGAGGAATCACTCAATCCCAAACAGCACTTACTAACTTAGCGCCTCACTTCCCAGCAGCTGCTCAAGCAATAGGGGGTACTGGTTGGACAACGTTCCCAACCCTTGGAAGTCCTTTCTGGTGGTCACTTGTTTCTACAATTATTTTAGGTGTAGGTATTGGTGTACTTGCTCAACCTCAACTAATTGTTAGGTTTATGACTGTTGACTCTGATAAAGAATTGAATAGGGCAGTACTAATGGGTGGACTTTTCATAGCAGTTATTACTGGAACTGCATTTATTGTTGGTGCTTTATCTAATGTTTATTTCTTTGATAGGTTAGGTCAAATTTCAGTGGCTGTTGTTGGAGGTAATGTTGATAAAATCATCCCAACATTTATTAACTTTGCTCTTCCTGAATGGTTTGTATATGTATTTTTGTTAACTTTACTTGCTGCAGCTATGTCTACTTTAAGTTCACAATATCATGCTCAAGGAACTTCCTTAGGAAGGGATATATATGAAACATTAAAGAAGAAAAAAGATGTTGAATCAATATCATTAACTCGTATTGGAATATTAATAGCTGTAGTTTTAGCATTTGCACTTAGTTTAATACTTCCAGGTAGTGTAGTAGCTCAAGGAACAGCACTTTTCTATGGAATTTGTGCAGCTGCATTCTTAAGTGTTTATATATGTGCATTATTTTGGAAAAGAACTACAAGAGAAGGAGCTATTGCAGGAATTGTTTCAGGTACTGTAACAAGCCTTATCTGGTTAATATTCTTCTTTAAGAATACTGCTGAAGGGCTTGGCATTTGTCAATATTTAACTGGAAAAGCAGTGCTAATTGGGGCAATGCCTTGGGCATCAGTTGATGCAATAATAGTGGCAGTTCCAGTATCATTTATCTTTACCATCGTTGTAAGCTTACTTACAAAACCAATGGACCAAGAATTACTTGATAAATGTTATAAAGGATTTGAATCAGATAAAAAAGTTGAAGGAAAATAGATTAACTAATATTAATTATTAATTAGAAATTAAATATTAATTATTAAATAAAAAATAATTAATATATTTAATTATAAATTAATTATAAATATTAAAAAAAGATAATTCTTAATTAAATAATAAGTGATATTTAATTAAATGGATTAATTTTTAATTAAGCTAATTAATTATTAATTAAAGTTGATTATTAAAATAATATTATTCTTTAGGACAATGTATATTTTAGGATAATATTATTTATTAAAATAAGGTATTTATTAAAATAAGGTGTAAAAATGATTCTAGGAATACCTGACCCATGGGTTTTAAGTGGTTATTTACTTGTAATACTCTCTACTCTTTTATGTGTAGTATATGGTATTATAAATTGGAATAAAGGCGATAATGAAAACTATTCTGATGAATAGTTTTATTTTCCATTATTTTTTTCATTTATGATATAATATTTTTAATAAATAAATTTTTAATATTTTTATCTATTTAGAATATTTTTATTTATTTCTAATATTTTTATTTATTTAGAGTATTTTTAATTTATTAGTTATGTTTAATCAATAAATTTCTAATATTTTATTCATACTAAATATTAAATATTTAAATATATATATATAATTATATTATTTATTAGTAGAATAACATAATAGTTATATAATTCTAATATAATTTAATATCAAATTATATTAATAAATAGATTATGATGAAGAATATTAATAATATGCTAGTTATATTTTATTATAATTTATTTTTATTAGATATGCATTTATTTAAGATTTAGAGGAATAAATATGAAAGTTGTTGAAGATATCATTGGAAAAGAAGTAGTTAATACTGATGCTGTTTTAATTGGTAAAGTATCTGATGTTGAGTATAATGATGAAACAAAAGAATTAGAATCTTTAATCTTAAAAAAAGGAGGAATTTCTGAAACTTTGAATATTTCTAAAAGTGAAAATGTAATTCCTTATGATATGATAAGTAAAATTGGGGATAAAATTCTTTTAAAAGATGCTTTTGATATTTTGTAATAGGATAATTTTTAATTTGTAAATACATTTTTTGATAAAAATAGATTTGCTTTAAATTTCTTTTATATTATGAATAAAAAATTAGTTTTATCTATTAAAATTAATACTAAATAGTTTTTTAGCTAAACTAATTTATTATTTTTAATTTTTAAATAATATGCTGTATTATTTACTAATTTATTAATTATTATTTAGTTAATTTTATATTTTATTAATTTCAATGAATTTAATATTATTCTAAAATGATTTTTTAGATTAATAATTGTTTATATTAAATATATTTTTAATTTTTAATTATATTGAAATTTTTAGCTATCTTTATCCATTTTGGTAGTTTTTTAAAATTACATTTTAGTTTTCACAAGATTAAATTTATATAATTGTTTTATGGTGATTCAATGACTTCTAAAGAATATTTAATTAGTATTTTAAAAGATAATAATGTTTTCAAAACAGGAAATTTTGTACTTTCATCTGGAAAAGAAAGTAATTATTATATTGATATGAAAAAAGCAATAACCGATCCAAATATTCTTAAAACTATTTCAGAACTTATTAATATGTCTATAAAAGATGATTCTATTGATAAAGTAGCGGGACCTGCACTTGGAGCAGTTCCGATTGCAACTGCTGTTTCATTAAGATCTGAAATTCCTCTTTTGATGATAAGAAAAGAAAAAAAAGGTTATGGAACTTCAAAACTTATTGAAGGAGAATTAGATGAGGGTGACAATATAGTTGTTGTTGAAGATGTAACTACAACTGGAGGATCTCTATTAAAAGCCATAAAAGCTATTCAAGAAAATGGAGGAATCGTAAAAAAAGCTATTGTGGTTGTAGATAGGGAAGAAGGAGCTATTTCTTCTTTAGAAAATGAAGGAATAATTATTGAACCTTTAATATCTGTTAGCGAATTTTTTTAATTCGCTTATCTATTCATTTGATTTTTTTAATTCACTCATTTAAAATTCACTCATTTAAATGTTTTTTCAGATGAGCTAATTCATTTATAATTAGTGATATTCCTAATTTAACAGCATTCGGAGATCCTGGCATTGAGAATATTATTGATTTTCCGCATGTTCCTGCAACGGCTCTTGATAGCATAGCTCCAGATCCTAGTTTTTCGTAACTTTTTAATCTAAATATTTCCCCAAAACCATTTATTTTTTTTTCAAAAAGAGGTTTTACAGTTTCAATTGTTATATCTCTACTCCCAATCCCTGTACCCCCAGTAGTAATTATAAAATCAACTTTTTCGCTTTTCATTTTTTCTATAATGTTTAATAGTTGATCTTTTTCATCAGGGATTATTTCATAAGAAATTACATTATATTTTTTGCTTAATTCATCAACTATTAATTTACCCGAAATATCAGTATCTTTTCCTGCTTTTTTGTCTTTGGTTTTCGTATCACTTAGGGTAATAACTCCACAATTAACTTCAATCGGTGATTTTTTTTTATGTTCTTCCATTGTTTCACTTGTCATTCAAATTTCTCCTTATTAAAATATGTTATGAAACATCAATTTTATTTTTATCAGTAATATATTATTTAAATTATTTAATTTTGTTTATAATTATTTTTTGTTTATAATTATTTTTTTGTGTAATTTTTTAAATAATTATTCTTTCATATGTTTTTAGGCATATTATTTTATTTAATCTTGTTATTTAGACTTCATAAAATTTCATGTTGATGTTTCCACGTATTTAAATTTTAAATTTTTGTAATATCTTTTTTTTTAAAAGTGTAAGTTAGATATTCTGATTAAAATGTTATATTTATTAAATATAGGGGAGTTAAGATAATTATTATTAATATTAAAAACTTTGGATATTCTAATTTGATATTATTAACAATAATTTAGCTATTTATAAAAACATTATTTTTTAATCTTATATAAATTTTCATTTTTATAATACTATATGTTTGTTTTAGTATTACTTTTTATTATTCTGATAAATTTATATACTACTTATTTAATATTATAGTGTCTTCATTATCATGTACATAGTTAATATCAATCACTCTTAACAATAAATAATCTATAAGAATGAATAATGTTTTATTGTTAGTTAATTAACGAAAATCTTCTTATTTTCTTAAAAAAATTTTGTTATTTAAATATTTATTAGAATAAGATTATTAAATCTTGTTTAATCCATTTTAAAAAAAGTACGATATAGTGAGGAGGGCAGGGACCAAAATTGGATTGGAGGCGGATTCAATGCCAATTTTTGTTATGATAATAAGAGTTAAGATAAGACCCTACCCTTCAAGATATTATTATATATTTACTCACATATAAATGTTATGTAAACTATCAAAAATTGATTATAGGCTTTATTTTAGTTTTATATTCTTTATTCTATCTTTTTTTTAGCTTTTGATGATTATAATTAATTTTAATAATTCAATTAAATATTTGTATTTATTAAATAATGTTTAAATATTTAAATAAAAACAATAACTATTTTAATGTTCATGTTTTCTATTATAATATTTTATGGGATTATAACAATAATATATTGAATATTCAGGTTTTATTAACATTATGTATTTTTATTATTTTTTAGTAATAATTGTTATATAAAATAATTTTTATTAATGGATATTAATTTACTAACATTTTTTATTTATTAAATAATCTTTTTTTCTATCACTCATTTTTTATTAATTATTTCTCTAATTTAATGGATTATTATCAATTTTCATGTTTACTTTTAATTTATTATTTAATTCATTATTTAATTCATTATTTAATTTATTATTTAGTTTATATTTATTAATTAAATATTATATTTCTAAATAAATTTATTTTTTCTTTAACTTTATTTATTTTTAATTAACTTTATTTATTTTTAATTACATAATTATATTATGGATGAAAATAAAGATATTTATTATATATTGGATGCTTCTGCTTTTATTGGGGGATTTGAACTAAATAATTCTTTAAATTTTACTATATCTGAAATAAGTGAGGAAGTTAAGGACTTAAGGTCTAAAATGATTTTTGATCAAGCTATAAATGATAATATTCTTTTTATCGAAGAGCCTGATAACTCAAGTATCAATCAGCTGAACAATGTTATTTCTGGATCTGGAGATACTTTAAGGCTTTCTGATGTAGATAAGAAACTTTTAGCATTAGCTATTGACTTTTCAAATCAAAAAAAGGATATAATGGTTGTAACTGATGATTATTCTATTCAAAATGTTCTCAAAATTTTAGATATTCCTTATAGGAGTGTTTTAACTGAAGGAATTAAAGGAATATATAATTGGAAGAAAATTTGTCAAGGTTGTAAGAAAGAGTATCCTGATGATTATGATGATGAAATTTGTGAAATTTGTGGTTCAAAAATATTTAAAAAAAGGATAAAATTAAGTTAATTTATTCTAAACTAGATTTATTGCATATTGCATTGTGGTATATATTTTTTCTACTATGTTTTTGTTAATTTTTTGAATGTATTAATTAATTATCTAATTATTATCTAATTATTATCTAAATAATTAGAATAATAATAGTAATATTAATAATATTAATAGTAATATTAATAATACTAATAATAATATTAATAATAATTATAATTTATTGTAAATTTGGTTATAAAATGAAAATTGGTATTGTTGTACATGGTCCGAATATAATTGATTCTGGATGTGCTCTAAAAATTATTGAGATTTTAAAGAGTTTTGGGGAGGTTTATTGTAGGTTAGGCGGAACTATGGGGCGAACAGCAGTTATAGATGCTTCTCTTGAAAATTTGATTGATATTTCTACTAAAAGACTTCCTAGTGAATCGGTTAGATTATTTTTAGAAGAAGGTATGGATGTTATATTCCTCATTAATTATGGTAAATCTTCAGTTACTGGTCATACTTTCGGATATAAAGTTTTTAAAAAGGCTTTTAATCCAGGAATTGGAAATTTGGACGAAAATACTTTAAATAAAAAATTTATTCAAATTGAAAGGCCTGGAGAAGATGATGGTTCTATAATTCTATGGAATGGTTCAAATGATGATTTACATCTAAAAATATCTAAATTATTAAATCTAAATGTCTTAGATTCTCAATTGGTTATTGAAGAATATATGAAACGAGAACTAAAAACTGATATAAAAAATAACTTAATTAATAATTTAAAAGATAATCAAGATAATAATCCGGATGATGATCCAAGTAATAATGAGAACAACGATCAAAATAATAATTTAAATAATTGTTATGGATTAGGGGACGAAGTTCGATATATTCATGGGGTAAGTCCTAATGAGAATATTTTTGTCAATGGAGTTGTAATTGGTAAATCTAATTCTGAAAATTTGTCTTTAGTATCTAAAGATGGCAAAATAGTTGATATTATTGGTGGAGAAATTAAAAAACACGGTATAGAAAAATTAGGTGTTGTTGATATTAATAATGCGGTTGTAAAAACTGGACTTCTTAGAAAAACTAATCCTAATCCTAGAATAATTAAAGATTCTAAAGATATTAATATTAATCGTTCTGAAAATAATAGGATTAAAGTAGCTTTTTTAGACCATGCGGCGGAAGATATTTATAGCTTAAAAAATGTTGATATTGTAGTTACTATTGGAGATGATACTACTCTTGTAGCTTCTGATATCTTATACCGGTTTAATATACCTGTTATTGGTATTACTGATGGGGATGTAGATAAAGTTGTTCAAAAAGGCTATGTTACTGAGGGATCTACCATCATTGAATTAAAGCCTGGTCAGGATGATATTGTTGGAAAATACATTTTTCAAAATGTTTTTAAATCAAAAAATTACATTAAATTGGAATTTAGTTCTACTAAAACATCAAATAATGATTTTAAAGATAAATTAAAATCTAATAGAATTAAAGAATTTAAAAATGAAATATTTGAAATTATTAATGAAATAAGTCCTGAGTATAATATTAAATTTCCATTAAATAATGACTAATTTTTATAAATAATATTTTCACTATCATTTATTTGTAAATAATATTTTTTTTATCTATTATTTTAAATAATATTTTTTTATCTATTATTTCAAATAATATTTTTTTGTTTTATTATTTTAAATAGTATTTTTTACTCCTTATTTAAAATAATGTTTTTTATATTTTATTTAGATATCATATTTTTTAGTATTCTTTTTGGTATTTCTATTTAGAGTATGTTTGTTTGTCTTATTTTTGGATAATTTTTCATTTTTTTATTTATTTTTTTATTTCGACATCTTTATTATGCATTGTTAACATATTATTTTCTAATAGTTTTTAATAATTTAATCATGAAAATAAAGTATATACATAAAAAAAATTTAAGGTATATTCATAAAAAAAATTTTTATATCTTAAATAATTATAATTAAATTAATTATAGTAGCTAAATTACTATAGTAGCTAAATTATTATAATAGTTGAATTATTATTTTATTTAAATTATTATTCTTTCATTGGATTATAATGAGGTGTAGTTTTGGAATTAGCAGATCTTGCAAAATCTCTTCAAAATTTTGAAGGCGTTTCTAGAAAAGAGTCTATAGAGAACATAACTAGCAAATTAAAAGAAGTTTATAATGTTTCTGGCGAAACTTTACTTGATTTTGGTGATGATGCATCAGCAATTGATATTGGGAATGGAAATGTAATATTACTTGCTGCTGATGGAATTTGGGGAAAATTAATGGATGCAGATCCTTATTGGGCAGGTTATTGTTCAATTTTAGTCAATGTCAACGATATTGCTGCTATGGGTGGTAAACCAATTGCAATGGTTAATATACTTTCTATTAATAATGAAGATATAGCTAATGGTCTTTTAGATGGAATAAAAGATGGTTGTAAGAAATTTAATGTTCCAATGGTTGGTGGACATTTACATCCCGATTCTGATTATAATGCTCTTGATGTTGCGATTGTTGGAATAGCTAAAAAAGATAAAATTATAACTAGTTTCGGAGCTGATGTTGGGGATAAAATTATTGTTGCTATTGATTTGGATGGTAGACAACATCCTAGTTTTAACCTTAATTGGGATACAACCTATTTTAAAGATGAAAAAATTGTACAGGATCAGATAATTGCAATGGAACAAATTGCAGAAAAAGGATTAGTTACTGGTGGAAAAGATATAAGTAATCCTGGTACTTTAGGAACATTGGAGATGTTGCTTGAATCATCTGGTGTTGGAGCAAAAGTTGATTTAAATAAAATTCCAAAAAATGATAATGTTGAATGGGAAGAATGGTTAAAATCATATCCTGGTGCTGGCTTTGTTTTAACTGCTAAAGAAAAAAATGTTGAAGAATTAATAAATTTATTAGGTGAAGTTTCTATTAATGCTTCTGTTGTTGGGGAAGTAATTAAAGATAAAAAGTTGTTTTTATCTGATGAAAATGAAGAAATAGTGCTATTTGATCAAGTTGAAAACCCTATTTTTAAAATTGAAAACTTTTAAGTTTTAAAAGTTAAATTAGGAATATGAATTGGGGTTTTAAACTCTCTAATCTAAGATAATCTTTAATTAAATGATTTAAATTTAAAATTATTATTAATAAATAGTTTAAATCTATTCATAATTTATGTTGAGTTGTTTCTATGTTAGTAAAAATTAATGGAGAAAATGTAGATCTTCCTGTTGGGTCTACTATAAAAGAGGCAATTGATTTTTCAAATGCTCCTTATGATGATGGAAGTATAATATGTCTCATCAAAGGTAAAAAGGAATTTGAAAAAAATATAAACAAATATAAATTAAAAACTCCAAAAGGAAGCATAATAATTGAGATGGATGATAAAGAAGAAGCTAAAACACTTGTTGAAGTTTGGAAAAATCAATATAAAGATTTTCAGCAATGTTCTGTTAGATGGACTTCATCAAATGAGGTTGCAATTGGCCCAATTACAACGGAATTAGAACCTACAATGGATGAAAATAGATATAAAGATGGGGACGTTATATTAAGTTTATCTGGATTTAGTAATGAGTCAACACATATAATTTTAGCTAAAGAAGATCATTCTGCTGTTTATGGGGTTCCTAATCATAATAAAGGGATTTTTGCTAGAATTGTGGGGGGTAAACGAACTTTAAGGCTTTTAAATTCCGATGATAATTTAATTTCTATTGAACCTCTTATTGAAAGGAGTAGTGTAACAGATAGTGCTTCTGTTTCTGATTTAAACACTATTTTGGAAGAAGGTAATCAGCTTTTCACTTATGTCTTACTTAAACCTAATGAAAATTCTCCAGAATCAGCTGAACATTTATTTTCGTTAATTGAATCGGGTAATTTTACTGTTGATTATGAATCAAACTCTTTTGTTGGTTTTTATTCTCTTCAAGGTTTGGGAAAACCTCCTGAAGATTTAACTATGAGAAAAAGAGGTACTGTTACAATAAGAAATACTGGTAAAGGCATTGGTAAAGTATTTGTATATAGGGAGGATAGGGTTAAATCGCCTAATCACACTAATGTTGCTTCAGTTGAAAAGGGTATGGAATTATTTGATATAGCTAGTTATAATGATAAAATCACTATTAAATCTGAACCTGGAAGAATAATGACTTTATCTATGACTCAAAAAGAATCAGAAGATTATTTGAAATCTATTGGCATAAAACATGAGAGAATTGGTGTTATTGATGATAATGCACTAATTGTAGAACAGACTCCTAATCTTTCTATAGATATACTAAAAGAAGGAAATGTAAAAACAAAAGGTATAAATAAAGAGGATTTAGCTTTGATAAAAGTTTATGATGGTGGAGATGAGGCTCCAAGAACTTCTTGGTATTTTAAAAAGGTTACTGGGTTAATTGAAAAGCCAATTGGTATTTTAAAAGTACATTTTGCATTTCCTGGTATGAAAATATCTATCTTTGAGGGGGATGCTAAAGAAGCAAAAGGGCTCGTTCCTGAAAACATTCCAAATAGCTGTATCGAAGCAGGAAGAATTGGTGTTACTAACATGTCTAAGAAAAATGTTGGATTGATAGGTGTTAGGTTTGAGAGCAATGATGAATTTGGTCCAACTGCAGAACCATTTAATGCAACTAATATTGTTGGAAAGATAACAACTAATTTAAAAAATCTTGAAGACTTAAAAGAGGGAGATTCTCTTTATATCAAAAGAATTGAAGATGGATCTTCTATTAATAATGATTAGAGGGATATTATGGTAGAAAATGTATGTATTAATCCAAATCTTGGTAGGGAAGATTCTGATCCAGAGGTCGTCACAAGAATGATTATTTTGGGTCCAAAAGCCAATGTTAGTGAAAGCGAGGTTGTAAATCACATCCATCTCTTAGGTTTGCCTCTCACAATAAAACAAACTTGTTATGGTGCAATGGTTAGTGGTAAAGAAAAGGATGTTTTAAGAGCTATTGGGGAAGTTCGAAAATTAGATCCTTATAATATTTTTACAAAAGACAGGGGTTTCCCTCCTGGAGATCCAAGAAGATGCAGGGGCCATAGAAAAGGCGCAAGAGAAGGATTTCACCAAATGGAAAAGGAATTTAAACTTCTTGGCTTTGTTTCAGATGCTTTGAAAAATCCAAAAGAAGTTTCACTTGAAGAGGAAACTTGTATTCCTTTAGAAGAATTTGAAGAAATAATGGAACAATGTTTAGAAGAAGAAAATCTTAATAATAGTAATGTTAGGAATAAAGAAGATAATATGGACAAAAATATACATAAAAATAGAAATCAAAATGTTCATGAGTAATTATAAAATAGATTATAATTAATTATAAAATGATAATAATTAATTAAAATTTATAAAATAATAGTGGTTAATTAAGATTTATAAAATAATAAAGGTTAATTAAGATTTATAAAATAATGAAGATTAATTAAAATTTATAAAATTTTAAGGATTAATTAAAATTTTTATATGAGGATAACTAAAATTGTTAGATAATTATAATATATTAAAAATGTGATAAAATGGTAAAGGTAGCTATATTCCCACCAAATTCATTAATTTTAGCAGATTTAATTGAAAGAAAAGGACATGAAGTATTAGCTCTTCAAAAAGCTGTTAGAAAAAAAGTTAAAGATCCTGATATTGATTCTCCTCCAATGAATCTTACTGAAGAGGATCCTATTAAAGGATTAAAATATGCTGCTATTGAGGTTCCATCAGGGGTACGTGGAAGAATGTCTCTTCTTGGGCCTTTAATTGAAGAAGCTGAAGCTGCTATAATTGTTGAAGATGCTCCTTTTGGTTTTGGATGTATTGGTTGTGCTAGGACAAATGAATTATCTATATTCAACCTTAGAAAAAGAGGAATTCCTACTCTTGAGTTGAAATATCCTAAGAATAAAGATGAAACTACTAATATGGTTAATAAAATAAATACATTTTTAGATTCTCTTCCGAATTCTTCAGAAAATCTCTCTTCTTCTGAAAATTCTGATGTTTCAATAAATAAAGATTTAAATGGTGATGAATAATGGTTAAAATAGCTTTAATATCTTGCGGTACAGAGTATAGTGGTATTCAAAAAGAGATAGAAAAGGCAGCTACTACCTTTGGTTCAGAAATTGTTATTCCTGAGATTGATCTTGATTATATTGATGAAGCATATAAAAAATTTGGATTTTCTGCTGAAAGTTCCAGTTTGAAGCTTATGATTGCAAGAGCAATGTCAATTGTTGAGGGAAAAAGTAAAGCGGATGCTGTTTTCATAGCTACTTGTTTTAGATGTGCAGAAGGGGCATTAGTTAGAAATGAAGTAAGGAGATTTATTCAGCAAAATACTAGAATTCCTGTTGTGACTTATTCTTTCACTGAAAGAACCAAGGCAGATGAGTTATTTATCCGTATGGAAGCTTTAACTACTTCGGTTGCTAGAAGAAGTATATTGGCTCGTGAAAAACAAGAAGGATTAACTTTAGGGGTTGATTCTGGTTCCACTACTACAAAAGTGGTTTTAATGGAGAATAATAAGGTTATTGGTACTGGTTGGACTCCTACAAAAGATATCATGGAATCAGTGTATAAAGGGGCTGATGAAGCTTTTGAAGGAACTGGTTATAAGCTTGATGATGTTGAAGGTATTGGAACTACTGGTTATGGACGACTTACAATTGGGAAAAACATGAAGGCAGAGTTAATCCAGGAAGAATTGTCTGTAAATGCTAAAGGGGCTGTTTATCTTGCAGGACACCAAAAAGGAGATGCAACAGTATTAGATATTGGTGGAATGGATAATAAAGTAATCACTGTTAATGATGGAATTCCTGATAATTTTACTATGGGTGGTATTTGTGCTGGTGCTTCTGGAAGATTTTTGGAGATGACTGCACGTCGTTTGGATGTTGATATTACTGAACTTGGTCCATTAGCTATGAAAGGAGATTATAAAAAGGCAATGCTGAATAGTTATTGTATTGTTTTCGGTATTCAAGATTTAGTTACAACTCTTGCTGCTGGAGGTTCTAAAGCAGATGTAGCTGCAGCTGCATGTCATTCTGTTTCAGAACAAGTTTATGAACAACAATTACAAGAAATTGATATTAGGGAACCTTTAATACAAGTTGGTGGAACTTCTTTAATATCTGGATTAGTTAAAGCAGTTAGTGATACTCTTGGAGGTATTGATGTTATAGTTCCTGAGTACTCACAACATATCGGTGCTGTTGGTGCTGCACTTTTAGTTTCTGGAATGGGTAAAAGACAAGAAAATAGGTAAAATTGGAAATGAAATGAAATTATGAAAATAGATAAAATTAAATTATTCATGTTTTTTATTAGGTGAGTTTATGCTTGTTGAATCTACAGATACAGAGGGTGCAAAAGTCTATGAGATGATAATAAAACAAATATTTCAAGATCTTCAGTTATCTCCTTCTGTTAAGGATATGAGAGTTTTTGTTGATCCTAAGGAAGTTGTATTTATTTTAGCTATTAAAATGGATAAAACTTCTAATTTTACTACTTTAGGTGATGTAACTAATATTGAATATGATAAAGAAATAGATAAAACTATAATTCGTGTAAGTGATGAAAATTATCTTCCAAATATTTTAAAAAAGTTGTGGCTTGAAAAAGGAAGAGAAAATGTTCATCAACCAGACCGTTTTAGCTTTATTCTTGAAGGTAAAGAAGATAATTTGAATAATCTTGTTATAGATGACCCATATGAAAATCTAAAAAAGAGAATATATGATGCAGCATTTAGAATTATTCCTGAAGGATTTAGAATAATTAGGGACATTTCAAAGGATGATGTTATTGCTATAGTTTGTACTGATGAACTTATTAAAGACGAATGGTTAGATAAAGGATTAGGTTATGTTGAAGAATTAACTTCTTCTTAAATTAACTCCTTGATTTATTGGTTTATTAACCTATCTTTTCATTATTTTATTATTCTAATATGTTATTATTTTAATATTTTATTTTTGTATTGTAGTGGGTAGTTTATATTAATAATTTTAATTTTTTGTCTGTTTGTTCTCATTACAACAAAGTTTAATATATAGTTACAACATATTTATTAATAATTTAAGATATATATTATTTTATAATAAATTTTTATAAATCTTGAAAATATTTTATTCATTGTATATTTTGATTCAATAGTTTTTGAGAAGTTACTATTGTACTAATATATTTTTATCAAATTAATACAATAAGTATATTGGATTAATTGTAATAATGAATTATTTTATTAATAGATTTGAAATTTTATTTTATGAGAGAGTTTATATAGTAGAAAATGATTTTTAATATTTATGCTTAAATTAGTTTAAATTAGTTTAAATTAGTTTAAATTAGTTTAAATTAGTTTGAATTAGTTTATATTAATTATTAACTTATATTAATTTACATAAATTTGTATTAATTTATATCAATTTAAATTAATTTATATTAATTTATATTAATCTACATTAATTTATATTAATTATATTTATAATTATATTTCTATAATAAATTTTTAAAATTATAATTTTATTTAAATAATATTTTTCATGTTATTTTTTTTATCATGAAATTATTATTAATTAGTTTATAAGGTGGACAATATGGAAGAACTTAAAGGTAGTCGTTTTGCTCATGTAACCAAGGCTCATCCTTGTTTTAATGAGAAAATGCATGATAAGGTAGGTAGGGCACATGTTCCTATTGCTCCTAAATGTAATATTTATTGTAATTTCTGTACAAGGGACATTAATCAAGATGAGAATAGGCCGGGAGTCGCTTCTTGTGTTATGGATCCTGATTCTGCAATAGAACATGTAGAAAATGTAACTAAAGAAGGTCCAATTTCTGTTGTTGGTGTTGCAGGTCCTGGAGACTCTTTAGCTAATGAAGCTACATTTGAATTCTTTGAAAAATTAGGTAAAAATAACCCTGATTTAATAAAATGTATGAGTACTAATGGGCTTTTACTTCCTGATTATGCTGAAAGAGTAGCTGAACTTGGTGTAAATACTGTTACTGTCACTGTTAATGCTATTGATCCAGAAATAGCTAAAGATATTTATACTTTTATTAATTATAATGGTAAGATTTATAAGGGTAAAGAAGCTGCTGAGATTTTAATTAAAAATCAGCTTGATGGAATTGAGAAATTAGCTAATCTTGGTGTCATTATTAAAGTTAATAGTGTTTTAATTCCTGGATTAAATGATGAACATATAGTGGAAATTGCTAAAGAAGTTAAAAAACGTGGTGCTTCACTTATGAATGTTCTTCCTCTTATACCTTTAAATAAAATGAAAGATTATCCTCGTCCTAATTGTGCTCAGATTGAAAAAGTTAGAGACGAAGTTGAAGAAGTTTTACCTGTTTTCAGAGCTTGTACTCAGTGTAGGGCAGATGCTTATGGAATTCCTGGTAAAAAAAGTGAGGATAAACATTTAGGAATGACTCCTGCAAGTCATTATTAATATACTGAATTTTTCATGTATTAGTTATATATTTTTTAGTTTATTTTTTCTAATTTTTTATTTTTATTCTATTTTTTATCTTTTTTTTTAAATTTTTTTTATCTTTTTCATATTTTTTAAAAATTTTTCATTTTTTTTTAAATTGTATTTTTAATTTATTTTTTAAGTATTATAAAAACAAAAAATATATTTAATAAAAAATATAACTATTGTTATATTATAAAAATTATTTTTAAATTATTTTTAAAAATATAATAAATTATGAAATGAATGATAAAATGAATGACAAAATAATAAATAATGGATTAAAATTTAATCATATGGACTTTCAAACAAGAGTTATCCATGTTGGAAATAATATTGATAAAGGTACTAATGCTATAAAAAGACCAATAACTATGGCGAATAGCTATAAATTACCTTATGATCCAAGTGTTTTAAATTGGAGTGGTGCTGATGAAAATATTTATACTCGAAATGGTGGTTCTAATCAAAAATACTTAGAAGAGAGGATAGCTTCACTTGAAAATGCTGAAGATTGTATAGTACTCTCAAGTGGGGTGGCAGCATTATCTGGTTTGTTTTTCTCACTTCTTGAAAGTGGGGATCATGTTATATTTTCTAATGTTACTTATATTGCGGTTTATAGACTTTTAAATGAATTATTTAATAAAAAATTTAAAGTTGAAACAAGCATAGTTGATACTACTAATATTGAAAATGTTAAATCAGAAATAAAAGATAATACTAAATTGATTCATATTGAAACTCCTGGAAATCCTACTCTATCTATTGTAGATATTTCAAAAATATCTGAAATAGCTCATGAAAAAAATATCCTTGTTTCAGTAGATAATACATTAGCTTCCCCTTATAATCAACGGCCTATTGAACTCGGAGCAGATTTTTCAATTGAAAGTCTAACAAAATATATCAATGGACATGGAGATTCAATGGGAGGATCAATTTCAGGCAAATCCAAACATTTAGATACAATCAGGAAGGATTCCCAAATTAATCTTGGAGGTACAATAAGTCCATTTAATGCATGGCTTATAATGAGGGGATCTGTAACCCTCCCTTTAAGAATGGAACAACATAATAAAAATGCTTTAAAAGTGGCTAAATTTTTAGAAAGTCTTGAAATTGTAACTTTTGTTTCTTATCCTGGAATAGAATCCCATAAAAATCATGAAATTGCAAATAAACAAATGAAAAATGGTTTTGGAGGTGTTTTATCTTTTGGACTAAATACTAATCATGATAAACATAATGAATTTGTTAGTAATCTGAAAATTATCACATCTGCAGTTTCTTTAGGTCATGATGAAAGCTTGATAGTTTTCATTGGTGAAGATGATGAAAGACAATATTTATATCCTAAAGAATTTAAAAATGGTTTTCTCCGTTTTAGTGTTGGTTTAGAAGATTCAAATGATTTAATAAATGATATAAAACAAGCATTAAATAAAACAGGTCTTTTATAGTATTTTAATTCATAATTAGCTACTTTTTGTCATATATTTTATCATATATTTTACATATAATTTATCATATATTTTATAATATATTTTATAATATATTATATTTTATTATATAATTTATGTATATTAATTAATATGTCTATTAAATGCCAATAAATACCATTAAATACAATTAAATACCATTAAATATCATTAAATATCATTAGACATCATTAAATATCCTTAAATGCCTTAATATCCTTATTGATATATTTATTAATATACTCATTAAGATATTTATAATAAAATCATTAATAAAAGTTATAATGTAAAAACTCTATATTAATATAAACAATAACAAATATAAACAATAATATTAAATCAATTAATATTTTATTATATTTTATTATATTTTATTATATTTTATCATATTTTATTATATTTTATCATATTTTATTATATTTTATCATATCAATGAACATTTTTAGGTTAAGGTATTAACTATGAAAACTATGGAATGGAAAGATAATAAATTAATACTTATAGATCAAACTAAGTTACCTGATGAATTAACATATTTTGAATGTGAGACTTATGAAGATGTAATAACTGCTATCAAAACAATGGTTGTTAGAGGAGCTCCAGCTATTGGAGTAGCTGCTGCTTTTGGAATGGTTCTTGGAGATTTAGCTGGGGAAAATTTAGAAAAAGTAGCTGATGAAATAAAATCTTCTCGTCCAACAGCTATAAATCTTTTTTGGGCAGTTGATAGAGTTCTTAAAAGTGAAAATGCTCTTAAAGAAGCACTAGAAATGTATAAAGAAGATATTGAGACTAACTTAGCTATTGGTAGAAATGGTGCTGAGATTATATCTCATGGGGATACTATTTTAACTCATTGTAATGCTGGAGCTCTTGCTTGTGTTGATTATGGTACTGCTCTTGGAGTTGTTAGGTCCGCATTTCATGAAGGAAAAGATATAAATATAATTTGTGATGAAACTCGCCCTCTTGGTCAAGGAGCTCGTTTAAGTGTTTGGGAAATGCAACAAGAAGAAATACCTGTAAAATTAATACCTGATGTAGCTGCAGGATATTTAATGCAACAAGGAGAGATTAATAAAGTTGTTATTGGGGCGGATAGAGTAGCTCATGATGGTATAGCTAATAAAATAGGGTCTTTAATGGTTGCACTTGCAGCTAAAAGATTCCATGTTCCATTTTATGTTGCAGCACCACTTAGTACATTTGACCACGATATTTCTATTTATGATACTGAAATAGAAGAAAGGGGAAGTGATGAGGTGACTCATTATGGTGGATGTAGAATTTGTCCAAAAGGAACTGAAGTTAGAAATCCTGCATTTGATATTGTTCCAAAAGATCTAATTACTGGAGTAATCACCGAAAAAGGAATAATTGATTTGGATAATTTTAAAGAATTTTTTCAAAAATTAAAATATGAATAAAATTAGAAATAAGAATATTATTTATTTATTCTCATTAATAGATAAAAAATAGCTTATATCAAAAGTATATACAGCTGATAAGAAGAATATAAATATTTCTAATGTAAAAATAACAAGTCTTTCAGTTAGTCCCAAAATATTTAATCCTAAAGCTAAATTAATTGGATTTAGCATTCCAAAAAGTATTACTAAGATTGCTACTATAAGTGATATTTTTCCCAATTTTTTAAATTTTTCTTTTTTTATAAATCCAATTCCTATAAAGAATAAAAATAGGATTGTTAGAAGTACTGTCATTCCAGTTATTATAATATGCATCATATTTTGGAAGCTTGATACTGTTTGACTTGGATTTAAAGGGAACAATGTATATCCTATAAAGGATACTATTGTCATAGCTAATAAAAATATAAATCCTAATTTAGTTATGATATTATATTTTTTATTAAATGATTCTATTACAAGACCTATTGCGAATATAACTGCACAAATACCATATATCAATGTGAAAATTCCGATTATTTCTGCATTAGGTGACCCTATAGCTGTTAGTGTACTTATATCTGTTGTTATTGGATTATAACTTTTCCAAAGGGCCTGTCCTAGGAATACATGTATAAAATAAAAGATAACACTTATCATTCCAAAGCCTTGTAATATTTTCATATTCATATTTTTTTATATTTATTTTTCCATTATTAAATTTTTATATTAAATTTCTATATTAAATTTCTATATTAAATTTTTATATTAAATTTTTTAAATATTAAAAGAATTTTTAGATTAGGAAAAAATTTAAATATTATAAATACCAATACCCCTATGGGTATAATTAATTATAGTTTTAATATTTAATATAAAATTTTTAAATAAAATTTAATTATTATTAAAAGAAATATTTTATTAAGTAAATTAAAATATCTTTTATTAGAATAAATTAGTTATTAAGATATGGTGTTTATTAAAATTTAAGATATATTGTTTATTAAAATAGGTTGGTTATTAAGATATATTGTTTATTAAAATAGATTGGTTATTAAATATTTGGTGAATAAAAATGAAAAAATGTATGGATTCTGATAATCTTCATCGAAGGTTGAAAAAGATAATTGGTCAGTTAAATGCTATTGATCGAATGATTGATGAAGATATCCCATGTGAAGATATTATCATGCAAATAAATGCTTCAAAATCTGCATTACACAAGGTTGGTCAAATTGTTCTTGAAGGACACCTTAATCATTGTGTTAAAGAAGGTTTTGAAGCTGGTGATTCTGAAAAAACAATAAAAGACTTTACAAAAGCAATAGAATATTTTTCAAGGCTTTAATATTTTCTAGATATTTTTTTATATCTTAGATTTCCTTCAGGTCTTAGATATCTCTTATTATTAGATATTTATCATCTATATTAGATATTTATCATATATTTTTAAGGTCTTTTATTTTTTTTAATATTTTATTATACCTATACCCCTATACCTATATTTATTCGTATGTAATTGATATTTAATAAAAGTGTATTCAATAAAAGTGATTTTTATACATATGATTTCAATAAAATAAAATCCCATTAAATAAGGAGTTTAATAAAATGAATGAAAATAGTTTTATCAAGGAAGAAAAAATATCGGTCATCTTCCTTTTTATTTCAGCAATTGCATTAATATTAAGTTTTTTTGGTGTATTTAAATTTGGAAATTTTGATTTAGCATGGATAGCAGTCTTATTATGTGGATTTCCAATTATTAAAGATGCTGCTGTTGGATTAATCACTGAATTTGATATAAAAGCAGATCTTTTAGTTTCAATAGCACTTATAGCTGCTATAATCATTGGTGAAGTATTTGCAGCTGGTGAAATTGCAGTTATTATGGCATTAGGTGGACTATTAGAAGAGTTTACTGTAGCTAGATCTAGAGCAGGAATTGAAAAATTAATTGATTTAACACCAAGAACCGCAAGACTAATAATAAGAAAAGATAGTGCTACAGATGAGAAAATTGTGGATGCAAAAAAGGTTGTTACTGGAGATTTAATTAAAATATTGCCTGGTGAAACAGTTCCTGTTGATGGTAAAGTTATTGATGGAGAAACTTCCATAGATCAATCTGTAATGACTGGTGAACCAGTTCCTGTAGATAAAATAAAAGGGGATGAAGTTTTTAGTGGGACAGTTAATCAATTTGGTTCATTTGTAATGGAAGCTACTAAAGTGGGGAAAGATAGCTCTCTTCAAAGAATGATTGATTTGGTTGAATCAGCTGATGCAGATAAATCAAAAATTGTAAGATTAACTGATAAATGGGCTACTTGGATTGTTGTAATAGCATTAACAGCAGCAATAGCTACTTATTTTTTGACTGGTGAAATAATAAGGTCTGTTACAGTATTAGTTGTATTTTGTCCTTGTGCTCTTGTATTAGCTACTCCTACTGCAATTGTTGCAGCTATTGGAAATCTAACTCGATATGGGATTTTGGTTAAAGAAGGAGATGCTTTAGAAAGACTTTCAGAGGTTAAAAAAATTCTTTTTGATAAAACTGGAACATTAACTTATGGTAAACCTAAAGTTTTAGATTTAATATCTTATGATCCAAATGATATTGATGATACTGTTAATAATTCTGTTAATTTAAAAGATTCTATTATTTTTAATGATACTATTAATATTAATACTAATAGTAATAGTAATAGTAATGATATAAATAATAAAAAATCATTAATCAAGACTGTAGCATCTTTAGAAAGTAAATCTGAACACCCTTTAGGAAAAGCTATTGTTAATTATTATAAAAATCAAAAATATGATGAAAAATCTACAATTGATTTTTATGATGTAAATAACTTTGAAATGATTGTTGGAAAGGGTGTAAAAGGAATAATTAACAATGATAATGTTATAGCTGGAAATATGGATTTTTTAGAAAATGAAGCTAACTTTAAAATTGATAAAAAATGGCAAAAAGAAAAATTATCTTCTTTTATTGAAAAAGGATCAACTATCATTTATATAGCTATTAATAATATTTTTAAAGGGGCTGTTGTTTTGGGAGATTCTCTAAGGGAAGATGCCAAGGATACTATTAAATCAATAGAAAAACTTGATTTAGAAACTGTTCTTTTAACTGGAGATAGTGAAAAACCAGCTAAACATATGGCTGATAAAGTTGGAATTGATGAATTATATTATAATTGCCTTCCTGAGAAAAAAATGAATGTTATTGATTCTTATCAGAATATAAAAAATCATCCTGTAGCAATGGTTGGTGATGGAGTTAATGATGCTCCTTCACTTAAAAAAGCCCATGTTGGAATAGCTATGGGGGGAATTGGAAGTGACATCGCAGTTGATGCTGCAGATATAGCTCTTATTGGAGATGATATTAAATTCATTCCTCATCTTTTAGGAATATCAAAAAAAGTAATGCAAACTATAAACATTAATATAACAATATCCCTTGCTTTAAACTTTGTAGCTATAATATTAGCAATATTAGGTATTTTAGATCCAATTACTGGCGCATTAGTTCATAATATAGGTTCAGTTTTGGTTGTTATATATTCTTCACTTCTTTTAAAGTGGAAATAATAATTTCGTTAATTTATATTATTTCATATTATTTTATTTCTATTTTATTTCTATCTAATTTTTATTTATATTTAATTTCTATTTTTCATGCTTATTTTTATTTTTAAAATTTCTTCTTTTTTATTATATTCTATTAATTTTATTTTTTTTAGGTTTTTTTATAAAATTTTTAATATAAATTTTAGTAGTTAAATTTATATTTAACTATTAATAAATAATAAATTGGTGATATTAATGTTGACTACTAAAGTTTACAATAACAATCAAACATCTATTCCCTCTAAACTTAGAAAAAGATTTAATATAGAAGTTAATGATATTGTTGAATGGATTGAAGATGAAAATGGTCAAATTAGGGTTAATTTTAGAAAAAGAAGTAATTTAAATGATATTGTAGGAATTATATCAAGTGAAAAACCAATCGATAGTGTGAAATTACAGAAGAAAATTGATAAAGGTGAGAAACTTGATTTTAATAGACACTAATTTTTTTATTAGCTTATTAGATAAAAAAGATATTCATCACAAAAAAGCTAAAAAATTCTTGAAAAAAATTGAAAATAAGGAAAAAATTGTCACTGATGGTGTTTTATTGGAATCAATAACATTAGCTGGAAGCTTATTTGGGGGAAAAATAGCTACAGCATTATACCATAATATTAAAGATAATTATAATATATATAAAACTTATCATTTATTAGATAAAGGAATGATCACACATTTAAAATATGATGGGAATTTATCATTAGTTGATACCATAATGATTGAAACCATGAAAGAATTAGATATTCATGAAATTTTATCTTTTGATAGTGATTTTGATAATAAAGATAATGTAATTAGAATTCATTAATGTATAACTATACTAAATTTTATTCATTTTATTTATTTTTCATTAACCTTCTATTCATTTTTTTATTAATTTTTTACTATTTTTACTAGTTTTATTAATTTTAATATTTTAATAGTTTTACTAATTTTACTAATATTTATTATTTATTTATTTTCTATTATTTTAGCATCAACAACAATGTGCCATTCTTTTGGACTACTTGATTTTACTTTACGGGTATTTAAAATCTCAACTTTTTTGTTTTGTTTTTTAGCTATTTTATTTATTCTATTAATAGCTGATTCATATCCATCTGAAAACTCATAATAATGAATAATTCCATTATTTTTAGTAAGTAAAATAGCTAAATCTAAAAAATCTTTTGCAGTTCCAGGTAAATTCATAATGATTCTATCAAAATCTATTTGATTTTTTATAAATTTTTCTTTAGCTATTTTGTTTATATCTCCTAAAATAGGATGTATTTTTCCTTTTAATTTATTAAGCTTTATATTATCTTTCATATATTTTATAGCTTCTTCATTAATATCTGAAGCATAAATATCTACTTCATGTTCTCTAGCTATTAAAATTGGGAAGGGTCCAATTCCTGCAAACATATCTAAAATAATTTCTCCATCTTTAACTTCTTTAGCTATTCTTTTTCTTTCAGTAGCTAATCTAGGTGAGAAATAAACTTTTTTAACATCTAACTTAAGTCTAGCTCCATGTTCCTTATGTATTGTTTTTGAAGTGTCTTCTCCAGCTATAAATTCTAATTTTCGTGTTCTTGTTACTCCTTCAACAGCACTTTTTTTCATGAAAATGGCTTTTCTACCTGTAAATGAAAGTGCAGCATTTCCAATAACTTTTTTTTGATTTTCTAAATCTTCAGGTATCTCAAGAATAACTATATCTCCTATGATATCAAAAGAAGTTTTTAAATCTTCAATTTCTTTTTCTGATAATTTTCCTTTAAGTTGTTCACTAAGACTTTTAGGCTTCTTTTTAACTTCTTCTAAATCTTTTTCAACTATCTGGATTTCTATTTGATTATTAGTGTTATTTGATTCTAATTCGCCCCTAATTTTTTTTTCAACATCTGGAATTTTCATTTGATCTATATTGGGATTTATAGCTATGTATCCATAATTATTTTCAGTAAGAATTTTGTAATTTCTAGCTATAATCTCTTTATCTATCAATACTTTACGCACTTCTTCAATATACTTTAATTGTATTTTTATAGCTAGCATTATTATCCCTTATTTAATTAAAAATAATTTTATTTTGTTTTAATGAGTTAATAATTAATCAATTATTAATATTTTTAATATAATTATAAACTTTTAATAGTTAATTTATTTTGATTAATTTATTTTAGTAGTTAATTAATTTTAGTAGTTAATTAATTTTTAATTAATCAATTTTTATTAATCAGTTTTAATTAATTATATTTAATTTATTTTAATTATAATATATATAATAAATAATTATAATAATTAATTTTTTATTATAAAATTTTATTATAATTTTTTATCATAAATTTTTATTATAATTACAAGTTTTATTATAATTACTTATTATAATTACAAATTTTATTATAATTATAATTTTTATTATAATATTTATTAAATACTTAAAAATAGATATTTAATAGATAATTATGTTATTTAATTCAAATTCTACAATTAATTTATTTTATAATTAATTTATTTTAGAACTAATTTATTTTAGAATTAATTTATTTTAGAATTAATTTTATTTAATTAATATTTATGATTAATTTCTATTTATAATATATAAAACAAATTATAACATATAAAAAACAGATAACTTTTATTTAGAATCTATATAAGAGATAATATAATGAAATTGAATGAAAAACAATTAAAATTAGTGAATAATCAAATAACTAGATTAAAAGAAAATAATACTAATGCATTTAATTTTTATAAAAATAAATTAGGAAAAATTAGCTCAATTGAAAATCAAGAAGATTTTGAAAAATTACCTTTTACAGATAAAAATGATTTAAGGGAAGCATATCCTCTTGGTTTACAAGCAGTTTCTGATGAAGAGATTGTTAGGATCCATTCTTCTTCTGGAACAACTGGAACTCCTGTGATAATTCCATATACTGCTAAAGATATTGAAGATTGGGCTATTATGTTTAAAAGATGTTATGAAATGGCAGGAGTGACAAATAAAGATATAATGCATATTACTCCTGGATATGGATTATGGACAGCAGGTATTGGTTTTCAAAACGGGGCTGAGAAATTAGGTGCAATGACTATTCCTATGGGTCCAGGTAACACAGATAAACAGCTAAAAATGATGATTGATTTAAAATCAAGTATTTTATGTGCAACTTCCTCTTATGCTTTACTTTTAGCTGAAGAAATAGCTAAAAGAGGAATTAATGATCAAATTCATCTTAAAAAAGGGATCATTGGTTCTGAAAGATGGGGAGAAAAAATGCGTCATCGTATAGCTAATGAATTAGGAGTTAAACTTTATGATGTATATGGTTTAACTGAAATTTATGGGCCAGGTATTGGTATTAGCTGTGAATATGAGTGTGGAATGCATTTGTGGGATGATTATATTTATTTTGAAATAATCGATCCTAAAACATGTGAAGTTCTTCCAGATGGGGAAATAGGAGAATTAGTTATAACAACTTTAAAAAAAGAAGGTGCTCCTCTTATAAGATATAGAACACATGATCTTACTCGTATTATTCCTGGAGAATGTAAATGTGGGAGTGAATATCCACGAATCGATATTTTAGTTGGTAGAACAGATGATATGGTTAAAGTAAAAGGAGTAAATATTTTTCCTAGTCAAATTGATGAAGTTTTAGCTAAAATAAAAGGTTCTTCTAGTGAATATCAACTAATGATTGACCATTTAAATGAGAGAGATATTTGCACTCTCTTTGTTGAAGTAAAGGATAATTTTAATAAATATGAATTAGAAAGAGAAATTAAACAACAATTCAAATTAGATATAGGAATAACAGTAAATGTTAAACCAGTTGATGTTGGTGATTTGCCACGTAATGAGAAAAAATCAACTAGAATATTCGACAATAGGTATTAATTGTGTTTAATAATTAGCTAATAATTATTAAATAGGTAAGATATTAAAGGTTAATGGAGAGAAAAAATGGAGAATGAAGATGCTTCAATTCATGATTTTGATTTATCTTTAATTTGTGAATATTTCTCAAATTTAGAAAGACAAGGGCCAGGAAGTCCTGAAATGACAATCAAAGCATTGAGTTTTATTGGAAATCTTAATAAAAATTCAAAAATTATAGATATTGGGTGTGGAACTGGTGGGCAAACAATGGTTCTAGGTCAAAATACAATGGGAAATGTTACTGGAATGGATATTTTTCCTGATTTTATAGATATATTCAATAATAATGCTCATAAATTAGGTTTAAATGATAGGGTAAATGGTATTGTAGGTTCAATGGATGATCTTCCATTTCAAAAGGAAGAATTTGATCTTATATGGTCAGAAGGAGCAATTTATAACATTGGCTTTGAACGTGGATTGAAAGAATGGTCAAAATACTTGAAAAAAGGGGGATATGTAGCTGTAACAGATGCAACTTGGTTTACAAATAATCGTCCTTTTGAAATAGAGGATTTTTGGGTATCTGAATATCCTGGAATAACTACAATGTCGGATAATATAGCTATAATGCAAAAATCTGGATATACACCAGTTGCTGCTTTTAGATTACATGAGAATTGTTGGATTGAAAATTATTACAGCCCTCAAATTCAAGTTCAGGAAAAATTTTTACAAAAACACGAGGGAAATAAATTAGTAGAAGAGTTTATATCATGCGAACGTCATGAAGCTAAAATGTATAATAAATATAAAGATTATTATGGTTATGTTTTTTATATTGGTAAGAAAATAGATTAAGTTTAAAAATAGCTAGAATAACATTTAGGATCATATAAAATCATAAAATGTTATATCAATAGCTATAACTTTTATTTATTTTAGTAATATAATTATTATTTCTAATTATAGTTATTACTTTTATTTCTAGTTATAAAACATAATCTTTATTTTTATTGATAGTTATAATTATTATTTCTAGTTATAAAACATAATCTTTATTTTTGATAATCGACATAATTTTTATTTCTGAATTAATCTATCTTTTTTTAAATAAGGAGAAATCATACTTATGATAACAAAAACATTAGCAGAAGAACTTAATATTAAACCATGGCAAACTGAAGCTACAATAAAATTAATAGATGAAGGAAATACAATACCATTTATAGCTAGGTATCGTAAAGAAGCTACTGGTTCTCTTGATGAGGAAATACTCAGAAAATTTGGAGAACGGTTAGGATATTTAAGAAATTTAGAGGAAAGAAAAGAACAAATTCTAAATTCAATTAAAGAACAAGGAAAGCTAACTGAAGATCTTAAAATAGCTATAGAAAAGTGTGAAACTCTTGTTGAAGTTGAGGATATATATCGCCCATATAAACCTAAAAAAAGAACAAGAGCTACAATAGCTAAAGAAAAAGGTCTTGAAGGATTAGCTAATCTAATATTAGAACAAACTACAGATGTTCCAATTTCTGAGATAGCTAAAGAATATTTATCAGAAGAAAAAGAAGTTTTCACAATAGAAGAAGCTATTCAAGGTGCAAAAGATATTATAGCTGAAATTATATCTGACAATGCTGATTTTAGAAGATCTATTAGGGGAATTACATTTAAAACTGGAAATTTAGCTATTGGCGCTAAAGATAAAGAAAACTCCTCAGAATATGAAATGTACTATGATTATAATGAAAAATTATCTAATATAGCTATACATAGGATTCTTGCTATTAATCGTGGTGAAAAAGAAAAATTATTAAAAGTTAAAATTGAAGCTCCTGTTGATGATATTATTGAATATTTAAATAGGCATATGCTTATTGATTATTCAAAAGATAATTTTGAAAAGATAGAACCTGAGTATAATGAATTTACTAAAGATTTGATTGAGGAATCAGTATCAGATTCATATAAAAGGCTTATAGCTCCATCTATTGAAAGGGAAATTAGGGCCTCTTTAACAGAAATTGCTGAAGAAAAATCAGTTTTAGTATTTTCAAAGAATCTTGAACAATTGCTTATGCAGGGACCTATTCAAAATAAGGTTGTTCTTGGGTGGGATCCAGCTTTTCGTACAGGTTGTAAATTAGCTGTTATCGATGAATTTGGGAAAGTATTAGATACTGATGTAATATATCCAACTGAACCTCAAAATAAAGTTTCAGAGTCAAAAAAGAGAGTTCTAGAACTTATTCGTGAATACAATATTGATATTATAGCTTTAGGAAATGGAACAGCATCAAGAGAATCTGAACAAATAATTGTGGATATAATTAAAGGAACTAATGTTCATTATGTTATAGTAAATGAAGCAGGAGCATCTGTTTATTCTGCCAGTAAATTAGCTACTGAAGAATTTCCAGATTTTAATGTAGGCGAAAGAAGTGCAGTATCAATAGCTAGACGTTTACAAGATCCTTTAGCAGAACTTGTTAAAATAGATCCAAAATCAATAGGTGTTGGTCAATATCAACATGATATGAATCAGAAGAAATTAGGAGAGTCTTTAAAAAGTGTGGTTGAAAAGGCAGTTAATAATGTTGGAGTTGATTTAAATACTGCATCAGTAGCGCTTCTTAGCTATGTTTCAGGGGTTAGCTCAGCTGTAGCTAAAAATATAGTTAAATATAGGGAAGAAGAAGGAATTTTCAAAAGTAGAAAAGAACTTCTTAAAGTAGCTAAACTTGGACCAAAAGCATTTGAACAATGTGCAGGGTTTTTAAAAGTTTATGGTTCAGATAATTTACTTGATATTACCACAGTTCATCCAGAATCATATAAAGCTACTGAAAAGCTAATTAAGAATTTAGGTTATAATCTTAAGGATTTTAAAGCTACAATTCAAAACCTTAAAAAAATCCACTTTGATAAATTAAATAATTTACATGGTAGTGATTTTAAACGATTAGCTACTGATTTAGATATTGGTGATATAACTCTTAGAGATATTGTAAGTGAACTTAAAAAACCAGGAAGAGATCCAAGAGAAGAAATGCCACAACCAATACTTAGAAGCGATACTCTTGAGATAGAGGACCTTGAAGAAGGAATGATTTTAGAAGGAACAGTTAGAAATGTTGTAGATTTCGGTGCTTTTGTTGATATTGGTGTACATCAAGATGGATTAGTTCATATATCTCAATTAGTTGAAAATAAGTTTGTAAATCATCCATTGGATATTGTAAGTGTTGGAGATATAGTTGAAGTAAAAGTTATTGATGTTGATGTTGAAAGAAGAAGAATACAATTGAGTATGATAATTTAATTTGTTTAATAATTTTAAAACTTTTATTTATTTTTATAATTATTTTTAAATTATTTTTTTTAATTATTTTTTTTAATTATTTTTTATATTAATTTTATTTTTAATTATTTTATAACTATTTTAAATTATTTTTTAATTATTTTTTTTAATTATTTTTTATATTAATTTTATTTTTAATTATTTTATAACCATTTTAAATTATTTTTTTAATTATTTTTTTTAATTATTTTTTATATTAATTTTATATAATGAAATAAATTTTATCAGTTGAAATAAATTTATTAGTAAATTATAAATTACCTGATAAAATAATTTTACCTAATATTTGTATATTATAAAAAATCAATATAATATCAAGTGATACTATGGGAGAAATAACTAAACTATATAAAGGATATCAAACTGTTGTTCCTTCTCAAATTAGGAAAAAACTTAATATAAATCAAATAGTTTCTTTTGATAATCACTTTGATGGAAAAGAAGGTATTGTTCCAATTTCATTATAAAATTAAATAGAATATAACATTTTAATATAAATCTTGATATACGAATTACTAATGAAATATATCTATTAATAAAATATATCTACTAATAAAATATATCATGAAAATATGGATAATTTTTAGAACTATTCATAGGATTTAGGATTTAATATATATTTATTTTGTTTTTTATTAACTGGGATCTTTTTTAGATATTTTTCTTCTGTAAGTTCTTTTAGATCTCTTGATGCAGTTGGTTTTGAAACTTCAAAAACATCCATAACACTATTAATATTAATAGAGCCACCTTCGTCTTTTAAGAAATTTACAATTTTCTGCTGTCTTTTATTTAGTTTTGAGGTATCTAAATCAATTCTTTTTGAGTTTCTAAATATCACTGTGAAAAAACCAGGACTTTGAACAAATTCAGGTTCTGGAAGATCCTGTTTTCTCATTTTAGCTCTCATTCTTGGAATCCCTGAACCAATAATTTCCATATAATTTGTCATTTGTAAAAGTTCACAAATCTTCTTATTTCTATGGGCTGTTTTTTCACCTAAATCCTCTATTGTTAATGGGTTTGGTAGTTCCCCAGGGCTTGTTATCTCAATTCTATCTGGGAAAATAAAAAATGTTATAGGGGAAGTCCTTATAGTATAATCTCTATGGGCAATTGCATTAACAACCGCTTCCCTAATAGCTTCATAAGGATATTCTGGAATATCTTTCCTTCTAAAACCCTTTATTTCACTTCCTATTCTAGTGTTTCTATGGAAAAAAATTTCAACTTCTTTCAATGCTTGGCATATTGTAGTATTAATGTAATTTTTATCTATAATATCTACCTTTTCATTTGTTTTAAAACTACCCATTCTAATTTCATTTTGAGAAATGAAAATACTTGGATTGTTAGAGAAAAATAGTATTCCCGTATTAGTCAAATGTTTTTCATTATTTAAAACATGTAATCTATTTAATAAAGTGTTTTTAATGTTAGTTGTAATGTTTCCAATATTTGAGGTATTAGCTATTTTTAAGAAATATTTAACTTTTTCTTGATTAACATCCTTAAAATCTGATTCTAAAACAATTCTTTCATCAAAATCTTTATTTTGAATCAACTCCTTATCAAAAAGAAATTTTTCTAAAGTCCTCTGTATCTTAATTAAAATATTTTCCTGGTTAAACTTATCATAAGTTACTCTATGGACTTTCTCTATGAATTTTAAAGTTTTTTTATCCTTTTTTATTCCTTCTTTAATAAATATGAATGTGTTTTTTCTATTAGATGTTTTCTGAAAAGTGTTAAATTCTTCTTCTGTTGCAGATAATCCATTTTTATTTACTCTTCCATAATCTTCTCCAATAAGACCAATAAATATATCACTTTTTTCAACTTCAGATAAATAGGTCTCTCTTGAAGAGTTACCACCTGCAGGAAGGTTTTCAAAGAGAAATACTTCAAATAATGAACTGTAAATTGGAGTATTTTCAATAAATTGCTTTATTAATAATCTCTCTACTTTAAATTCATTTTGATTACTGCTAAGAAAAATTTTTAATTTACTCATCTTATCAACTTAAATTTACTCATCTTATAAATTTGAATTGTAATCATATTATCAACTTAAATTTTACTAATTTTATCAATTTAAATTGTAATCATATTATCAACTTAAATCTATTGTTGTTAAAATATATCTAATTTAATTTATTTAAATTTTATGATTATATGAAACAATATAATAAATATGAATTAAAAAATATTTATTTTTTTTAAAAAATTATATATTATTATATAAAAATATAAAAAATATTTAAAATATTTTTATTATATTAATAATTATTTAAAAATTTTTTATTTAACTATATTGTTTCAAAATAAATAATTAATGAAACAATATTGAAACTAGAAGAATATATTAAAATAAGATATATTAGAGTTAAAATAGGATATTTAAAATAAAATATATTATAATTAAAAGAATATATATTCAAATAAGATATATTAGAGTTAAAATAGGATATTTAAAATAAAATATATTATAATTAAAAGAATATATATTCAAATAAGATGTATGAGAATAGCTATAGAAATTAATTAAAACATTTATAATTAAAATAAAACTTATAACTAAAATAAATTAATATAATTAAAAAGAATATATTATTTTACGAAACTTAAACATAATAAAATCATATTTAACAAGTAATTTATTTAATAATTTTTTAATATAATAGATTTTATTTGATAATTCATCTATTCATAAATTTTAATATAATAAAATCATATTTGATAAGTCATTATAGGGAGATAAATATGTTATATTTTGTAGGATTAGGATTATTTGATGAAAAAGATATTTCAATTAAAGGATTAGGAGCTTTAAAATCTGTAGAAAAGGTTTATGCAGAATTTTTTACTTCTCGTCTTTTTGGTTCTAGCTTTAAAGCTATTGAAGAACTTATAGGAAAAGAAATAATAGTATTAAATCGTCAACAAGTAGAAGAAGAAAATGTTTTCATGAAAGAAGCTATTGAAGGTCATGATGTAGCTTTGATAACAGGTGGAGATCCACTCATAGCTACTACTCATACAGATTTTCTAGTAGAAGCTAAAAAAAAGGGAATTGAAACAGAAGTCATTCATGGATCATCTATTCTATCTTCAGCTCCTGGAATTTCAGGTTTACAAGCTTATAAATTTGGAAAAGTTACAACAATCCCATTTCCAGATGAAAACTTTTTCCCACATTCTCCTTATATGGCAATAGCTAATAACTTATCAAATGATGCTCATACCCTTGTTTTATTAGATATTCAAGCACACAATGATAGATACATGACTGTAAATCAAGGATTAGAATATTTAATGAAAGTTAAAGATGATTTAATAGCTGATGGTAAAAATAATGAAGTTATTATTGATGAAGATACATTAGCTATAGGAATAGCTAGAGTTGGTTCTAAAGATGTTGTTGTTAAAGCTGATAAAATTGGGAAATTAATTGATTTTGATTTTGGAGGACCTTTGCATTGTATAGCTATTCCATCTAAGCTACATATAGTTGAAGCAGAATATCTTGTTGAAGTCTGTGGAGCTTCTAATAATATTTTAGATGGGATTTAGGTTTTTTTTTTTTTAATTGAAATTTTGAATAATTAATTAGCTAAAATTTATATCTTAGGAGTGTAGTTTTTGGCTATATTTATCTAACATTTATTTATTTATTTTTAAAATATTAGTAAGATTATAGCATTATTATTTATAAATATTAAAATAAGTATTTTTATTTAGAAGAGAGATTCGATAACTAATTTTTTTCATCGAATCTAATGTCCATACACAAATTAATATTTGGTATTAATAATATATAATTTTTTCTATTTTTATTACAAATTTGGGAAATAGTAATATTTAAATATATATTATTACTAATATTATTTATGGTATTACTAACTCTTTAGATTGTTAAATTATTTATTTTTGGAAGAAGTCCATACACATCTCGACTGCTTTCCTATTTAAAAAGGAGGTGATACTATGTCAGATAATTTTAAAATACTCTTTTTAAAAACATTATCTATTGTCTTAATTAGTATTACAAAACTCCTCACTTTGATTTATAAATAGGAGTGTTCTGGGAGTTAGTATGCCATATTTTAATATTTAATTATGGATATTAATATTCCATGTATTAATCATTGATTAATTAATTTACATAATAATAATAATAAATTATGTGCTTTATTTTTAAAATAAAGTGTATTTAGCTATTATGGCTTTTATATTAATTATTTTAGTTTAATTATTTTAATTTAATTATTTTAATTTATTTATTTTTTTTAGAAAATTATATATGGGATATGGTAAACATATATAATATTATGGGGTTGATTATAGATGACAACTGTGAAAACTACAATTAATCTAGATGAAAATATATTCAAAACTATTAAAATAATAGCTAATAATAAAGAAACAACACAAACAAAACTAATTAACGAGTATTTAAAAGAAGCTATTGAAAAAGAACCAAAAGAAAATAAAACTAAGATTAAATTTCTAGTAAAACCAGATCCTACTAAAAATATTGATGATTTAGTAGGAAGTATAAAAGCATCAAAAGGATTTGATCCAGTAAAAGCAGTTAATGAAGTAAGAAAAGGGGAGTAATGAATATTTATGATTTTTTTAGATGCAAATTATATAATAGCTTTATTTGTTGATAATCATAAATATTATAAAAGAGCCAATAAAATATACGAAGATATTAAAGACCAAGACCTTATAATATCTAATTCAATAATATTAGAAGTAATGACAGTATTAAACATTAAACTAAAGGTTTCTAAAGAAAAATTAGAAGAGATTTATAATAGAATGAATAATGGGTCCTTTGGTATCGTTGAAGATATTAGTGTTTATGATGATGCACTAATAAGACAAATTAGCTATTTCCCTGATAGGTTGCCTTTCTTTGATTGTTTATATATTGAGCTTATGGATCAAATGGCCATTAAAAAAATAGCTACATTTGATAAACACTTTAATAATAAAGAAGTAGAAGTAATAGGAAATAAATATTATAATATATAAATTAATATTTGGTATTGATAATTTAATTTTTTTATTTTTAACATAGATATTTATAAAAGTAATATTTTTAACATAGATATTTATAAAAGTAATATTTTTAACAAATAACTATAGGATGTCTAATATAAAATATATAAATAATTTAATCAAAATTAAATAGTTTAATCAAATGATTTTTTTCTTAAGGTTTTAATTATGGCTAATAATGATGTTTGTTCTCATAAAATGGCAGGGTTCTTTGATTCTAAAATTCGCAAAATATTTCAAAATCCTGAAAAAATAGTGGGTCCTTATATTGATAAAAGAATGACAGTTCTGGATTTAGGTTGTGGTCCTGGTTTTTTCACAATAGAAATGGCAAAATTAGTAGGTTCAAATGGAGAAGTAGTTGGAGCTGACTTACAAAAAGAAATGTTATCTAAAGTGAAAAATAAAATACAGGGGACTGATCTTGAAGATATTATACAACTTCATAACACTAAAAAAGATAGCATTGGTTTATCTAAAAAATTTGATTTTATACTAGTTTTTTACATGTTACATGAAGTACCTAACCAAAATAAAACCTTAAAAGAGCTATATGATTTATTAAATGATCAAGGTAAGATTTTAATTGTAGAACCAAAAGGCCATGTTTCTAAAAAAGATTTTGAAAAGTCTATTGAATTAATGAAACAATATTTCAATGTTTTTAATGGGCCTAAGGTTTTTTATAGTCATAGTGTAATTTTAGAAAAGAAAGAATTTAGCTAAATAATTGGATTTTTTTATATATTTATTAATATATTATTTTATTTTTTATTTTTTAATCTATTATTTTATATTTTATTTTTTAATCTTTTTATTTTGCTTATTTTTTTGAATTTTAGTTATTATATAATAAAAAATAATTTGTGTATTTTAAATTAAAAAAATATTTATATTAATAAGAATATAAATTAATAATAGTTATGAAAGCTAGGTTTCATAGGTGCTGGCTGTTAATCTAGCCATTTTTTTTATTTACTGTGGTATTCCCATGTTTAAACCTAATTTTAAGTATACAGATAAAATTGTGAAAAATTTAATTAATATCACTGAATCAAAAGTAATTATATTAAACACACCTTTAATTCCTAAATGGGAAGTGGATTTAAAGAAAGAAGCCATTTTGAGAAGTGCACATTTTTCAACTGCAATTGAAGGAAATTCTCTAACTTTTAATCAAGTTAATGATTTAGCTGATGGTAAGAATGTAATTGCTCAAAACAAGGATAAACAAGAAGTTTTAAATTATCTTTCTACTTTAAGGCGAATTCCTGAATTTTCTAAAAATACATTTAATCTTGAGATTTTACTTGAAATTCATAAATCTTTGACTAAAAATACTTTAGAATATTTTGAACATGAGGGTTCTTTAAGAAATCAACCAGTATATGTAGTAGGTTCTGGTGGAAAAATCGTTTTTACACCTCCTAAAACAGAAGATGTTTTATTTTTAATCAATGAATTTTTTGATTGGCTTAATTCTGTTAATTTTGATGACATTAATCCGGTCATTGTTGCAGGTTTAGCACATTATGAATTAGTTAGAATCCATCCATTTATTGATGGTAATGGTAGAACTGCTCGTGTTTTGGCAACTTTAATTTTATACAAATCTGGGTTTGATATAAATCGATTTTTTGCCTTAGATGATTATTATGATATGAATCGTAAAGATTATTATAATGCACTTCAAACAGTTGATCCTAATACTTTAGATCTAACAAAATGGTTAGAGTATTTTACTGAAGGTATTGTTTTCAATATTGAGTCCTTTAAGGATAAAGTCATAGGTCTAAATAAAAATGTTAAAATTTTAAAAGAAAAAGATCAAATTGATTTAGATGAAAGGCAAATAGCTATTATTGAAAAAATTAGTGATGTAGGTAAAATAACTAATATGGATATTAGGGAAATGTTTTCTATTTCAGATGTTACAGCAAGAAAAGAATCAGCTAAATTAGAAAAATTAGGAATAATTGAAAGAAAAGGCAAAGGTAGAAATGTGCATTATATCTTAATATAGAATCTAAATTATATCTTAATATAATTGGTTGGGGATTAGGTTCTGGATTAACTTGGGGATTAGTATGAATTTTATTTTGAAAATTATTATTTTTAGTAAATATTGTGGAGTATAATGGATAAATTCTTTAAGATTATTAATGAATGTTTTTTATGGGATATAATTAGTTTTAATTATTTGGATTTTAATTTAAAGTTTTTAAAATTGGAATTTTAAGATAAATTTTTTATTAATTTTAGATTAATATTTAGTTTTTAGGTTTTGATTTAGGTTGGGGTTTAGTAATAAATTTACTAAATATAAAAATAATATTTTGAAATAAAGAAAAAGTAGATTTCCTAATAATATCTTGTTTTTAACCAATATGCTCTTCATTTGGATTCCAATTTTTCATTGCATCCTGATATTCTTCATAAGAAACATCATTATCTCCTTTAACTGCTCCTGCACTTTTATAATCTTCATAGCTAGGAGTTCCTTTTCCAGTATAAGGATCCCATGAACTATCTTTTTGGGTAGTGTTTTTATTGTTGGGTAGGTCTGTTAGTGATCCGTCAATAGCTAGTAATTTGTATT
>NZ_CALGFC010000011.1 GCF_937881195.1 uncultured Methanobrevibacter sp. | reverse complement strand
TTTAAATTAATATTTTAAATTAATATTTTAAATTAATATTTTAAATTAATATTTTAAATTAATATTTTTTAACTAATTTTTATAAATATTTTTTTATAATTAACATTATTATATCATATATATCTAATAGTTTTTATTTATATCATCTAATTTAATATTCTATAATAATTTTTATTCATATAAAATTCTTAATAATTTATATTCATATAAAAATTATATTTCAAATAAAAATTTTATTTTCAAAAAAAATATTTTATAAATGTACTCATAACTATTTTATTTTTACTACTATTTATTTTGTTTAATTAAGTAATAATCTATATAAAAATTCACTTATAAATTTAATTATAGTAAAACTAATCATTAATTATAGTAAAAATCATTATACAAAATAAATTATATAATAGTAAACTAAAATGGTTGACAATTTTTTTTAAAGGTATAATCTTCAGCTTTTTCATTAAATATTAAATAATTTAAACATATATTGCAACTGTAAAATATTTTCAATAAAAATATGTTTAAATCAATGTTTTGAATAAATTTAGATAATAATCTAGACTTTTTTATATCAATATATATAATTGTTTTATATAATCTTTATTTATACTATTGATTAGTTAATTTAATATAATAGTATAAAAATATCATAATTAATTACTAATGGGATAATATGAAAAATAAAACTATTGATTCTCTTAAAAAATTAGGATTATCTACTTATGAATCTATGGTATACTTATCCATGACTTATATGATTTCTGGAACTGCAACAGAGATTAGTCTTAATTCTAATGTTCCAAGAACAAAAATTTATGATGTATTGAAATCATTATCAAGTAAAGGTTTTATTGAAATTGAGAGAGGAAGGCCATTAAAATATAATATTGTCCCTCCATCTGATGTTTTCAGAAGATATAAACAAAAGATTCTAGATGAGCTTGAAGAAACTGAGATGAATCTAAATTATGCTTATGAAAGTCAACTCTCTAAAATACCTGCACCAATCTGGTTAATTCATGGTACAGATAGAATTATAAAAAAAGAACTTGAAATTATCTCACGGGCTAAATCAACAGTTTCAATTCGAATGGGATTTCTATTTGAAGGGGAATCTGATTTTTTAAAAGATAAATTTAAAAATCTATTAAAAAAAGGCATAGAAGTGAATATTTTAGCTGCTGATCATTGTTACATTGATGACAAAAAAATTGATGTCTTAGCTGAATTTGAAGATTCTGGAGTTAATATTTTAAAAGCAGATATTCCTTTTGTTAATCTAATTGTTAGGGATAGTGTTGAGATGATTCATATTTTTTCTAAATTTTCTGGCAAAAATAAGAATGTTGTTCCAAGTTCTGCAATTGGGGTATGGAATCAATATGAAGATATAGCTAAAAATTACGATGATCGTTTTTTTAACATATTAAATAAAAAAATGAAATTAAATAAGCAAAAAACCAAAAAAAGAAAATAAAACCAAATGAATATCTTATTCAGTCTTTTAAATAATTAAAATATTTTTTAATTATTCTTTTTTTTATTTATTCTTTTTTTAAATATACTTTAAATCTTTTTTCGAGCTCATTTTTTTAAATTTTTTATTATTTTAATTTAGAATTTATTCTTTTTTAGTATAATTTAATTATATTCAGACATCGATTTCAAGTGTAAATTTTTTAAAAAATTGATTTTATTATAGTAAAAAAAGTTTAAATAGAAATATAATTACCATTATTTAATCTTTTTTATTAAAATCTGCTTATTGTTATTTCTTCTTTTTTATTAATATCTATTTATTTTATTTCTTCTTTTTTATTTATCCAAGCTTTAATGTAACATTTTACCCATAAAAAGTTACAAAAATTATATATACAATTTCAAACAAGATTATAGTAAGGGTAAATTTCAGTAAATACATAAATTAAAGAAATTGCTTTCATTTGTTATTACCCAATATTTGCTCTATATTCAAAAATTTATCTAAAATACAGAAATTTAAATTAAAATTCCGGAAAATAAAACAAAATTTTGTACTAAATCCCTTAATAGATATAGATCCTAAATATAAAAATTAGGACATAAATATAAATAATTAGAAACTGAATTGATGTAGATTTTAAGGAGGAAAAATTATGGCAAATAAACCACTCGATATGTTTTGTTATCAATGTTCTCAAACAGCAAAAGGAACAGGATGTGATGTAAGAGGAGTATGTGGAAAAGTTCCAACTGTGGCTAGACTACAAGATAATTTAATTTATTCTATAAAAGGAATAAGTGCTTATAATTACCAAGCAAACGAATTAGGTTATAGAGATGAAACTATAGATGAGTTTTTAACTAAAGGAATGTACAGTACTCTCACTAATGTAAATTTTGATGTTGAAGACTTAATTAATTTAGGACTTGAAGCTGGTGAAGCTAATATAAAAGTTATGAGGCTTCTTAAAAAAGCCCATATAGAAACTTATGGGGAGAGCGAGCCACAAGTTGTTGAAGTAGGATCTAAAAAAGGTCCAGGTATTTTAGTAACAGGCCATGACCTTAAAGCTCTTGAAGAACTTTTAAAACAAACTGAAGGAAAAGGAATTAATATTTATACTCATAGTGAGATGCTTCCTGCACATGGATATCCAGAACTTAAAAAGTATGAGCATTTAGTTGGTCAACTTGGAGGTCCATGGTTTGATCAAAAGAAAACTTTTTCAAATTATAATGTAGCTATATTGGGAACTTCTAATTGTGTACTTTTACCAAAAGATGATTATTCTGATAGAATATTTACTAGTGGTGTAGCAAAATTACCTGGAATTATGCAAATTGATAATTATGATTTTACACCATTGATTAATAAAGCTCTTGAGCTTGGAGATCTTGAAGAAGAAGAAAATAAACCAACAATCACCACTGGATTTGGAGCTTCTACTGTTTTATCACTAGCTGATAAAATTAAAGAACTTGTTGAAGCAGGAAAAATTAGAAGATTTTTCTTAGTAGGGGGTTGTGATAGCCCACTTCCACAAGCTAGATATTACAGAGAATTTGTAGAAAAATTACCAGAGGATACAGTGATATTAACTCTTGCATGTGGTAAATACAGGTTCAATGACTTGGATCTTGGAGATATTGAAGGGGTCCCACGTCTTATAGATATTGGACAATGTAATGATGCGATTGTAGCTGTTGATATAGCTTTGGCATTATCTGACCTTTTTGACTTAGAGTTAAATGATCTTCCATTAACAATTGTCTTAAGTTGGATGGAACAAAAAGCAGTAGCTATATTCTGGAGTTTACTCTTTTTAAACAAAAAAGATATGCTTTTAGGACCTATTTTACCAGCATGGGTAAATGGTGATATAGCTGATTTCTTAGTTAACAACTATAATTTAACTCCAATAGGCGACCCAGAAGAAGATATTAAAAGAATATTAGGTTAATTGTAAGTTATATTACTTATTCGGATTATATATTAGTTAATTATATTTTATATTAGCTATTATATTATATATTAATTATATTTTATATTAGCTATTTAGATTATATATTAGTTAATTATATTTTATATTAGTTAAATTATAATCTAATATTAACTTAAATCAAATTATTATGTCTAAAGGAGATTAATCATGGATAATCTAAAAAGTAAACCAATTAAAATTGATGACTTAGCTACTTATCAAGATGGAGCTGTTGTTAGTCGTGAAATTATTAAAAAAGAAGTTGGCACCGTTACAATCTTTGCTTTTGATAAAGGACAAGGACTAAGTGAGCATAGTGCTCCTTTTGATGCTATGGTTCAAATAGTTGATGGTGTAGCTGAAATTACTATCTCAGGTAATAAAAATACTGTAAAAAAAGGAGATCTCATTATAATGCCAGCAAATGAACCTCATGCTTTGTTTGCAAATGAAAAATTTAAGATGGTACTAACAATGATAAAATCAGAAAAATAGTCTCTTAAAACAGTTATTTAAAGTAAACATTAATATATTATTAATTTCTATTATTAATTCCCATTATTCTATTTTTATTTTTCTTCTTTTTGTTATTTTTACTATTTTAATTTCTTTTCTATTTTTTCTTCTTTTTCTTCTTATTTTCTATTAATTTAATTTTTTTATTTAATTACTATGAATAAATATCTTTTTCATTTTATTTTTTTCATTTTATTTTTTTTTATTTTATTTTACTTTTTAATTAATTAATTAATTAATTTGAAATTTCAAAATATTTTATATTAAATTATTATTTGTAAAAGTTAAGTAGTTAAAAATATAAATATATTATAAAAAATTTAACATATTATTAAAAAATATAATAAAGAAATATATTATAAAAATATTATAAATATTATAAAAAGTTTTAATATAATAAAAAATATTATAAAAAAAATAAAATAAAAAATTATTATTAAAATATATAAAAAATTATTATAAAAAGCTTTAATATATTATAAAAGGCTTAACTATTTTTAATGATTCATAGTTATTAGTGATTAAATGAGAAGCGATAGTATAAAAAAAGGAATTGAAAGGGCTCCACATAGGTCTCTTCTTAGAGCTTGTGGACTTAAAGATGATGATTTTAAAAAACCATTTATTGGAATAGCTAACAGTTTTACAGACATTGTTCCTGGACATATTCATTTGAAAGAAGTAGCTGATGAAGTAAGAAAAGGGATTTTGGATGCTGGGGGTGTTCCTTTTGAATTTAACACTATGGCTATTTGTGATGGTATAGCTATGAATCATGAAGGAATGAAATATTCTCTTCCTTCTCGTGAAATTATAGCTAATACAGTTGAAAGTGTAGCTATGGGCCATAGCCTCGATGGACTTGTTCTTATTCCTAGTTGTGATAAAGTTGTTCCTGGAATGTTGATGGCTGCTTTAAGATTAGATATTCCTTCTATTGTTGTAACTGGTGGGCCAATGGTTCCAGGTAAATTCAAAGGAGAAAATGCAGATTTAATCAGTGTTTATGAAGCCGTTGGAGAAGTTTCTAAAGGAGAAATGAGCGAGGATGATTTATATGAGCTTGAATGTAGTGCTTGTCCTAGTGTTGGTTCTTGTTCAGGATTATTTACTGCAAATACTATGGCTTGTATGACTGAAACTCTTGGTATGAGCTTACCTATGTGTGCTACAACACTCGCTGCTGATGAAGATAAGTTTAAAATAGCTAAAAAATCTGGGAAACGTATTGTTGGAATGATAGAGGAAGAATTAGCTCCTTCTAAAATTGTTACACAAAAAGCTTTTGAAAATGCTTTGGCTGTAGATATGGCTTTAGGTGGATCAAGTAACACTGCTTTACATATTCCTGCTATAGCTAGTGAATTTGAAGATAAAGGTATTAAAGTTGATCTTGAATTATTTGATTTTATAAGCAAAAATGTTCCACATATTGCTTCTATGAGTCCTGCAGGTAAAGATACTATGTTGGATCTTCATGAAGCTGGAGGAATTCCTGCAGTTTTAAAATCAATTAAAGATAAAATAAACACTGATCTGATTACTTGTAATGGATTAACCATAGAAGAAAATATTAAGGATATAGAAGTTAAAAATAGGGATGTAATAAGGTCAATTGATAATCCTGTTCATGATGAAGGCGGAATTGCTATATTAAAAGGAAATTTAGCTCCAAATGGGTCTGTAATAAAACAAGCTGCTGTTGAAGATGATATGATGTATCATAAAGGCCCTGCTAAGGTTTTCAATAGTGAAGAAGAGTCAGTTGAAGCAATTTTTAATGGGAAAGTTGTTGAGGGTGATATCGTTGTTATACGCTGTGAAGGTCCTAAAGGTGGTCCTGGAATGAGAGAAATGCTTAATCCAACTTCTGCTATTATGGGTCTTGGAATAAAAAATGTTGCTCTTATAACTGATGGTAGATTTTCTGGAGGAACTCGTGGACCTTGTGTAGGGCATGTATCTCCTGAAGCAATGAGTAGTGGCCCAATAGCTGGCTTAATTGATGGGGATATTATTGAAATTGACATTAAAAATAGGAAAATCAATGTAGATTTATCTGATGATGAGATTAAAGAAAGAATAGAAAATGCTGAACTTCCAAAAAGGAAAGTTAAGGGTTGGTTGAATATTTATCAAAAATCAGTTAGTTCTGCAGATAAAGGAGCTATTTTAAGATAGAAATTATTATTTAATTTCTATTAATCCTATTATTTTTGTATATTAATTACTAATTTCAACACATCTAAAAATTTTTAATTTTAATATTTAATTAATAATTTAATTAGTAATTCTAATTTTAATTTAGTTAATAATTCTAATTTTAATTTAATTAGTAATTCTAATTTTAAGTTAATTAGTAATTCTAATTTTTATATTTAATAATAATCTTAATTTTGATATTTAATTAAAAAAATTTTATCTTATAAAATTCAATTTTTAATTTCAAGCTGTTATAGTTTTGTTTTTATTTTTTTTAATTAGTTAATTTGGTTTATTGCTAATAATGTTAGCTAATACTATATATTGTAGAATTATTTTTTCTATTGTAGATTTTTAATTTTATTAAATTTATATTAAAAATTTATTCATATTCATATTAAAAAATTATTATATTTATAAAAAATTTACTTTAATTTTTATTTTTATCAAAGTTTATTAATATTTCAATGATTAAAAATATTTTGATGATTAATAATATTTTAATGATTAAAATTAGTAAATTGTTTATATAACATGAAGTCAATAATTATTGTTAATATAAAAATTTCATTTTAATAAATTAAAATTATATGGTGCTTTAATGTCAACAAAAAAAGAGATAGCTATTTATGCATTAATAATTATTTTTGGTTTATTAATTGCCCAACACATGAATGTAGTTGTTTCCGGCAGTATGGAACCTGTTTTTTTTAGAGGAGATATTGTAGTAGTTGAAAAAGCTGATTTCCTCGGAATTCATGAGTTCGATCCAAATAATGCAAAAGTAGGAGATATAGTTGTTTATAATGCTAAATGGTTCCCAAACCCTGTTATTCATAGAATTATAAATGAGACAAACGTTAATGGAAGTAAATACTATGTAATAAAGGGTGATAACAATGATGTTCCAGACCCTTATCTTGTATCGCCATCGCAAATAACTGAAAGAGTAGTGACGATTGGAGATCAGCCGTTTATAATTCCTAAAATTGGTTATATAACGATATGGCTTAAAGGTCTTTGATTTATTTAAGTATTTAGTTAAAATATAAATTCAACTAAATATTTTTTTTTATTTTTTTTTATTGACCGGGATTTAGTATAATCTAGTTATAGTATTATTATAGTTCATTATAGCTCATTATAGTTTATTATAATTTTATTATAGCTTATTCATAATTTAATCATAATTTCTACTCTAATTTTACATTTTTATACTCTTATTTTACATTTTTATACTCTATATTTATTATATGTTTAAAAATTTAAAATATATTATTTTTTTCTTTTATAACACATAATCTTATTATCTTTTATATTTAAAGACAATATACTAAAATTAATAGGCTAATGTGAGAGATAAGTAAGTTTAAAGGTATTCTTTTAGAGATTTTTAAAAATGGAAAAACGAGATGTATAAAAAATAATATGTTTTAAAATTTTAAATTATAATCTAATATATTATTAAAAATTATGCTGTAGCTAACTCAGCAGTTATATTTGGTAAATTCATATCATTAACTATTACAGAATTTGTTGACTTTATTTGGTTTTTATTATGAATTGGAACTTCTAAAACACAATCAACAATGATTTCTTTATTATTTATACATGTTTTTAAATTAATACTTTTAATATTCTTTAAATTAAATTTTTTGACATGTAAAACTTTACTAGCATCTAGAATTTCAAGAGCTACAGGATAGCTATCTTCATCTAATGATAAATAAGTGTTATTATTTATTTCTATAGCTTCCTCATAATCAGAACTTCCAACTACATAGATAAATAAAGCATCAGCTAAATAGTCGTAACTATAATCTAATTGCTTTTTATCAGTCATATTTTTTCCTCCTTTCAGGATGTGTTGTTATTATTCTAATTTTCTCATTATCAACAATGAAAATCACAATGCAAGTATAATATTTTTCATTATTTGGGTTTAAATATCTTACCTTGAATTTATTGTCCTCAGAATATTTTATATCATGAGGGGCATGATTTTGAAGTAGTTCATATGTTAAGTCATAACTACAGTATTTATAAGTTTTAGCTTGTTTTTTGAAATGAGAAGTGTTTTGTATCAGGATATTATTAGTATTTCTAACATTTTGAAGTATATCATCAACTTCGTGTAAATTAAAATCAAGAATAAAACACACCTCTAAATATATCATTTAATAGATTATTATATTAATATTTGTAATAATTATTATGTAATTAATAATATAATAACTTTTCTGAAATATAAATCAAAAATAGATTACATAAAATTATTGAGTTTTATTTAGCTAAAAATTTAAATTCAGAAAAAACTAGGAATGATCTAACATAAATCTTAAATAAATTAATAATCAGAAAGGGAATTAATAATAAGAAAGAAACCAATAATTAAAAAGAAATTAAAACTAAATAAATCATTATAAATCTAATAATTAAATATCCAGGTTTTTAAAGTGTAAAAACAAAACACATAAAAAAATTTCAAAAAAAAAACGCTATAAAAATGGAATGTTAAATTTAAAAAAAAGTTATATAATATAAAAAAGTTATATAATATGAATAGTATAAGATAAAAAAATGGTAGCGAATATAAAGGTATTCTATTATACTATAAATGTATTTTATTATTATATTCATATGGTGAAGATATGTACTTTGAAATCAAAAATAATGCATTAGATTCTTTAAAAAATGCTCTTAAAAATTTAAATTATGAAATTCCAGAGGATATTAAGCTTGAATTTCCACCAAATCCAAAAATGGGTGATTTAGCAACAACTATTTCATTCCAATTAGCTAAAAAATTAAAAATGTCTCCAATGGATATTACTTCTAGTATTATGGAAAATATTGAAATTTCTGATATATTTGAAAAAGTAGAAGCTAAAGGTCCATATATAAATTTTTTTATAAATTATAAAACATTTTCAAGAAGATTACTTGAAAGTGTTTCAGATGATTATGGAAAACTCACAACTAAAGATGAAAAAATTGTTTTAGAACATACTTCTGCTAATCCAAATGGTCCTCTTCATATAGGCCATATTAGAAATGCAATTATTGGAGATTCTTTAAAAAGACTTCTTAAAACAGCGGGATATGAAGTTAACACACAATATTATGTTAATGATATGGGCCGTCAAATAGCTATGATTGTTTTTGGAATGGAAAAATTAGGTTTAAGTATTGATGAAGAGTTGTCTAAAAAATATATTGATAATATAGCTAATAATTTAAGTGATAATAGCTTAAATGAGAATAATTTAGATAATAAATCAGATAAGTCTAATTTAGATAATAAAATAGACCATCAAATAGGTCAACTTTATTTCAAAGTTAATGAATATATAAATTCTAATGAAGATAAAAAAATCGAAGTTGACAACCTTATTAAAGCTTATGAAGGTGGATTAAGTGAAGACTTAGATGAAATTTTTGAGAAAGCTGTTAATGATTGTTTAACTGGGGTAAAACAAACTTTAAATAATCTAAACATTATTCATGATGATTTTGTATGGGAAGGACAATTTGTAAGAAATGGTGAAGTTGATAAAGTTGTAAATGGCTTAATTGCCACTGGCCATACAAAAGAAGAAGAAGTTTTATGTTTGGATTTAGAAGATTTTGGAATAGAAAAAGAGCTTGTTCTTAGAAGATCCGATGGAACATCTTTATATTCAACTCGGGACCTTGCTTATCACAAATGGAAATCAGAACAAGGAGATCTTGTACTTGACATTTTAGGTTCTGATCATAAGTTAGCTATTGAACAAGTAAGTATGGCTTTAAATTTATTAAATGAGAAATCACCAGAAGTTATATTTTATGAATTTATAACCCTTCCAGAAGGGTCAATGTCTACAAGAAGAGGGGTATTTATATCAGTTGATGAATTATTAGATGAAGCAATTGATAGGGCAAAAAATGAAGTTCAAAAACGTAGAAATGACCTTAATGAAGATGAAATTAATAAAATTTCTAATGAAATAGGTATTGGAGCTATAAGATATTTTATTTCAAGATTATCTCCAGAAAAACATATAACTTTCAAATGGGATGAGGCTCTTAGTTTTGAAAGAGGATGTGCTTCAATACAATATGCACATGCACGTGCCTGTAAACTACTTGAAAAATGTGGAAACTTCGACTTAACTAAAGAAAAATTAAATATAGATTTTGATAAAATTGAGGACGATTGGACTCCTAATGAAGTTGAAATGGATTTAATTAGATTGATAGCTAAATTTCCAATTGTAGTTGATGAATCAGCAGATATTATGAGAGTTCATCCTATTGCTCAATATGTACAGGATCTTGCTAGTGCTTTTAATAAGTTTTATAAATCAGAACAAGTTTTGGGATGTGAAATTGAGTCAGCTAGACTTTTATTGGTGGATAAAGCTAGAATTACTATAAAAAATAGTTTAGAGCTATTAGGTATATCTGCACCTTTAAAAATGTAATCTATTTAAAAATAAATTTTTTTATTTTAATTCTTAAACTTTAATTTTTTTTCATTTTATAATAGCTAATAGCTATTTTTTTATTTATTAGTTTTTTAAGAAATTATCAATTATAATTCAATTTAATAGGATTTAATTATTAATTAATCTAATTAAAATAATAAAAATCAAATTCTATTCGTATTTTTAGAGTCTATCTCCTATATTTTATTTTTTTCTTTATATTCTAATTTTCTAATGTAAAAATTTTTGCAAAAAAGGCATTAAAAAAACCATTCAAAAACCTTTAAATAAGAAAAAATCCAATAAATAATATTAGAAAACAGTTTATATAA
>NZ_CALGFC010000010.1 GCF_937881195.1 uncultured Methanobrevibacter sp. | reverse complement strand
TCTAATTAAACTATTTCTAATTAAACTATTTCTAATTAAACTATTTCTAATTAAACTATTTCTAATTAAATTTATAGTCGTTTTAATCCTATTTATTTTTTATTATATAACTAAAAATCTTTTATTCTATTTCTATTCAATTTTAAATCAATTATAAACATTTTCAATGATTTAAAAATTTTCAAAATTTAAAAAATAATATAAGAAAAAGAATTAAAATGGACCTCTTCTATTTCTGTGCATTCTTCCATGTAAATGATTCCTAAAATGGAAACTATCTCCAAATTCACAGTCATAATCTTTATTATGATTTTTAAACATATTGAAACAATCTTTTCTAAAGTTAGAATAATCATTATCAATATCACAATCAAAAAGTCTAGATATAACCCTATCAGCAATAGCTTTTGTTTTTAAGATTTTAGATTTATTTTTTTCAAATATATCATTATCTTCATTGGTCTTAATAGAACTAACAGCTACCTCTTTCATATTTTCAATTATTTTTTCTTTATCAGCAGATTCTATATTGTTATAAATTAATTCTTCCCACTCTTGATCAATTTTTCTGATTTCAGAAGCTATATATTTTCCATAAGAGGTTAAAGATATTTTAACATGGGATTTTTTATCATCATTTTCCTCTGGAATATAGTTTTTATCAATTATTCCTAAGTGATATAATTCCATAAAAGCTTTTGTAGTATTCCTATCATTCATAAATAAATATTTAGCTAATTCTTTTTTAGAAATGCTATCTTTTTTATCAAGTTCGAATATTAAAGGAATTTGTTCCATGTTTATATTTAAATCACCAATTTTTTGGTTTAAATATAATATATACGCTTTATTAGCTATTGTCATGAAGTTAGCTAATGACAAATCTTCGAGTTCGTTTTCATTAAAATTTTCATCAAAATACATTTTTATACCTCATTTTTTTATTTTAAAGTTAAAATTTAGTCATCAAATGTGACAACTGTTACCCATGGTAACAATATATTATTTATGAATCAAACTATATAAATGTTACCCATGGTAACAATACATTTAATGAAAATTATAAAAAGAATAATAAAATAAATAATAAAATGAATAATAAAATGAATAATAAAATGATTAATAAAATAATTAAAATAATTTTAAATATAGAATAAATAAGAAAAATAGAATAAATTCAAGTATAAGCTATTTTAAAAGAATAAATTTAATATTTTAGCTAAATAAAAAAGTTAATAGAATTTTAAAAAAAATATAGGAAGATTTTTAATTAAAAAATATAGATTTTAAATCTATTTATTTTAATCTTTTCTTCCCTTTAAAATGTTTTTAATTTTTTGTTTTCTAGTTTTATTTTATTGGTCTGTAGACTTTTAGTTTTAGTTTAAATACGCCGTTGGATTTTAGGTTTAATTTGAACTTTATGTTGTTTTTTGCAAATTTATAGTTGAGTTTTTTGTTGTATACTTTCCATAGTTTGTATTTTAGGTTTTTAATTATGACTTTTGCATTTATTGTTTGTGAGCCAGAAGCCCCAAAGTTTTTAAAAGTCAACCATTTCATATAAACAACATTTCCATGTCTAACAGCTTTGCTATTATTCCTTTTAACAAGTCGGATATTTGGTACTTGAGGAATACCAAACTCTTCTTGAGCAACAGTATAAGCTACACTACCAGTAGAAGCTAAATAAAGATTATCCCCATTATAGTAAACCTTTGCATTATAATTACCTACTTTAGATGGAATATAAGGTAATTCCCATCTACCATCTGCACCAGTAACTACACCATAAGATTTACCACCAATAACAACATTCAAACTAGCACCACTTATAGGGTTTCCATTATCATCTACAAGAACACCGCGAACAATTGTTTGTTTACCAGCAGTAGCATTAGAAACAACAATAGTAACATTAGTATTGAACTTAGCTACATCCACACTTGTAGTATTGCTAACAGTAGAATAAATAAACTCATTATCATCCACATCAATTACACTAAACTCATCCATAACAACAAGAATATCATTTGTCCCTGCTTTGGTTGCAGTGTATATGAATTGAGCAACACCATCATTATCAGTTATTTCAGTTCCCAGTAAAACACCGTCAACATAGAAATTAACAGTAGCACCAACAAGAACATTACCAACAATATCAGTAGCCTTAACAGTCACAGTCACTACCCTACCAGAAACACTAGAACTAATAGCTAATATCGATTCTTGATCTAAATTAGCAGAAATAGTATTACCTTCCATAATAACAGTACCATTATTAGAAACTCCATAACCACCATTACCAACAATCACATTATCAACAATAGTAGCATTACCTTCATTAGTTATACCATCACCATTATTATCCTTAATAATATTATCCCCAATAATAGTAGAACTACCATTATTAAAAATACCTCCACCATTACTAGCAGTATTATTCTCAATAATATTACCAATCACAGTACAATTGTCACTATTATTACTAATAGAAATAGCTCCACCATTGTTAATAGCTTTATTTCCAGTCATATCATTACCTAAAATAATAACATTACTTCCACTATTCTGAATTGCTCCCCCACTTGATCCAGTATTGTTTATAAAAGTAGAACCAATTATATTAGTACCATTAGCATTATTACGTATTGCGCCACCAGTAGATATTGCTGTATTATTAATAAAAATAGAATCAAATATAGTTAAGTTATTATCCCCAGTATCGGGATTGTAAATTGCACCACCAGTAGATATTGCAGTATTATTAATAAAAATAGAATCAAATATAGTTACATTATTACCCCCATTATTTGAAAATGCACCACCATTATTCCCTTTGTTATTTATGAAAGTAGAGTTAATTAAAGTAAAATTACCTGCAACATTAAACCAAATTGCACCACCATTACCAATTGCTAGGTTATTGCTAAAAATAGAAGTAAATATAGTAACATTATTACCAGTATTACGTATTGCACCACCATTAGTAGAATTTGCCGTGTTATTTATGAAATTAGACCCCATAATAATCATGTTAGCACCACTATTAAAAATTGCGCCAGCACTTTCAATTCCAATATTATTTATGAAATTAGAATCAATAATAGTCATAAAATGACCAGCATTGGAAATTGCACCACCTCGACCATTGGTAGTTGTTGTATTAATTGCTATGTTATCGATAAATGTACAGCTTATTATAGTTAACCTATTATTTACATTATTGCTCAATATTGCTCCCCCATTATTTCCAATAATATTCCCATTTATGAATGTTATATTTATAAATGTTATATTATAACCAGTTCCTATTGTGTATATCCTAGATAGTCCCTGTGCGTCAATTATTACTTTATCTTTGGTTTTTCCTTGTATTGTGATGTTTTTGTTTATTGTCATGTTAGTATTGTTGTTGCCTGTATATGTTCCTTCGTCAAGTTCTATGATGTCGCCCGGAGCTGAATCATTGATTGCTTTGCTTATTCCACCAGAAGTTTGATTATCGATAGTAGTGGTTGTAGTTGCAAATCCACTTTGTAAGCTTATTGCAGCAAATAATATGATAGCTACTATGATTAAAGTGTGGATTGATATTTTTTTATAGTTTATAGTTTTTTCCATATTTTTCACCTCCATTTAATATTAAAAATTTTTTTATTATTTTTTTAATTTAATTCGATTTTATCACCATCAATCAGTAGATTAAATCATTTTGATTAAAAAAAAGAATGAAATAATTGCATATTAATCACTCGTTATGTTATTTTTTGAAAAAAAATATTATAATCTAAAATAAAATTGACTATAAACTTTAATTAAAAAAATAATATAATATAATTCTCAAATAGGAGTGCTATAATACCCTCATCTTTTATTAATCAGGAAAAGATTACATTATAAAAGAAACTTTTTATAACTAATTTTTTCCCCATTAATAAAAATAATGAACATTCACTAAACAATTAAAAGAAAAAACATCACTTAAAAAAACCCCCAAAAAAATTCACTTCATTATACCTGAATATAACG
>NZ_CALGFC010000009.1 GCF_937881195.1 uncultured Methanobrevibacter sp. | reverse complement strand
TTTTTAGATAGCTCTTTTTTAGATAGCTCTTTTTTAGATAGCTCTTTTTTAGATAGCTCTTTTTTAGATAAATCTTTTTTAGATTTATATTTTTTAACAAATCGATTTAGCCTACTTTTCGCATCATTAATTTTATTTTTGTCGGTTTTATAATAATTTAAAAGAGTTTCAGTGGCTTTTTCAAGTATTTCTCGCCTAATTTCATTTAATTTGGAAACTGGGATGAAAATATCATTTTTAAAATTATTAATTTCTGTTCTGTCAACAAAAAATGGAGTATTTCCTGTTTTTGATAATTGTTTTTCTATTTCTTCTTTTTTAATAGGGCGATTAATAGCTTTTTCAAATTTTGAAGAGGCAATATACTCAAATTCAATCATATCATCATTTAAAGTATAATTGATATTTACTTTTATATTTAATTTATCATCTAAAAACATATTCAATGATATAGGTATTTTTGACTGAATAAACTCTTTTTTATACTTTTTAAGTTCTTTATGAATTGACTTAGAATAGCTTATATAAACTTTATCTCCAACTCTAATATTTCTTGTTGTATTAAAAACTATATATTCTTCGTTTTGTTCGATAATATCATCAATATAAATTCCTTTAATTTTATTGCCAAATTTAAATGCTATTCCATCTCCTTTTTCTATTTGAATTGGATTTTTTTTAGAAACTTTAATCTCTTTAACAGTTCTAACTCTTCTTTCTGATTCATCATCTTTCTCATTTTCTTCTTTTGATTTTCTTTTTTTATATTTATGCAGTTTTTTATTCTTGGTATCTGTGTTTTCTTGGACTATTTCGGGATATTCTCTGTTTATTGATGTTATTTCTCCAATGTAAAATCCAATATGTCCTGAACTTTCACGACCCATAACTTCGCTAGGTTTTTGATTAAATATATATCCTTTTGTAAAATTCCTATTGAAAACAAGGTTTAAATCATCTTTAAATGATCCTTCTTTTTTATTTAAGAGGTTTCTGTATGAATTTACTATAGTTCCAACATAATCTTCGGATTTCATTCTCCCTTCTAACTTAATTGAATCAATTCCTGACTCACTTAGTTTATCTAAATCATCAGACAGATTTAAATCATGTGTAGATAGTAAATAACCATCACCCACTTTATGTCCTTTATATTTTAACAAATATTCTCTTCTACAAGGTTGGGTACAAGCTCCTCTATTACCGCTCCTTCCATTATTTAAAGAAGAGATGTAGCAATTTCCAGAAACAGAATAACAAAGAGCTCCATGTGAAAAAACTTCTAATTCAATATCTACATCGTTTCTTTTTAGTTTTTTATGTATTTTGGATATTTCATCAATACTAAGTTCACGAGGAAATATCACTCTTGAAACACCATTTTCTTTTGCCCATAGTACGCTATAATAATTATTTAATGACATCTGTGTTGAGGCGTGAATTTTCATTTCTGGGAAAATAGATTTTAATAGTTTTAAAACTCCGAAATCTTGAACAATAACTGCATCAACACCTATTTTATAAAGCTTAAATATGTATTTTAAAAAATCGATTATTTCAAAATTATTTATAAGTGTATTAACTGTAATAAAGACTTTTGCATTATTTAAATGAGCATATTCAACACTTTTTTTAATTTCTTCTGTAGTAAAATTTTCTGCATATGCTCTAGCTCCAAAATTTTGCCCAGCTAAATAGACAGCATCAGCACCTAAATTAACTGCAATTTTAAAAACATCATAAGATCCTGCAGGAGCTAATAATTCCATAACCATATTCTAGAACCTCTTTAATTGTAATTTGATTTATTTAAATATAAATTCATAATATTCTCTTAATTATAAATTAATATAAGATAACAAATATTTATATAAGTATAAATTCATAATATTCTTTTAATTATATAATAGGGGAAGATAATACTTTTTTGAGTATAAATTTATAATATTCTTTTAAGTATAAAATTATAATATTTCTTTGATTATAAAATTATAATTAAATTTCTATTATTTTTTTAATCTAATTGTGTAAATTAACATTTTTGATTTTATAAATTAATATTATATAAATTTAATAAAATATAAATTTAATAAATAACTTTTATATTTCAATACTTAAATAAATATTATCAATAATTTAATTGATAATTCATTATGATATTAATTAATTATTAGTAGATTTAAATTAATTATTTATCAGTTGATATAAATTGATTGTTTACCCTTAGATATAGATTAATTAATTATTATAATATAATAAATTATAACAATTAAATTTTTAATTTTTAAAAAGTTTATAAATAATAATGAAAATTTAAACAAATATGATAAATGAGAATTTAAATAATATACTTAAGTTTTTAGATATATCTACAAAAATCTATAAATAAATCTATAAACAATTTAAAAGTATTTGTGAATAATTTAAAAGTTTTTTATAAAAACAATATCTAAAAATAAAATGTCAAACATATACGGTAGAGGGTATACTGATTCTGGATATGTCTATTTATTACCTTCTGGAATAAAAGCTTATAAATTTGATTTTAAATTAAGCAATCCTAATAAATGGAATGCAATAATGGAACTCACATTTAAAAAAGTTACTAGTAAAGTCTTTGTTTCCGGATTTATCGGCGCTACCTATGGATTTTTCAGTTCAGCTAAAAAAAACAATGATTATATAACTGCTTCAGGAGGTACTGCTATAGTCTTACCGACAGATGCTTATGGGTCAATTATTAAACTCCCTACTTCAACACCTTATGCATATAGTTGGAAATATTCTTATACAATGAGTATACAATATATAATTTAATGATATTATGAAAAATAAATCAATAATTATCCTTTTAATAATCCTCATTGCTTTTTTAGGAGGAGTATTCTATTTGTCTCCTAATATAGTTTCTGAAACAGCTGTGGGGTCATCAGAATCTAATAATTCGCAGGATAATCCTATTTCTTATAAAGCTCAATTTGAAGAAGGAGATAAAATTATAAAACTTCAAAATTTTAGTAACATGAGTTCTGAAGAAAAAGATGATTATGTGAAAAAATTAGCAGAATCTAAAGGATATGATATGGTAACAAATTTTGAACCAGAAGATGGTTTTCAAATATGGCATGCTATAAATAGCTCTTCTAACCCAGAAAAACATATGAACATAATTATTCAGAAAAACACAGGAGAAGTAGTTATTTACAAAGAAGATTGATATTCAATTTATTAAACTACTTTATTTATATTTCTTTGTCGTTTAAATCCCATTTTTTCTAGTCCTTATTTCATTATAGTTTCTTAAATAATAATATTTTAATAATTATACTTAAATATTTTTAAATATACTATTTTTTTTACACATGAAATAAGTATTACATTTGAAGTACTTATTACACTTGCAATATGATAATCAAGGGAAAAAATTTATATGCCTTTATCAAGGTAGATAAATATATTCATATTTTCAATACTTAGCGATAGCTATATATAGTATATCATACTAATGTATTGAAAATTACAAAATTATTATATAATTTAAAAAACATAATATACACTATAAATTTTTTTAATTGAGATTTTTTTATAGAAAGGTTTGGTGTTTTCTATTTTTGATTATGATCTTGAACAGGCTTTAGATATCATAAAAAATTGTGGAGATATCAGAATTATTGACCATGTTTTAAATAATTGGTTTCATAGAAGTATTGACTTTAATTATATTGAAAAGTGTATTTGTAATAAAATACCTTTAGGAATTACTAAAACTAGGGAAAATAGGTTTAAATTGATTTATCCTGATAAAAATAAGACAATGCATGATTTGTATATTATTATTGAAATAACTGATAATAGAGAAATCGAAGTTGTTACAGCATATCCATTTAAGGAAGATAGGAGGTTGCGAGAGCGTGAAACCCAATAAAAGTATAGATATAGAGTCCATGTATGATTATCATTTTGATGTTTTTGGAATTAGAGTTAAAGATGATTATGAGTACAAAGAATCTGTTGAACTTGAAGAAGGAATTATTTTGGACTTTGATAAAAATGATGTTCCTGTTGCTCTCGAGATATTAGATGCTTCTAAAATTTTTGATGTTCCTGATAAACAATATTTGAGTAATAGAGGGCCTGTGAGAATGAGTATTTGTATAACTGATGAACTTATCTCTTTAGAAGTTGAAGTAAAGGTTGTAATTCATAATTCTAGAGATATTAAAACTATGGATTCTTCTGCAATCAATAATATTCATGCACCAGCTATGAAAAAAGATTTAGCTAGTGTTTAATTATTATATATTCTCTTTTTTAGTTTTTTTTCTTTTATTTGGGATTTATTTTTTCTGTTTAATTAATTAAATATTAAATTAATTTTACCATTATATTTAATACAATTTTATTTTATTTTTTTCATTTGAGATTATTACTCTTGCAGCTGCAAGTAGTGTTTTTTCAAGTGTAAATACTATTTTTTATATATTTTTTATATTTACTTTATAAGCTATTTTTCAAGTGTACGGAAATACTGGACAGTTGAATTAATTATTTGTATATATTAAAACTAATTTTTATTTTTGTAGTATATAAAAGAAGTAAAATTTATTAGTATTGTTTAACATATTTCTATTTGTATTTTTTCTAAAAGTGATGAAAAATAATTTTTTAACCAATATATAATAATAACTAATTTCGCATAATATTTATTAAGATAATCACTTATATTTTAATTAGTTTTTGTTTGAAATAATGATGAATTTTATGTATGATTATAAAAGAACTATCTAAATTTATTGTAAATTTAGATTATGATAAAATTCCTAAAACAACAATTGAAAAAGCTAAATTATGCCTTTTAGATTTTTTAGGAGTGGCTAATAGGGGTTTTCTTGAAGAAAGTGTTCAAATAGCTTTAAAATCTATTGATGAACTTTTTGGGTTTAATGATAATTTAAAAAATCAAAAGTCTTCTATCATTGGTAATGGTCATTCTAATATCCTTATTGCAGGATTTATTAATGGCATTTCTGCTCATGCACTCGATTTAGATGATGGTCATAGATTTGCACAATTACATCCTGGAGCTACTGTATTTTCATCAGCTTTAGCTGTAGCTGAAGCAAATAATGTTGATGGTAAAAAATTTTTAGAATCAGTAATATGTGGATATGAAGTAGCAATTGTTCTTGGAAAATTAGTCAATCCGTATCATAGAAATCAAGGATTTCATACAAGTGGAACTATTGGGACATTTTCAGCAGGAGCAGTCACATCTAAACTACTCAATTTGGATTTAAAAAGGACTATAAATGCTTTGGGACTTTGTGGAACTCAAAGTTCTGGACTTCTTGAGTCTGATCACATGGGGACAATGGGAAAACAACTTCATTTAGGCAAGTCTGTTTCTAATGGTATTTTATCTGCTTATCTAGCTAAAAACGGATTCACTGGAGCTGAATCTATTATGGATGGTAATGAGGGCTTTTTGAAAGCTATGTCTTTCTTTTTATTGGAAGATATTGGCATAAATAACACTAAAAATTATTTAAATGATTATTTAAATAAATCAATAGGAAAATTTCATATTAATGAAGTTTATCTTAAAAAATACCCTTTTTGTAGACATTTACATTCTTCAATAGATAGTATTGTGAATATTAAGGATAATAATGATTTAAATATTGATGATATTGATGAAATATCTATAATAACCTATAAAATTGCAAGTAATCATAATAATTTCAATCCAAAAAATAAAGAGGACATTAAACAAAGTTTGCCATATGCAGTAGCCTTTCATTTTTTTGATGAAAATGAAATTAATAGAGATAAATTTAATTTAAATGAACCTAAATTAGAAAAAATTTTGAAATTAATAAAAATCGAAGAATCTGAAGAATTTAATAAACTGACTCCTAATTTTAGGCCTTCAAAAATTATAATTAAAACTTTTAAGGGGAATTATGAAAATTCTGTAATGCTTCCAAAGGGCGAAGCTGAAAATCCTTTTTCTAAAGAGGATATTTTAAAAAAATTTGAATCTTTGAATCCTAACTTTAATTTAGATAATTTAAAGAATATTGATTATTTAGAATTTTTGAACATTGTTGATTTCATGAAAAAAATTAATTAATAATTTAAATGTTTATTAAAGATTAATTTGTATTTCATAATTGAAATAAAAATAGATAAGTAATATAATAGTTATAATAATGCTTATAATAATAGTTTAATGCTTATAATAATAGTTATAATTAATATATAATAATTATAATAATAAATTTTTTAATAATTATAAGAATAATATTATGATTATAATATCCGAATTATAATATCTTAATAATGGTTATTTTAATAATTATTAAAATAATCATGATAATTATAATAATTATAATAAATTTTTAAAGGGTTTACTCATGATTGAGATTCCAGAGAGCAATACTATTGCAAATCAATTAAATAAAACAATTAAAGGAAAGAAGATAGTAAGTGTTATTACTAACACTCATCCTCATAAATTTGCATTTTTTTACAATGATTCCAAGGGATATAATGACCTTCTTAAGGGAAAAATTATTGGGGGAGCTAATGCTTATGGTGGTCAGATTAGCATTTCTTCTGTTGAGGAGTCTAAAATTAAAAATGATTTCAATAAATATTCTGATAATAATTTAAATTCTCTTGAAAATAGAAATAAATTTACCGATGAGGAAATGATTATTGTTTTAGGGGAAGATACACTTATTAAGTATATTGATGGAGAAGAAATTCCTGAAAAAAACCAATTATTAATAAAATTTGAAGATTCTACAGCAATTGTATGCTCTGCTCGTATGTATGCTCAATTACATGTTAGTTTAGCTAATAATTATAAAAATGAATATTTTGATATTGCGGTTAATAAACCTTCTCCTTTATCAGACAATTTTGATTTTGAATATTTTGAAAATTTAATCTCTGAAGTTAGACCTATTTCATCAGTTAAATCTTTTTTAGCTACAAAACAGCGTATTCCTGGTTTAGGAAATGGTACTTTACAAGATATATTATTTAATGCAAAGATAAATCCTAAAAGTAAACTCAAAAAATTATCTAAAGAAGACAAAATAAATTTATTTAATAGTATAAAAAGAACATTATTTGAAATGACTGATAATGGTGGTAGAAATACTGAAAAAACACTTTTTGGAGAGTATGGGGGCTATGAAGTAATATTATCTTCTAAAACATTTAAAAATCCTTGTACTCTGTGTGGAGATAAAATTATTAAAGAATCTTACTTAGGAGGAACTATCTATTATTGTCCTACTTGTCAAGAGCTTAAAACATCTTAAAATTAGTTAAAATATGATTTTAATAATATAATTATTCCATTAAATTTTTTACAACATTTTAGTACAATATATAATTTAATTTAAACAAATATAATATATTTCATTATAAATAATTTATAACATAATATGGGATATAACATAATATATATTATAAAATAATATAGGTTATAAAGTAATATGATTTTAATGAATTATTAAGAAATTTGTATAATTTTTATAATATTATAAAATATCTTGGCTGTAAAAATGAAAGAAACAAAATCTTCTCTTAAAAAAATTGGCATTAATGAGGTTGATTCTAATTATTATTCAAAAAAAAGGTTTTCTGATGGTAGTCAATATAAGTTTGAAGTTCCAGGTATTCAGAAACCTTCAACTTTAAATTCTTTAATTTCTGCTTTTGAAGAAAAAGATGTTAAAATTCATAGAGTAACTCAAACAAAAGGGATCATGTTTTTGACTGATGAAGAAATTGAAGAAATGGTTAAATTGTCTAAACATAATAAATTAGATCTTTTTTTAAGTGTAGGGCCTCGTGCTGTATATGATACTAGTGCCACAGCTCAAACTAAAGAAGGCTCAAGGATTGGATATCGTCTTCGAGGTTATGATAATTTAGTTTATGCAATTGAAGATGTTAAAAGAGCATTAGACTTGGGAGTTAGAGGCATAGTTCTTTATGATGAAGGATTACTTTGGGCTTTAGCTAAAATGAGAGAAAAAGGGGAAATAGCTAAAGATGTTAAATTTAAGCTTTCTGCTCATGCAGGTGCTGGAAATCCTGCTTCTGCAAAATTATTTGAAAGTATTGGCTTAAATTCTTTCAATCCTGTTCGTGATTTGTCTATTCCAATGATTGCAAGTATTAGGGAAGCAATTAATATACCTATTGATATTCATACAGAAAATCCAAAATCTACTGGTGGTTTTATACGTCATTATGAAGTTCCAAAAATAATCAAAGTAGCTGCTCCTGTATATTTAAAAACAGGAGGTTCAGTAGCTAAAAGTCATAATTGGGATACTACTTCAAAAGAAGCTAAGGAACGAATTAATCAAGTTATTTTAGTTAAAAACATGATTGAAAGATATTACCCTGAAGCTATTGAATCTAAATAAAATTAATTATTTTTTGATTTAATATAAAGCTAATTATTTTTTGATTTAATTATTATATTAATAATTAAAATAACTGATTATTAAAATTATTAAATTATTAAAATAGAATTTTTAATATTATATAGAAAGTTTTATATTATATAGAAAGTTTTATATAGTGATTACTCACATATTAATGTATAGATTAATAGTGATTACTCACATATTAATGTATAGATTAATAGTGATTATTCGCTACTAATCAATAGTTTATTAATATGGGTTTTATTTTTAGGCTCTCTATTAAAACCCCTGAAATTCATTTTTGATAATAACTATGTTTTAATATTTTCATTTTTAGAGGGCCTAAATTTAACCTAAAAATTGGAGTGTGGTCAATGTTTTAGGGCCTCTTATAATTTATTTTTTAATAAACAAAAAATATGATTCGCCTCGAGTTTTTTTTAAATAAGAGGCCTTAAAAACTCACTCTTTTTAATTTTTTGTACAGGATTTATAAATCAAATTATAATAATATTTTTCATTAAATATTATTTTTTATTCATTAGAAAAATTTAAATATTTATAATTATTACAATATTATTAAAAGATATTTTATTATATTCTCTTTTTAGGTCCTTAAAAATAATTGAAAAGATTAAAATAAATAAAAATGTTATTTTTGACAATAGCTTATTAAAATAATTTGACTTAAATTCATTTATGGAATTAAAAAAGATAAAAGTGAAAATTTAATTTTTAAATTAATTTCTAACAATATTTTGAAATATTTATAAATTTGAAATGATACTATGGATTTATCATCAAAAATAGAAAAAGGATTAATTAAAGCTAGTACTTCATATCCTGAAAATAGGATAAATGCCTTTAAGAGGGCTTTAAGTCAAGAAACTAGTGAAAATGCAGCATGGGCATTAGAACTTATGCTTAAAAATGCAGAAATTGCAAATAAACAAAAACTTCCTCTTTGTGATGATACTGGAATTCCACATATTTTTATTGAGTTAGGTGAAAATACATCAATATCTTCAGATTTATTGGATGAAATTAAGAAAGGGATAGAAAATGGGCTTAAAAATCTTCCTGGTAGGCCAATGGCTGTTAAAGGTGATGATTTGGAGCGGATTGAGCAATCTAAAGGTCTTTATGGGGAAAGCGATATGGTAATCCCTCCATCATTTATAATTGAAAAATCTGATAATGAAGATTTGTATGGAAAAATAAAAATAAATTTGTTATTATTAGGGGGAGGTCCTGAAATAAGAGCTAAAACATATCGAGTTTTTCATAAACGAGATTATAAAGAGGTTTTAAATGTAGCTGTGGATATACTTAAGAGTAATTTAAATCTTTTAGGATGTACTCCTTCAATACCTGCTATTGGTATTGGAAGAACACATTATGAAGCTAATTCTTTGATGATAAAATCTATGGTTTATGGTAATTTAGATTATCAATCAGAAACTGAAAATTATATAACTAAAAAACTTAATAAAACAAATATTGGTCCAATGGGGTTAGGTGGAAATACAACTTTACTTGGATCATTTGTAAATATTGGTCCTCAAAGAGCAAGTGGTGTTAGAATATTAGCTATTCGCCCATGTTGTTTTGTTGAACCAAGATTAGATACTATTTTCATTGAATAATTAAATAAAATTTAATTTATACATAAAATAATATGTGAAGAATAAGTATAATTATTAATATTATTGATGATAATATTTTTTTATTATAGTAATTATTATATTAATTAATTTAGTAATTATAGTAATTATAGTAATTATTGTAGTTATATTATAGTATTATTGTAGTTATATTATAGTATTATTGTAGT
>NZ_CALGFC010000008.1 GCF_937881195.1 uncultured Methanobrevibacter sp. | reverse complement strand
TCCAGCAGCAACAACACCAATATAACCTTCGTCAACAACAACATCACAGGAACATCAGTTGGTGTTTATCTGTATGCAGCCAGCAGCAACAACATCAATATAACCTTTGACAATAACAACATTATTGGAGGGCTTTATGGTGTGTATGTTTATTCTTATGATGGTAATCTTAGTGGTTTCAATTTTTTGAATAATGTGATAAATTCTACTGATGGTGATGGATTTTATTTCTTTTCTAATTATGGAAGTGTGCCTACTGATGTAAGTGACTTTATTATTAGGGGAAATACTATTTTTGCTCCTAATGGTGCTGGTTTGAATTTCACAGGGCTTTATGTTGGATCTCTTGTCAATGTTACTGTTGAATATAATCGGATATTAGCTCTTGTTGGTGTTAATATTACTGATTTTAATGATGATAGTAGTTTTGATTATAATTGGTGGGGTGTTAATGATATTTCTGGTTTGATTTTTGGTGTAGATACTAATAATCATTATATATTGAATATCACTAATCTTACTAGTTTGGATGATGTTAAATTTGGTGATACTCTTAGTTTCATGTTTTTAGTTTTGAATACTACTCTTACTAATGATGGTGTTGAATATTTACCTTATTTTGTGGTGAATGGTACTTTTAATGGTCAAGAGTTTGTAGTTGATAATACTAGTAATTTTATTGGTGATTTGACTATAGCTAGTGCTGGTATTCAAGTGATTAATGGAACTTTGGATAATCAGGATGTGAATTTAGAGTTTTCTGCACGTAAAGGCAATGTTACTGTGAATATTACTGTGACTGAGAATCTTGATGGGTCTGTTACTATTACAGTAACTGTAACTGATGAGGATGGTGATCCTGTCCATGATTATGCTGTTGATATTGATATTGATGGTGTAACAGTTGGTAGTATTATTACTGATGAGAATGGTACTGGTTCTTTAACAATACCTAAAGGTACTCTTACTGGTGGTAATCATACTGTGACAGCTACTTTTGATGGTGGAGATGATTACAATAATGCTACTGGATCTGCTGAGTTTTACATTAAATTAGGAAGTAATTTATCTATCAATGTTCCTAAAAATGCTACTAGTGGTAAAAAAACAACCATTACTGGTAAGCTCGTTGATAAAAATGGTAATCCTATAGCTGGTGCTAACCTTACTGTTGTTATTGATGGTAAATCCTACAATGTTGTCACTGGTGCTGATGGAAGTTGGAGTTTATCCTATACTCCATCTAAAGCTGGTAATTTCACTGCTAAAGTTTATTATGCTGGTGATTCTACCTATTCTGCTTCTACTGGTAGTGTAGCGTACACTGTTTATAAAGGCTCAGGTACTGAAGACTCTAATCCAAATATTAAGCTTGTTAAAAGAGCTAATAGTAAAGCTGTTAGACATGGTAATATTGTTTATATGAAATGGTTGACTTTTAAAAACTTTGGTGGTTCTGGTTCAGGTACTGTAAGTGCTCAAGTTCTTTATAAAAACTTGAAATACAAGTTATGGAAAGTTTACAATAAAAAACTTAATTACAAGTATGCTGCCAACAGAATAAAGTTCAAAATTAGCTTAAAAGCAGGTAAAACTTTCAAACTAAAACTAAAAGTATACAGACCAATAAAACAAAAATAAACACAAAAATTTAAAACAAATAATTTAAACAATTTATTAAAAAGCTCTTAAATTCATTCTCACTTTTTAAGAGTTTTTTATTTTTTATTTTTTTATATATTTAATAAATTTTAAATAAATTAATGATTTAAAAGAAGATATATAAAAAAATAAAAGAATAATATTAATTAAAAAAATATTTTTATATTAAATTTTTAATTTAAAGATTTTATTATTTTATTCTTTATTACTTAATCAGCTAATTTTACTATTTTTTTATTAATATTTAAATAGTTTAAAAAACATATAAATATCACTCTAAAATTTAGTATCTAATTAAAAAATATTTATCAAGGGAAATTAGATAATTTTCATGTTTTTCTAGGGTTACTAAATATTTATTGATTTAAGTATTCATCTTTAAATTAACTTAAATCTTTTTAGTGTTTTTTAATATTCTAGAATTAGAAAATTTTTTATATTCTTTTCTAAATATTTTATTAAATTTATTATTATAGAATCTTTAAATATTATAAAATTTTTAATTATTATGGATTTTTTATAATAATATTTATTATTATAATAAATATATAAGGTATTTAATTTGATTTAATTATATTAAATCTTTATAATAATATTTTTAATTAGCTATTAGATAATTAGAGGCGGATTTAGTATTATGGCTGTTTAAGTTTTCAAATATGACTTTGTAAATTTAAACTTTATGGACCATAATTGTGGGGCTTAATCTGTTAGATGAAAATTTAATAGATACAAAAGTGAGGTAATATTATTAGTAATTTTTCAAAATCAAAATATGCTAAAATATTTTTATTATTTAGTATTTTAGTTTTTTTAACAATGGGTTTTAGTTTTGCTAATGAAATAAATAGTAATGAATCAAGTGATGATTCAAGTAATGTTTTAGAAATAAATAGCTTATCAGATGAAATTTTAGCTACTGATGGATCAGCTGAAACTAGTTCAAATAGTATTTCTGATAACGATTCTAGTAATGGGTCTGTTTCAGATAATTCTAATGGAAGTTCTTCAAGTTCAGCTACAGTGCTTAAAACTTCAACCAATGTTGTTAAATATCCAACAACTCTTTCTCAAAGTAGTGTATTAGCTGCTTCAAAATCAGTTTATAATTACATTAAGAAATATAAAAAGTTACCAAATTATGTAACTATAGCTGGTTACAAATATTCTATGAGTGAATATATGTATATTTTAAGTAAGACCCTTACTTACAAATATAATAAAATCACATCAAGTATAAAAGTAAAATATGATGTTAAAAATCCATCTAAACCATCTGGAAACAGCATAAAAGGAACAATTTCTTCTAAAACTTATTATTCTTATGCAAAGAATATAGTAAATTATATAGAAAAAAATAATCGTGCTCCAAATTTTGTTACATCTTCTCTTGGTAAAATACAGTATCAAACAGCTATTTTTGGACTTAACAAAGTTTTAAATTATATTTATGCTAGGGGTAAACTACCAACAACATTAACAATAAGTGTTGGATCTTCTAGTAGCTTAAATAAAAATTTGCCTGTTTATAATAGAAATTCATCTAGTTTAGCTTCTTCAAACACTCAAGCTGCTGGATCTTCTTCTGTTGGATCAACAAGTAAACCAACTAAACTTTCCCAATCAGCAATATTTCAAGCTTCTAGAACTGTTAAAAGTTATGTACTTCAATATGGTAAACTACCAAATTATATAACTATTTCTGGATATAAATTTTCAATTCCAGAATATACTTATTTAGTTTCAAAAGCTATTGTTTATAAATATTTAAAAAAGAGTAATTCAATCACTATTAAATGGAATGTTAAAAATCCATCTAGTCCTTCAGGAGTTACTATTAAAAAAACATTCTCTAAAGCTAAATATTATGATTTAGCTAAAAGAACATTTAAATATATTGATAGTAATAACAAAATACCTAATTATGTGAGTTCATCTTATGGTAAAATTCAATATCAAACAGCTGTATATGGTTTTGCAAGAATAGGTGATTATATATCTAGGTATAGTAAAATACCAACTTCTCTTTCATTATCTGTTTCAAAAAGCAGTGCTTTAAATAAATATATTCCAAAGTATTCAAGAGATTCAGTAAGTAGTAATGTTTCTTATAATTTGTCTGCAAGTAAAAATGCTATTTGGGTTCATTCTGGAGACATGAAGAATGTTGATTTAGATTTACTTGCTAAATATGGAATAGGAAATATATTTATTCATGAAGATATATTTAAAAATCCAACAACAGCTATTAACTGGATTAAAACAGCTACTTCAAAAGGTTTTAAGATTCATATTTGGTTTACTACCTTTTATAATGCTACAAGTAAAGTTTGGACTAATCCTATAATTGATTCTAAAAAAGCTCTTAATCAAGCTTATTTTGATAAAGTTATATCTAGGGCTAAATATTATGCCGGTATTTCAGGTGTCGCTGGAATCCACTTGGATTATTTAAGATATCCAGGAAGTAGCTCTAATAAAGCTTCTATCTTTAGCTATGATAATGGTAAAAATGGTGCAGATGCTATAACTGAGTTTGTAAGACAACTTTCAGTTGCAGTTAAAAATATAAATCCTAAAATTATTCTATCTGGTGCATTAATGCCTGAAAAATCTGATGCTGCTATTTACTATGGTCAAGATGCTCCAAGACTAGGTAAATATTTAGATGTTTTAGTACCAATGCTTTATGAAGGAAACTATGGTAAGGATAATGCATGGATTCAATCAACTACTAAATGGTATATAGATAATTCTGGTGGTGCTGAAGTTTGGGGAGGATTATATGCTTATCATTCTGATGAAGATTTATCTAGACTTTCAGTTTCAGAATTAACTGCTGATTGTAAATCTGTTTTAGCTGGTGGAGGAAACGGTATAGTAATATTTAGATGGGGAATAGCTAATTTATTTAATCTTTTAGGTATTAAATAAACTATCTTTATCTGAATATTTTTTTATTTTTTTTCTAATTTTCAATAGTCTCTGAATTTTTAATCTTTGATATATACTCTTAATTAGATATAAATAAAATTTCATGTTGATAATCGGAAAAATTTATATGGTATAAATACCATAATATTATGGTAGAAATACCATAACTAATAAATGATAAAATGAACTCTAATTCTATTGAAATTTTAAAATATGTTTTGTCGAAGGATAGTGAAGATTTAACTATTAGGAATATCGCTAATGGATTAAATAAAGATTATAAAAATACTTATGATATTATAAAAAAGTTATCTAAAGCTAAAATTCTCAAAACAAAGAAAATAGGATCATCCAATATTGTAAAAGCTATAAAAAATCCAAATCCTCAATTTTTTTCTGCGGAATATAAAAGAAGAGAAGAGATTTTAAAAAATAAAAATATGAATAATATTTTTAATATTTTAAAAAGGACATATTTTCCGAAGATAGTATTATTATTTGGATCTTATGCAAAAAATACTTACAATAAACATTCAGATATAGATTTAATAATTATATGTGATGAAAAATATCAAAATAATATTGAAAGAAAACTTAATATTTTCCCATTTGATATTCATCCAATTTTTTTAAGTTTTGAAGAATTCGTCGATTTAGCATCCCAAAAAGAATTTACAGTAATAAGTGAAGCATTAAAACAAAATATAATTTTATATGGAATTGAAGATTATTATCAATTATTATCAAGCATTAATGAAAAATAAACAACAGGAGGTAATTTTCTTTGATTCCAGAAAAAAATATTAAAAAAGCAGAAAATAATGTCAGACAATATTTAAATGACGGATTACTCAAGAAAACTAAAACTAGTGAATCAATCATAGAAACTTATTTATCAAGATCACAGGAAAGTTTAGAACTTGCAGAAAGTATCTATGAAAATAATGAATCAGATTTGTGGGTTTTAGTGATTTCTTATTATTCTATGTTTTATATGGCTAATGCAGTATTATTAAAATATGGGTATAAAGTTGGGGATAAAATAGCCCATAAAATTACAAGTGATTCGTTGATAGTTTTTGTTAAAGATAAACTTAAAAATAAATTAATAGAAGATTATGAACAAGCAAAAAATGAAACATTTGATTTAATAAATATTGATGAATCAGAATTATTGGCTAATGAAACTATTGAATCATTTGAGTTTGAAAGAAACAAAAGATCTATGTTTCAATATAATTTAGGAAAGAATCTAACACATTCTAAAGCAAAAACCTCTCTTAATAGAGCTGAAGAATTTTTCTCACAATTTTTATTTTTATTAGAATCATAAGAAATTCTTTAAATTTCCACTTCCAAAACATTTATTTCTCCAAATATTAGTTTAGTGAGTAAAATCTCTTTTAATTGGATTAAATTTTTCTTTCTAAGTTATTTTTATATATTTTTTCAAAAAAGGTTTTATTATTAAATTAAACTTATCAAAAACTTCAATATTTGGATATAAGACTTCTATCTTCTTTATATCTATTTCCATTTTTATCAGGAAAATTAAAATCTACAAACCATTCTTTATAAATTAACTGAAATTGTTCTTCTAAATTTTTATTATTATATTCTAATCTTTTATTTTATATTCTAAAATATTCTAATCTTTTATTTTATATTCTAAAATATTCTAATCTTTTATTTTATATTCTAAATTTTTATTATTATATTCTAATCTTTTATTTTATATTCTAAATTTTTATTTTTATTTAAGATATATTTATTTTAAATATTTTAAAAAATTCTTTTTTCACTATTTTTGAGGGTAATATTTATTAATAATGCCAAATATAGGTATAAATATTAATTATAATGAGAAATAAAGATTATTTCTATTTCAAATAAAGATTTTTAAATCAGCTATATTGTTTTTAATAATATTAGTTAAGTGTTAAATATTTCGGAATGGTTAATATTTTGAGATTGTTATTATAATTAAAAATAAACATATTGTTTGAAATTTAATAGCTAATTGTCTTTCATTTTAATATATAAGGTATCTAAATTTAATTTATTTAATTATATATGTTTTAAATATATTTTATTTAATTATATACATTTTAAATATATTTTATTTTATTATAAAATATGTAAATATAATTTATTTTAAAATATATATCTTAAATTTAATTTATTTAATTATATTTATATTCTGATGAAGATTTATAGCTAGTAGGCGGTATAAATATTTTTGGTATGAAATTTAATAGTGATAATGATAATAATTATAAAAATGTAGATATTAATACTCATGATTTTTCTTCAAAGAGTATTAGTATTAACGATAATAATATTAAGAATACTAATATTAAATATAATAATATTAAGGATACTAATATTAAATATAATAATATTAAGAATACTAATATTAAAGATAACAATATTAAGGATACTAATATTAAATATAAAATTTTTAAATTAGCTAATATAGATAATAATTTAAATAGATTTGTATTAATACTATTTTTGACTTTAACTCTTTTTTTATCCTTCAGCGTTGTAGCTAGTTTGGAAAATCAAAACAATTTTAACTTTTTACAGGAAAATCCTATTTATAAAAGTAGTAGTTCTGCTGATGGTAGTAATATAATAATTCCTGCAAACAATGCAGATCATTCAAAAGGAGTTATTAAAGCCCATGCGGCTTCTAAAGTTTCCACAACCTCTAAAGCTAAACTTAGTTCTATAGGTTCTTCTAAAACAGTTTCTCAAAAAGGAGTTATTTCTTCATCAAAAAATCTTAAAAAATATGTTTTAAAAAATAAGAGGTTGCCTTCTTATGTTACTGTTGAGGGATATAGATATTCTGTTCCAGAATTTACATATTTAATGACTAAAACAATTGAATATCAAAAGAAAAATAGTAATTCAAGAGTTACTGTAAATTATAATATTAAAAACCCAACAAAACCATCTGGAACAAACATTAAAGCCAATATTTATCAATCAAATTATTATAAATATAGCTTAAAAACTACAAAATATATTGATAAGTATAATAAAGTTCCAAATTATATTTCTAGGACTAAAAATAGTAAAATTCAGTATCAAACTGCGGTCTATATGTTTGCTTCTGTTCTAAACTATGATTATTATAAAAATAAACTCCCAAAATATGTAACTTTGAAGATTAGTAGTTCTAATAAAATTAATAAATATATCCCAAAATATACTAGAACTTCAAAAACAAAAAGTGTTCCTAATACCAACTCTATATGGGTACAAAGTAAAGATTTTTATAATGTTAACTTTGAAAAATTAGCTGAATCTGGTATCGGAAATGTTTTCTTACATGAAGCAACTATATCGCAATATGGGAAGTCTAATGTCATCAAATGGGCTAAAAATGCAGCTAAAAAGGGTATAAAAACTCATTTATGGATTCAATGTTTCTATGCAAATGGGAAATGGATAAATCCTATTGACACTAGTAAAAAAACTTATAATCAAGCTCAGTTTAATAAGATTTTATCTAAAATAAAAACTTACTCTAGAATGGATTATATTGGGGGAATACATTTAGATTATCTTAGATATCCGGGTACTGCTTATAAATATAGCTATTCAAATGGTGTTACTGGTGAAAAAGCTATTACTAAGTTTGTAAGTCAGGCTAAATCCTATGTTAATAAGTATAATCCTAACATTCTTCTTTCAGCAGCTGTAATGCCTGAAACCTCTTCAGACGCTTATTATTATGGCCAAAATATTCCTAAAATTGGTAAATATTTGGATATTATAACTCCGATGATTTACAAAGGTAACTATGGTATGTCCAATAGCTGGATAACTTCTACAACCAAATGGTTTGTTAAAAATTCTGGTGGAGCTAGAATTTGGAGTGGTTTACAAACTTATAAAAGTGATAATAATCCAGTATCATTGAGTACTGGAGAATTATATAAAGATTCATCTGCTTCTATAAAAGGAGGGGCTGATGGTTTAGCTTTGTTTAGATGGGGTTTAACCAAGTTTTTCAACTTTTTAAGTTTATATTGAATTTATAGGTAATTTTATTTTAATTTTTTATTTTAATTCTTTTATTTCTATTTTTTATTTTTTTATTATTTCTATTTTTTATTTTAATTTTTTCATATTTTAGTATTTTTTATTCTAATTATTGGATATTTTATCATTTTTTTAATTATTTAATTATTTAATTATTTAATTATTTTAATAATTTAAGTATTTTTTATAATTTAAACATCTAATATTTCTTAAATAATCATCATTATCTAATTAAACAACATTATTTCAATATTTAACATGATCTAGATAATTATTATTATATAAATAGTCAATATTATTCTAATATATTAAATTATATTAATATATAAAATTATTTTAATAGCTAAACTTATTCTAATATATTAAATTATATTCATGATTAAAATTATTTTTATAGCTATTATTATTTTAATAGTTAAATATATATTGATAGCTGATATATAATATAATAGGTGATATTAATGATTATTGAAACTAAAGTTTATGAAGGAAATCAAACAACTATACCTTCTGAATTTAGAAAAAAACATAATATAAAACCTAATGATATTGTAGAATGGAATGAAGATGCTAATGGTAATATTACTGTTAGTTTTAGAAAAAAAGTTACTTTAAATGATATTATAGGAATAGGGAAAACAAAAGAAAGAACTAATGCAGTAAAATTAAAAAAAGACTTATATAGGTAAGGTTTTATAATGAAAGTCTTTGTTGATAGTTGTTTTATAATAGCATTAGTGTTAAAAAGAGATAGTTTACATAAAAGGGCAGTCAATTTAACTGAAAGGGGTATATTGGATAATGAATGCTATATATCTGATTTAATATTTAATGAAGTCATAACAATAGTAGGAAATAAAGAAAATAATGAAATAGCTAAAACTACTTATTATTATATGAAAGATAATTTTAAAATTATTAATGAATTTGATATACCTAATTTTAAGGATAAAACTATGGAAACTTATTTGAAATATAATACTAAGCTATCATTTACAGATAGTGCAATATTAGAAATAATAAAAGAATATAATTTAGACAAATTAGTATCATTTGATGAATATTATAAAAAAACAGATGTGGATTTGATTATATAATCTAAAAAGCATTTTAAAATTATTATTTAAAGATTCAAATTTTTTTATTAAGTTTTAATATACTATTTTTATATTATTAAGTTTTAATATACTATTTTTATGTTATTAAGTTTTAATGCTAATTTTAAAAACGTAAAATGTTAATTTAAATAATTTAAATAAAACTTTAAATAATTTTATATATTGTTAGATATATATAAATAAACATGATTAGTACAAAAGAAAAAAAACCAGAAAGTAAAACAATAGGTACTAAATTAGCTAAAATAGAATATGATGAAATAAACGAACTTGTTAATAATGGATTATTCCTTAGTGGTTCTGACTTTGTAAGAGATGCAGTAAGAGAAAAATTAAGGAGAATAAAAGTCATTAAAATCAGGGACATTGATTATGATACTGCAAAAAAAGAAGTATTGGGATATTATAAATCATTTGGAGAAGCATATATATCTGAAGTTGCAGATAATTTGGAGTTAGACCTTGAGTTAGTATCTAAAATAGTTCAAAATTTAATAAAAGAAGGTAAACTTGGAGAATAAATAATGACAATATACACAAAAATAGGTGACACTATAATTGGTGATAAAATTATAGTAGAAGCTAGAAAAATAGATGATATTACAGTAATTGTTAAAAGTGGAAGACATAAAGCACAGAGAACTGTATTAAAAGATAATGCTAAATGTGTTATCGATAAAAAAGTTAGGTTCTTAAAAGATTAATAATGCATTATTCTAGTTTTTCTTTTACCTTATCCTTGTTAGTAATGGCTAATTTCACTGAAAATACTATAAACTATTGATTCAATAATTTTATTATCTAAAGATAAAATATTGGTAGATTATTTTTTATTTAATGTTTGGCAAGAATTAAATCATCTGTAGATTGAAGTTTATCTTTTATAAGAATTTCATTAACTATCTGAAAACATTCATGTTCAGTATCATCAAGGTCAACTTTTTTATTATTAATATTATTAATATTATTATTAATTATTACTATTGCTATTATTATTACTATTACCATTACTATTATTATTTTTATTTTCATTATTATTTTTACTATAATTATTATAATTTTTATTATTATTTTAAATTTGTCATCAACAGAAAAACCTATTTATCATGATTAATCATAATAAAATTTATATATTCTATTGTGACATATTATAAATATAAAATAAACAAAATTAAATTTTAAAGATTGAAAATTTTTAAGAATTAAAACTTAATATTAATTTTCTAATTAATATTTATAAAAGACTTAAAATTAATCTATTTAATTAATATTGGTCTATTAACTAATATTTGTGATAATTAATATTTGTGATAATTAATATTTTGTGATAATTAATAAAAATTAAATTCTAATTATTTAAATCTAAATAATGCATTTTAAAATTAAAACATATAACTCAATGTAAAATTCTTTTTATAATTTATCATGGGGGTTTAAGTTATAAAATTTAAATTTGCAAAATTTGGGATATAAATTCATAGAAAAATCTTTAATAAAATTATAAAATAATTTTAAAGTTTCTATAAAAATTATATCTAAAATTAAGATAATATATAATCTTTATAGTCTTTACACATCTCTGGAGTTGATTAAATGGATGAATTTGGAAAAAGAATTGATCAGCAAAAATTAGCTAATCATAATGGAGATCAAGTTGTTTCACCAAATAATAAAGTAATAGAAAGAGCTATTGTAAAAGATTGGGAAAGAGAAATTCAAAAAGGGGAAGACATCGAGAAATACTGGGCAATGGAAGCAGAACAATTTGACTGGTTTAAAAGATGGGATGAAGTTCTTGATGAAAGTGAAAAACCTTACTATAAATGGTTTGTTGGAGGTAAAATAAACCTTGCCTATAACGCTATTGATAGATGGATTAAAACAGAAAAAAGGAATAAAATAGCTATCCTATACACAAACGAACGTGGGGATGAAATTAAATTAACATATTATGAGCTTTATCGTGAAATAAATAAAATGGCAAATGCTCTTCTTAATTTAGGAATTAAGAAAGGAGATACTGTTTCTATGTATCTTCCAATGTGTCCGGAGCTTATTATCTCTATGTTAGCATGTACTAAAATTGGTGCAGTTCACAGTGCTATATATTCTGGACTTTCTTCAGTTGCAGTAGTTGAAAGAATTAATGATATTAAATCTAAAGTTGTTATAACTGCTGATGGAACATATAGGCGTGGAAAAATTATTAATCTTAAATCAGTAATTGATGAAGCTATGTTACAATGTCCAACTGTTCAAACAGTAGTTCTTGTAAATCATACTGGTAGATATAACGATGTAGCAGACCTTAGAGGAAATGAGATATTTTATGAACGTTTAATTGAAGGTGAAGGAGATTCTTGCTATAGTGAAATAATGGATGCTGAAGACCCATTGTTTATCCTTTATACTTCTGGAAGTACTGGCAAACCAAAAGGTGTCCTACACACAACCGCGGGCTATATGGTTGGAATAGCTACCACTCTCAAGAACGTTTTTGATATTCATGATAATGATCTTTGGTGGTCAACAGGAGATGCTGGTTGGATTACTGGCCATAGTTATACTATTTATGCACCTCTTCTTTTAGGTTCAACTACTTTGATTTATGAAGGAGCTCCTGATTTTCCAGATCCTGGAGTTTGGTGGAAAATTATTGAAAAATATGGTGTAACTAAATTTTACACTGCTCCTACAGCTATTAGGCATTTAATGAGATTTGGTAAAAAATATACTAAACTATATAATCTTGATTCTTTGAAAATCCTTGGGAGTGTTGGTGAACCAATTAATTATGAAGCATGGAAATGGATGTATGAAGAAATTGGAAAGTGCAGAACTCCTATTATGGACACTTGGTGGCAAACAGAAACTGGTATGCACATGATAGCTCCAATGCCTGTAGCTGATTTAAAACCCGGCTCAGCTACAAGACCTTTACCAGGTGTTACTGTAGCTGTTGTAGATGAAGAAGGTAATGAAGTTGAAAATGGAAAGAAAGGTTATTTAGCTATTACAAAACCATGGCCTTCAATGTTTAGAACTTTATATGATGATGAAGAGAGATTCGAAGAGGTTTATTGGAACTTTTTCCCTGATGGATTCTATAAAACTGGGGACATGGCACGTATAGATAAAGAAGGTTATGTTTGGATAGAAGGCAGATCTGATGATGTTTTGAAGATTGCTGGTCATAGAATTGGGGCTGTTGAAGTTGAAAGTGCTTTTAATAGTCATCCATCTGTTAATGAAACTGCAGTTATTGGAAAAGAAGATCCTGTTAAAGGACAACTTATTAAAGCATTTTTAATTCTTAATGAAGGCTATGATTTAGACTTACCATTTAAAGAAGGAGATAATGCAATGCTAAGAGAAGAGCTAAAGCGCCATGTTAGACATGCTCTTGGTCCTGTAGCTGTTCTTGGAGAGATGGTTTCTGTAGATAGTCTTCCAAAAACAAAAAGTGGAAAAATAATGAGAAGAATCCTAAAAGCTAAGGAAGATGGCGAGGAGTTAGGAGACACTTCTACATTAGATGATTTATAGAAATATTTTTTATTAAAAATATGAATAAATTTTAATAAAAATAGAAACAGTTTCTAATAAAATTATTATCTTTAGTTATAATTAATATTTAGCAATTTAATTTCTTTAAATACAATATAAATAATTTATATTACTCAGTATTGATATTAACAAGGGATAATAAATTTTTATTATTTTAATTATTAATTTATTTTAATCATTATTTTTATTATTAATTTTTAATTATTATTTTAATTATTAATTTATTTTAATCATTATTTTTATTATTAATTTTTAATTATTATTTTAATTATTAATTTTTAATCATTATTTTAATTATTATTTTTATTAATTTTTAATCATTATTTTAATTATTATTTTAATTATTTTTTAAATATTATTTATTTTCTTTAAAATTTTTTAATAATTTTATTTAATTTGCATTTTAGTTAATTTTATTAATCGTATTTTTTATTCAAGAATTTATTAATAAATTTGTTTTAAAATAAGCAATATAAATTATTATACTAAATTTTAGGCAAACCAAAACTTTTTATATTAGTAATTTAATAAATATATACTCAATATATTAGTAGTTTGATAAATATGTAATCAATATAAAATATTTAATATAAAATTAAATGATATGTATGATATAAGTTTATATATAATTGAACAATATAATTTAAATTACTTATCATTTTTTTATCTTCGGTGGTTTTATGGCGAATAAAGAGCTTAGTGAAAATATAGAGGAATATTTAGAAGTTTTATATAAATATGGGAACAAAGAAACATATGTTTCCACAACTACAATTTCTAAAAGGTTAGAGATAGCTCCAGGTAGTGTCACTCAGATGCTAAAAAAATTAGAAGAATTAGGATATATCAATTACATTCCATATAAAGGTGCTAATTTATCTGATAAAGGATTTAAAGTAGCTCAAAAAATCACTAGAAAGCATAGGATTCTTGAAAAATTTTTAACCGATGTATTAAATGTAAAACCTGAAAATGTTCATATTCAAGCTTGTGATATGGAGCATTCATTGTCTGATGAAGCTGAAAGAGCAATGTGTCATATTTTAGAACATCCTGATATATGTCCTGATGAAAAACCAATTCCTCCATGTGATTTTGATTTTAATTCTTGTGAAGATTGTGTAAATGAGGAAAAAGACATTGAAGAAATTGGTGTAAGAAAATCAAATTTAATTTCAATTGCTGATTTATATTTAAATGAAAAAGCAGAAGTTTCATTTATTAGGGGAGATTCTGATATTTTGAAAAAATTAATGTCATTGGGTATAGCTATTGGTACTCCTGTCAAGCTTAATAATGCTAGTGAAGATAAATCCTCTTTAAATATTTCTGTAAATGGTTCAGATGTTGAAATTTCAGGCAATATAGCTAATAATGTATTTGTAAGTGTTTTATAAATATTTGTTAAATTTTTTAATTTTATATTAAATTTAATCTATTATATTTATTTTAAATAAAAGTGATTTATATTATAATTTAGTCTATTAGGTCTGTTTATTTTAGATATGAGTTTTTTATATTATAATTTAGTCTATTAGGTCTGTTTATTTTAGATATGAGTTTTTTAT
>NZ_CALGFC010000007.1 GCF_937881195.1 uncultured Methanobrevibacter sp. | reverse complement strand
TATTATTATTATTATTATTATTATTATTATTATTATTATTATTATTATTATTATTTGAATTGTTTTTATTTTTTTATAATTCTTTAAATATAAAAAATTTTAATACAAATATCATCTTATAAAATAAGTATTATAAAATAAGTATTATAAAATATGGGTTATAAAATAAGTATTATAAAATAAGTATTATAAAATTTTTAATATAAAAAATTTAAAATTTGTTTTTTATAAAATTTCATATAGCTAACTAATTTAATTTATTTGTTTATTTGAAATTATTCTAAAAAAAAATATTAAGTATGGATTAAAATAATTTTAAGGTATGATATTATTACAAAAGTATAAATTATTAATTGTTTAAATATAAATATAATTAAATTTAATTGTGTATGTTTAGGAAGGATATAATGAAAATCTTTAAAAAAAGAGGAGAAATGACCCATTTTCAGATATTAAGTGAGATATCAAAACAAGAACCTCATTTACGTCAAAAAGATATAGCTGAACGCTTAGGAATAACTGTACAGGCCGTATCTGAGAATATAAAAACTTTAATTGAAGAAATGTATATAACTTCTAAAGATGGAAGAGCTCCTTATAAAATAACACAAAAAGGGATAGCTAAAGTTAAAAAAGATGCTATTAGTCTTAGAAAATATTCTGATGATGTTTTAGAAACTATGAATTATTATAAGTCTATATGGCCAGCTATTGCTACTGAAGATTTAAATGAAGGAGAAGAAGTTGGTTTATTTATGGAAGGAGGACTTCTTTATGCAAATAAATCTAAACAAACTGCATCTGCTGAAGTTTTATCTGATGTTAAAAAAGGTGAAGATGTTCCTTTAAGTTCTTTAAATGGTACTATTGATTTAAAAGTAGGTCAAGTAGTTATTGTTACTTTACCAACAATTAAACAAGGAGGATCACGTAATGCTGATTTTGATTTAATTAAATCATTATATACTTCTGATTTTAAAAAATGGGGAATTGATAAAATTGATAAATTTGGGGCTATGGGAACAGTTTCCAGGGCAGTAGCTGATAAATTAAATATTCCTGTTGATATTGAATTTGCAATATCTGCTTCTAGTATATCTGCTGCAAAAAAAGGTTTAAATGTTTTAGTTTTAGTTGTTGGAGATATGTCTAAGGGCATAATAAGAAAATTAGAAGATGAAGGTATTAAATATAATATTGTGGATGCTAGTAAATAATAAATTACTTAATTTATAATAAAATATTTATAAGATTTTTATATATTTAAGTTCAATAGGAATATAACTCAATTATTCTCTTTTTTATATTATTTTTATACTTATAATTCCATATTTACTTTTTCTATTCTTTTTTATAGTTATAATTCATATTTGCTTTTTCTATTCTTTTTTATAGTTATACTTCATATTTGCTTTTTCTATTCTTTTTTATAGTTATAATTTATATTTACTTTTCATACTAGTTTTTTTATATATACTTTTATATTTTAATTTTTTCTTTGATTTTATACATATTTTCTCAAGATATTGTTTGATGTTATTAATGGATTATTTTGTCAAGGGGGTAATGATTATTCTCTATTATTTTAAAAATGTTATAAAAGATATTTTTTTATTTTATTTTCAATTTTAATTCATTATTTAATCTCTTTTTATCAATGATTTTATTATATATTTCTATAAACTTTTTTGTAAGTTAATAATAAATTATATATATTATAAAGATTATATAAATAATATAATATTGATTATGGTAGTATAATTATATTAAATTTTAATTTATTAAATATTTAATTATATTTATAATATTTAATTATACTAATATAGTTAATAGTAAATTAGTATAATTCTTATTTTTTAAAGAGCTAGATTTTTTATTTTTTCTTCATTTTTTTCATTGAAGATTTATCATTTATTAAGTGAATAGTCACTATAATATAATAAAGAATCAAAATGATGGCTGTTTTTAACATTATAAAGAATTTGCATAAAAAATTTACATGGAGACTTAACATAATGAAAAAAGAACATAATATTAAAATATTTATTTTACTATTCTTTGTAAGTGTTATATTGTCTTTTGGAACGGTTTCTGCTGCTTATAATACGGTTAATGGATCTAATTTTGATGATATACAAAATACAATTGATAGTTCTAATTCTGGGGATACTATTTTATTAGGAAATAAAACTTATTATTCTAATACTAATTCTAATATTAATTTAAATAGTAATAATATTATTATTAAAGGTCAATCTTCTAGTTCTAAAGCTATTTTGGATGGTAGTGGTAGTCAGACACAGATAATGGTAATTAGGGGTAATAATGTTCGTTTAGAAAATCTGATTTTTAGAAATGCTAAAACTAATATTTTTGGTGGAGCTATTAGTACTAGTAGTGCTAATTTAAATATTGTTAACTGTGATTTTATTAATAATAATGCTTTAAATGGTGGAGCAATATATTCAACAGCTAATTTAAATATTGTTGGGGCAACATTTACAAATAATAGAGCTATAAATGGTGGAGCGATATATTCTTCATCTGGTTTGACTATTGATAAAAGTACTTTTTTTAATAATCATGCTAGTTCTAATGGTGGTGGTATTTATACTTCTAGTAAAACTTCAATTAAAGGAAATTCTAAATTTAATAGTAATTCCGCTCATAAAGGTGCAGCTATCTTTTCCAAAAAGAATAGTTTAACTATTGCTAAAACTGTTAAATTTAATAAAAATAAGGCATCAATTGGTTTATCTACATCATTAGTAAATAAAGTTGTTCAATATGGTAAAACAAAGTTGAAAGTTAAGGTTAATGGTTATAACAATAATATTAAGATTGGAGAAGATGTGCCAATATGGGCTGATAATTATAAAAGTGTTAAAATTAATGGCAAAACAGCAAAAAAATATGTTGTTAAACCGGGTACTAAATTTAAACTATATGTTAATGGCAAAGCTATAAATACTAAGTTTAAATCTAAAACAGGTTCTTATGTTGATATTAATACATACCCTACCTATGAATGGAAGGATTTCATGTTTACAGCTACATTTAATGGTGGAGGTATATTCAATAAATCAACTACTAAATTTAAATTTAGTGCTAGAATAGCTAATACTGATGTTTATAATATGGATAAAAATAAAAAATCTAAACGTTATTATCCTTATAGAAAAGATAAATTACAAATTAAGCTATCTAATGGTAAAATTATAACTAAAACTATTGGTCAATATGCATCAGATAATGCTTACCTTTTAGGAGCAGAGAAAGTACCTTCAAATTTAAGAAAATTTTTATGGGGTTACAGTGGTGTTGCTGATGTTAATCAATCTTCCATAAGCAAACAAACTCTTAAAATATTAGTTAGTTCATCTTTAAAATCCAAATCTTCAGGTGCTAAGGGTCTCTTGACTCCTGAGAAGAAACTTAGGGCTATTCAAAGTTGGGTTGGAGATAATTGTGTTTATTTGTACGAAGTTCCTGGTGGATTAATACCTCCTGCAGGTGGTGCAGAAGTTCTTAAAAGAATAAATAACAAATCTATTAAAAATGATACTAATTGTGTTGGATTTTCTAATCTTTTTGTTTCATTAGCTAGAACTGCAGGACTTCCAGTTTCTTATATTAATATTCCCGGGCATATGATTGTTGCAGCATATAGTATTAAAAATGGAAAATGGTATGGAGTAATTATTGAACCTCAGACAAGTTCAGGTAATGTATATCCAAATCAGGATAACTTTTATCAAAAAGGACCTATGGATATTGTTTGGGATTCTAATGGAAATAAAATAATATATTATGGTATTGAGTCTGTATTTGGTGGGGATAGAACATTAGATGGTGTTAATTATTATAGTGGATTACCTATTCCTTTATGGGATTATCAAAGGTTGTTGGACTATTCTAACTATTATAATTTTGCTTATAATCCAAATAATGTTTATAAATATGTACTATGTGATGTTTTATATGTCTATTGATACTTTTGAGGGATTTTTATGAAAATATTTAAAAAAATTACTATTTTACTATTTATATTGTTAATGATTTGTACAACCATTAATATAGTATCTGCATCATCTATAACCATAGATAATACAAATAATACTTTAAAAAATGTTGTAAATAATTATGATACTATTTATTTGGATGATGGTGTTTATAATGGTTCTATGAATAAAGGGATTAATGTTACAAAAAATACTACTATTATTGGATTAAATAAAAATTTAGCTATTATTGATGTTGGATATGGAGAATTGTTTACAGTGAGTAATGGTTCTTTGACTTTAGTGAATTTAACAATAAGAAATGGTCATGGTACTCATTTAATTTCTAATTTTAGATCATTAAAGGTTATTAATACTACATTTGATAATAATCGTTATGGTAGTGAAATTTTAAGCACTGGTGAGCTTTTTGTCATTGATTCAATTTTTAAAAATGGTTTTGGTGGTATTGATAGTCTTTATGGTGGTCATAATATAACTATTAAAAGTACTGAATTTATTAATAATAGTATTGGTGGAGTTTATGGGTTGATTCATGTTTCAGGATTTGATAAAACTCTAAATTTAGATAATTTAACTTTTGTTAATAATAATGCATATGATGCTTTAATTAGTATTATGGCTGATTATATTTCTTTAAAGTTGTCAAATTCAAGATTTATAAACAATACTATTGGTAGTTCAGATTTATTTTATATAAGTGGTCCCTATAGTCATCCTAGTGTTCCTCATAATAAAGAACTTACAAATATTGTTGAAATAGGCACTATAGCTAATATAAATCCTTATATTCATCTTAATGTTCATTTGAAGAAAAACAACCTTATAGTTTTTAAAGCTATTTTAGCTAAATTTGGGGATGTTTTTTCCAATAAGAAGTTATATTTCTATGTTAATGGTAAGTATATTGGTTCTGCTCTGACTAATAAAAATGGTATAGCCACTTTCGCCATTAAAAGATCTAATTTGAATTTTAATGTTCAAATTGTTTTTAAAAAATACAATAATACAACTAGTGCTAGAACAACTAATATAAATGAAGCTTCATTTAATGGTTCTGCTTCTAAGTATGTTATTGGTAAATCAGATATTGTTCTTAAATTAAAAAATAGTAAAAATAAAGGTAAAATGGTTTATAGAAAGTATTATATTAAAAATAATGGTAATTCTTTAGAATCAGAGACATTTAATAGAAAGATATCTTCTAAATATAAGTTAGTTAAATATAGCTATAAAAATGTTGTTTTTAATTATAATAAATCTAAAAAGTCTTTTTCTATCAAAGCTAAAAATTTGTTACCATATAAATTCAATAAAAAGAATTTAGGAATTTTAATATTAGTATATAAGAAAAAATAAAATAATTATTAGTTTAATATTTTAATATTAAACTAAATTTTTAATTATTTTTCTAATTATTAACTCAAATTTAAAAACTGAAAAAGTTTAATGACTAATAAAAAATTTTAATGACAATTAAGTTTTAATATGTGATAGATATTATTTATTACTTAATTTAACTAATTATATGAGTTAAATCATGAAATAATTCCAAATCCTTTTTGGAATTCAGATGGAGGTATATACATTATTTCTGCATAACCTCTTTTTAATAATTCTTCATTTATGCTTATTCCATCTATATATACAATTGCTAAAACTCTTCCATATTTATCTTTGTTTTTAACATCATCAATGTCTAAATAAACTGTTTTTCCAAGACATTTTTGTTTAACAAAATCTGTTGAATTTTGATAACCTTCTTCTCCTCTTTCGGGAGTATTTATTCCTACAAGTCTTATTCTACCTACTCCAGAAACATCAATTGTATCTCCATCCACAACATTTTCACAAAAACCTTTAGCTTCGTAATATTTATTATAATTTTTAGAATTTATTGTAATATTAGGGTGGTTTTCACTATAATTGTAGTTTTGATTACTTTGATTTCCATAAATATTATTATTGCTATTTGAAATATTTTGATTGTCTAAATCATTTAAAAGTTTCCCTCCAATGCTAAACAATAAAAATATTAAAAATATAATTATGATGATTCTCTTGTTTCTTTTTTTCATATATATCTTCAATTATTAAGTTCCATATTTTGTATATTAAATAAATATAATTATTATAAATTTCCATATTTTGTATATTAAATAAATATAATTATTATAAATTATAAATATATATTTATTTATAAATCATTATAACTATTATATGTGAATTTTCATGAAAAATAAGTTAATAAATAATCCAAATATTAGATATGATGCTGAAAATCATCCTAAAATTAAAGGCATTCAAATTATTAATGGTAGAAATAATTTTCCTATTAGTTGGTTAAATCAACAAGGTTATTGTGAGTATAGCTTATATCTTCAATATTTTAAAGGGATTGAAACAGCACCAACTACTGCAATGACCTTAGGAACAAAAGAACATCAAAAACTTGAAAATAAATTTAAAGAAGATGCAGTTCCAACAACTTTTGATGAGGTTTTAAAGACTTCCATGAAGGAAGCAGCTATTTCCAGAGAGTTTTTTGTTGTTGCACCAGAATATGGGATTAGGGGATTTATCGATGAGATATGGATGACTCCTGATGAATTTGTTATTATTGATGATAAACCTGGAAAAATACCTTATCCTTCAACTATTAATCAAGTTTTAGCCTATTCTTTAGCTTTTAAGTCTATGATTAACGAATCTCCAGTAAATAGTCAAACAACATTATTCTCACAAAAAAATGATAAAAGAAAAATAAAAGCAGCTTTACGTGAGCGAGGCACAAATAACATTTTTTGGATTGAAGAATTTGATGAAAATAATGAGAAAAAAATTAAATTTTTAATAAATCGTATGCATGGACTTTTTGAAGGATCAAAACCATTTTTACCTACAAAAAACCCTAATAAATGTAATAAATGTAGATTTCAAAGTTATTGTGAGCATTTTTAATAATATTACTATTTTTATAAAATTTTGCCTTTAATCTTTATATTTTTATTTAATAATTATTTTTTATTTTTATATTTTCATAAATCTTTTTTTTGTTGATTTTTACAAATTTAATAATAGTATTTAAATACGATTAATAACATAATAACTAATGTTAGAATTAATAGAATAAATCATTAATCTTATATTCAATTTAATAATATTATTTTAAGTATTTTTTCTATTTTTAATAAAACGATGAATTTTATTAACATTTATTAATAAAAAATTTGTATTAATTATTAATATAATAAATAATGTTTATCATTATTATTTAACATTGGATTAGTATTTTAATTATAAATTAGCGGTTTAATTGGTTGTAATTAATGTTTTAGTTATGCTCTAAGATTTTGGTTATAATCGGATATCTAATTTTAAATCAAAGTCTAATTTGAATTAACTTTTAATTATGAGTTAATTTCTTATTATTTATATTAATTAATTTCTAATCATTTCTATTAGTTAATTTCTAATTAGTTTCTAATTATTTTTGTTAATTAATTTTTAATTAGTCATTTTAATTATATTATTGATTATTTTTAGTAAATTTTACTAATCCTATTTTTATTTATTTAAATTTGTAAGGAAGATTTTATGGAACAAACATCATTTTATAATTTTGATATATCAAATGAAATTAAGAAAGCAATAAAAGATATGGGTTTTGAAGAACCAACACCAATTCAAGGTTTAACAATACCTGAAGCTCTAGAAGGTAAAGATATTATTGGACAAGCACAAACTGGAACTGGTAAAACAGTTGCATTTGGAATACCTGTTTTAGAGAAAATTTTTGTTGAAGATAAAGCCCCACAAGCTATTATTATATGTCCTACACGTGAACTTAGTTTACAAGTAGCTAAAGAATTGGGAAAATTATCTTCTTTTATGAAAAAGTTACATGTACTTCCAGTATATGGGGGTCAACCTATTGGAAGACAAATTAGGGCTCTTAAAAAAGGAGTTCATATTATCATTGGGACTCCTGGTCGTATAATTGATCATATTGAAAGAGGAACTTTGGATTTATCTGGAATAGAAACAGTTGTTTTAGATGAAGCTGATGAAATGCTTGATATGGGATTCAGAGATGATATTGAAAAAATATTAAGAAAAACTCCTAAGAATAGGCAAACTTTGCTTTTTTCAGCTACAATGCCAAAAGCTATTAAGAAATTAACTCATCATTATCAAAAAAATCCTAAACATTTAAGAGTAGCTCAGCACTTGATAACTGCTCCTGAAATTGAACAAATATATTTTGAAGCAAGGGAAAAGATTAAACTTGAATTATTCTCTCGATTAATGGATATATATGATTTAAACTTAGTTTTAGTATTTTGTAATACTAAAAGGAGAGTTGATCGTCTTGTAAGGGATTTAAAAAGCCGTGGTTACGATGTTGATGGTATCCATGGAGATATGAGACAGGCTCAAAGAGATAAAGTAATGAACAAATTCAGAAAAGGAAAAATCGAGATATTAGTTGCTACTGATGTTGCTGCAAGAGGTATTGATGTTCCTGATGTTGAAGCTGTTTTTAATTATGATGTACCTAATGATAATGAGTATTATGTACATAGGATTGGAAGAACTGGACGAGCTGGAAAAACTGGTTATGCATTTACATTTGTAGCAGGAAAAGAGATATATAAACTCAGAGATATTCAAAAATATACAAAATCAAAAATAAAACAACAGAAAGTCCCTTCATTGGATGATATTAAAAATATTAAAGATAATTTAGTCTTAGATAAAGTTAAAAAATCCATAGAAGATAATAACTTGAATAATGAAATTCATCAGGTAGAATCTTTGATTGAAATAGGATATAATTCAATAGATATTGCAGCTGCTTTGATGAAAATGTTTAAAGATGAATAGGAATATTATTTAATTTTCCTAAATTATTTTTGTATATCTATAATTTTCATCTTTATTTCCTTTTTTTATTTACTATTTTTTATTTTTCTTGTTTTTAATGCTAAATTTATTAATTATTTTTTTATTTCTTTTATATTTATTTTCAATCTTTAATTTTATTATTTTAAACTATTTTATTCACTATTTTTTATATTATAATTAAAAAAAATAAAAAAATAATTTAAAAAATTAATATAATAAGTAGTAAAATTAAAAATAATATAAAATGAGAAATTATATAATTAAAATCGTAAAATTAAAGATATATAATTAAAAATATAAAACTAAAAGATATAAAAATAAAGTATTATAGATAAATATATAAAAATCAAATTTATAAATTAATTTTTCATGAATAGAAGCTAAAAAAAAGTTAATAATATATAAATTATTAACTAATCATAATAAAAAGCTAATTTTTTATATATTTTCAAACAATAATTCCATCATGTCTTGAACTGTATATTTATTTGGATATATTGATTTCACTTTAAATTTTTTAAGAGTTTTATCTGTAATAGGTCCAATAGCTACAGTTAAAATACTATTTGATAATTTATTAACTAATTCTGGAATTTGTTCATCACTCGCTATTTTAAAAAGGTTTTCTGCAGTTAATGGACTTGTAAATGTAATTGCATCAATTTCAGAGCTTAGTATTTTACTAATTAAAACTTCAATTCGCACTGTATCAAGGGGAATAATTGATTCATAACTTTCAGCGAGTATGACATCAGCACCCATTTTTTCTAACCCTTCTGGAAGGGTATCTCTAGCACTCAATGTTCTTGGAAGTCCAATAAGACTATTATTAATGTTAATCTCTTTGAATGATTCAAGAAGTCCTTCTGCGGTATATTCATCAGGAACAAGATCTGTGCCTAAACCATATTCATTTGCCATTTCTTGTGTTTTATGTCCTATAGTAGCAATTTGACAGTTTTCATTAATCAACTCTCCAAAATTAGGATAAAATTTGAAAATTGACTCTATGGATGTTGGAGAAGTAAATATCAACCAGTCTAAATCATCAGCTAATTCAATTAGTGATTTAAGAGATTCTGTATTGGTCAATTTCAATTCCAATGTTGGAGCTATAAATGGTGTTGCTCCATATGATTCTACAATTGATACAGCTTCATCTACTCTATTAAAAGGTCTTGTGATAGCTACTATTGTTTCTTTTTCACATTTTTTCATATTTACATCTCCTTTATTGAATCTATTGGAAATAAAATTGATTATTGTATTTTTAATATCATTATTCTAAATATTTATCTGGTTCTAAATATTAATTATTATCTTTAAAACTTTTTATTTCTTTAAAAACATCTATAACATTTCCAACAATTAATATTGCAGGAGTATTAATATCTTTTTTAGCTATATTTTCCAATGTTCCAAAAATAATTTTTTCATTAGGAAGTGTACCATTTTCAATAACGCATGCCGGTGTTTCAGGACTTCTATATTTCATCATTTCGGCAGTATTTTCTTGTATTTTTCCTATTCCCATTAAAACAATTATTGTATCTGCAGTATAATCCCATTTAACTTGTTTTTTATCTTTTGTAGGATCTTCATGTCCAGTAACAACTGTAAATGATGTAGCTACTCCTCTATGAGTAACTGGAAGACCAACTGTTGTTGGCGCTCCTATAGCTGAGGTTACACCAGGAATAACTTCAAAAGGGATTTCCTCTTTTATAAGTTCTAATATTTCTTCTCCACCTCTTCCAAATACAAAAGGGTCGCCTCCTTTGAGTCGGACAATGGTTTTATTTGATTCATTCTTTGCTTCATTAATAATAATTTTATTAATTTCTTCTTGAGATTTATAATGTTCTCCTGCTTTTTTACCTACATAGATCAATTTTGCATTAGGAGCATGTTGTAAAATATCTTCATTAGCTAATCTGTCGTATATAACAACATTTGCTCTTTTTAGTGCTTTTATAGCTTTAAGTGTAATAAGTTCGGGATCTCCAGGACCAGCTCCAACCAGATAAACAGTCATATATTCACCTTAATATTTAAATTTTTATTTAAATTTCAATATTTAATTTTTTATTTAAATTTCAATATTTAATTTTTTTTAAATTTGAATTATTTATATAAATTTCTATCTATTTGATTAATATTTATAAATTTTTCAAAATCCCTTTAAAAAAATTTAAACCATCTACTGAACCTAAAATTTCTTCTGATGCTCTTTCTGGATGGGGCATAACTGCACAAACAAGTCCTGATTCATCACAAACACCAGTGATACCTTCAAGAGAACCATTTGGATTTTTATTAGAAAACTGAAGAACTATTTGGTCTTGACTTTTCAATAAATCAATATCTTCAACAAAGTATCTACCTTCAGCATGAGCAACTGGCATTTTAATTATGTCATCTTTTTTGAAATTACTTGTAAATGGAGTTCTGTTTGTTGATACTTTCAAATCAACCCATTCACAATTAAATTTTGGATCTTCATTTACAGTAAAAATTCCTGGAACTAAACCGATTTCAGCTAGAATTTGAGCACCATTACATATTCCAAGCACAGGTTTTTCTTCTTTTACAAGAGATTTTATTCCTTCCACTACTGGAGTAATCGATGCTATTGCTCCTGCACGCAAGTAATCTCCATAAGAAAATCCTCCAGGTATAACTACTGCATCTAAATAGCTAAGATCTTCTTTGTTCCACCATACATATTCTCCTTCTCCACCAGCTAATTCGATTGCATGATAGACATCTCGATCACAATTAGATCCGGGAAACCTTATTACTCCTATTTTCATCTCTTTTTACTCCCCATTAACTATTTACAGTTATTTCATAATCATGAATTACCGGATTACAAAGCAATCTTTGACACATGTCATCAACTTCTTCTAGAACTTTTTCTTCATTTTCTTCTTCAATTTGGAAAGTAATAATATCTATGGTATCAGTATTTTTAACTTTATATCCAAGTAAGTCCAGTGCTCTTTCTATTGTTGAACCTTCTGGATTTAACATTCCTTTTTTTAATGAGATTTTAACTTCAACATCAAACATCATTTTATCACATTTAATATGGTATTTTTGATTATTTTTAAATATTTTTAGAATTATTAATTTATTTAATTAAACTTCTCATTTAGAAAGAAACTCCCCATTTAGCAAGGTCTTCTTTATTAACTATCATGTTACATACTTGTTCATAAATATCCATAACATTATCTTGACCTTTTCTAAAAGAATCTTTATCTAAAGTTTCTAGGGTATCAATATCCCAATATCTACATGTATCAGGACTAATTTCATCTCCTAAAACAATATTTCCTTTTTCATCTTTTCCAAATTCAAGTTTAAAATCAACTAATAAAATTCCTTTTTCTTTTAAAAATTCACTTAATATTTTGTTTATTTTAAGAGTAATATTTTTTATTTCATCTAGCTCTTCTTGAGTAGCTATTCCTAAGCTAATAGTTATTTCATCATTTAACATAGGATCATGATATTCATCATTTTTGAAATCCATTTGGATAATAGGGGGATCTAATTTTTGATTTTCTTCAAATGGAAATCTTTTAAGTAAACTTCCAGTAGCTATATTTCTAGCTATAACTTCAAGAGGGATCATATCTAACTTTTTAGATAGCATTGATCCATTTTCGATTAATTTAATATACTGTGTTTTTATATTATTGGATTCTAATACTTCAAAAAGTTTTGAAGAAATTAATGAGTTGCAGTGCCCTTTGCCTTTTAAATTATCCTTTTTTTCACCATCTCCTGCGGTGATATCGTCTCTAAAAGCAACAATAACTTCATCATCTTTTTCAGTTTCATAAACATCTTTAGCTTTTCCAGCATAAATTAAATTTTTAGTTTCGCTCATATAAGACACCAAAATAAGTTTAATTACAGATTTTAAAACATTGCAGTTTTTAATTATTATTTAATACAATTGATATTCAGGTTATTTTAATTATAATTGATCTATAGAAGTATATTAAATATTTTAAGTATTCAATATATTTTTAGATTATTCAATATAAATAAATATTTTAATGATACAATTAATATATTTTTGATATATATTTTTATATTATATATCTTATAAGATTAAATTTTATATCACATATTTTATCAAGATTAATTTCATATTACATATTTTATAAAATTAAAATTTTATATTAATTAAATTTTATATTATATATTTTATCAAGATTAATTTCATATTAAATATTTTATAAAATTAATCTCATTTTTATAATCAATATTAACTTTTTTTCATGATTATTATCATTATTTCACATATTTTATATTAAATCTTAATATAATTTGGATAATCTAGTGTTAAGTATATATATCTAATTTTACTTATACATTACTAGTTCTAATATTATGTATATCTCTTTATTAAATATGTTTTACATGATTAATAACTTTAATTGAAAACTGATTTTTAATTATTTTAAAAATGAGATAATAAATTTAATTTTTTGATAAATTATAATAATAAAGATAAATATTAATAATAGATAATACAAATATTTAATTAATATTAATTAATATTAATTAATATTAAACACTATTAATCAATATTAAGTAAAGATAATTTAGAGAACAAATTTATACATTTTACTAAATATTAACAAATATTTAATTCAATATCAAATTCAAACATTAATTCAATATAATGTAATTCAATAGTTTATATTAAATAAAATTTATATCAATAAATATTTAAATTTAACAAATATTTAATTAATTATTTACAGATTATACAATTTGATTAATAATAGTTATATTAATATATTTAAAATTAATAGATTTACAATTAATAGATTTGCAATTAATAGATTTACAATGGGTAAGATTATGTGTGGGATTGTTGGATGTGTATTAACTAATAGAAAAGCAGCTCCAATTCTTTTAGAATGCATTAGCAAGCTTGAATATCGAGGGTATGATTCTGTAGGAATTTCTACAGTTGATGAAAATGGTATTCACTTAAAAAAAGGTTCAGGTAAAATTAAAGAGGTGGATGACAAAATTGATCTTGGAGAACTTCCTGGGTCTACAGGAATAGCTCATGTTAGGTGGGCAACTCATGGAATACCTAGCAAAGAAAATTCACATCCTCATATCAGCAATGAAGGAAATATTTCTGTTGTACATAATGGAATAATTGAAAATTTTGGTGAAATTAGGGAATCACTTGAATCTGAGGGCTATATATTCCATTCTCAAACAGATACAGAAGTCATCCCTATTTTAATTGAAAAATATATGGATAAAGGGTTTAACTTAGAAGATGCCTTGAAAAAAACTCTTAAGATTATAAAAGGATCATATGCTATAGGGGCAATCTCTAAAAATAATCCTAATGAAATAGTAGCTGCGAGAAAAGACAGTCCATTGATTATTGGTGTTGGAGATAAAGATTATTTCATTGCTTCTGATGCACCAGCTATATTAAATTATACAAAAAATGTTATATATGTTGATAATGGGGAAATAGCTATACTCAATCATGATGGAGTAATTGTTAAAGATTCTAAAGATAATATTGTTGATAAAAAGATCAATCTTATTGAATGGGATGCAGAAATGGCTCAAAAAGAAGGTTATGATTATTTCATGCTAAAAGAGATCCATGAACAAGATTCTGCTATTAAAGATACACTTTCTGAAAGAGATAATATTAATGAAATAATAACTGAAATAGGAAATATAAGTAGAATATGTTTTGTTGCTTGTGGTACTTCTTATCATGCTTCTTTAACAGGTAAGTATTTAATTGAATCAATGGCAGGAATTCCCACCGATGTTATTCTTGCTTCAGAGTTTAAATATTCTGCTAATACTTTAAATAAAGATACTCTTGTTATATTTATTAGTCAATCTGGAGAAACTGCAGATACACTTAAAGCTTTGAAAGTAGCTAAAAAAACATCTAAAACACTTGCTATTGTGAATGTTTTAGGAAGTTCAGCTACTCGTGAAGCTGATTTTGTTATATATACTAGAGCAGGTCCTGAGATTGGGGTAGCTGCGACAAAAACTTATATTAGTCAATTAATATGTATATACATGTTTGCCGCGATTTTAGCAAATAATAAAAAACTATTGGATAGTCTTGATGAAGTTCCAGAATATATTTCTGAAATTTTAGCTAAAGAGGGAGAAATAAGTGAAATTGCATCTAAATATATTAATGTAAATGATTTCTTTTTCATTGGAAGAGGTTTATCTTATCCAACAGCATTAGAAGGAGCTCTCAAACTAAAAGAAATAACATATATTCATGGTGAGGGATATGCTGCAGGAGAGCTGAAACATGGTCCATTAGCCTTAATTGATGATAATGTCCCAGTTGTTGTTATAGTGCCTCCCGGAGATAATTATGATAAAACAATAAGTAATTTAGAGGAAGTAAAAGCTAGAGGTGCTAATGTAATTGCTATTGGATCTTGTGCTGATGAATTTATAAAAACAGAAGTTACAGACTCTTTTTGTATTGATGAGAATGTAAATGAGATTATTGCACCACTTATTTATGTTGTTCCATTACAATTATTGTCATATTATATTAGTGTAAAAAGAGGATTAGATCCAGATAAACCTAAAAATTTAGCTAAATGTGTTACTGTTGAATAAAATTATTTTTAATCTTTTTATAATTTATTTTATTATTTAATATTTTTAATAATAAATATTTTTAATAGTTAATAAATTAATATTATATTATAATATGAATGAATATTTGCTTTGTAAAATGAATTAATTATAATTAATTATTCTAAAAATTTAATTCTATATAAATTTGTTTATTTTAAAATTTATTATTTAATTATATTTTTGTTATTTTTTTATAAATTAACCAATTTTTCAGTTTTATTTATATAATACTTTAAATAATAATATAATATAAAAATTACATATATAATAAACAATTACATATATAATAAACATTGAGGAACTAAAATGTCAGAAACTGCCGGGATGATCCTCTGCGGAGGATTTGGAAAACGACTTAGACCTATAACAGAAAAAATTCCAAAACCACTCGTTGAAATTAAAGATGATTACACTATTTTAGATAAACAATTATTTGATTTTAAAAATGCTGGTGTTGAGGATGTTTACCTTTTAACAGGATTTTTAAATGAAAAAATAAAAGAAAGATTTAGTGATCAATATAAAGGGGTAAATATTCATTATGTCATAGAAGATGAACCCCTTGGAACACTAAATGCAATTCGTCTAGGTATGGATGCAATTGCTAACGATTATAAACAATGTATCATTCGTAATGGTGATGTTGTTGCTGATTTAAACCTTAAAAAAATGATTGAACAAGGTGAAAAATCAGACTATCCATTTAATATTTTTATAACACAGATGCAATCTCCTTATGGTATTGTTGAAACTAGTGGTGATAGATTAGTTTCATTTAAAGAAAAACCTCTTCTTGATTATTATATAAATGGTGGTGTTTATTTTTCTAAAGGGGGAATTGATTTTGGAGATTTTAAAACAGGAGATATAGAAAAAACACTATTTCCCTTAATGGCTAAAGAAAATAAAATTGGGTATTACAAAGAAGATGGTTTGTTTTGGATGGCCATAGATACATCTAAAGAGCTTGAAACAGTCAGACAGGAATATGAAAGTAGAACTGATAAACCATGGGGATATGAAAAAGTTTTAATTTATACTGAAAAATATTTGACTAAAGAACTTTTCATCAAGGAAGGCTTTCAAACTAGTTTCCATTATCATGAGAAAAAGGATGAAACAATGTATATACTTTCTGGAGCCGGTTATATAGATTTCAATGATAGAAAAGAATACTTTGGTAAAAATGATACAATAAGAATTGAGCCTGATATTAAACATTCTATTGTAGCTACTGAAAACACAATACTTCATGAAGTTTCAACACCTTTCTTAGATGATACTGTAAGAGTAAAGGATTTTTACACTCGATAGTTGTATATTTTCTAGAAAATTAATTTTAAAATAATTTTGATTATTTATATATTATTTACTATATATTATTTATTCGAGGAATTTATATGAAAAAAATTCTTGTTACTGGTGGTGCTGGTTTTGTTGGTTCTCATTTATGTAAAAAATTATTAAATGAAGGTAATGAGGTAATATGTTTAGATAACTATTTCACTGGCCAAAAAAGAAATATTATATCTTTATTAGATAACCCTTATTTTGAGTTAGTACGTCATGATGTGACATTTCCTTATTATGTTGAGGTGGATGAGATTTATAATTTAGCATGCCCTGCATCTCCTATTCATTACCAATATGATCCTATTAGCACTGTTAAAACTTCAGTTAGTGGGGCTATTAATATGTTAGGTCTTGCTAAACGGATTAATGCTCGTATTTTACAGGCTTCAACTTCAGAAGTTTATGGTGATCCTACTATTCATCCTCAAAGTGAAGAGTATTGGGGGAACGTAAATCCTATTGGGGTAAGATCTTGCTATGATGAAGGTAAAAGGTGTGCTGAAACATTATTCATGGATTATTATCATCAAAATAATGTAGATATTAAGATTGTGAGGATATTTAATACTTATGGTCCTAATATGGCTAAAAATGATGGTCGGGTTGTTTCAAATTTTATTATTCAAGCTTTGAAAGATGAAGACTTGACGGTTCATGGTGATGGATCTCAAACTCGTAGCTTTCAATATATTGATGATTTAATTCAAGGATTATTGCTTATGATGGATACTAAAGATTTCACAGGTCCTGTAAATATAGGTAATCCTAATGAATTTACTATTTTGGAACTAGCAGAAAAAATCATTGATTTAACAGACTCTAAATCAAATATAGTCCATCTTCCTTCTCAAAAAGATGATCCAAAACAACGTTGTCCAGATATAAGTTTAGCTGAAGAAAAATTAGGATGGAAACCAAAAATTGAACTAAAAAATGGCCTAAAAAATACTATTGAATATTTTAAAAGTATTATGGGTGATTCTAATTAATTACATTAATGTTTCAAAACCAATAATAAGTGTCATTATTCCATGTTATAATGGAGAAGATTCAATTAATAAAACAATTAAATCGGTTATAAATCAATCAATAGGTTTTGAGAATTTAGAAATTATTATTATTGATGATTGTTCTAATGATAATACAAAAGCAATCATTACTGAATATTCCAAAAATTATGAAAATATAATTGGAATTTTTTTAGATAAGAATAATGGCTCACCAGGAATTCCTCGAAATATGGGTATTGAAAATGCTAAAGGCGAATATCTAATGTTTTTAGATTCTGATGATGTTTTTAGGAATGATATTTGTAAACATCTTTATGATGTGGCAATTTTGGAAGATGTTGATTGTGTAGGATGTAGATATTCTATTAATAATAAAATAAATAAAAATTTTTTAGATAATTATGGTGATGAAATAAAATTAAATTCAATTGATGAATTTCCAGAAGTTATGTATACTCCAGCGAATTTAACTATATGGAATAAAATCTATAAAAAATCATTTATAAAATCAAATAATATAAAATTTATTAAAACTTGGAATGAAGACTTATATTTTTCTATTAATGTTTTTCTTAAGGCAGACGGTTTGGTTTTATTAAACAATTATATTGGAATTGATTATTTTTTAGATTTATCTAAAATAAGAAGTTCATCTCCCAGTATGAGCCAAGTTATGGGGTCTTTATATGGTTTAAATAAAAGTTTAGATATTATTTTAAAAGAAAATCCTGACTATATTAATGCTTTATGTGAACCTTTAGTTCATTGGATACTCTTTTTTTCAAAAAGTGACATGACAAAATATGAAAAAGAAATAATTTATCATAAATCAAAAAATTTGTTTAATATTTATAATTTTAGAACAAGATTAGTTAATATAAATTTAGCTAAAAACATTTTTATAAATATTTTTGTTAAGCTATTTTCATCTAACTTCGAAATAGCTAATGTTTTTTTAAATGCAATGAATTTATTTAGGTGATTATAATTATTTTTAAAATTTTTAATTTCTTTTAAAATTATAATTTTGATATAATTTTATTATATTATTAGATTATATTGTGTGGTTTTAGTATGGATATAACATTAATTTCCCGTTCATTTCAGTCCCATAAGCAAGGAATGGGTAGTTATTCGAGAGTACTTTATGAAAGTATTAAGGATCAAAAAGAATTTAATATTAAGATGATATCTCAAGATGATAGTATCATTCAAAATGATAATGCTTTAGACTATTTGTTTTTTTCAATAATTGAGTTAAAATTTAAAATAAAAAAAGCAGGTGTTTATCATGCTTTATCTCCAATAGAAAGTATTTATTTAGATCCTGATAGGTCAGTTGTTACAATTCATGATTTAATACCTATTAAAATGCCAAAATTAATTTCTAATGGGATTCAAGCAAAACTTCTCAAATTATTTTTTGATAAATCCATGAAAAAAGCTATTAAATGTAAAAAAATTATTGCTGTTTCTGATGAAACTGCTAGAGATGTGCAAAATTATTATAATATTAATATTGATGATATTAAAGTTATAAGACAAGCTATAAAAAGTGGCTTTTTCCCAAAAAATATTGAAAATGAGATATTTACTGTTGGGACTATTTCTCATTTAAACAATAGAAAAAGGGTAAATATTCTCATTGAATCTTTTTTAAAAGCAGATATTAAAAATTCAATGCTTTTGATTGGAGGAAAGGGCCCTGAACTTGAAAACTTGAAAAAAATTTCTGAAGGAGATTCTAGAATAAAATTTTTAGGATTTATATCGGATGATAAAATGAATGATTTTTATAATTCTTTAGATGTTTTTGTTTTCCCAACAATCATGGAAGGATATGGTTTACCAATTGTTGAAGCCATGGCTTGTGAAAAACCGGTTATAACTTTAGATGATGCGTTTATTCCTGATGATGTCAAAAAAAGGACTCATATCTCAAATAATTTGGCTTATGATTTGAAGAATAGGAATTTTAAATGTGATATTAAATCTAATTTGAAATTTGCAAAAGAACATTCTTTGGAAAATATGAATAAAGAGTTATTAAAGATTTATAGAGATATAAGTTGATATTTGATTGAAATTATTGGAGCTAAAAAATGGACATAGGTATTGTACACCCAAACTTAATATATCCTCGAGGTGCTGAAAAACAGGTTTCTAAACTTTCTTATTATCTAGAAAAGATGGGAAATGATGTTACAGTATATACTTTTGAAAAAAGTGACCCTTATTACTTCGATAATGAGTTAAAAAATGTTGAAATAGTTTCATTAGGTAAAAAATGGATAACTAATTCAAAATTAGGTTTAGATATTCCTAGATGGTATTTATTATCTAAAAAACTTTCTAAAGAACTCAAAAATCATGATATTCTAAATTATCATAATTCTCCTGCTCAATGGGTTTCTAATTTTACAGAAATGAAGGGGATATGGACTTGTAATGAACCTCCTTTTTATCATAGAGTTAATAATATTGAAAAATATCTTCTTAAACCAGTTATTAAATTTGATCGATATATGTCAAAAAATATTGATTTGATTCTCTCTTTAGATTCTAAAGTTACTTTGGATATTAGAGATAGATATCCAAAGAAAGAAGTTAATATTATTGGATCTAGTGTTGATTTAGATAAAAAAATTACTCACATTAATAATGAGTTTGTTGATATTTTATCAGTAGGGCCAATTTCTTATCAGAGACACCATCTAGATATTGTAAAATCTATCTCTTTGATTAAAGATAGGAAAAAATTTAAGTTACATTTTGTTGGTGAGGTTTTATCCGAAAAATTATTGGATGAAATTTTATATATCTGTAAAGAAAAACAGATAGAAATTTGTCTTTATGGTTATGTAACTGATGAAAAGCTACATGAATTGTATAATATTGCAGATTTATCAATATTTGTTCCCGAATATCAACCTTGGGGCATTTTTCCTTTAGAATCCATGTTAGGTGGAATCCCAACTATCATATCAAGTAGCTGTGGAATAATAGAAATCTTTGATAAGGAAACAATATTTGATTTTATTGTAGAAACTGGGGATATCAATTCATTGTATAATAAGATACAAGATATTATTGAAAATAAGGAATATTATTCAAAAAAAACGAATAAAATTTCTGAATTTATTAGAAATAACTATTCTTGGGAGGAATATTCTAAAAGAGTATATAATGAATTTTCTAAATTTTTGGAAAAAGGCAATTGAATTTTTTTATAGTAAAAGTTCATTTTAAAATTTAAAAATCTTTATTAAGAAATATTAATCTTAAACTATTAATAAATAGTATAAAAATAATTTATCAGTTCAAGGAGGATATACATGAAAAAAAAAGCTTTAATTACAGGGATCACTGGTCAAGATGGGTCATATCTAGCAGAATCATTATTAGATAAGAATTACGAAGTGCATGGTCTTGTAAGACGTAGTTCTTCATTTAATACTTCAAGGATTGATCATTTATATATGGATGACTTAATTGAGGATATGCATAATAAAAAAAGCATTACTTTGCATTATGGGGATATGACTGATTCTTCAAGTATTGCTTCTTTAATATCTAAAATTAAACCTGATGAAATTTATAATTTAGCTGCACAGTCTCATGTAAAAGTTTCTTTTGAAACTCCTGAATATACTGCTAATGCTGATGCAATTGGAACACTTAGAATATTAGAATGTGTAAGATTGTTGGGATTAGAGGATTATACAAAAATTTATCAGGCATCAACTTCAGAATTATTTGGATTAGTTCAAGAAGTTCCCCAAACAGAAAAAACACCTTTTTATCCTAGAAGCCCTTATGGTGTGGCTAAATTATATGCATTTTGGATTAGTAAAAATTATAGGGAAGCATATGATATGTTTATTTCAAATGGAATTTTATTTAATCATGAAAGTCCAAGGAGAGGTGAAAATTTTGTTACTAGAAAAATAACTCTTTCTGCAGCTAGGATTAAAGAAGGGATACAAAAAAAGTTATATCTTGGCAATCTAAATGCAAAAAGGGATTGGGGTCATGCTAAAGATTATGTTGAATGTATGTGGTTAATACTTCAATCAAAAAAACCTGATGATTTTGTTATTGGAACTGGTGAGATGCATTCTGTTAGAGAATTTACAACATTAGCAATGAAAGAAATGGGATTTGATATTGAATGGACAGGTATGGGTCTTGATGAGAAAGGTATTGATGTTAACACTGGTAATGTTATTGTTGAAGTTGATCCTAAATATTTTAGGCCTTCTGAAGTTGATCAATTATGTGCAGATCCATCAAAAGCTAAAAATAAATTGGGCTGGGAAAACACAATAACTTTTGAAGAACTTGTTAAAGAAATGGTGAAATCAGATTTAGAAAAAATAAAGTCTGAACAAAAAAATAATATTTAAAAAAATAATATTAACGATATTATGAATAAGAAAGATAAAATATATGTGGCTGGGCATAATGGATTAGTAGGGTCTGCAATACTCCGTAAATTAATTAATAATGGGTATTCTAATATAATAACAAGAAATAGACATGATTTAAATTTGCTTAATGAAAATGAGGTAAATAATTTTTTAAAAAAAGAGACACCCGACGTTATTTTTCTTGCAGCTGCTAGAGTTGGTGGTATTGGGGCTAATATAGAAAATCCTTCATCATTCTTAATAGACAATATTACTATTCAAAATAATGTAATAAAAAATGCATATAAAAATAATGTTAAAAATCTTTTGTTTATCGCTAGCTCTTCTATTTATCCTTTAAATTCAAAACAACCCCTTAAAGAAGAATATTTATTAACTGGGAAATTAGAATCCGCAAATGAAGGTTATGCTTTAGCTAAAATTATTGGCTTAAAACTTTGTGAGTATTATAATAAACAGTATGGTTTAAATTATGTTACAATTGTACCTCCAAATATATATGGAATTAATTCCAAGTTTAAATCTGAAAATAGTAATGTTATAATATCCCTTATGAAAAAAATGCATGAGGCTAAATTATATAATTATCCAAAAGTAACTGTATGGGGTAGTGGAAGACAGAGAAGAGAATTTATTTATTCTGATGATGTTGCAGATGCTGCTTTATATGTAATGAAAAATTATTGTGGTTATTTTATAAATACTGGAAATAATATTGATTATTCTATAACTGAGATTGCAGAGATTATAAAAGAAATTGTTGGATATAAAGGAAAACTTTATTTTGACAAATCGAAGCCAGATGGTAGGATGAAACGACTTTTAGATAGTGAAAATTCGAGAAAAATTGGATGGAATCCTAAAATATCTCTAAAATATGGATTAGAGCTGACTTATGAGTGGTTTAAAAGACAGTATGCTTCTTTTGAGAAACCTATTGATTTAGATGAGTAAAAAAATTATTAAAAACAAATTTTATAATAAAATGCATATATATTTATAAATTTGTTGTGATTTAATGTAATCATTAAAAATAGATTATATAATTATTTTTCTAATATTAAATAAGTATGATTAGATCAAATGGTTTAATTATTAAATAAATTATTAATGAATTGATTAAATAAGGTTAAAAATATGATAAATTACCCTTTAGCAACTGATACTTGGGATAAAAAAGAAATTAATGCTATAAATCGTGTTATATTAAGTAATAAGTTTACAATAGGTCCAGAAGTAGAAAAATTTGAGCAAGAATTTTCATCATATTTTGGCACAAAGTATGGTATAATGGTTAATTCGGGGTCTTCAGCTAATTTAATTGCAATTTCATCATTAATACTTTCAGAAGATTATGATCTCAATTTTGGGGATGAAGTAATTGTTCCTGCAGTTTCATGGGCAACTACATATACTGTTTTACATCAATGTGGATTGAAGTTGCGTTTTGTGGATATTGACATTGATACTTTGAATATTGATTTAGATAAACTTGAAAAAGCTATCAATCATAAAACCAAAGCTGTTTTTGCTGTTAATTTATTAGGAAATCCTAATGATTTTAATAGATTAAAAAAAATATGCATTAAAAATGAATTAATTTTGATTGAAGACAATTGTGAATCTATGGGTGCAAAGTATAATAAACAATTTACTGGGACCTTTGGGGCTGTTGGAACTTTTAGCACATTCTTTTCACATCACATGAATACCATGGAGGGAGGTATGGTTTTAACTAATGATAGTAATTTAAGAGATATTATGATTTCAATAAGATCTCATGGGTGGACAAGGAATATAAATGAAAAGAGTAAACTTTTTGTTAAAAAAGAAAAGTTCTATGAAATGTTTAATTTTATTTTACCTGGTTATAATTTAAGACCTATAGAAATAGAAGCTGCTGTTGGCAGAGAACAACTTAAAAAACTTAGTAATTTTATTTATAATAGGGAAAGAAATGGAGAATATTTTTTAGAATTATTTTCAAACCAAAAAAAAATAAAAATACAAAAAAATATTGGAAAAAATAGCTATTTTGGGTTTTCAATGATTTTTGAAAATAAAGAAGTTAGGGATACTGTTGTGGAACTGTTTTCTGCTGAAAATATAGAATGTAGGCCTATTGTTGCAGGAAATTTCGCAAAAAATAGTGTAATTAAGTATTTTGATTATACTATTTATGGAAACTTAAAAAATTCTGATATTGTACATGATTGTGGACTTTTTATCGGGAATCATCACTTTGATTCTACTAAAAAAATTAAAGAGATTTATAATTACTTAGAAAACCGTTTAGGATTAGTATAATATTTTATTATTTTACAAATATTTATATTATCTTTTTTTTTTAAATTTATATTTTTTCTATTTATCATATTTAAATAAAAAATTTAAAAATAATTTATATTAGTTTTAGTAGTATTTTATTCTCAATAAATATAATAGTTCAAAAATTTATTAATTATCGATTTTTAATTGATAATGTTATATTTATTTTTTGCAATATATTTTATATTATGATGTAATATATTTTATTATGGATAAGTTTATAGATTCTAAAAAATTAAATTCAATTGAAAATTTTTATACTATTCTAAATAGTTATTTTTCAAAGGAAAAAAAAACTAATGATAATATTTATAGACATAAACTTTCAAAAATTTTTCATGATTATATAATTCAAACTGATGATGGATCATACACATTAAATTCTCCAGATTTTGATGGTAAAATTGAAACTATGCATAATTCTAATGGAGCTATCACAGAATCATTTGAAAAATTTGTTAAGCCTTTTAAAAATAATTATATGCAAAATAATCTTATTAAAAATGAAGACGATTTTTATTATAAAAAGAATATATCTGTCTTAGATATTTGTAGTGGGATAGGTTATAACTCCTCTGCTACTATAGAAGAGTTTTTAAATCATAGTGACGATAATTCATCAATTTCTCTAGATATGCTTGAAATTTCTATTGAAACTTTAGCTATGGGCCTTTTAATTCCATCTCCAATTAAAAGTCATGATATTATCAAAAAAGCAATTGAATCTAAACTTATTGAAGAAGATTTTGCAAGTTTAGAAATTGAGAAAATTAAAATCCCTGACAATGTTAATATCAAAATCTTTTGTGAGGATGCTCGAAATTCTTTAAAAAAACTTGGTGATAATAAATATGATGTTATTTTTTTAGACCCTTATTCTCCAGCTATGGCTCCTGAATTATGCACTGTTGAATTTTTTGAGGAATTAAAAAGAGTTATTAAAAATAATGGGATTATATCTACATATACTCTTGCTGCAGGGGTTCGTTTCGCTTTTGTTGAAGCTGGATTTTATATTGGGGAGGGACCTATTTTTGGCAGGAAATCTGGCGGAACTATAGCATCTCTTGATATTAATAATATTACTAAAAATGTTCCACTTCTAGATGAAAGAACAATAGCTCTATCTGATGCTGGTATCCCATTTAGGGATAAAAATTTAGATTTGACTAGTGAAGAAATTTTGAAAAACAGAGCAGAAGAAAGATCTTTAGCTAGACATAACTATAAAATTTCTTCTGCTGTACAAACTCCAATATTTATTGGGGAAGATATTTCAGACGAAAAACTAAAAAGAAGAGTTATTAGAAATTTTAATAAGATTAATATTTCTGATTTAAAATCTAAGGAGTCTTTTTATATTATTGAACATCAAAAATTCTATAATAATGGTCCTAATGATGAATTTAATTCAAAAGATAGAATTATTGAGATGAATAAGAGACTTTTAGATATTGTAAATAATAAAAATTTATCTAATTAACATTTATTCATCTAATTAATATTTATTTACTTAATCAATATTTATTCATCTAATTAATATTTATTTACTTAATCAATATTTATTTGATCTAAAAAATTATTTTCATAATATTATTCACTTGGCTATATTTTCATATAAAAATATTTATTTTTATAAATATTTATTTTATATAATAAATATTCTATTTTATAAGTGATTTTTAATGTTTTAACCTATTTTTAATATTTTAACTAATTATTACAAGTTTAGTTTAGCAATGTTTATATGTTCTATTATAAATATCATTCTTTAACAAGTAATTATCATTCTTTATATTTTAAAATATTATAAGATATTATAAGATATTATAAATATTTTTTATATTTTTTTATAAAAATTTTTCATTAAATATTTATATTATTATAACTATTTTTTAATAGTAAACTAAATTGTATTAATATTATTTTATACGGTTATATTAAAATATAAATTAAATTTAGAATATAACGTAGTTAATAAATAGGGATATAAATATTGACTTAAAATAAAAGATTTAATGATAATAATTATATAATTGGCTTTATAATTGACTTTAAAATAATAAATTTAGATAAGAGAGTATAAATAAATTATAAAAATTTGGAGGAATTATTATATTTGAAATTAAATATAAGGATAATAGGGGTAGGGTAGGTTTACTTAAAACAAAACATGGAAACGTTAAAACTCCTGCTTTAATGCCTGTTATTCATCCAAAAAAACAAAAAATTGATGTTAAAAAGTTTGATACGGAAATTGTAATTACAAATGCTTATTTGGTTTATAAAGATTCAGAATTAAAGGAAAAAGCTCTTAATGAAGGTATTCATAATTTAATTAATTTTAATGGTCCTGTTATGACTGATTCTGGTTCATTCCAACTTTCAGTTTATGGGGATATTGATATAAGTAATAAAGAGGTTATAGAGTTTCAAGAATCAATTAAAACAGATATAGGGACTTCTCTTGATATTCCAACCGCACCCTATGAAACATTAGAAAAAGCTGAAGAGGATTTAAAAATAACACTTGAAAGAGCTAAAGAAGCTGTTGAGTATAAAGAAGAAAAAAATATGGAAATGCTTTTAAATTCTGTTGTTCAAGGTTCAACTTATCCGGAACTTCGTTCTTATTGTGCTGATGAACTTTCAAAGTTAAATGCTGATTTATATCCTATTGGGGCAGTTGTTCCTTTAATGGAAAATTACAAATATAAAGATCTTGTAGATGTAGTAATGTCTTCTGTGTCTCATCTTCCAGATTCTGTTCCTCGTCATCTTATGGGGGCTGGTCATCCTATGCTTTTTGCATTAGCTGTAGCTATGGGGTGCGATTTATTTGATTCTGCAGCTTATATTTTATATGCTGAGGATGATAGATTCTTAACAACAAGAGGGACTTATAAACTTGAAAATCTACAGGAAATGCCTTGTTCATGTGAAGTTTGTAGTAATTATACGCCTGATGACCTTAGAAATATGGATAAAGAAGAAAGAACAAACTTGATTGCTGAACATAATTTAAGTGTTAGTTTTGCTGAATTAAGAGTTGTAAGACAAGCTATTATTGATGGGGACTTAATGGAGTTAGTTGAAGAAAGATGTAGGGTTCATCCATTGTTATTGGATGCATGTCGTCAGCTTGATAAATATACTGAAGATTTAGAACTTTATGATCCTCGAATTAAAAAGTCTGCATTTTTTTACACTGGTCCTGAATCTTTAAAAAGATCTGAAGTTCTTAGACATTTAAAAAAGCTTCATAATATGGATAAAAAAAGAGATTTAGTTATTTTGCCTAAATCTAGAAAACCATACTCAAAATATATTAAAAAATCTGATTTTGGTGATTTTTATAGTTATGGTAGTGAAAGAGATTTAGATTTAGAAAATACTGATTTCATGGTTTTAGATGTTCCTTTTTGTCTTATCCCTCTTGATATAGACGAAGTATATCCTTTATCTCAAAATGAATCTCCTAAAATAAATGATATTGATTCTATAGAATTTTTAGAAAATTTTATCTCTGAATTTATTGAATATTATGATCAAACATTAATTAGTTCTAAAGTAATAGACTTTTTAGGTATTTGTCTTTATAATATACATCCTGATTCTGATAATGTGAAATTTATTAAAGATGATATAAGAAAAATCAAGGCAATAGCAGATTATCAATTTGGCAATGGTGTAGGAGAATTTCTTTTTTCAGGAAATATTAAAATTGAAAAAAGTAAAAAAACTGGAAAAATTAGACATATTTATGATAATAAAGTATTAATTGCTAATATGAGGGCTTCTGATTCTTATTTTGTTTTGGCAAAAGAAGGTGCTAAAAGGCTCCATAGTTTCAAAACATTTCCTGAAAATCGTGTAATTGTAAATAAAGATTCTGAACCTTTTGCCCTTGAAGGTAAAAGTGTCTTTTCCAAATTTGTGATTGATTGTGATGTTAATATTAGGTCTAAAGATGAAGTTTTAATAGTTAATGAAAATGATGATTTATTAGCTTTTGGCAAATCTTTACTAAATCATAATGAAATTATGGATTTTAATACTGGTCAAGCTATAAAAACAAGAAAAGGGTTTAAAAAAATTGATTAATAGCAAAATTAGAATAATTTAAAAATATTCTTATTCATAAATTTATTATATTCTAAATTTATTTAAAATATAAATTATTTTGATATAAATTTATTTCAAATATAAATTATTTCAAATATAAATTATTTAAAATATAAATTATTTAAAATATAAATTATTTCAATTATAAATTTATTTCAATTTTGCTTATTTATTAATAAACTAAAATTTAAATATTAATATAATTTAAATATTAATTATTAAACTTATTGGAGAAATAATGAAAATAGATAATGAATTAACAAAAGAAAAGCTAATAAAGAAACTTAGCTATTGGTATGACAATTCTTTTTTTGATAAAGTAATTGATAAAGTTTTAGAAATTCCAAAGGAAAAAAGAGACTATGAAACTGTTTCTTATTTAATAAGGGCATATAATAGTGTTAATAGGTTTCAATCAGCTATCAAAGAACTTGATTCTATTAAACAAAAGGGAGAGTCTGATCCTTATTGGCATTTTAGATTGGGCTATGCATATTTAAATATTGAAAATTTTGAGGATGCTTTGAAGGAATATGAAACAGCTCATAGCTTAGATAAAAATGATAGGACTATAAAACATCACTTTGAAGTTCTTAAGGTCAACTTATTTCTTGGTAAAAATTTTTTAGAAGATGAAGAAAATACTTAATTATGTGGATATTTGGTATTATTCATTTTTTTAATAATTTATATCGATTTGTAATTTAAACTAGATTTGTAATTTAAATTGATTTAGATATTTTATTTTTTTTATTATTAATTTTATTTCTCCATACTCGATTTATTTAAGTTTCATCTTAAAAATGATTTTGTATGGATTATAGTTTATAATTTATAGTTTATACTATATTGGTGGTTTTAAAATGGATATGGATGATTTCATTGAAAGTACATTCTCATCATTTGAGACTAATATAAATATCTGGAAAAAGGAATCTGAATTGTTTATTAATATATTAAAAGATTTTGAAAATAATATGAATAAAAAAGACATTTTAAAGCCATTATTAAATAATATTATATATGATATAAATTTTGTTGAGAATAATAAAAATAAGATTAAAGAATCTATATTTCAAGAAGATATTTTAGAATTAGCTGAAAATATCACAAGTTCTGCTATGCTTTTAGAATGCTCTTCTGAAGAGTGTTATTTACTAGAAGATGGGTCAAAAGTATTTTTTCCAATAACGAAGGATGATTTTTTTGATAGTTTGTATGTTGAATCAATGATTATTAACTTTAATAAATCTAATGATTCTTTGATAGAACTTAATTTAACAAATAGTCCTGATTATTTTAATGGTAGTTACTTTATGGTAAATATTGATAAAGATAAAAATATTAAATTTAAAGGAATGTATGAATAATTGGTAAATTATTTGTTAACTATTATTAAATTAATTAAAAAATTAGTATATAATTAGAGATATAGATAATATATATAACTTTTTTTTACAATATAATCTATATAATTTTTTTTACAATATTGCTCTATATAATTTTTTTTACAGTATGATCTATATAATTTTTTTAAATATAATTTATATAATTTTTTTTAAAAATTAAATATTTTAAAACTAATAGTATATTATAAATTATCATGATTTAGTTTAATCAATTATTATATCTAATTTATTATTAGATTAATATCTTTTAATTTATAAATAGGGATTTGTAAGAATGGTACTAACAAAAGAAATTAATTCATTTTTATTAAATAAGGGTGCAAATATTGTGGGTTTTGCTGATTTAAGATTATTAGGAACCAATTTTTCCGAAAATTTTAATTTTGGAATTGTAATTGGTTTAAAATATTCCAAAAAAGCTATTTTAAATAATAAAAATGGCAATCTAAATCAATATTATAAAGAGTTCAATGAATTAAACAAAAGATTAGATGAATTAGCTACTTCATGTGCAGATTTTTTAGAGGATAAGGGCTATTCTTCATCACCACAACTGAGAAATCAAATTAAAGTTGATGATAATTATTCTTCTAAACTTCCTTATAAAACATTAGCTACATTAGCTGGTTTAGGCTGGATAGGTAAATGTGGTTTACTTGTTACTAAAGATTTTGGATCAGCTATTAGGATAATCATAGTTCTTACTAATGCAAAATTAGATTGTGGAAAACCAATTGAAACATCTTCTTGTCCTTACACATGTAATATTTGTAAAAATATTTGCCCAGGAAATGCTATTTCTGGAAGAGTTTGGATTAAAGGCATTGAAAGAGATAATTTTTATAATGCTAATTCTTGTTCTGAATCTGCTAAAATGTATGCAAATGAAAAACTAGGTGTAAATGATACCATTTGTGGTTTATGTATTTCTAATTGTCCATTCACTAGAAAATCCCTAAAATATTAAAAATAACTATTAGATGTTTTAAATATAATTCAATTAAATATATAAATATAATAAATATTTATAATAAATGAATTATTTTAAATAGTTTAATTTGATAAATAAGTTTAAAGTAGATGCCTAATTATAAAATTATTATAAAATGATAAAATATTGTAAAATTATAATAAATTGTAATTAATATGATAATAAACTATATTAATTTTAAATTATAATCTATATTTAATAACTAATATTTTAAATCTTAATTTAAAGTAATATTTATTAAATCTGAATAATTAATTTAATCATATATGTAATATAATCATATAAGTAATATAATCAACTTAAGGAAGATATTTATGATACCTGGAATGAATCCAAAACAAATGAAGCAGATGGAAAGACAAATGAAAAAAATGGGAATGGAAATGAAAGACCTTCCTGGTGTTAAAGAGGTTATTATCCGATTTGAAGATAAAGAACTAGTTATTCCTGATGCTGAAGTAAATCTTATGAATGTAATGGGTCAAGAAACCTATCAAATTACAGGAAATGCGGTTGAAGTTGAAATAGATGAAGAAATTGTTATTCCTGAAGAAGATATAGAAATGGTTGCAAATCAAGCTGGAGTAAATAAAGCAGATGCTGAAGAAGCACTTATTTCTACTAAAGGGGATTTAGCAGAAGCAATTTTAAAATTAAATGAATAATATAACTTTTTATAATATCAAGTGTTATAATATTAAGGTTTATAATATTAATTTTTTTAACATTAAATTTCTTAGAATTAGATTATTTATTATTAAATCTTTTAACATTAAATTTTTTAGAATTAGATTTTTTAGTATTAAATCTTTTAACATTAAATTTTTTAGAATTAGATTATTTATTATTAAATATTTTAGAATAATCTATATGTTTTGTTCAATGTGATAATATGTCAAATTCAACTGAAAATTCTTCAGATTCTACAACTATAATTGCTCATATATCAGATTTACATATTAGTAATAATGCATTTGATGATGAGATATTTTTGGAAGTTGTTAATCAAATCAACGATTTAGCTCCTGATATGGTAATTGTTACTGGGGACCTTACTGATCATGGTTATTATTCTGAGTTTTTAAAAGCTAAAGAATATCTTTCTATGATTCAATTTCCATTATTTGCTGTTCCTGGCAATCACGATTCTCGTAATGTCGGTTATGAAATTTTTGAAGAATTAATTGGGGAGCGTAGTTGGGTTTTAACAAAAGATAATGATTTAACTGTAGTTGGTATGGATAGTAGTGGTCCTGATATAGATAGGGGCCATATTGGTAGACCTCAACAATTATGGATGGAAAATGAATTAGATAAATCTTTAGAAAATTCTAATTTCTCCATTGTAGCTATGCATCATCATGTAATCCCAGTTCCAAAAACTGGAAGGGAAAGAAATGTTTTATCTGATGCTGGAGATATACTACAAAGTTTAATTGATCATGATGTTAATATGGTTATATGTGGGCATAAACATGTTCCTCACCTTTGGAGGATGGAAAATACTTTATTTATAAATGCAGGTTCTGTTTCTTCTATTAAATTGAGAGGTAAAGATAAAAATTCTTATAACACCTATCATATTCGTTCTGACCATATTGATGTTGTTTTAAATAATATTAATGGGGAAAAGTTATTTTTAGGAAAATTTAATAGGATTTAATTTTTAATATTTTTTAATATTTATATATAATTTATAATCATATTTTTTATATTTTATTTTTATAATTCTATTTTTTTTATAAGCATATTTTCTATAATTCTATTTTTTTATAACCATATTTTTTATATTTTATTTTTATAATTCTATTTTTTTATAAGCATATTTTCTATAATTATATTTTTTTATATTTTATTTGTATAATTCTATTTTTTATATAATTAATTTTTTAAATAATATTATTTTATATATTGATTATAAATTAAAATAATAAATTTTAAAATATGCTTTTTGTTTTATGTTACATATTTAAATTAGATTTATTTTTTAATTTAATTAATTTAATCAATTTAATTACTATTTTAAGACTAATTTCTTTTGTTTTTAATTGTATTTGTAGTAAAATTTAAATATATGTTTAACTATTATATTATTATCGGTAAAAATATGGGAAATTAATCCCTATTGGAATTTTATTTAATTATAACTCATAGTTATTAATAATCAATTTTTGGTGATAAATTGAAAGTTATCATAGATGCATCTAATGTAGCACATTTCGGTAAAGGAAATGATTCAAGTCCTAAATTAGCTAATATTCTTTCAGCAGTGAAAGTCTTAGAAGATAAAGGGCATGATTTTGTTATTTTGGCTGATGCTTCACTTAAACATGAAATTGATGATAAAAAAAAGTATGTCGGCTTAATTGATGAAGAAGCTATAGAGGAAGTCCCTGCAGGTAATAATGCGGATCATTTTATTCTTGAGTTAGCTGAAGAAGAAAATGCAAAAATTTTATCAAATGATCTTTTTAGAGAATTTAATGATGAATTTAAGGATATACAAAGCAGAAGATTACCTTTTTCTTTTGATGGTGAAAATATTGTCATTGGAGAATCTAAAAAACCTAAAAGAGATAAAAATATACTCCAACATATTTGCAATGATATTTTAGTTTCTATTGAAAATAAAAGATGGGAAATTTATAAAGGAAAAGAAGGAATTGAATTTAGTCCATTAAACATAGCTAAAGAATCAATTATCAGAATGGATAAATCACAACAAGATGGTGTTGGTAATAAGATTGAAGGATTATTTTCAAAAATTCCAATGTTTGATAAAGTCATGGATATGGTAGAAGATGTTGAAACATCAGCACCATATGTTATTTTTGTTTTAGTGCATCCTAAGGATTATAAAGAAGCAGTTAAAAGTGCAGGTAATATCTCTGTTACTATAGCTGATAGGTTAAGATTGGATAAAAGACCACTTATAGCTGTTCGGAATGATCTCTTCATGAAACCAGGGACATTTGAACTTAATATTCTTTATTCAGATGAAGTTGAAGAGGAAGCTCCTTTCAATGTTGAAATAAAGATTAATTCTCACGATGAAGTTTTTATAAAAAAGAATTCTAGAAACATAGCAAGTACTGTGGCTGGAAGGATGGGTTCTTGGAAATTCCCATTTGTAGCTGTTAAACCAGATATTATTTTAGAAAAACCAGGAGAATTTGAAACTTATTTGGATAAAAATGAGAAGTATGGTAAAAAAGAAGACTAATAATTTTGTTATAAATATTTTAATTGATTAATAATTTTATATTGATGTCTTTAGATATTAATAATTTTATATAATTGCTCTTAAAGAGAATTATATACTTTAATATATTAAAAAATTTTATAGTTTATAGAATTTCAATTATAATAATCATTTTTTTAAAATAATTGAGGGGGCAAGAAATGGCTAATCATGGACTTACTAGATATATATTTAAACTTTTAACTAAACATGAAATCATTAGTATTGGTACTAAGTATTATCCGACAACTCCCTTAGAAATTGAATATGTTGAAATGTTCAATTTTACTCAAACAATGCTTATGGAGCTTGAAAAAGCAGATATTACAACGGATAGTATTTTTTATAATCTTTTACGTGATGTAGGTGAAGAAAATATACCTGAAAACCATCATTTTTATGAATTAAAAGCTGCTGAAAATAAAATTGAAGAATTTGCACTTGTAAGTAATATTATAATGGGTAGTGATCGTTATTTATATGTTGAGCTTTCAGAACCGAGTTCAGTTATCTCTGATTTTTCTAAGATAATAATTGAAGAAAAAGGCGAAATTGTAGAACAAAGTTCAACTGAAATTGTTTCAAAACTTCTTTCTAAAAACGATGGTATTAGAGTAGCTATTAAAATGATTGGAATGGGTCTTGATAATGGCATAAATGTTCGTGCAGCTGTTGGAATGACTGGTGCTGCTGCTATTGAACGCTCAATTAATCTTAGTAAAGAAGTGGGTGAAGTTTCAGGAGTAGGTTTTACTAGATTAGGGGGGGAATATGCTCTTGTCTTTGATTCTAATTTTCTTAAATCTACAGCCACAACACCAGAACTTCAAAATTATCTTTTTATAGATATAATTAATTCTACTAAATTTATTGATGATTATGGTAGGGACAAGTTAGTTGAATTAATGACTGGTGTTAAAAATTTCATGGAAACTGAATGTAACGGAAAAATTGAAGGTTATCGTGAAGGAGGGGATGATTTAATTGCAAGATTCCCAAGCAAAGATCTAGCTATTAGGGCAGGTCTTGATACTGCATGGTATATTCTTAATAATGGTGCTAAAATTAGGGCAGGAATAGGAAGAAGTAGAAGGGAAGCTGGAGAAAGAGCTCAACTTGCTGATGAGGTTCAAATTTCAAATCCTTTATCTTTAGTTATTTTTGATCTTGCTAATGGTCTTTATGCATATTATATTCCTTCAGAATTTTTCAGAACAGTTATTAATTTGTTACTAAATAAAAGAGCTAAACTAATTGGAATCTTCATTTTAGTATTTTTAATTGTATACTTTATGACTATTCTTGGTTATTGGGAATACAGTTTTATAATCGTTATTTTGGCAGCTATTTATGCATTAGCTTCTTAATTTGATTTAAAAGTTTTTAATATTTATTCTTTAATTTTTGAAATAGTATATATGATTGAGATATAATGATTAAAAAATATTTTAAAAATAGGCTAAAAAATTATTATTAAAAATAGTCTAAAAAATTATTATTAAAAATTATTATTTATTATAATTATATTTAAAATTTTTAAAATTAGTTTTATATAAAATTCTATTAGTAATATAAAGAAATTTAATTATATTTTATAATTTTTCTTCACTTCTTCTTTTTGCTTCAAGAAGCAATTTTGTTACTTCTTTGGATCTAGCTCCTTTGTCTAATCTCCAATTAGTTGATGCGTTTTCATCTAACCAATTAGCTAAATCTTTTGGAAGTGATATATTCATTCTTGACTTTTCTGATAATTTCCAGATTCTGTCAACTTCTTCTTTATTTACCATTGTATCTACATTATCTTTCTTCTATATATATTTTTTTTGGTTTATTTAGTGCATTATATTTTTAATTATGTTTTTAAATATTTACACATATAATTAATATTTTTTATTGATTTATATGTATATTTATGTATTTAATTATTTTAGTGTGTATGTGTGTATGTAATCATTTACTTAATATTTTAATATTATTTACAAGTTTTTTATTTAAAATTTTATTATTCTCTTTAATTTTCTTATTTTTATTTTTACTATATTTACTAACTTTAATTTTTATATAAAAATTTTAAATATTTTTTTAGTTATCATCAATCAATATTACATTATCTTAAAATTTTTTATTTTATATAATCTTTTTAATAAATATTCAAACTTTTTATCTTTTTGCACTTATGTGTACACACATACACACACAATAAAATATATATATGGTTATTAATATATGATAAAATTGCATTGTTGATATTAAGTAACATGTTCTTTTATAAAGTATCATGTTGCTTAATGTTTCTTTAAGCAGAGGTATCAATTTTGTAGTAATGTAATTTTTGTTTCAATATTGAATCATATAATTATGATTATTTACTAAAATTTGTAAACTTAAATAAAAATGGATTTATCTAATCATTTATAAATAAAAATAAATTAGAATATGTGGAAACAGGTAGATTTATATTCTAATTTATTTTCTATTACTTGATTAACTAATCATATGCTTGATTAATTCATTATATCAAAGAATCAATAAATAAAAAAGTTTGTGTTTTCGTTTGTGAGGGAATACATATTATTTATAGATTAACTGGCGGATTTTAATGTTCATTGACCAATAAGCATTTAAATCTATAAGTAGATTTACCATGCTTGTTTTAACTTCATTGATGTGTCTCAATGATTTAAAGACTTATATAAGGAGGAAGTATGAGTTCTAAAAACAACGATGGAAAAATAGTAATAGCTTTGATAATCTCTTTAATAGCTTTTGGATTAGGTTCGGGTATTGGTATTGCTGTTGGAATGTCAGGAGATGATTTTAATTCATCAAATACTCAAGAACCAGTTAATACAACTGTTGATGTGACTAATAATATTAGTCAAGATAATCCTAATTACAATATGGATGCATATCCTTATGATGAAAGTAATGTTTCAAGTAATTCTAATTCATCAAATTCAGGGGTTTATTACTCTGAAGAAGATTTAGCAAAAAATAATAGTAATAGTATAACAATGGGTTAATTTAATTTGAATTAATAGTTAACCCCACAAAACTATTATAATTTAAAATATTCATAACCTATTATTATACTTTATTTAATTATTTTATGGAACATCATTAATTATGGAGAATTTTTAACTATATTATTCATGAATTTGAATTATTTATTCTAATTTAAAGTTTTTTATATTATTTTATATTTATTATTAAGTTTTTTCCTATATATGAGCATTATTTTTTTTTATTTGCTATTTTAACTATTATTATATGGCTATAATTATGTATTCTTCTAGTTTTAATAGGTATTTTTGTATTTTATAATTGTATAATTTTGAGTTAGATTATTTTTTCATCTTTTTTAAATATTTATTTCTATATACTATCTGATTACCCATTTCTATATAATATTATGTTATTTATTTTTTTATTAATTAATTATATGATAGATACATACAAATATAAGATATAACAAATTAATTTTATTAAATATTCACTTAATTAATTAATTATTATCAAGGTATACAATGATAACTAAAAATGACTTATCTGGAGAGTTTATAGATAAAATAATATCGATTGATGGAGGAATATGTGCTGTTTCTGAAGTGGAAGTTTCAGGTGTTCGTAATGGAAAATATGGCGTTTCTATTATTATCTGTAAAGATTCCAATGTTACAGGAGTTTTCACTTCAAATAAAGTAATAGCTGCCCCCGTTCAATATACAAAAAAAATAATTGAGGATGGAAAGGTTTCTGCAATTATAGCTAATAGTGGAAATGCTAATTGTTTTACAGGAGATCAAGGAATTTTTGATTGTGAGAAAACTGTGGAAACTCTTTCAAAAATATTTGAAATTCCTAAGAATCAGATAGCTACTGCTTCAACAGGAGTTATTGGTCGTAAAATGCCAATGGATATTATTATAGAATTAATTAATCAGGCTAGTCAAAATGTCGAAAATTCAAATGAAGCTTCTATAAATGCTGCAAAAGCAATAATGACTACGGATACAGTATATAAAGAGGCAGCTGTTGAAGTAACATTAGAAAATAATAAAAAAATTAAAATCGGTGGAATCTGTAAAGGTACTGGGATGATTGCTCCTAATATGGGTACTATGCTGTGTTTCATTGCTACTGATGCTGTTGCAGATCAAAAAATATTAAATGAGTCTCTTAAAAATTCAGTTAATGATAGTTTTAATATGGTTATTGTTGATGGTGATGAAAGTACAAATGACACAGTTCTTCTTTTTGCAAATGGAAAATCTGGAAATAGTATATTGGTAGATAATAATATAGATAAAAATTTTCAAGAAGGTTTGAATATTCTTTGTAAAGATTTAGCTAAACAAATGGCTAAAGATGGAGAAGGTGCAACTAAATTTTTAGAAGTAGAAGTTAAAGGTGCAAAGACAAAAATTGATGCCCAAATTGCATCTAAATCAGTTGTTAAATCATCTCTTGTTAAAAGTGCAGTATTTGGGGGAGATCCTAACTGGGGCCGAATTGTTGCAGCTGTTGGATATTCTGGAGCTTATATGGATCCAGATGATATTACCATTGCTATATCTTCTGAAAAAAAACTTGTAAATTTAGTGCTTGATGGTGAAATTTTAGCTTTTGAAGGTACTGATAATCTTAAAATTGCTGAGTCAATTATGAATGAAAAAGAAATAAAAATAATTGTTGATTTGAAAGAAGGGACTTATGATGCTATAGCTTATGGCTGTGATTTAACTTATGATTATGTTAAAATAAATGCAGAGTATACTACATGATTTATTTATCTATTAATTTATTAATTGATATTTATAATTTTAAAAACACAATATTTGGATATTATAATTTTATTTATTAATTTTAATAAATTAAATAACTATAATCTATTGTTTATAGGATTCATTTTGATTTTTTAATTAAAATTAAATAATTATATGAAAAAAGTGGGATGAATTAAATGCTTTCGAATAAAGTAAATTTAAAAGATATGAAAAAAACTGGAAGAAATACATCAATTTATGGTACTAGGTATGTTTCAGAACCTATTCCTAAATATGAAATTCCTGAAGAAGGTATGCCTTCTAAAGCAGCATATCAATTGATTAATGATGAGTTAAATCTTGATGGAAATCCTAATTTAAATTTAGCAAGTTTTGTAACAACTTGGATGGAACCAGAAGCAGATATGCTTATTAATCAGACAAATGGAAAAAATTTTGTTGATAATGATGAATATCCCCAAACACAAATTATCCAAAATCGTGTAATAAATATGCTTGCAAGACTTTTTAATGCTCCTAAAGGTTGTGATTTTCTAGGTACTAGTACTATTGGATCATCTGAAGCTATTATGTTAGGGGCACTTGCACATAAATGGGCTTGGAGAGAAAATAAGAAAGCTAAAGGTGAAGATTGTTCTAATCCTAATATTGTTATGGGTGCAGATGTTCATGTTGTTTGGGAAAAATTTGCAAAATATTTTGATGTAGAACTTAGAATGGTTCCAATGGAAAAAGGGAAATATACATTAACTGCAGATAAAGTTAAAGAAAATATTGATGAAAATACTATAGCTGTTGGTGTGGTTCTTGGTACAACTTTCACTGGTCAAATAGACCAAATACAAGAAATAAATGATCTTTTAGTTAATATTAAGAAAGAAAAAGGATGGGATATTCCAATTCATGTTGATGGTGCAAGTGGAGCTTTCATTGTTCCTTTCCTTAATCCTGAATTTGAATGGGATTTTAGACTTTCTCAAGTAAAATCAATTAATGTATCAGGTCATAAATATGGGCTTGTTTATCCTGGTATTGGTTGGTTGGTATTTAAAGATAAAAAATATCTTTCAGAGGATTTAATATTTGAAGTTAATTATCTTGGAGGTATTATTCCTACATTTAATCTTAATTTTTCAAAAGGAAGTAGTATGGTTATTGCTCAATATTATAATCTTTTGAGGCTTGGAAAACAGGGTTATTCCAGTATAATGAATAATTTAATGGAAACAGCAAATTATCTTGCAAATACTCTTAAAAGCACTGGGTTTTTCAAACTTTTAGATGAAGAATTAGTTCTTCCTATATTGGCTATAAAATTAAATGATAATCTGAAAGATCTTATTGGAATAGATAATCTGACAGTTTTTGATATTTCTAGAAAATTAAGAGAAAGAGGATGGTTAGTTCCGGCATACACTCTTCCTGCAAATGCAGAAGAAATTGCAGTATTAAGAATAGTTATAAAAGAAAATTTTACAAGAGATATGGCCGATCTGTTGGTTCAAGATTTAAAAAATATTTTTGATGGATATAAAAAGAATTTAGACGAAAATCCAGAAAATGAACCTTCAATAAACATATTTTAATACTTTTATCTTTTTCTTTTTCTTTTTATTTTTTAATTTTAGTTTTATTTTTTTATTTTTTATTTTTAGTTTTTATATTATATTTTGTTTATTTTGTGCTAAATTTATATATTTTAATAATTATAATAATGATTATCATTGTTATACTTAATTTGTATAATTTTAAAATCATTTGAGTATTTTTAATTATATTTAATTTAAATATATTTTTATTATAATTGCATTTTTAATTATATTTAAATTAAATATAAATTAAATATAAATTAAATTAGATATAAATTAAGTTAGATATAAATTAAATTAGGTATAAATTAATTTAAATTATATTTTTATTATTATTATTATTATTATTTTGATATCAATTTTATAATATATTGATAAATAATTTGTTGTGAACAATATGTCTGAAGAATTAAATGATAAACCTAACAAAGCAAATCTTCTAATCGAGGCATTGCCTTATATAAAAGAATTCCATCATAAAAAAATCATGATAAAGTATGGTGGACATGCTATGATTGATGAAGAAGCTATGAATTCTACAGCAAGGGATACAGTTTTACTTAAATATGTAGGAATGGAGCCTATTGTTGTTCATGGAGGAGGTCCTGAGATTACTCGCTCTATGAATAAAATGGGTAAAGAACCTAAATTTATTAAGGGTCTTAGGATTACTGATGAAGAAACAATGGATATTGTTACTATGGTTTTGGTTGGAAAAATCAGTACTGAAATTGTTTCAAAAATTGGAATTCATGGAGGAAAAGCTTCTGGTGTTTCTGGTAAAGATAGCCAATTGATTATAGCTTCTAAAAAAGCACCTCATAAAATAAAAGATGAGACAACTGGTGAAGAACATGAAATTGATTTGGGTTTGGTTGGTCAGATTGATTCTTTAAATACCGAAATTATCCAAATGTTTACAGATAATGATTATATTCCGGTTATATCTCCTATTGGGGTAGATGATAATGGAAACACATTAAATCTTAATGCAGATACTGTTGCTGGTGAAGTAGCTGCTGAAATGGATTCTGAAAAATTAATAATTTTAACCGATGTTCCGGGAGTGCTTAAAGATCCTAAAGATCCAAACACATTGATTAAAAAAATAAAAGTAGATGAAGTAGATGATTTAATTAATAATGGTACTATAAGTGGTGGTATGATTCCTAAAATAGAAACTTGTGTTAAAGCTATTGAGGGAGGAGTAAAATCTGCTCATATTATTGATGGGAGAGTTAAACATTCTTTACTTCTTGAAATATTCACTACCAATGGTATTGGTACGATGATTACTCTTTAATTAAAAATAATTTACTATAATGATTATTTATCAATACTTTTTATTTTTATATTAACTTTTATTTTTAGATACTTTTTATTTTTATATTAATTTTTATTTTTAGATACTTTTTATTTTTATATTAATTTTTATTTTTAGATATTTTTTATTTTTATATTAATTTTTATTTTTAGATATTTTTTATTTTTATATTAACTTTTCAAGTTCATCTTTAATGCTTATAGCTACATCCATAGTTTTGGAAGTTCCTCCTAAATCAGGAGTAATTGTTTTTCCTTTTTTTAGAACATTTTCAACTGCTAAATTAATTTTATTTGCATAATATTCTTCTTTTAAAAATTCAAGCATCATACTAATAGAAAGTACCATTGCTACTGGGTTAGCTAATCCTTTACCTTCAATATCCGGGGCAGAACCATGAACTGGTTCAAATAATCCATTTTTATCTCCTATATTTGCGGATGGTGAGAGTCCCAAACCTCCTATTAATCCTGCTCCTTCATCAGATAAAATATCTCCATATAAGTTACTTGTTACAATTACCTCAAATTCTTGTGGTTTTGTTATTAGATACATTGCAGTTGCATCTATATAATAATCATTAGCAATTATTTGTGGGTTTTCCTGAGAATATTTGTTTATTATATTATAAAATGAATCTTTAAAGATGCCATCAGTTTTTTTCAAAACATTTGCTTTGTGAACACATGTAATTTTTTTCTTTTTATTTTCTATAGCTTTTTTATATGCAAATTCACAAATTTTCATACTTGCCTTTTGTGTTATTATTCTTTTAGCTATTGATTTTGTTACTTTTCCATTTTCACTTTTTTCAAAAGATTCTATTTGAGAATATAATCCTTCTGTATTTTCCCTAACAATTAAAAAATCAACATTTTTAAATAAGGAATTTACTCCTTCAAATGATTTTATAGGTCTTAAGTTAGCAAAAACCTCAAGCTCCTTTCTAAGAGTTATTATTGGGCTTTTTTCACCGGGGGTAGAATCAATAGCTCCAAATAATGTTGCTGAACTTTTCCTAGCATTTTTTAAAGTTTCTTCAGGTATTGTTGTACCACATTTTTGAAAACATTCATAACCTGCCTTTGATTCAATAAAATCGTAATTTAAATCTAGAGATTCTAAAACAATCATTCCAGCTTCCATAACTTCTTTACCTATTCCATCTCCGGCTATTGTTGTTATTTTTTTCATGGATTATCTCTCAATTAGTATTAGTTTTAAATTTGTATTTTTTGATAATTTGTATTTTTTTTGATTTATTGATTTTTAACTATAATTTATCTTGATAAATTTTTAACTATAATTTATCTTGATAAATTTTTAATTATAGATTTTATCATGATATATTTTTAACTAATATTTATTTGGATAAATATTTATTTTATAAACATAAAATTATTTAAATCATAGATAATATTCTATTTTGTACATTAACATTAAATTAATAAATTATTTTAATCAATAAACTATTTTAATATTAAAATATTAGTTGATTGATTTAGATTAAACTCAAATGTTATGTTAAAATACATTCTAAATATATTAAAATATATCCTATTAGGTGATTTATCTAATATTTATTTGACATTATCATATTAATTTTATATTATTGCCTATATTTATGTTATGGATTATCTTTTTAATTATTTGTGTTTTTTATGTTCTTTAATACTTTTTAATTTATAATTTTAATTTATTATTTTAATTTATTATTTTATAATTTTATTTAATTGATTAAAAATATCAATAATATAGTTCGTATAATGTCAAAGTATTTATAATATGTGTTACAAATATATTATTAATATAATAACAATATTACTTAGGATATATTTTGGATATATTTTTAATATGTATCATGATATATCTTAGATATATTTATAGTGAAATTATTAATTTTTCATAGAATTATTAATTTTAATAAAAAATAAATTTATAGTCTAAATTTATAAAATAAGTTTATAAAACATTCTTATAAGTGAAGTTTATAAAATAATCTCATAAAATACTTTTATAAGGCAATTTTATAAGTGAAGTTTATAGAATAATCTCATAAAATACTTTTATAAGATAATTTTATAATATTTGGTCTATAAAACAATTCTATAAGATAAGTTTATATAGTTAATAGAAAATTTATATAATTATAGGAGTTATTAATATGGAAAAAACAATACAAGAACTTATTCAGGACTTAAATAATGATGATGAATTTGTTAAAGAAGAAGCATTTGGAACTCTTGAATTTAGATCTGAAGAATCTTTAGATCCTCTCATAGAAGTTTTATCTACTAAAGGGATAAATAAAAACATAAAAATGTCTTCTGCAAAATTATTAGGAATCATTGGGGATGAAAAAGCTATTGATCCTCTAATAGCTACTTTAAGAGATAATAATAAGCTAGTAAGAAGAGAGGCTTCTACTTCATTAAGTCGTATGGGTGATAAAGCTCTTGATCCTTTACTATCTATTTTAAAAGATGATGATTGGAGAGTTAGGGGTGCTTCTGCATGGGCATTAGGAAAAATAGGGGATAAAAAAGCTATTGCTCCTTTAAAATCTCTTCTTGAAGACGATAGTGGATTCGTAAGAAGTGGTGCTAAATTTGCTTTAGATAGTATTGAAAATGATTAATCTTTTAATTATTATTTTATATTCTTTTTTAAATTAATATTTTAAATTAATATTTTAAATAAATATTTTAAATTGATATTTTAAATTGATATTTTATATTGATTTTTATTTATTTTATTTTTTATTAAACAAATAAAATTTTATTTTTGATAAATAATAAAGTATTTTAATAATAATTATAAAATTAATTTTTATGAAAACTAAAAATATTTTAGTATTTTTTGTTTTTTTTTAAACAATTTTAAAAAAAACTCCATTCTTTAACCTATTTTTTCAGAAAAATCGTCTACTCGGAAACACACTTCCGGTAAATTTATATATAAGAAAAGCTATATTAATACTACTGATAATTAGCCATAAAATATATTCTGTATTTATTCCTTTCAATTATATACTAATCATTGTTTTTAGCTATTAGCTTAATATAACAGTTACTTAATAGTTTTTAGTAAATAAGATATTAATTTAATCTATTTTGAGTTAATTATATTATTTTCAAATATGTAATTTTTCTTAAAGTATTTTTATAATTATTAAGAATATAATTTATGATTCACTGTTAGATATGTTATTATAGATTATTACTGCTTTATATTAATATTAATGTAAATATTGAATTTTACATGTAAATATTAGATTTATTAATAAATATTATATTTATTAATTTAATATTTGTCATAAACTCTATATTTTATCTAATTTAAATGATTATATTTAATAATCCTTGAATAATGTTCATTGGATAATAATATTTTTATTTATATTTTTTATTTATTTAGAGTTTTTATTATAAACATTTTATAATTTTATATAATAATTTTATAATCTCAAAATAATTTTATAATCTGAAAGTGTGTAAAATTTTAAATAGTAATATTTTATATTTATCTACTATTTGATTGATATTTTATATTATTTGATTAAATTTTCTCAATTAATTTATAATTTTTATAGAATGTGGTTCATTAAATATATAAATTTTATTTGAAGAAATAACTTATTTAAAGATATATTTGGAAATTTATTGGTAAAGGAATAATAATATGATTAAAATCGGAATATTAAATCTACAAGGTGCTGTTAGTGAACATGTTGATATTACATTAAAAGCTATAAAAAACATGGGCAAAACAAATGAAATTGTAGCTGAAGTAGTTAGATATGCTGATGAAGTGGCAGAATGTAATGGTATAATAATCTCTGGAGGAGAGAGTACAGTTATTGGTAAGCTTATTAAGGAAAGAGAGATTGATAAGGTAATTATTGATAAAAATATTCCTGTTTTTGGAACTTGTGCTGGTATGGTTCTTCTTTCTAAAAGAACTGATTATGATCAGGATATAATGGGTATTATGGATATTGAAGTTAAAAGAAATTCTTTTGGAAGACAAAGAGATTCTTTTGAGAGTGAAATCAATATATTTGAACATACTTATCCAGGAGTTTTTATAAGAGCGCCATCTGTTTCAAATATTCTTAATGAGAGTAATGATGTAGTTAATGAAGGAATTAATGATAAGGTTGAAATACTTTCTAAATTGGATTCAAATATTATAGCTGTTAAGCAAGGAAATAATATAGCTATGTCTTTCCATCCTGAATTAACTGATGATACAAGATTACATGAATATTATTTAAATCAAATTATAAACTTAAATAGATAATCAAAATTTTAAAATAATAATAACAGGGGTGATTTCATTTGTGTGGAATAGCTGGAATTGTTTATAAAGATAAAAAATTACATAATGTTGGAGACGATATGACTAAAATGTTGCATGCTCTTCAACACAGAGGGCCAGATTCTGCAGGCTTTGCAATTTATGGTGGAATGGGTCTTGAAGATAATGAATATGTATTAAATATACAAGTAGCTGATAAAAGAGGGTTACTACACACTGTTCAAGATGCTATTAATGTTAAAACTCCTATTAAAGAAGATGAAATTATACCTTCTGTTGATGATTCTTTTATTTATAAATGTAAAATAGCTCTTGATAATTTTAGTGATTTAAAACCTTTAATTACTAGTATTGATAATATTGGAGATTTAGGTAATTCTTCTACTGCTAATGCAGATAATGATGTAATAGTTTTAAATGGAAGTCATTCTTTCCAAATGATAAAAGATGTTGGTTCAGTATATGAAATTGCAGATCGTTATAATACTCGTGATGTAAAAGGAACTCATGCTATTGGACATACTAGATTTTCTACTGAAAGTAATGTAGATCGTTATCATGCTCATCCATTTCAAACTTATATTGTTAAAGACATAACTGTTGTTCATAATGGACAAATCACTAATTATTGGAAAGTCAGAGATCCTTTAGAAAGGAAAGGTCACAAATTTGAAACTAATAATGACACTGAATGTCTTGTTCATTATATAGCTGATAAATTGGATACTGGATACTCTCTTGAAGAGGCTTTAGAACATTCTGTTGAAGATATGGATGGTCCATTTTCTTATATTATAGGAACTCCAAATGGTATTGGAATAGCTAAAGATAAATTAGGTCTTCGTCCAGGAATAATGGCTGAAAATGATGATGTATTTGCAATTGCATCTGAAGAAATAGCACTTCATGAAGTTATGGATACCCAAGAAGTAGAACAAATTTCTCCAGGTGAAGTTAGAGTTTATGAAATTTAAGAGGAGTTTTTATTTATGAATTCAAATATAATTAAAGATTCAAATAATGCTAAAGTTGAAAATAATATTTTTGAGTTAGATTTTTCATCAATGACTCCAAGGGAAGCTAATCAAAAAATAAAAGAAGTTTCTACTCAATATAATAAAATTCTAATTAAAAATCCTAATGCTATGCATTATCTTGTAGCAGGACTCACTGAAGAGGCACATATTGAAGTTGAAGGGTCTGCTGGTTATTTTGCTGGGACAATGTTAGATAAAGCTCAACTTATTATCCATGGGAATGCTGGCTGGTTTGTTGGTGACAACATGACTGGTGGAGAAATTATTGTAGATGGTTCTGCTGGTGATGGTGCTGGTCAAGGTATCTATGATGGAATTCTAGTTGTTAAAAATAATGCAGGATCCCGTACTGGAGAAATAATGAAAGGCGGAACTGTTGTTATTGGTGGGGATTCTGGATTCATGACTGGTATTTTTATGATGGGTGGCCGAATTATTGTATTAGGTGATCTTGGTGAAGATGCAGGAGAATCTATTATTCGAGGAGCTATATATGTTAAAGGTTCTGTTCAAAGTTTAGGTCAAAATGCTAAGATAGTAGATATATCTGAAGAAAATTTAGAAGAACTTAAATCTACATTAAATAAATATAATTTTGACTTATCTGATGAAGATTATAAAAGTTTTAAAAAGATAGTTCCTAAAAGTAAACGTCCTTTTTATGGTAATGATGAGGAAGAAGATTGTTATTGTGATTGATATAGAATAAATATTATTATTTATTCAAAAAAACTTAATAGGAGGGAGTAAATGCCTTATAAAGTTGAAAAAGACATGATGTTATGTAAGAGAAATTTTAATCGCCCAGGATGTTGTTGGTATCTTTGTGATAGTAGGGATGAAAATATTTGTAGTAAATGTTTTTCTTGTTTAAACAATTGTCCTCATGGGGTTTATGAAGTTATTAATGGGGACCCTTATCCAATTCATAGTAAAAATTGTGTTGGCTGTAGGATATGTGAAGAAATGTGTCCTAATGATGCAATTACTGTTAATGCTGTATCTAATGATAAAAGAGGAGTATGGTCATATGACACCCTTAATGAGATTTCAAGAAAAGCCAATGAAGGTTCTTATAAAATAAGGAGTACTGGTTCTTCAAGATCTCTTCCTACTTTTGATGATTTAGTTATTACTCCTGCACAGGTTTCAAGACCTCCTATTGATAAATATCGTGAACCTTGTCGGACTGATGTTGTTTTAGGTAGTAGATTTGCAGAAAAACCACTTGAATTAGCTACTCCTATCATGATAGGTGCAATGTCTTTTGGTGCTCTTAGTAAAGAAGCTAAAATGGCATTAGCTATAGGTTCTACTATTGCTGGCACAGCTGCTAATACTGGGGAAGGAGGAATGCTTCCTGAAGAAAGAGAGCTCGCAAATAAATTAATTGCTCAATATGCTTCTGGTCGTTTTGGAGTTTCTGCAGATTATTTAAATAATGCTGATGCAGTTGAAATTAAAATCGGACAAGGTGCAAAATCTGGAATGGGTGGACATCTTCTTGGTGAAAAAGTTACAGCAGAAGTTTCAAAAATTAGAAACATTCCTGAAGGTGCTGACGCACTTTCACCAGCTCGACACATGGATATTGTTGGTCCAGAAGATCTTAGTATGAAAATTTCCCAACTTAGGGAAATTACCGACTGGCAAATTCCTATAATGGTAAAATTCGCTGCTGGACGTGTTGCTGATGATGTTAAAATAGCTGCTAAAGGTGGAGCCGATATTATTGTTGTAGATGGTATGCAAGGGGGTACTGGTGCAGGTCCTGATATAATTATGGAACATGCAGGAATACCAACATTAGCTGCTATCGTAGAGGCTGATAAAGCACTTAAAGAAGTTAATCTTAGAAGTAGTGTTGATTTAGTTGCTGGTGGAGGAATCAGAAACGGTGCCGATGTAGCTAAAGCTATTGCTCTTGGTGCAGATGCAGTATATATAGCTACTGCTGCTTTAGTAGCTATTGGCTGTAAAACCTGCCAAATGTGCTTTAAAGGAAATTGTAGAAAAGGTATTGCTACTCAAAATATGCATTTACGTCATAGGCTTGATTATAAACAAAAGGGAATTCAAGTTGCTAATTACATTAAAGCTATGACTGAAGAAGCATGTATGTTAGTTCAACAAGGTGGTAATACTCATATTAGTAAAATTGAAAAACAAGATCTCAAATCATTAACACTTGAAGCTTCTGCATTAACTGGTGTTGAGATGGCAGGATCTAAATAGATTAATTTTTTATTTTAAGATTTAATCTATTTTTTTTAATTATTATACCAATTTTTTAATATTTTTCTATATTTTTTATAATAATTTTTGAATAATCTTTAACTAATTTTTTAAATAATATTTAAATAATTTTTTAAATATCTTTAAATAATCTTTTTTAGTTATTTTTATTTTTTTATTATTTAATGATTTTAATAATTACAAAATTTACTTTCATTTTTATATGTAATTTTTATTAAATATCTTTAAAGTTTTCTTATATTGAAACTATTTTATATTTTTAATATTTTCAAATATTTTATTAAAAAAAGTTATATACTATAAAAAAATAATATATATTAATGTATAATTTACAGTTTAAGATTATTTTATAATTAAATAAGCTTTAATATCTTTTTATAGATTTATAAATTATAAATAATATGATAAAATCTTTTTTTAAATGTTTTTATAATATTTACTTTTTTTAATATTTTTTATTAATCTAGATTTCTATTATATTTTGATATTCTTATTCTCTAATTGGATATTTTAATATATTATAGATTAATTCTGTTATAAATTTATAATTTATTTATAATTTATTTATAATTTATTTATAATTAATTTGTAACTAATCTGAAATTAATTTAAATTAATTTAAAATTAATTTAAGTGATTTAAAACAATTTATAATGATTTAAAAGAATTTTAAATAATCTAAAACAATTCTAAATGATCTAAATAATTCAAAATAATTCAAAATAATTTAAAATAATTTAAAATAATTTAAAATAAGTTAAAATAATTTTAAAAAAATTTAATAAACAATAAGAGGTGATTAAATGTGCAAAGATAATGATAATATTGACAATGGTAATGATGATGATAATAATAAAAATTACAGCAATGATTCTTTGAAAGCTAATGAATTAGATGAAAACATAAATGATAATAATAACAAAAATATCAATAAGGAAGTTGATGATTTTAATCAAACTGAAGGTGTTTCTACTATTCTTGGAGATCCAAAAAAAGCTATATTGAAATTATCAGGACCTATGATTGTTGCAATGTTAATTACTTCTTTATACAATCTTATTGATGGAGTTTGGGTAGCTGGACTTGGTCAAAATGCTCTTGCTGCTATTGGTTTTATAACGCCTATATTTATGGTGGTTATTGGATTTTCTAATGGTCTTGGTGCAGGAGCTACTGCAGTTATATCTAGGTTTATTGGTGAAGGTGATCGTGATAAAGCCAATAATGCAGCTATGCATATAATACTTCTCACAATAATATTTACAATAATCATAATGGTATCATTAGGTTTATTTTTAAGACCTATTCTTGAAATGCTTGGTGCAGGAGTTACTGTTGGACTTGGACTTGCCTATGGTAATATTGTCTTTGGAGGTTCTATATTCATTGTCTTTACTGCAGCTGCTTACGGAATACTTCGTGCAGAAGGTAATGTTAAAAAAACTACTTATGCTATGTCTTTAGGGGCTATTCTAAATATTATACTTGATCCTATATTCATTTATACTTTAGGTTATGGTATTGCTGGTGCAGGAATTGCTACAGTTCTATCAATGGCAATCTCAAGTTTTATCATTCTTTATTGGTTTAAAAAAGATACATATATTAAATTATCTTTAAATCTTTTCAATTTCAGTAAAGATATATTAAAAAAGATTTTAGCTGTTGGTTTACCTGCAGGTGCTGAATTTTTAATAATGGCAATACTTGCAGGTTCTTTAAACATGATTTTAGTATCTGTTTCAGGTTCTGATGCAGTAGCTATATATTCTTCTGGTTGGAGAGTAATTATGATAGCTATCGTCCCAATAATATCTGTTTCAATTTCAGTTGTTGCAATAGTTGGGGCTTCCTTTGGTGCTAGAAGATATGAAAACTTTAGTATTATCCAAAATTACTCTATTAAAATTGGAACTATAATATCTATTATTACTGCAGTATCTACATTCATACTTGCACCATATATAGCATTATTATTTACATATTCTCCTGAAACTGCAATGTTAAATGGACCTATAACTGATTTTCTCAGAGTAATGGCATTGTTTTATCTATTTGTTCCAATGGGTTCTACCGCAGCTTCTATTTTCCAAGGTGTTGGTAAAGGATTGGATTCATTCATGCTTACAGCTATAAGAGAGTTGCTCCTTGTTGTGGTATTTGCTTATATTTTAGCTATTCCTTTAGGAATGGGTCAATATGGAGTATGGTGGGGAATCGTAATTGGAAACATAATTGGAAGTCTAATAGCATTGTTTTGGTCTAAAATGTATATAAAAAAGGTTGTAGCTATTAAAGGTGGAGAAAATGAAGCTTTATAATAATTAATTTAATTATTTAAGCTTTATTTTTTATTTATTTATTTTTTATTTATTTAATTTTTATTTACTTAATTTTTATTTACTTAATTTTTTTTGTCTAATTTTTAGTTACTTAATTTTTATTTATTTATTTTTAATATTTTAATAAAATATTAAAAATCAATTTATTTTATAATTGAATATCTTTTTTTAAATTATATTATTTCTCATTTACTTGGAAAAAAATAATATTATATTATATATAAATTATAATTAAACATTATAAAAAAATAATTTATAATAAAAAAGCAAAAAATTATAATTAAAGCTTTAAAAATTTAAAAAAAGAATTTTCATAAAAAGGTTTTGATGTAATGTCCAATAAAAACAGCATAAAATTGTTTGAAGATAGGGAAATTAGGGCAATTTGGGATGAAGATAAGGAAGAATGGTTTTTTTCAGTTATAGATGTTGTAGGAGTTCTTAGTGGGAGTAAAAATCCAACGACTTATTGGAGAGTTCTTAAAAAGAGGTTAAAAGATGAAGGTAATGAAACCGTTACAAATTGTAACGGTTTAAAAATGCCTGCTCCTGATGGGAAAATGCGATTAACTGATGTCGCTGATAGTGAACAAATATTAAGGATAATTCAATCAATACCATCACCAAATGCAGAACCATTTAAGCAATGGTTAGCTAAAGTTGGTAAAGAAAGGTTGGATGAAATAGCAGACCCTCAATTAGCTATTGAAAGAGCAATAAGTAACTATCGAAAAAAAGGATATTCTGAAGAATGGATAACACAAAGATTAAAAACAATAGAATTTCGTAAAGACCTAACAGCTGAATGGGATAGATCTGGTGTAAAAGAAGGATTAGAATATGCATTATTAACAGATGAAATTACTAATGCATGGTCTGATATGACAACAAAAGAATATAAACAATTTAAAGATATTAAAAAAGAAAATCTCAGGGACAACATGAGTAATATTGAACTAGTACTTAATATGTTAGCAGAGGCGTCTACTACTGAGATATCTAGGGGTGTCAATCCTAAAGGATTTGAAGAAAGTAAAGATGTTGCAAAGAGAGGCGGAAGTGTTGCTGGAGATGCTCGTAAAAGCTTAGAGAAAGAAGTAGGTAGGAAAGTAATAACTAGGAATAATTCTAAAAATCCAAAATTATTAGATGATAAAATATAGTTTATATATTCATATTAAATTTTTTTTTCTTGATATTGTTTAATTTTTATTTATTTAATATTTATTTTTAATATTTATTTTTAATTTCTATTTTTAATTTCTATTTTCAATTTTATTTTTAATATTTATTTTTAATAATTTACTTTTGTTTCTTTTTTTTTTTTTAATGTTTTAATTATCTATTTTAAATAGATTTTAAAAATTTATCAATGATATTGACTGTTTCTTTTTCTTGTTTTTCTCTAGAAATAGTGGCATTGTTATCTCCTTCTTGAAATCCATAATATCCAAAATAACCATGATTTCCACCATTTATAATTTCAAAAGTAGTATTTTTTGGAAACTTAGAAAGAGATTCATCAAAACTTTTCTTATCTAAAACACCATCTTTAGTTCCAACAATAGAAAGTCCTTTTATGTTTATGTCTGATAAATTTTCAGAAGGGTATGAAGCTAAAAATACAATTCCTTTGGTTTTATCAGGATTATTATGGACAAAAATACTTGCAGCTGTTCCTCCTAAAGAATGACCTCCAATAACCCATTCAACATTACTATATTTTTCAATAATGCTATTAGCTTTGTTTGTATCAATTATAGCTAAGTTCAATGGCATTTTGACAATAGCCACATCATAACCTCTTTTTGAAAGTTCTTTTGCAAAAGGAACATAAGATTCATAAGCTACCTTTCCACCAGGGTAAAAAATCAGTCCTTTTTTACCTTTTATTTCTTTATTAGTGATATTGTTTTTTTCTTTATATTCAAAATAAATGTAATCATCAGTTTCAGTTATAGAAACATTACTACTTATGTTATTATCAGCTAAAACTTCAGTTGCATAAGGCATTGGACGATAATAATCATTAACATAGACAATACTGGAGATTGCTATAATAGCTAAAATCACAGCAATAATAATACCTATTTTTTTCTTTTTAGACATTTTATCACTAGCCATCTAATAGTTAATAAAAACAAAGTCACTATAACATTTAAAAGAGTAGTGGCTAAATAAATTCTTTTTTTGAAATTATTATTATTATTTTTTAAAATTAGTTTTTGCTAATTAATTTTCATTAATTAATTTTTATTAATTAATTTTCAATAATTAATTTTTATTAATAATATATTTGTTAAATATGAAATAAATATTTTTAGGATGCTAGATTTTTTATTATATTTTATTATATATTAGGAAAATATTTTTATAATTCTAAATTAATACAAGAAGATCTTTTAGAATTGAAAATAGATATTATGATGTTTTTAAAAATAAATAACATTATATTTTATTATTTTAATTAATATAAAAATTGTATTTTTAATGAAAAATAATTCAAATAGCTAATCTTTTATATGAATAAAAATTATTCTTCTTATTACTACTCTTTTTAGTAATATTTATATATTATTTTATATTATATTTATTATTATTACTATTATTATACATTTATGCTGGGGAGTTTGTCATGATTGATAAAAAGTACTTTTTTGTCTTTGTTTGTGTTTTTATTCTGTTTGCTGGTTTGTTAATTGGTTCTAATACGGTTTCTGCTGCTAATTATAAAATTATAGATAAGGGTGATAATCATTTAGTTTATAAAAATTCTTGGAAGTCTTATTATAATGGTAAAACTGTGGTTTCTGTTTATAAGATGTATGTTAAGTATCCTAATAAAAGTAAATATGAAGTTTATTTGAATAATAAGGTTTATTTAACTAAAATTAGTAAAACCAAATTGAGAACCACAGTTGTTAGTTATCAAACTAAATATAATCCTTATAGTAAATATACAGATTATATTTCTACAAAGTTATCTGCTAAGTCATATTATGATAAACATTACAAAAAAAGTTTTAGAAATCCTGGTGCTTAAAAAACATTAAATTGTTTATTTATTATTAATTATATATTTTTATTTTTTTTAATTTTTTACATTAATTTTACATTTTTTCTCATTTTCGAATTGTATTAGTACATCTTTTATTTATTAATGAATGTTTACTATATTTTTTTTGTAAAGATTAAATAGTAAAGCTTAAATATTAATTAGTTTAATACTATTTTTAATAAAATGTCATAGCATGTCTATACATTTATTTCATTTATTAATACTATTAATAAACTATTATTAAAAATTGATATTTTTTCCTCTATCTATTTTTGACCACTAAAATAATATCATGAATTTTTAAAACTAGTTTTTTACTAATAATCATTTTTTATTAGTAATCTTTAATAATCATGATTAAATATTTAATTTTCATGGTTTTATTCTTAAAAATTTAATTTTGATTGTTAAAATTGTTAGGGGGTTCGTTAAAATGAATTTTAAAAAGCTAATCTTTTTTTTCACTTGTTTAATATTGGTTTTTTTATTTATTGGGGCTGTTTCTTCTGCTACTTTGAATGAAACTGAGATGAAGGATTCTTCGTCTGCTGTTAAAAATTACACAGATTCTAATAGTAAATTGCCAAAATATGTTGATATTTCTGATAAGAATAGCTCTATGCCTTCTTATCTAAATTCTTTAGTTACTTACACTATACAACTTAATAATAACAATGAAACGCCAGTTACTATAATTAATGTTGGTGCACCTACTGGTCCATCTGGAACAGCAACAGGAACTTTAACAAAGGCACAATATCTGACAGTAGCTACAAATATTAAAAATTTTATTAATACTAATGGTGTTGCACCTAACTATGCATCAAGCTCGTTGGGTAATATTCGTTATGAATCATTAGTATATGCATATGCAAGAATTGTTAATTATTATTATGTTAATGGTGTTTTACCGAATTCTGTAACTATTACTCAGATTTCAGGTGTAAATTCTGCAGGGGTGATAATTGATAATTTACCACCAACAGTAAGTATTAATTTAACTGGCGGCACTTATAATACTATTAAAAATGTTACTATAACAGCTACAGATAGTAGAGATTCAAATCCAAGGGTTTATTATAGTATAAATAATGGGAATTGGATTAATGTGGTTAGGACAGTTACTTTAACGCTTAATTCTGGAGAAACCATTTTAAAGTATTATGGGCTTGATTCTAGTGGAAACCCATCTGATACAAAAACAGTGACATATAATATCAATTTAGCTACTAATAATATTACTAAATTTAGTATTGAAGATTTACAATATGCATCTAGTTCTGTTAGGGCATATGTGGAAGTTAATCACAAATTACCTTTAAATATCACAATTAATGGTATAACAATTAATATGGCCCAATTTTTAAAATTGTTGTCTATTTCAATTATCAATATTAACAATAGTATAAATTCTTCTATCGAACTAGGAAATGCAACAGTAGTTGTTTCTTCGGAAAATTTAAATAAATCTGGAAGTTTAAACAAAACTGATTATTTAAATCTTGCAAACACGATTAAAACTTATATGGATAATAATGTTAATGCTCCAACATATATATCTACTAGTCTTGGTAATATTGGCTATGAATCTTTAGTTTTTACATTTGCACAAATATTATCTTCTCATCAATCTTTAAACACTTTACCTGATTTTATTACAGTTTATCAATGGAGTAATGTTTCTAATAATAGGACCATATTTTTAAATATGCCAGATATTATTCTTGCTTCTGATACTTTAGTATCCCATGCAGAGTCACAACATGATTTACCTGATTTTATTATCATTTCAGAAAATAAAGTCAAAATGAGCGATTTTTTAATGATTTCATTAAAATCTCTAAAAAATGTAAATGGAAAATTATTACAATCAATTATATTAGAAAATTTCAGTGTTGCTTCTAATCCATATGAAAGTATTACTGGAGGTAATTTATTATATGCTGATTATTTAGCGGTAGCTAATTCAGTTATTAATTTTATGGATAATAACCGTATTGCTCCGAATTATGCAACTAGTGTTAGGGGTTATATTTCCTATCAATCTTTGATTTATACTTATGCTCAACTTTTAGTTTCTGCAAATAAAAATAATTGCTTACCTAATTATATTACTTTGGTCCCATGGAGTATTGTTCAAAATAGTTCAATTAAATTTATTAGCATGGATTTAGTAAGCTCTATGACTTTTTATGTTAAAAATTATGTTATTTTTAATCACACATTACCTAATAACATGAATCTCTCTGGAAATATTGTCAATATGCCTCAGTTTCTAATGCTCGAGATTGTTTCTTTAAAGAATATTAAAGAAGGTTTATATCAATCTATTATTTTAAAAAATTATGCTGCTCCTTCTAATCCGTCAGAAAATATTCGTGAAGGTAAAATTCAGTTTGATAATTATTTTAATACTTTGGATAATATTAAATCTTATATGGATTCTAATGATCAAGCTCCAAATTATGCTTGGGTATCTCAAGGAAATATGTCTTATTATAATTTAGTTTTCACTTATGCATTAATTTTGGATTATTATACTTCTAGGGGTTATTTGCCCGAATATGTTTCTATTAATCAATGGTCTCTTGTATCTAATCCTACTACTGTTAGTTTTACTGAAACTCAAATCATGGAGGCAGCGGAAATTGTAGAAAATTATGTTGAAGTTAATCATACTTTGCCAAATAATGTTATTATATGTGGTTATAATGTTACAATGCCTCAATTTTTAAAGCTTTTAACAACTACTTTACATAATTTGAATGGTACTTATGCAGGTCAGATATTGCTCAATGATTTTGGATATCCTACATCATATTCTGAAACTACTAATGGGGGTATTTTAAATCAAGATTCTTACTTGGATCTTGCTCGTAGTGTTGAATATTTCATGTTTGATGGAAGAGCTCCAAACTATCAAAATTCAACTATTGGGAATATAAGATATGACTCATTAATATACATGTTCTCACAAATATTAAGCTCAACTAAAAAAACCGGCAACTTACCTGATTTTATTATAGTTGAGCCTTGGAGTAAAGTTTCTAATTCTTCTAATATTTTTGTTTCTGTGGGAACTGCTGTTTTGTTTTCTGGTGTTATTAAGTATTTCATTGAGAATCGTCATACTCTTCCGACAAATATTAGTATTTTAAATATTAACATGTCCCTACCTCAATATCTGAAACTATTAAGTGATAGTTTAGGCCATATTAGTGGTAATTTATGGAGTAATATTTTATTAGAAAATTATGGTATTCCTACAGGTATTCTAGAAAAAATAAATTTTTCTATTTTTGATGAAGAATTCTACATTTCTCTATCAAATAATGTCAGTTCGTATATAATGACTAATGGTAATGTTCCTTCTTATATGGTGACTAACTTGGGTAATATTTCTTATCAATCTTTGATTTATGCTTTTTCAAGTATTTTAAGTTATTATTTTGACACTAATAATTTGCCTAATGAAATTTATTTTAATAATTGGAGTATAGTTTCTAGTAATAATACTAAATTTGTTTCTAATAATGATATTTTAGCTGCAGGTAAATTTATGACGGATTATATTGAAAAATATCATACTTTGCCTAGTTCTGTGGTTGTTAATGGTTCTAATATTACTATGGCTCAGTTTTTAAATCTTGCTGTTATTAGTGTTATGAATATTGATAATGGTTTTAGTGGAATGATTCCTATTAAAAATTATGGTTCTCCTACTAATATTTCTGAAAATATTAATCAATCTTTTGGAATTTCTAATAATGATATAATAGACCTTGCATCTATTATTGCTGAATATATGGAAGTTAATGGAAAAGCTCCTGATTATCAAAATTCTACTTTTGGCAAAGTAGGTTTTAATTCGCTTGTTTATACTTTTAGTCAAATCTTGAGATCATACAATATAATAAATCAAACTTTCTCTTTTATAACAATTATGCCTTGGGATGTGGTTTCTAATACCAGTACTGTATTTATATCTATGGAGCAACTGAAAAATGCTTCAATTTATATTCAATCTTATGTTAGTACTTATCATGTTCTTCCAAGTAGTGTTTTGATTTCTGGTGTGAATATCTCAATGGATGAATTTTTAATTCTTTCAGCAAAATCTGTGACTTTTCTTAAAAGTGATTTGGATACAAGTTTAATTCTAGAAAGTTTGAATATTCATATTTCAAATAATGTTTCTGAAGATATTATGAAAGGAGATATTTATTATGATGAAATATTAGAAATAGCAGATTATATTGTTTCTTATTCAAATAATAATAAAAAATTACCTTCTAATTTTACTAATAGTAGTTTAGGAGATTTCATCGGTTTTGAATCTTTAGTTTTCATGTTCTCAAGTATCATGGCAACTTATAACATTGTTAATGGTACTATTAGTGATCAATTGTCAGTTGTTCCTTGGTTAGCAGTTTCTAATCCTAATAAAACTTATAACTTTAGATCAAATAAATATTTTGATACATTACAAGAAGCTATTAATGACATTGATACTATTGAGGGTGATAGTTTATGGCTTTCTAAAGAAAGATATTTTGAAAATATTATTTTAAACAAAGAATTAACCATTACTTCTTTATTTGATAATCTTGTTCTGATTCAAGCATTAAATACTTCTATGCCTGTTTTGTCAATTAAAAATAATGCAAGTGGTAGTTTTATAAAAAATATTTGGGTTAATGGTTCTATTAATAGTTCAGGTATTTTTATTAATAATTCTTCTAATAACACTATTTTGGAAAGTAAGATTACTAATAACCTTAATGGAATTGAAATTATTAATTCTATGGGAACTGTAATATCCACAAATAATATATCTAACAATATTCTCAAAGGTATTTCTATTGAAAATTCTTTAAACGATGAAATTGCTTATAATAATATAACTAACAATATTTATGGAATTTTCATTCGTCTTTCTAATAGTTTTAAGATATATGATAATATTGTTTCTGAAAATTTGATAGGATTTGCATTTGAAAACTCTTCAGGTGAAGGCCATTATAACATTATATCTAAAAATACACAGTATGGTTTATATGGTGAAGGTGCAAATAGTGTTGTGAATTTTACTAATAATTGGTGGGGTTCCAACAATCCTATAGCATCACAAACTAATGGTAGTGATATTCGTATAAATAATGGGAATTTTTCATATAATCCTTATTTGATTTTGAAAATTACTACATCTACAGACAGATCTACTTGGAATAGCACATATTATGAATATTTCATCGAGGCTGATTTAACATATAATAATAATGGGGAAGATACTTCTACTAATGGAAATATTCCTGATGATTTACTTATATACTTTAATTCTACTAATGGAAATATCAATGCCTCTACAAGCACACTTAATGGTAAAACTAGAGCAAAACTTGTAAACACAACTAATGGAACAACAAATATCTTTGCTTCTTTTAATGACTATGGATTAAATAAAACTTTAAATGTAATTTCTATTAATTCTACTGGTGTTCTAAATACTAGAACTGGGGAATATTTTGAAACTATTCAAGATGCTATTAATAGCATAAATACACGATTTGGAGATACAATTCGTGTTTCTGAGGGTACTTACTATGAAAATATAATTATAAATAAAAAAATTAATTTAGAAGTTGTTTCAGGAGAAAAAGTATATTTATGCCCTAAGGAAATTGATCAAAATATGATTACAATTACTTCTTCTGGTAGTGGAAGTACTATTAACGGTTTTAATATTATAGGTTCTGGTTATGCATATGCTATAAGCTTAATTAAATCATATGGATGTATTATAAAAAACAATATAATATCTAGCTTTAATGCAGATATTTATTTATATCTCTCTGGAAATAATACTATACAAAATAATACTATATTAGATGGTGTTGAAGGAATTTCATTAATAGCTTCAAATAATAATAAAATTAATGGCAATAATTTAATTTCTAATGAAAATGGTATTAATTTACAAAATTCAAATTATAATACTATTAGTTTTAATGAATTAACTTATAATTATTATGCTGTTTATATTAGTTTTAGTGACAATATCAATGTTTTAAACAATGCTTTAATTAATAATTGGGTTGGTGTTTATCTATTTAAAACAGATAGTAATAATATTATAAATAATAATTTCACTGAAAATGGTGCAGGTTTATCAATTTATAATTCTATTGCTACTTTTAATAGTTCTAATATTTTTAAAAATAATTGGGTGGCTGATACTTCTATCATTGATGATAGTGAGATGGTCATGGCAACTACAGTGTATACCTGTGGTCCAGCAGCTCTTGCAACACTATTTAAAAAGTGGGGAATTTTTACAACAGAAGTAGAACTATCAAAACTTGCTGGTACTGATAATGAAGGAACAAGCCTCTGGGGTCTTCAAAATGCTTCAGAATCTAAAGGAATATATTCTAATGCATATAATGTAACTTTTGATAAGTTAAAAATTGATAATATTGTTCTTTTGAAAATTAATGGTTTTAATCATTTTGAATTAATATTGAATATAACTAATCAAACTATTACTTTGTTTGATCCTAATCTTGGAATTATAAATATGAATTTGACTAGGTTCAATGAATTATTTACTGGGATTGTAATGGTCTTTAATGATACAATAGTTAATTGCACTCCATTATCTGATAAAATGATGAAGGAAATTAAAGGTTTATGGCACTATGAATGGCGTACATATTATAAATATCATCCACCAAAAATATATTATAAAACTATTACAATAAAATATATTGCAGGTATTTCTGTAAAAACTATATGGAAGACTGGTTGGTTTGGAATTAAATATCCTACTTTCCAAACAAAAGTTATATGGAAATCTTATACTATTAGAGTTCCGTATGTTAAAAGTTTTGGTTGGTTTGAAGCAATAAAATACCGTGTGAAAGTTTATGATTGGAAAGATGTTATTAATGTAGGTAACTTTATTTATAATACAGTTAAAAAACAGGCTACACAAACAGTTAAAACAATTGTAAACACAATTACAAGTACAACTAACTCTGTTACAAAAACTGTTAGTTCTGTTGTAAATACTATTACAAAAACTGTTACTTCTACATATGATAGTGTTAGTAATACTATAAAAAGTTTCGAAAGTGATTCTAAAAATAAATTCCTTATGCGTACAACTGCAGATGCATTAGGTGGGGCTTTATTAAGTACTGCTGTCATATTATCGGCTTCAGGGCTTGGTTTTTTACCCGCGGTTGTAATTGGTGGAGTTGGTATTGGCTTAATGGCATATGGTAATGGAATGTTTGAAGATCCAACTAATCCTCAGAATCTTGCGACTTTCGGATTTTCCGTGAGTTGTGCTGCCACTGGAGGAGGCATTGGTGGAACTACATTTAAATATTTATATAAAACTGCTATGCAAGGTGTTAAAGGGACTGGTAAAAGAGTTTCACAGGCGATTATACTTTCTGGAATTGGGGTTATAAATTCTGTTGATAGTTGGATAACTAATAGCTTTATTTATTCATTTGAAAATCTTCCTAATCGAACTTAAAAATAAAATTATGGGGGTTTTTAATGGATCTTACTGGTAATGCTTTCTTTTTTATGATTATTTTGTCTCTTATTGGGATTATTTGGTGGTTTACTAGGTATTCTTTTGGGAGATTTTTAGATAATCATTTTTCTTTTCCTTTATTGCGTGAAGGGGGGAATTATAAGTATAAGAATTTTCAAGAAGAGTTTACTTATCAAGGACAAGCAATATATGCAGGATTTGCGGGAGTTATTTTAGCTATTTCGGTGTTTTTTTCTTTTGGATTAAATTGGGTTGGTTGGGCTCTTTTTTCTCCTTTTTTCCTATCTTTCATCTTTTTTTTGAGGATTGGTACTTTCAATGATGATAATATTTTACCTGAAACTGGTATGGGTTATGATGTTACAAAATCTTGGACATTATCTTTGATAGGTTCAATTGGGCTTTCGGTGATTTTTTTTGTATTGAATATTAGTGATAGTTTAATATTGCCTATTATTGCATTGCTTTTGATTTTAATAACAGGTTTGATTCCTTTATTTCCGGATTATATTAATAAATATTTGTCTTATGATATTAGATCTGAAAAAGGACAATCCTTTTTAGAAAAGATAACTTGGATATTTTTTGCTATTTCATGGGTATTTATAGCTTTGTCCATTATTTTAATTTTATAATCTATTAAGTTAAAATAAATTAATAATAATAAATTTTTTGTTGTATTAGATGGAAAATTAATAAATAATGGTGTTTTATGAAAGATAAGTATTGGAAAATTTTAATTATTATCATTGTTTTTATAAGTATTCTTATCAAACAATTGATCTTTTTGAATAGTTAAATTTCAATAAACTAATTATATTAAATTTATTTAATAATAAAATAATCTTGAAAAAATAAGTTGTTAGTATGTTTTTTAATGGGAATAATTTTTGACTGGTTGGTGATTATTTGGATTTTTTCAAAATATTAATAGGATTTATTGCTTTATTTTTAGTTATATTTATTAAACATTTATTTTTACCCAATAACGTTTATTCTTTTATTATAAGTATTGTTAGTGCATTGATAATTGGATTATGGATAATATATTAATCTTTAAATATTTCTATATTTTTTAATTTTTAATAGCTTAAGATTTATTTACTATCTAAATTAATCCTTTTTATTATAATTGTTTAAAATGATAAAAATAATCTTGTAGCTATAATTGAAGCTAGAAATGAATATTTAGCTATTAAAAAGGCAAATATTTTTATTTTTAAATTATTAAAAAACCAATTAGTGTATTTGAATTTTTATTTAATTAATAATTTATTTAATATTATGATTATATTAAAAAATTAATAATTTTAATTTATATTTATTTTAAATTTTAAAAAAAGAAAGAAGGATAAATAAATTAATTTATCCTTTAAAATTTTTGTTTATTTTTTTCTTATAGCTATTCCTAAACAACTTAGAAGTACTAGTAGTATTATGTTTATCGGTATTCCGGTTTCTTTCATAGCTGCAGATGTTTTTACAGCTGGATTGTTACTTGTTTTCTTTGGATTATTGTTTAGTTTAGTTTTATCTGATTTTTTAGGAGTTTTTGGTGTTTTGGGGTCTTCTGGTTTTTTAGGTGTATATGGTATTAAATCTGTTTTTGGAGCTGATGATATTGTTAATTCTCCATTATTGACTAATTTAGGGTATTCTCCAGAACCTTCATAATATCCTGTAACTGAAACAGTAGAATTTGGATTATTGGTTACTGAATAGCTGAATTTAGCTTGTCCTTCAATAGTAGTTATGTTAGTTATAAACACTCCATTAACATAGAAGTATATAGATTGTCCAGTAATAGTATTGCCCATATCATCGGTTAAAGTAGCATAAATAGTTATTTTAGAACCTTTGCTAGTTTTTACTGTAGAATTGTTAAGATAAGTTAGGTTAAGGATGCCAATTGTTCCATTGTTGTATATCATTTGGCCTAAAATAGCAGTATTATTGCTCATAATATTTCCTAAAATAGACATGTTGCCTGAATTATAGATAGCTCCACCATAATATGCAGTATTATTTATGAAGGTAGAATAAGTTACAGAAAAATCACTGCCATTACTATTACTGATAGCACCTCCACCGCTATTGCCTGCAATATTGTTTGTGAAGATAGAATTATTTATTGAAAAACTATTTCCCATATAATTAAATATGGCTCCAGCACCGATATCTGCAATATTGTTTGTGAAATTAGAATCTTCAACATAAAAATTATCGCCATGGAGATTACTGATAGCTCCACCACTGCTATAAATTGCCATATTGTTTATAAATTTAGAACTTTTTATTAAAGTGCCATTGCCTCCATTATTAAATACAGCTCCACCACTACCATTAATTGCTACATTGTTTGTGAAGATAGAATTATTCACAATAAAATTAATATCTGCATTACGTATTGCACCACCATGATAAATTGAAGTATTATTTGTAAAAATAGAATTATTTACAAAAAATCCATTACCTTCATTATGATATAATGCTCCACCACCATTACCTGCACTATTATTTGTAAAAGTAGAATTATCCACAATGAAATTACTGCCGTTATGATTACGTATAGCTCCGCCACTGCCATTAATTGCTTCATTATTTGCAAAGATAGAGTTATTTACAAAGAAATTGTTACCTGCACTGCGAATAGCTCCACCATGGTATGCACTATTATTTGTGAAAGTGGAATTATTTACAATGAATCCATTACCAACATTATATATTGCTCCACCACCGACATATGCATTATTATTTGTGAAAGTGGAATTATTTACAATGAATCCATTTCCATTATTATATATTGCTCCACCACCATTAGTAATTGCACTATTGTTTATGAATATGGAATCAATCACAGAGAAATCTTTATCTCCATTGTAAAAAATTCCTCCACCTACATTTGCTGTGTTATTAATAAAGATACAATCGAAAAAGTTTATTGTAGATTCTGGATTATTACTGTATACTGCTCCTCCATTGTTTGTTGTGTATCCATTAATAAATGTTAGATTAATAAAAGTAACACTTTGATTATTTCCTATTGTAAATATTCTGCTTAGTCCTTTTGCATCAATAATTACGTCTTCTTTTGGTCCGTTTCCTTGAATTGTTATGTTTTTGTTAATGGTTATGTTGGTGTCTTGGTTGGTTTTGTTGTATGTTCCTGGGTTTAGGTATAATGTTTCGCCTGTTCCTGTGTTAGCTATGCCTTGTAATATGCCGCCAGTGTCTGTGTCGCTTATTGTTTGGTTAGCTGCACTGATTGTTGTTAAACTGCAAATTATTAAAACTACTGCTAATAAAGTAAATGTGGTTATTTTCTTTAATTGCATAGTTTTTTCACCTCCGTTTTATATTTAATTATTTTATGAAAATATGATAATCTTGATTAGTAAAATTGGATTAGGATATAATAATGCATTTTCAATAGTGAAAATGGTTATATAATTTTACTAAAACATGGGATTATCATACATTTTTTTGATTAATAATGGTTGAATCTTTTAGCTATTCTTTTTTTTTTTAAGATAGCTGGATTTTTTTTATTATTAATCAGAAGAAAACTATTTTTTAGGTAGTTTTCTTCTTATTAATAATGAATGCTCACTTTAGAATTTTTTTGTTAAGATATTTGATTTTGTTTTTAATTTGCTTATAATTCATTTTATGAATAATTTAATGATAAAAAAGATTATTTTGGAGTTATTGTTTTTTATATAATTTTTTCGAGGGGATTTTTTTCAAGTTTTATTTTCGATAATTGAATTTTATTAATTCTATTATTTATAATTTTGTATTAAATTTGTCTTAAATTGTATATATTTTGTCTAAAATTCTATAAGAATATTTTATTAAATTAGTATTATGGATGAAGAAAAAGCTAATTTGATTGCTTATGTAAAATCTGGTAAAAATAGACTGAAAGTATTAGAAATAATGGAAAAACAGGAAAAACTAGTTTTTGCTTCAGATATTACAAAAGAAGTTGGAATTAGAGTTAACCATATGGGTGCATTATTAAGAGAACTCACTGAAAAAGGATTACTAGATAATCCTAATCCTTCAAACAAAAGACAAAAGCTATATCAAATCAATGAGAAAGGGAAAGAAATATTAAATTATTTCAAGGGATAATTTATTAAATTTGATGATTATTATCTATTAATCAAAAAAATATTGATAGTATTAATATTTAGAGTGAATGTTTGTTCATATAAACAAAGATTTTATCAATTAATAAAAGGATTAAAAGAAATTTTTGATTATATTAAAAAAATTAGTATTATATATGCATAATATATGTGTTATTGTCTATAAATTTAATGAACAACTTTATATATGTCTTAATTATACTATTATTATAATAAAATAAATTAATACTTTTCTAAATTATATGGGAGATATATAAGTATATAAAATTAGGAGTAATATTAAATTTTATAATTAAATTATCAATAGATATCAATTAAATGAATATAATGTGGTTATTATGAGGTTGAAAATATATTTGAAATCTGAAAATAGTTTTTTAATACCTTTTAATTACAACTATATTATTTCTTCAATTATTTATAATAAAATTTCCGACTTGGAATTAGCAAAAGAATTACACTTATTGAAAACTTTTAAATTTTTCACTTTTTCACAATTAAATATTCCAAAAAGAAAGATAATTAAAGAGGGGATTATTTCAAAAGATGGGGCTGTGAATTTTCAAATATCAAGTCCAAATGAAAATTTAATAAAAAGCTTAGTCGAAGGACATTTAGATGATTTAAGTGTTAATTTTAAAGGAAAACAATTATTTGTTGAAAAAATTGAATTATTAGGAGAACCTGAGATTAAAAATCATATGAGTGTTAAAACAATCTCTCCAATTATTGTAAGAAAAAAGAAAGATATAGATGGAAAGTTAAAAATATGGGATCTAAATCCAGCAGATCAAAAATTTTATGGTAGCTTAGAAAACAATTTAGTTAAAAAATATAATCAGTTTTATGATAAGGAAGTGACAAGTGATGAAATAAATATTAGTTCAAATATGGGATTTGTTAAAAGAAAAAGAATAACTATTGAAAAAGATAATATAAAAACATTTCACCGAGCTTTTATGATGGATTTAGAATTAGAAGGGAATTTAAATTTAATAAAATTTGCTTATGATTGTGGCTTAGGAGAGAAAAATAGCTTAGGATTTGGGATGATTGGTTATATTTATTGAAAATGATTTAATATAGATTATTTATATATTATATTATTCAAACAAGTTCATAACTATAATTTAACTAAAATTTAAAATTAATTGAAGGGATATTATGATAACTGATATGATAGAATTTGGTAAATGGTTAGATAAAAATAATTTATCAGATTTTGGAAATGATATTAAACCTGATGATTATATATTATCTGTTTCATTTGAAAATGCGAAATTTAAAATCAATGATGAAATTGTTGAATATGAAAAATATTCTCCTAATATCTATAATGATTCTATTTTTAAAAGAAACATGAAAACAGTATCAGATCAAAGCATAAAAATTCCAAGTAATTCAAATTTATCTGCTACAACACCCTTTTTATTACAAATAAAACTTAAAAACAATGAAGATAAAGAATTAAATACATTTAATAATAAATTCAAACGCTCAAGAGATGCTAATTTAAAGAATAAAGAATTTATAGATGTTATTGAGGAAATATTTAATAACTTAAATGATGAATTTCCAGAAAAATTAAAAAATTTCATTGATAAAAAAGATAAAAAAGAGATCATTGAGTTAGTAAATAATTATTTTTCCTTTTTGGATGATAATAAAGAAATTATCTCAGAAAAAATTAGAGAAAAAGACATTTATAATAAAAATCTTTTAATAACATGTTTTTTTAACTCAGAAAATGATTTAATTAATGATATAATCTTTTATTATATAAAATACCTTAAAGATAGAAATCAACAAATAACTCCTGAAAAAAATAGCAAATGTAATTTTTGTGATAACACTACTATTACTTTTCCAACATTGAGTAGCTACTCTTTAAATAAATCTGCTTATTTATTTAATTATACTTTAAAAGATAAAAACAAACTAAAAAATTCTAAATTCAAAATTTGTAAAAAATGTGAAAATTATGTAAAATTTGCCGAAGATAAACTTAGACAAATTTTAAATAAAAATAATAATATTTTAATTATCCCAATCAATGTAAATGGGGATTATGCTGATTTTTTAAAAATATCTAATGAGGAAATATCTTCTTTTGAAAAAATAAATAAATTTATGAAAGAAAGTAATGGCTTTAATTATGATTTGGCCGTGTATAAAAGAGCAACGCAAGGTATTACAATTGAAAAATACATTGAAAATTATAAATCTTATTTAGCGAAATTTGATAATATTAACTTATATGGTAATGATAAATTAAACTATCTTTTAAATCAATCTTATAAAAAAGGTAAAAAAGAAAAATCTAAAATTGAAAATATTTTTGATTTAGAACATATATTCACATCTTTCTTTGTTGATATTGATGAAGAAGGGCAATATAAATATCCTAAATTATACCATTTTTATGAAATTTATACAAAAGATTTTAGAGGTAAGTCTGGAATTTTTAATGGTTTTGATAATAGGTTAACCTCTACTTTTTCTAAATATATGCATTCCATTTTTAATTTTATATATCAATTGAATGAAGATGCTCTAAACAGAAATATGTTAAATGATATTGTTTATAATTCTATAATTAAATTACAAAAATATAATAAAAACTATGAGATTTTAAAAAGGTTGAATTATTATTTCATGCTGAAAAAAGAACTTTTAGGTGAAGATATAATGGAAATGGAAAAAATTGAAAAGTTAAAAGAATCATTACAGAGTGATAATGACGACTTTAGTAAAATTGTTAATGAAGAACCTGCTTTAAAATATTATCTTCTTGGGCAATTTTTAAGATATATAGATAATTTTAAAAGAGCTAATAATAAAAATTCTGATGTATTTTCTAATTTCATTAATAATGTAAATAGAAATAATGTTTATAACCTTTTTGTTAGTGAAGTTTTGCAAAAAAATAATTTTTATATTGAAAAAATGAGTAAAAAGGGTAAATTAATTTTCAAAGTATTTGAAAATGATATTAATTCAATTTTTAATGAACCTGAAGGATTTTCTTATGAAGATTATATATTACTAATGTTTACTGGATATTATACGGATAATTTATTGAAATCTGATAAAAAAGAAAGTGAGGGTGATACAAATGACTAATGAAATAAAAAACTATTATCAAGGAATATATTTGACTGAAACTATTATGGGAAATCCTAATGGGGATTTTATAGATAATTCTCCAAGAAATTTTGATGGAAATGTTTTTACAACTGACAAATGTATAAAGTTCAATGTTAGAAAATATATGCATGAAAGTGTTGAAAAAATTAATGTTGAAAATAAAAAAGATGTTGAAGATTTTGTATTTTTTTATCCTAGATTAATTGATGATGCAGAAATAGGTGATGCAAAATATTTAACAAAGGATACAATATACAATAAGTATTTTAAACCAGATAATGAAAATGAAAATGGCTTTGAAAATATAAAATCTAAGTGTCCCGATGTAAGAATGTTTGGAGGAACATTTACTTTCAAAGATGTTGATTCTAAACAAATATATGGACCAATTCAATTGAGTTATGGTAAAGATATAAATAATGCTCAAATAAAAAGATTACAGATAGGAGCACCGTTTGCTGATGGAAATGATGGAAAACAGACTACAACTGGCTCAGAAGCAGTTGTTGATGATGCGATAATAAGTTATGATATAACAATCAATCCTAATAACTATCCTGGACTTCTTAAAGAAGAAGATTTAAACCTATTTAAAAGATCTCTTTGGTATGGGACAAATTTAAGAAAATCCACAAGTAAAAAAACTGATTCTAAATTATTAATTTTAATAAAATTCAAAAATGAAAGTGAAGATAAAGTAACCGCTTTAAATATTGGTGAATTGAAAGAATTAATAAAAATTGAAAATATGTCTGAAAGAAAAAAATCAGATGCTCGGAATAAAAAAATAAAAATTGATAGTTCTTTATTAAGTAAAAAATTAAAAAAATATAAAAATTTCATTGAACAAATTGAAATTTATAAAGATTCTTCTGAAATTGAAATAAACTTAGATTGGGATGAACCTAATAGAAAAATTTCTTGTAAATCTCCAGAAGAACTTTTGAAATAATTTTTACCTAATGTTTAATCCAGATTAAAATCTTAGGAGATTTTCCATGGGAAAATATAAAAATATCATTGTTTTTGATATTTGGAGCAGTTTTGGTTCTTTTAGCAAAGCTTTTTCAAATACTGGAGGATTATTAACTTATTTAATCCCTCCAAAAACAACGATTATAGGAATGGTTGCAGCTATTTTAGGATACGACTTTGATGATTATAATGAAGAAGAAGGTATTAGAAAATACAAAATTGAGGAATTATATGATGTTAAAATTTCTGTCAAAGCTTGTTTTGATTTAAAAGTTAAAAGAGTTGTTTTTAATTCTCATTATGGGAATGAGCCAGAACTACTTAATGTAAGACAAGATGTTCTTTTAAACCCATATTATAGAATTTATTTAAGTTTTCCTGATGAATTTGAAGAAAAAGAAAAAGATTTTTTAACTAAAATAAAAACTAATAAAACAGTTTATAATTTATATATGGGTAGGAATGAATTTTTCTTGAATTATGAATTTAAAGAATTTTTACAAAGTGTAGATTCAAAAAGTATAAATTCTAATTACAGACATAATGAAAAAATTTATGGTATTATTGATAATAGTAAAATTAAAAATATTGATTTGAATTCTCAAACCACAACAACAAGGATTTTTAGAAAAATTAAAGAGGACATAACTAAATTAGCAAGCCATTATGAATATGTTATTAAAGATTATCCTGTGAGAAGATATGAATTTGTTAACTTTGAATATCTTCCAATATCTTTTTATGCTGCTGAAAATGACGATACTTATTTCACTAATTTAATTTTAAAAGAAAATGAAGAAATGGAATTATTTAAAATTGGTGAAGATAAATGGATATCAATGATTTAAAATATGATTGTTCATCTTCTTTTTTCAAAATAAATGATGATGAACTTGATATATGGGGTCATACTAATGAACTTTTAGGTGATCATTTATCAAAAACTAAAATTATCTTTGATAAATTAAAAAATAAAGATATTTTAACAGATTTTTATACTTATTTTTTTGAAAATAATTTCATAAATTTAAATTTTGAAGATTTTGAAAAATGTTTGTATGACATGATATATTTTCATGATATTGCCAAAATATCTTTTAATTTTCAAATAAATAAATTAAATAATGATATTAAATATAAACTAGAAAAATATGGTTTTAATGAATATATTAATCAAATCGAGTCTAAACATTCTTACATAAGTTCTTTATTATTTACTTCACATTTATTAAATAAAGGACTATTTAATAATGAAAATAATATAATTCTTCTTTTGTTGCCATATATAATATATGGACACCATACTGATTTAAAAGATGTTTTAAATGAGTATAATTTTGCATATGATTTAAATAATTATATTGATACATTTTCTCTTTTTTCTGGATACATTAACGAAAATGAAAGTTGTCAAATTGAATACCAAAAACTGCAAGATAATTTACATGAATTTTTAAAAGAAAATCATGACACCAAAATATCTTTTTTTTATTCATATATCTATTCTCTTTTAGTTACTTCTGATGTGGTTGCTAGTTCTTATTCTGATAAAACTATTGATGAAGTGAAAATAAAGTCCAAAAGATGGAATAATCGAATTGACAATATATTATACGGTAAAATGAATCAACAATTTCTTAAGTTAGAATATAATAAATCTTGTAAAGTTATTTCTCCTGAAGATTTAATTTCAAATAATGAAATATCCAACTTAAAAGACATTAATGATTTAAGAAAAGAAATGTTGAAGGAATCCTCATTAAATCTTAATGAATCTTTAAAAAATGATAAAAACAAAAGAATATTTTACCTTAATATGCCTACTGGTGGGGGAAAAACTAATACATCAATGAAACTTGCATTAGATATTCTGAAAAAAACAGATATTAATAGAATAATTTATGCTATGCCATTTATTAATATTATTGAACAAAATTATGATGTTATAAAAGATAATTTTAACTTGAATGAAGATAATGGAGAAATTAGAAAAATTTATCATGCTACAGAGAGTATATTTTCACAAGAAACAGATGATAACAAATCAGAGATAATATGGAAAGATAGTTTTTTTGATTATCCTGTTATTTGTACCACATTTGTTTCAATTTTTAACTGTCTAATTAAAAATAAAAAAAGTAGTAAATACAATCTATCTTCATTAACTAATTCTGTTATTATTTTAGATGAAGTCCAATCTCTTCCACTTAAAAACTGGACAAGTTTGTATTATCTGATTAATGAGCTTTCTTTAAATTATAACATATATTTTATTATAATGAGTGCAACATTACCTAATTTTAGTGATTTAAAACTTAGCAAAGACGTTTCTTTTAACTATGATTATATTAATTTAATAAATGAACCTGCAAAATATATTTCACATAAATTATTTGATAGAACTGAAGTAAAAAATAATTTAGTTGAATTAAATTTAGAAAATGGAGATATAACTTATTTCACAGATATTTTAGAAGAAAATTTTAATAATGGTTATAATAAATGTTTAATTACATTAAATACAATTAAATCATCTAAATTAGTTTATGATGAATTATTTGATTTAAAAGAGGAATATGGTTTCAAAATTGACTTATTGAATTCTACAATAATACCATCAGAAAAGAAAAAAATAATTTATAAAATTAATAACATGGATAATGAGAAATATGTTTTAGTTAGTACTCAAAGTATTGAAGCTGGTGTGGATGTTAGTTTTGATTTTGTTATTAGGGATTTCGCACCTCTTGATTCAATTGAACAAATTCGTGGGAGATGTAATAGAAGTCGAGAGTTGAATAAAAGATTTGATGATTCTAATATAATGGGAAATATCTATTTAATTAACTTAAAAAGAAGAAATGAATCTCCTGATTATAAATACATTTATAAAAAAGAAGAATCTGAAACACGAATTAAAGAAACAATGAATTTAATTAATGAGAATTATAATTATAATTATTTTGATGTCTTAAAATATTATGAATCAATTTCTAAGATAATAAACAACATTTCAGATGATAATGAAGAAAATTTTGTTAAAACTGATAGAGATAATATTGAAAATTGGGACTTGCTAAAATATTCAAAGATCATGGATAAGAATACAGGAATACATATTATAGATAATAAAGGGATAAGTCAATATTCATTTTTTATTTCAACTAAATTAGATATTTTAGTTAATGATAATGAATTAAATACAAATATAGAAGAAATTGACACTGTTTGTCTAACTGAGTTTTATAATTATAACGAAGACAAATTTATTTTTTCTTTAAAAGAAATACTATATCTTAAAAGTATAGAAAACAAATATAATAAGCGTTTCATAAAAGATAATATAATTGATGGATCTATTTTAATAGAACACTATGAAAAATCAATAGAAGAGTTCAAAAGTAATATTAATTCTAAAAAAATATTTAGAAAAGAATTTTCATCTATTTTATATAAATTTATTTTTCAGGTTTCAGGTGCTGAATCTGATTTTGAAAATTTTATAAGTGAATATAATCTTAAACCATCATATTATTTCTATAAAATTCCAGAAAATATGGTAGGTACTGATGAAAATTGTATATATTCTATGAAAAATGGATTTAATTTTGATTTAATTAAGAAAAATGATGATGTTACAATGACAGAGATTATGTAATATTATGAATAATAAAAATTTTAAAATTAACGGCTCCCAGATTAATTACTTTTTCATTTGTAAAACTAAATTATGGCTTTTTTCACATAGCATTCAAATGGAACAAGAATCTGATACTGTTTCTATTGGAAAACAACTCCATGAAAATACCTACAAAAGAGAAAAAGACTACCTAATAGACAACCTTATAAATGTAGATTTTATTAAAAAAAGAAAAAATATAGAAATTCATGAGGTTAAAAAAACTCCTAAAATGGAAAAATCTCATGAATATCAGTTATTATATTATATGTACTATCTAAAGAATGAAAAGGACATTAATAATATAATTGGTTATATTGATTATCCTAAAATTAGAAAAAAAATTAAATTTAAATTAACTCTTGAAAAAGAAGAAGAAATTAAAAATATCATTCAAGAAATAAATGAAATCATAAATTCAGAAATCCCAAAACCCAAAAAACTAAAAATTTGTCGAAAATGTGCTTACTTTGAATTATGTTGGATATAAGGTGTTATAATGCCAAAAAAGAATTACTATCTTCTTTCAGATGGAATATTGAAAAGAAAAGAAAATACTATCTATTTTGTTAATGAAAAAGGTAAAAAACCAATTCCTATTAATAAAATTTATTCTGTTTATGCATATGGTCAAATAACAATATCTTCTCAAGTAATAAGTCTTTTTGCTAAATCAGGAATTCCAATTCATTTTTTTAATTATTATGGATTTTATAATGGTAGCTTTTATCCTCGTGAAACACTTTTATCTGGAGATTTAGTTGTTAAACAGGCTGAAACATATTTAAATAATGTAAAAAGAATTGAATTAGCTAAATTATTTGTTGAAGGTGCTGCAAAAAATATAATGAAAGTTTTAGCTTATTATAAAATAGAAAATTCTATAAATAAAACTTTAAGTGATTTAAATTCATGTAAATTAATAACTGAAATTATGAATGTTGAAGGAAGAATTAGAGCAGAATATTATGAAAAGTTTGATGAAATTCTTCCAGATAATTTTAAAATGGAAGGTAGAAGTAGACAACCTCCTAAAAATATGATTAATTCATTGATAAGTTTTGGAAATTCAATGATGTATTCAACAACTTTAACTGAGATTTATAATACTCAATTAAATCCTACCATTTCATTTCTTCATGAACCATCTGAAAGAAGATTCTCTTTATCATTGGATTTAAGTGAAATTTTCAAGCCTATTTTTGTAGATAGGTTAATCTTTTATTTAGTGAATAAAAATATGATATCTGAAAAAGATTTTGATCAAGAGTTAAATTGTTGTCTTTTGAATGATAAAGGAAGAGCTAAATTTGTTCAAGAATACAATAAAAGGCTTGAAAAAACTATTAAGCACCGAGATCTGAATAAAAAAGTTTCTTATAGAAGATTAATAAGATTAGAATCTTATAAACTTGTAAAACATATTTTAGGAACTAAAAAATATAATCCTTTTGTCATATGGTGGTAACTTTTTTTATAGTAAAAAGTGATAATATGTATTTAATTATTGTTTATGATATTAAAGTTGAAAGAGTAAATAAAGTAAAGAGTTTTCTTAGACAACATTTATATTGGATACAAAATTCTGTTTTTGAAGGAGAAGCTACTAAAAGTGAATTTAATATTATTGTCTCTGGATTAATTGATTTAATAAATACTGATGAAGATTCAATTATTATTTATAAACTAAGAATGGAAGAAGCAATGCAAAGGGAGATATTGGGTATTGAAAAATCTCCTATTGAAGGGATTCTTTGAATTAACACGCTAAATAGTAATTAAAAACTTATTTTGAATCAATTTTTTCATTTTATTGGTATCATTTGTTTCGTTTTTATTAATTTTTTTATTATTACTTTATTTCATATTGTTATTATTGTAATTCATATTAATTAAAAGAATAAATATTGCTTTGTTTCAATGTTTTATCGAGTTATTATACTCTAAAATTTATTTTAAGTAAATTATCCTTATCTTTTTAGTTAAATATTTATTATTTGTTCATCGTTAAAGCATTTAAAATATCAACTCTATTAACGATAGAAAAATATAAATGTTTGATAGGAGAAATTAGAACCATTTATAGGGAATTTAGCAAAATTTTTCACCCTATTAAAATCAGACTATATTAGGATTGAAATAAATATGGAAATTAAAATTAATTTCCGACTTCACAGAATATTAAAATCAGACTATATTAGGATTGAAATTTCATAAGTTATCACCACGTTAATTCATCGTCTAATTAAAATCAGACTATATTAGGATTGAAATATTAAACCAATTAAGAAAGCATATATTCAAGAAACTAATTAAAATCAGACTATATTAGGATTGAAATGTTATAATACTCCTAAACTTTGGGGGGGTAGTAATGCATTAAAATCAGACTATATTAGGATTGAAATTAAATATCACCTAACGTGTTTTTTATAAGAATGATATTAAAATCAGACTATATTAGGATTGAAATTAAAGAATCGATCCTTAGATCGATACCGTTTGGTGTATTAAAATCAGACTATATTAGGATTGAAATGTTACTATATTGAATTATGATTATGGACTTTATGATTAAAATCAGACTATATTAGGATTGAAATTTAATTGTTTTACTATATTTTAAAACACATACATCTTTATTAAAATCAGACTATATTAGGATTGAAATCGAAAAATATTAGAAAATATTACAAGTTACCTAAATTAAAATCAGACTATATTAGGATTGAAATTTTTAACCAACAAAATATTGGTAATGGTTATGGTGAGATTAAAATCAGACTATATTAGGATTGAAATAAAGCAAGAGTTGAAAAAGCAATACTCGCAGATTAAAATCAGACTATATTAGGATTGAAATTATTACACCTGTTGCAGTCCTGAAGCTACCACAGCAAATTAAAATCAGACTATATTAGGATTGAAATTACTGTAAATGGCAAAGGGTGCGTTATCTTCTTTTCCATTAAAATCAGACTATATTAGGATTGAAATTCACTAGTGCTAACAGTAACTGGTCGATTTAGATATTAAAATCAGACTATATTAGGATTGAAATAAGATTACCCATAGGAGAAATATTATATGAGGATGATTAAAATCAGACTATATTAGGATTGAAATAGAAGATGAAAGTTTAACAGGTTATAGTCTAGGTGAAAATTAAAATCAGACTATATTAGGATTGAAATAAACTAATAAAAATAGTGGTAAAAAAGGTGAAGGATTAAAATCAGACTATATTAGGATTGAAATGTAAATTGATTTAAATTTAAATTGAATATATAATTAAAATCAGACTATATTAGGATTGAAATAAATAAAATGAGTAACAGAACCTCCTTCTTATTATAATTAAAATCAGACTATATTAGGATTGAAATATCTATATCCATTCTTATTAAATTAGTTATTTTATTAAAATCAGACTATATTAGGATTGAAATGTATATGAACCAAGGTGATTGAATGAGTGAAATGTGTATTAAAATCAGACTATATTAGGATTGAAATTACATATATTCATTCGCACTAAAGATTATAGTATCTACTATTAAAATCAGACTATATTAGGATTGAAATATAAAATAATTGAATGTTCATTAAAAAATATTGAAACTATTAAAATCAGACTATATTAGGATTGAAATCAGCATTCATAGACAACAACCAAGTAGTAAACAATTAAAATCAGACTATATTAGGATTGAAATTTAAAAAAACCTCCATAATAGACTTTTAGCGAAATTATTAAAATCAGACTATATTAGGATTGAAATTTGTTTTTTAAAAGACTCAATCGGATTCTTTGATTCAATTAAAATCAGAATATATTAGGATTGAAATCAAAAACACTACAAAAAGGCACTAACAATATAAAACATTAAAATCAGACTATATTAGGATTGAAATAAAGTTCGCTGTTGTGCTGTTTTACCTACTGATTTAATTAAAATCAGACTATATTTCAAATCAAAATAGTGTAGCTATTGCTAAATCAGCTGCTACTGATTTAATTAAAATCAGACTATATTAGGATTGAAATAATGTCCTCAAACATACCCATATTACCTGGTTTAGGAATTAAAATCAGACTATATTAGGATTGAAATTCGTAAACAATTACCTTATTTACCTGAAGCATTTGTTTATTAAAATCAGACTATATTAGGATTGAAATTAGTTTGGGAGTAATCAATGGCGAGGGGTTCAAGTATTAAAATCAGACTATATTAGGATTGAAATCATAAAACTAATCCATTGACCTTTTACTAAAAAAGATTAAAATCAGACTATATTAGGATTGAAATGTAGCATAAGCCCCTCTAAGTATCATGTGATATGGATTAAAATCAGACTATATTAGGATTGAAATCTATCTATCTTATAATCAATATATCTTTTTATTGATTAAAATCAGACTATATTAGGATTGAAATTACTAAAGGTATGATAGAGATGAATAAATTATTTATTAAAATCAGACTATATTAAGATTGAAATTATTCCTCATTTCATGATTTTTAGTATATAAAAAAGCCATTTTTTCTTTTTAAAATTTATACTTTAATCATCTTCTTAGTTTTATTTCTCCCTAATAAACCATAATCCTTTTAAAAATACCATTTACTCAGTTTGTTTAGCTATGCAAAATCTGCATACTGCATTGGGGTTTTCTTTTTGTTTGTCTTTTACAGGACAAAAATATGTATTATCTTTATAAGTAACTTTTAAATTACCTGGAAAAGGAGTTCCTTTTGGGTGAATTGGTTCATTTAATATAAAAGTAGTATATAAACCAATAACTGTATAAATTATTGGGAATTTATCATTTTCATTTTTATATAATTCTTTGTTGTTGAATTGGGCTTCTAGTAATTCAATAGCTTGTGAAAAATCTTCTTTGTTATCGATTTCCAAATTATAGCTATTTTTATCTGCTTTTACATCTTTTATTCTCATAATAAAATATTTTATATATATTTCAAGATAAGATTCTCTATAACTTGCTGTAACATATTTTCCTTCATCTCTTAATATGGCAGTAGCTAACATAAGATCATGAACTGAAATTGTATTAGCTAAATTTTTAATAGTTATCATTAAATCTTTTTTTAAAATATTTTCTTCTGATTTTAATGTATTAAGCTCTTTAAACATTACAAAAACCTTTTATTCACATATCATATAAAAATTCTATTTTAAATTTAAAATCATTCTTTTCATTTCATTGATTTTTTAGTTTTTTTAATTAAATTTTTATTCAATTTTATTTTTAATATTAATTTTTAATTTAAATTAAAAGTAATATTTATTAAGGGAGTTTAACAAATTTCTAAAAAGACATATTATTCTTTTAGAATATGCTTTATTTTAAATTAATATTTTTTATATTTAATATAAAAATATTTAGCATAGAATAAATATCTAAAATATTATAATTAAAAATATTAAAATCTGGGATTAATATCATTGAATATGTCTTAATATTATTAATGCTTGATATAAAATTTATAATTTATATTGATTATTAAATTTATATTGGTTACTAAATTTGTATTGATTGTTAATATATTTTTTATATTAATATATTATTTATTATCTATATTAACCATGTCAATTATATTATTGATTATATTAATTAATAGATAATCAATAGAAAAATAATATTTATGAGGATCAAAATATGAAAATTGCTATTATAGGTGGGACTGGAGACCAAGGTTTAGGTTTAGCTATGAGATATGCTAAAATAGGTGAAGATGTAGTTATTGGTTCAAGAAAAGCTGAAAAAGCTGAAAATGCTGTTTCAGAAATTGAAAATCTTTTAGGTCAAACCAATATTAAAAATTTAGAAGGTTTAAGTAATCCTGATGCTGCTGTTTTAGCAGATATAATTATCCTTACTGTTCCTTTACAAGCTCAAAAAGCTACTTTAGATAGCATAAAAGACCATGTTGATGGTAAAATTATAATTGATGCTACTGCTCCACTTAGCTCTAATATTGGAGGTTCTCCAATTGAATTTATAGAAGTATGGGAAGGTTCTGCTGCTGAGAGAACCGTTGCTATATTGAAAGGTAAAAATGTTGATATTGTATCTGCATACAGTAATATCTCTTCTTCAAGTTTAATGAATCATGGGGAAGATATTGATTGTGATTGTTTAGTTTGTGGAGATAATAATAAAGCTAAATTAAAAGCTATGGAACTTGTTAATCTTCTTCCTGGTGTAAATGCAATTGATTGTGGGCCATTATCCAGAACTAAAATTGTTGAAAAGATAACTCCATTATTAATCGGCCTCAACATTAAAAATAAAACTCATTATGCTGGTATTCGAATAACAGGATTAGATAAAAAATAGTAAATTAAATATAAAAACACTAAATTATATATAAATATTATATGAATATTTTCATAAATATTTTATAAAAATTATATTAAATTTATACAATTATTTTATAAAAAATTTATAAACATTTTATAAACATTTATTAAATTTATATAAAAATTATTATAAACTTTATATAAAAATAATTATAAGAATTTATATAAAAATTATTAGAAAATATAATTTTAATTATATATATTTATATAAACATTATTAGAAGACATTATTTTAATTATTAATGATTTAAAATTTGAAATATTAATTATCTATGGTTTTTGAGGTATTAAATGCGTGGATGCTTAACTGATGATATAGTAACTATAACTATTAAAGAAAATCTTAATCAAAAAGCTATTTCTCTTAATCAAAAAAGCTGTTTTGGAAAACTTGATGATGATATTCTTGAGCTTTCTATTATTGAAGCTTTTTATTTAATGGAAAATGGAAGATTAAATATATATTATCCAGATTCTGATGAAAAGATAGAAATAAACTCTTTCAGGGAAATTATTAAGAAAAAAGGGAATTATGCAAAATATTGTGTATACAAAGATTTGAAAGAAAGAGGATATATCATTAAAACTGGTTTTAAATATGGTTCTGAATTTAGACTCTATGAAAGAGGAAAATCTCCTGGAGAGGGACATTCAGATTATTTAGTAAAAATCATTCATGAAGATTATGATATCAATGCTTTAGACTTTGCTAGCTATATAAGAGTATCACATGGTGTTAAAAAGAAGCTTTTAATGGCTGTTGTAGATGACGAAGAAGATATAACTTACTATAAAATTGAATGGACTAGACCATAATTAGTAATTTAAAATATACTTTTAAAAAATAGCTATAATCTATTTCACAAATTATAATTTAAAAAATAATTATAAAAATAATTATAAAAATAATTATAAAATTATAATTTAAAAAAATAGCTATAATCTATTTCATAAATTATAATTTAAAAAATAATTATAAAAATAATTATAAAATTATACTTTTAAAATATAATTATAATCTATATCATAAAATATAATCGTATTTAGTGCAAAATAAACTTTTTAAAGTAAAATAAAGAATAATTAGATAAAATATAAGAATTATTCAAGTCAGATTTAAGTTAAGGTGATTTTTTTTGATTGATCCATGGGCATCATCATCTGTTGATTATGATAAATTAGTAAATAAGTTCGGAATAAAAAAATTCTCAAATATATTAAAAGATATTAAAGATCCTCTTCCTCTCATGACTAGGGGAGTTATATTTGGCCACAGAGACTTTGAGAAAATGGTTCCTTTGGTCAATGAAAATAAAGAATTCGCTGTCGTATCTGGAATGATGCCTAGTGGAAAAATGCATATTGGCCATAAAATGGTTGTAGATCAACTTAAATGGTATTTAGAAAGGGGAGGAAATTTATCTCTTCCTATAGCTGATATGGAATCTTATGGTGCAAGAGGAATTGACTTTAAACAAGCGAAAGAAATGGCTGTTACTGAATATTTATCTAATTATATTGCATTGGGACTTGATTTAACTGATGAAAATGTTCTTGTTTATCTTCAATCAGAACACAACCCTGTTAAAGATTTATCATTCAAATTATCTAAGAAAGTAAACTTTAATGAATTAAAAGCTATATATGGGTTTTCTCAGTCTACAAGTATGTCTCATTTATATGCTCCTATTGTTCAAGTAGCTGATATTTTACTTCCTCAAATTGAAGAATATGGTGGTCCAAAAAATGTGGTTGTACCTGTTGGTGTTGACCAAGACCCTCATATAAGATTAACTAGGGACCTTGCTGATAGATTTAAATCTCAAGATGGATTTATTCCTCCTGCTTCAACATATCATAGGTTTCTTACAGGACTTACTGGTGGTAAAATGTCAAGCAGTGATCCGAAAACAGCTATTTACTTAAATGATACTCCAAAAGAAGCTGAGAAAAAAGTTAAATCAGCTAAAACAGGAGGCCGTGAAAGTTTAGATGAGCAGAAAAAACTTGGTGGTTGTCCAGATCATTGTGTTGTTTATGAAATGTTAGTTTATCATTTGATTGAAGATGATGATGAACTTAAAAGTGTTTATGAAAATTGTAAAAACGGAACTTTACTTTGCGGTGAATGTAAATCACTTACTGCAGAAAAAATGAAAGATTTTTTTGAAAAGCTATCAGATAAAAGAGAAGAATCATTAGAGATTGCAAAAACTCTTTTATAATATTAAATATTTCTGAAATTATGATTTAAATATAAATTTTATGAATTATATTTTAGGTATGAATTTTTCAAGAATTTTTAATTTTTATATTTATAATACAAAACTAATATTTTTATATGATAGTTTACTAATATAGTAATTTATTTAAAATTAGTTTAAAAATATAAATAATATTTCTTAAATTAATTAAATTTATTAATAGGTGATATACTGCAGAATATTAAACATTATTTTTCTATTTTATGGAATGAGCTGAAGAATGCATTTTCAGAGAACAGATTTATAATTCTATTTTCAGCTTTGTTATTTTTAATTCCAATGTTTTTCGGATACTTCTTTGCACCTTATATTTCAGGGGCTATGAATCCGATGGTTAACTCTTTTCGTGAAAGAGTTCAACAAGGAGATATTCAGTTAACACATAATTCAATCTTTTTCAATAATATATATGTTGGAATAATATTATATTGTGGAGCTATTACCTTTTGTTTAATCACAGCTTCTGTTTTGATTACTAATGGTGTTTTCATTGGATATTTTGCAACAAAGATGCCTTTGTATTCATTTTTACTTTTAACACTTCCTCATGGAATATTTGAGATTCCTGCTATTATTATTGCAGGAGCAAGTGGTTTTGTAATGTTTAAATTTTTAGTTGAATTTATAAAAGATATTGCCTATCCAAAAGCTATTTCAGATGAGGTTAAAATATCAGTAAAACACAGGATAACTAATTCACTAAATAATAATATTGATAGACTTACTCAATCATTAGCTTTATTAGGATTTTCAGCTATTTTACTTGTTATAGCTGCTTTTATTGAAGCATATCTTACTATAAGTATAGCTAATCTTTTTATTTAATTTTATTAAATATTGTATGGCTATTTAGTGAGTTATAATTTATTTTTATTTTTTATTTTCCGATTATTTTTTTATTTTAATAATATTCTATTTCAATAATATTTTTTAATATTAATTTATATTTTAATTATTTTACTATTATTTTTCCTATTATTTTTCATTTTAATATCCTTATTTTCATTTTAATAATATTTTATTTTAATAATATTTTTTTATTTTAATATAATTTTTTAATATTAATTTATATTTTAATTATAATGTGATCTTTAATTAATTGAATAATTAGAATTATAAAATAAACTTATATAATATTATCAATAAAAAAAATAACATAATGTTGTATGATATATGATTTTATTTAAATTGTAAAAATAATTTATATTATAAAAATAATTTAGATTTTAAAAATAAGTTATATTATAAAATAATTTATATTATAAACATAATTTAGATTTTAAAAATAATCTATATTATAAAATATGATCTAAATTATAAAAATAATCAAAAATTAATATTATATTAATATTATATTGATGATATTTTAATGGATAATATTGATATATTTAGAAATAAATAACATTAATATACTAGAAATAATAATTAGTAATTTTATAATTAAATTTAATTAAATTAAGATTGATATTGTTTCCATATTAAAGTGGTTTTATATCAAAGTGGTTTTATGATTGTATGTGTAAACTGTAATGCAAAATATGATGATAATGAAGTTATTTATAACTGTAAAGAATGTGGCTCTGTACTAGAAGTAGATATAGATATTGAAAGTTTAGATATCTCAAAGGACATTTTTGATTGTAGGAAAGATACACTATGGAAATATAAAGAACTCATGCCTGTTGATGAAAATAAGATAGTTTCATTAGACGAAGGCGGAACTCCTTTTTGCAAATGTGATAAGCTAGGTAAAGAACTTGGAATTGAGCTATATGTTAAAGTTGAAGGCTCAAATCCTACTGGAAGTTTTAAAGATAGGGGTATGAGTGTTGGAATGACAAAAGCTATGGAGCTTGGTGTGGACACTGTTGGATGTGCTTCTACAGGTAATACTTCTGCATCACTTGCAGCTTATGCAGCTAGAGCTGGTCTTCAGTGTGTTGTACTTCTTCCAAGTGGTAAAGTTGCCCTTGGAAAATTAGCTCAGGCTATGTTCCATGGAGCTCGTGTGCTTTCAGTTAATGGAAATTTTGATGAAGCACTTGAAGCTATAACTGCACTTGCTCTTGAAAAACATTTATATCTTCTTAATTCTATTAATCCTTATAGGCTTGAAGGACAGAAATCCATTGGATTCGAGATTGTCCATGAACTTGGATGGAAATCTCCAGATAGGATTATACTTCCTGTAGGTAATGCAGGAAATATTTCTGCAATATGGAAAGGTGTAACTGAATTTTATAAGGCAGGTTTTGTTGAAAATTTACCTATGATGACTGGTATTCAAGCTGAAGGAGCATGTCCTATTGTGGATGCATTTAGGAAAAAAACTATGGAGTTAGTGCCTACTGAAAATCCTGAAACTATAGCTACAGCTATTAGAATAGGGGCTCCAGTAAGTTCAACTAAAGCTTTAAGGGCAATTTATGACTCTAATGGTTATGCAGAAACTGTTAATGATGATGAGATTTTAGATGCTCAAAAAGAACTTGCAAGAAAAGAAGGAATTGGTGTTGAACCAGCATCTGCTGCTTCAATCGCAGGTCTTAAAAAACTTGTTGCTGAAGGAGTAATTGATAAAGGCGAACAAGTTGTATGTATTGTTACTGGACATTTACTTAAAGATCCTAATACAGCTATCGATGCTTGTGTTGAACCTACTAAAATCGATGCAGATATTAATGCATTAAAAAAGATTTTATTAAACAAATAGATTAAAAATCTATTTATCTTTTTATTTTAAATTCTTTTTAGCTATTTATTTTAAAATATTTTTTAGCTATTTATTTTAAAATATTTTTTAGCTATTTATTTTAAAATATTTTTT
>NZ_CALGFC010000006.1 GCF_937881195.1 uncultured Methanobrevibacter sp. | reverse complement strand
ATTCTACTAATTCTACTAATTCTACTAATTCTACTAATTCTACTAATTCTACTAATTCTACTAAAATCCAATTATAATACTTTAATATTTCTATTTGATTTTTAATATAATATAAATTTAAAATATTACATTAAAAATTAATATAAAAAATTATTATTAAAATAAAATTCTACAGTAGTATCAAATATCTCCCATTGAAAATATAAATAATGATAATTAATTATTGAAAGATTTTAATAATATTTAATTCTATTACTAAAATAAAAAAGTAAATAATAGTTTATTATAATAAATTTAATATAGTAATTTTTACAAATAAGTTTTATAAACAATAATTATAGCAATTAATAAGGGGATAAATAAATGATTACAAAAAAACAAGTTGAAGATACAATTTGTCAACTTTATAAAAAAGCTACGATAATTTTACCAACAGATGTTAAAATATCACTAGAAAATGCTCTTAAAATAGAAGAAGACAAGCTACCTAAGTTAAATATTGAAGCTATCTTAAAAAATATTGAACTTGCAGAAGAAAGAGCAATTCCAATGTGTCAAGATACAGGATTACCAATAATTTTTGTAAAAATTGGTAGGGTTGATTTTGAAAATGATGATTTATATAATACTATTTATAATGGAATATTAAATGGAGTTCAAAAAGCAACTAAAAAAACACCGCTTAGACCAAATATTGTGGATCCAATAACAAGAGAGAATAGTGGAAATAATACTGGGCAAATGATTCCTCAAATTGACATAGAATTAATCGATACAGATTATATTGAATTTACAATACTACCTAAAGGATTTGGGTCAGAAAATAATAATGCTCTTAAAATGGCATTGCCAGGAGAAGGTTTAAAAGGAGTAGAAGATTTTGTAGTTGAAACTGTTTTAAAAGCTGGAGGAAAACCATGTCCCCCAATTGTTGTAGGAGTTGGAATAGGTGGAACCTCTGATTTAGCTTTAAAAACTGCAAAAAAGGCATTACTTAGAGATTTAGGTGAAAAAAATCCAGATCCTGTTCTTGAAAATTTAGAAAGATCATTGCTGAAAAAAATAAATGACAGCGGAATAGGACCAATGGGCTTAGGAGGTAAAACAACAGCACTAGATGTTAAAATAAAAAAAATTTCTACACATACTGCAGGACTCCCTATTGGAGTATGTATTCAATGTTGGGCACATAGACATGCCACAGCAAGATTAAAATAAAAGATATTCCATTAATTATTCCAATTAAACTTAAAATTTAATTATAGTATTTTAATGGAATTATTAAAATGAATAAAATCAAAGAAAATTAAAAAGTTTAAATCAAAATTAAATTCAAAAAAAATTTAAAATATATTAAAATAAATTAAAATATATTAAAATAAAAATAAAATAAAAAGTTGAAAGTTCAACTTTCAAAACTAATTTTTAGGCTTTTTGAATGTCATCATAAATATAGTTCTTCTACCAATATCTACAGCCCTATCAGCTATTCTTTCAAGGAATCTAGCTATAAATATCAAATTAATAGTTTGGCTAATGTTTTCTTTATCTTGGAACATGTTGTCAGTAACTTGTTCTAATATTGAATCAAATAGATCATCTACTTTATCATCATCATTTCTTAGTTCTTTTGCAGTATCTAAGTTTTGATTTAAAAAAGCATAAAAACCTTTGCTTAGCATCATTTGAACATAGTCTGCCATGTATTGTAAATCTTCCATTAATTTATCTGGAACTGAAACATCTTTAATTAATACTGATAAATCAGCTATATTCGCAGCCAAATAACCAATTCGCTTCATATGACTACTTACCCTTATTGTAGATTCGATAAACATCAAATCCCCTGCAACTGGTTGTTCAACAGCTATGAATTTAATACATCTTCTTTCTAAATCAAAAGCAGCTTGATCAATTTCTTTACTCTTTTCAAGCACATCATCAGCTATTTTCTCATCATAATCATTAAGTAATGTAATAGCATTACGATGAGTTTCCATTACCATTTGACCCATCTTTTCTGCTTCATCTTTTACATTATTTATCCTATTTTTAAATGATATTCTCGGATATTCTTTATCCATATAAAACATCCCCTTGTTAAATTTATTTAAAATAATAAATTATTAAACTTACATATATTAAATTAAGTTTTAAATTGAATTTTAGTTCTAAATATTCTAATTAATTACAATTATCTTTATTTTATAATAAATAATTATCGAAGTGATAATTATAATATAATATAAAAAATAATTAAAAAATAATTAAAAATTTAACCAAATCTACCAGTAATATAATCTTCAGTCTTCTTGTTTTTAGGATCAACAAATAATTTGTCTGTTAGATTACTTTCAATTATTTCTCCATTTAAAAAGAAAGAAGTATATTTTGAAACCCTTGTAGCTTGTTGCATATTATGAGTTACAATAAGTATAGTATAATCTTTCTTTAGTTTATGAATTAAATCCTCCACCTTAGTAGTTGAAATAGGATCGAGTGCAGAACAAGGCTCATCCATTAGTATAACTTCGGGATTATTTGCTATTGTTCTTGCTATACATAATCTTTGTTGTTGACCTCCAGATAATCCCATAGCAGAGTTATCAAGTTTATCTTCAACTTCATCCCACAATGCAGCAGACCTCAAACTTTCTTCTACTCTCGCAGAAACAGTGTCATCATCACTTATACCATGGATCCTGAGACCATAAGCAACATTTTCAAAAATAGATTTTGGAAATGGGTTAGGTTTTTGAAAAACCATACCTACTTTCTTTCTAAGATCCACTACATCCATTTTAGGATTGTAAACATCCTGCCCATCTAAATATACTTTACCTGTATGTGAAAAGCTAGGAATTAAATCATTCATTCTATTAATAGTCCTTATAAATGTAGATTTACCACATCCAGAAGGTCCTATCAATGCAGTGACAGTATTTTTAGGAATACCAGTATTAATATCTTTAAGAATATGAGCATCCCCAAAATACACATTCAAGTTTTCTACTTCTATTCTATTCATTATTAACCCCTTAATTAAAGTTTAATTGTATTATTTTTTAATTATAAATATATGTTCTAAAGAAACTCTTTATAAAAAACTCTTTAAAGAAGTTCTAAAAACAGTATATTCTAAAAAATATGTGTTCTAAAAAATTACCTTCCCATTATTTTACGTTGATATCTATCTACCAAATAATTAGTTATTATTGTTAATGCTAATACGATTATAACAAGAACTGCCGCAGTTCCAAAAGCATTTTCAAGAGAAATTCCTTCAGTAGCTAATATATATAAATGAAGAGGCAATGGTCTTCCTGGATCAAATATTGACAAAGGAAGAGAAAGTGATGCCCCAACTGCAAACATTACTGCAGCTGCTTCTGAAACTGCCCTAGTCATCCCAAGAATTACACCTGTCACAATACCAGGAATCGCTGCAGGAAGTACTACCCTATAGATTGTTTGCCACTTTGTTGCACCTAACCCATAGCTTCCCTCACGATAAGAACTAGGTATTGAAGAAATTGTGACTTCAGAAACCTGAAATATTGTTGGGAGTGCCATTATTGCCAATACTAATCCTCCTGAAAGTATTGACCATCCAAGTCCCATAGCAATTACAAAAAATGCTAAACCAAACAAACCATAAACAATAGAAGGAATTGAAGCAAGAGTTTCGGCACCAAAACGAATCACTTTGGTAATTTTACTTTCACCAGCAAACTCAACAAGGTATACTGCAGCACCAACACCAAGTGGAGTAGCAACTACACCTGCAATAAGAGTAACATACAAACTGGAAACAATCATTGGGAAAATTCCACCAGACGCCCCAGAATCAATTGGATCAGAAAATATAAATTCTAAACTAACAACAGGCAACCCTTTTATTAAAATATATCCAAGTATAATTATTAAAATTAATATTGTTACTAAACCCGAAATTACAAAAATTAGGTTCATTATTTTTTGAGATGTTTTTGGAGATAATATTTTCTGAGAATTTAACCAACTCATAGATAACCTCCTCCCACATCAACCTTATATTTGTGTTGTATATAATTTGCGATTAGTAAAAGTATCATAATTATCAAAAATAGGACAATAGCAGTTCCAAATAATGCATTATAATGAAGACCTGTTGCATATCCCATTTCTAAAGCAATATTAGCTGTTAAAGTTCTTACAGGATCAAATATAGATCCTGGTATTTGAACAACATTACCTGCAACCATAATAACAGCTAATGTTTCCCCAATTGCTCTACCCATACCTAAAATAATTGCTGTGATAATCCCAGGAAGTGCTGCAGGAAATATAATATGCCTTATTGTCTGCCAATTAGTTGCTCCAAGTCCAAATGATGCTTCCCTATATTCTTGAGGAACAGCCCTTAATGAATCTTGAGAGATAGTTATTATTGTTGGTAGAACCATTACTGTTAATATAATTGCTGCAGTAAACATACTGAAACCAGTCCCTCCAAAATAAGTCCTTATAATTGGTACTAAAACAATCAAGCCAAAAAATCCATAAACAACAGATGGAATTCCTGATAAAGTTTCAATCACAGGTTTTAAAATTCTTCTAACCCTATTTGGAGCTACCTCTGCCATAAATATTGCACAAAGAAGAGATAAAGGTACTGCCATTAATAAAGACAACATTGTCACATAAATTGAGCCTATAATCATTGCAAAGACACCAAAATCTCCATCATTTGGAGCCCATGTCATCCCAAATAAAAAACGAAAGAAACCATAATCTTCAAAAGCTGGAAGTCCTTCCATTAAAATAAATGAAACAATGAGAAGAATTATTATAATAGAAAAAATGGCCGTTATAAATAGTCCTTTTTCTATTAAAAATTCAGATAATCTATTCTTTTCCATAATGATCCCCATAAGTATTATTCTAATAGTTAATAATAATTTCTATAAAATTTTATAATAATATTAATTATATATCATTTAATTAATTTTTACAATATTAGTTTATAATATTAGTTTATAATATTAATTTTTACAATAATTGATAATGCTATTTAAATTGATAATGTTATTAGTTAATTTTTATAATATCTGATGATAATCTTATTTAATAATAACCCTTTATAAAGTTTAAAAGAATAAATCCTAATTAAAAATTAAATTTCCTAATTAAAGATTAAATTGGAATAATTTTTTCTTCTTTAATAATCTCAATTCCTTCTGGAGATTTAACCCATTCAAGGAATTTTTCCACTTCACCAGTAGGAGTTCCTTTGACTAAAAATAAAAAAGGCCTTTGTAAAGGATATTTTCCATTATATATAGTTTCTTCAGAAGGAGATATTCCATCTACAGCAACTGCTTTAACATCATTACTCATATGTGCAAAAGATACAAAACCAATAGCATCAGGATCTGATGCAACAGATTGCTTAACAGATTCAGTAGAACTCTGAACAACAGCAGAATTTTTTATTTTAGTATCTTCCATGACAATAGATTCAAAAGCAGATCTTGTGCCTGATCCCTCTTCACGAGTTATAACATGTATTTCTCCAGGTTTTCCACCGATTTCTTTCCAATTAGTAATGTTTCCATTAAATATATTCCTTATCTGTTCTATTGAAAGTTTTGAAATATTATTTTGATTACTTACAGCAATCACAATACCCTCTTTTCCGATTGGAACTTCCGTAATATTCTTTCTTTCATCAGATGAAAGTTCTTTTGAACTCATACCAATATCAGTTAAACCCTGATTTGTACTTCTTATACCCATACCAGAACCTCCTCCTTGGACATAGATTCTTACGCCTTCATGAGATTCCATATAACTATCTGCTAATTTTTCTGCTAAAGGTTGTACAGAAGTAGAACCAACAATATCAACCCGTTCATAGTTTGTGCCAGGATTAATCAATAAAAAAGCCAAAATAATAATTACTGCAAAAATGATTATTCCCTTATATTTTGAGTCCATAAAATCACCTTAATTTTTAGTTCAACTTGGAACTATTTAAAAATTAAGGTTCAGCTATAATAGAAAAATATAAATGAAAAGATAAAAATCTAAACTATAATTTTTTAAGCAAATGTAGCCTAAAAACAATATCTTTTTTATAAAAATAAAAGAATAATTTAATTAATTAGAAATTAAACAGTAAATAACATTATTAATTTGTTATAAAGCAATATTTAAAGACTTTAATTAATATAAACAAATTATTTTTATTTATATTAGTGATTAAATTGTATTAAAAGTATTATAATTCAATGATGGACAATTAATTTTTAAAATTTAATTAAGGAATTTTAAAAGTTTTTAATGAACATAATACTTTTAATTAAAAATTTAATTTAATTTTAAATATATTTTAGGTTGAAGAAGTCTGATTAGAGGATTTTACAATTTTTTCCTCGGTTAAAACTTTTGATCCTTCTGGACTCATTACCCAATCAATAAATTCTTTTACATCACCAGTTGGAGTTCCTTTAACTAAGAAAAGGAAAGGTCTCTGTAATTCATAAGAACCGTCTGCAATAGTTGCATCACTAGGAGCAACTCCTCCAACAGTTAATGCTTTAACATCATCGCTCATGTGAGCATATGATACAAATCCTATAGCATCAGGATCTTGTTTAACAGATTGTTTAACTGCTTCAGTAGAACTTTGAACAATAGCATCAGATTTTATTTTTGTATCTTTACCCATTACAATTGCTTCAAATGCATCTAATGTACCAGAACCTTCTTCACGAGTGATTAAGTGAATTGTTGCGTCTGGACCTCCAACTTCATTCCAGTTAGTTATTTTGCCAGAATAAATATCTTTAAGTTGTTCTGTTGTTAAACCAGAAACTGTATTATTATTATTTACTGCTATAACTATACCATCTTGACCAAGAGTATATTCAGATAAACCTTTCTTTTCATCAGATTTTAACTCTTTAGAACTGGTACCAATATCGGCAGTTCCATCTTGAGCACTTTTAATACCTACACTTGAACCTCCACCTTGAACATTAATCTTAACATCAGGATGAGATGATTGATAGGTTTCAGCGAGCTTTTCTGCAACAGGCTGGACAGATGTTGATCCAACAACATCAATAGTAGAAGCACTGCCACTACTTGCAAACATCATTGCGGCTATAGCTATTATAGCAACAACAACTATTATTATGATTATATTATTTCTTTTCATATTTTTTGCACCTCAAAAATAAGTTACAATTTTTAATATATAAAAGTTACTATTCTGTGAACAATAGTTCTCATAATGAGAACAGAAAATTAAAAAAAATAATTGAAATAAAAATACAGTTCACAAAAAGTGAAATAAAATTCATCAAATCAGAATTAATATCTAAAAAGTTTAAATGGTTAAAAAAGGAACAATGATTATCTATTTAAACAAAGAAATAATATAAAAAAATTTTAGAATAAAATTACTAAAAAAAATATATGGATTATTAATCAAAAGAGTATTTACAAATTTTATAGGAAAATAATTAAAATTAATCATTTATAACTAAAAATATCAAAAATATAATAAATAATAATAAAAAGAAAAGTTTATAAAAATTATTTCTAAGTAATCCTATGGAAAACAGACCCCTATATTTCAAACTTATTTAAATATTTTTAATTAAGAATTTCAGATACTTGAAATCTAATTTTATTTTAAAATCAATAATTATAATTTAATTCTATAAATATTTCATTAAGAGAAAATATCTAAAAAATATCTAAAAAATAAAAAAATAGAAGAAAAATTATAGATAAAAATATAAAATATATATAAAATGAGAACAAATATCATAATAATTATTAATAACTATTAGGTGATTATATGGAAAATCATGAAAAAAAGAGCTATTATAATGCTAAAAGAAGAGTGAATGAAGTTAAAAATTTTTATAGGAATTTAGTTTCATATATAATTGTAAACATTTTCTTATTTTTAATAAACCTATTTTTTTCACCAGGAGTATGGTGGTTTTTAATTGTATTGGCTATTGGAGGAATATTCCTATTTTTACAATTCCTAAGATTATTTGTTTTTAAAAATAAAGTACTTGGAAATGATTGGGAAGAAAGAAAAATAAAAGAATATATGGATAATGATAAAAAATATTAATATCTTTTTATTAATATCCATTTATAAAGATAATTCTATAAACACAGTTTTATAAAAATAGACACAATTTTATAGAAATCTTTAAATTTTTTTAAATTTTTTTTTAAATTATTTTCTAAAACTTCTAGGAACAGTAGGCCGAGGTATATTTTTATGGAACTCAGTAGCTGCATCCAAAATTTCAACACATATATCCCCAATCCTCTCAAAAGATTTTACTAATCTTGATAAATAAATATAATATGTTGATTCCGTCTTATCCTCAAATGAAGTTTCAGCCATTTCAATAGCTATACAATTAAGAGCTTTTTTTTGTAAGCTATGAATTTTTTCTTCAAGAGCCATTATATCTCCTTTTAAAGATAACTCTTCATTTAATAAAGCATCCATTGAATTTTTTATCATTTTATTTATAGATTTATACATAGATTTCAATAAGTCTAAGATAACTTCATTGACTTCTTCAGTATTTTCATTTATGGTGAATTTTGAAAAGTGGTCAGAATAATCACCAATACGTTCTAGATCATAAGCAATTTCATTGAAAATAAGAGTCTTGGAAAATTGGGTTGAAGGATCAATACTTACAACTGTTTCAACAGAAGATCTTATCTTTTCAAACATATTATTAGTAGTATAATCCATTTCCATTGCTAATTCTGCTTTTTCTTTGTCATTTTCTATTAAAGCATTAAAAGCTGTTTTCATTTGTTTTAAAACATGCTCTGACATATTTTGCAACATTCCTTTAATTAAAAATGTTGCAGAATGATCCTTAGAAGAAACATCTTCTCCACCAAAATCTGCAAAATCTTCATATTTCTTTAAATCAAGAATATATGCTCTTTTCACAATATTTTCATCTATTAATGGCTTAAGTAATCTTGTAACATATCTTCTACTAACACCAAGCTTTTGTGCAATTTCATCCTGAGTAGTGGGATTATCATATAAAATAACATCTAATATGTCTTTAAGAGTTTTATTGTTTTTTTTCATTATATACCAAAAATTATACTATACTTTTATTTAAATAACAAATTTAATATAAATTTTTATACTATATACCAAATAATTTTATTTCTATAAATATTAATAATTATTTATTTTTAGACAATATATCTAAATATTTATCATATTAACATTTAGTATTTATCCATTTAAGCCACTATTTTTAAACAGTAAAATTATTAAAATAGTCCAACACCTATCAAAAAATATAAATTAATAAATAATCCAAAGAATAAGAAACTAAAAAACTAAAAAAAAAATATTTTAAATAAAAATTATCGTTTGAAATATTTCCTATTTTTAGACATGGTACTAGTTTTGCTAGATTTTATAGTTTTACCGGTTAAATTATTATTCGAAGTTTTGAATTCATGTTCCTTATTTTTAGAAGATTTGAAATCTTTAGAATCGTCAAATTCATTAAAATCATTGTTTAAATTTTTATTTTTTGATGAATCATTCTCAGTATTTGAATCTTCTTCATTATTGTAATCATCATAATCCATATTGTCATAATTAGTATATTTATATTTAATACTTTTATAATCGATGTTTTCATTGTTATATATATTGGCACTATCATTTCTGTTTCCAATTTTGTTAGAATTTAATATATTCAAGCCATTGTTTCTTTTCATATACAATGAAATAGATTCTAAAAATATTTTTATTATAATGAAAATTAATACTAAAAATATACATATAACTAAAACAACATCAAATAGCTCAAATATATCAGTGTACATATAGAAAAACTCTGGATTAAGATCCAAAAGACCCCTACCAAGTAAAATAATGCCTAAAATAAAAAGAATAATACCATATTCCTTTTTAATTACCCTAGGTTGTAACAAGGGATAAATACCCATTAAAATTAAACCAATTCCCATAAACCTTACAAGATTGTTATTAGTAAGAGTTTCTAGTTGTATAAAAAAATCTAAAAAGTCTGGATAATATATTAAATAGGAATGGAGTAGTGCTATAATAAATACTGCTAAAAATATAGCTATTAAAATTAAAGGTATTGTAAAAACTAGGCCATTTTCAACTTTTCTTATAGTTGTACTCTCAAGAGGTTCTTTAACGAATATAGAAAGCACCTGATATAGTATAGCCCCTAAAACTGCTCCTATGACTGTTCCAGCAAGCCCTAAAAAAGATGTTGTGAGTGCAACTATCCCAGATATTAATCCTGCCATTATTATATCAAAAGATTTAGACATATCATTTCCTTCATTTAATAAATAATTTATATCATTAATACAATCTAAAATGTAAATATACTCTAAAAAATATAATATCAATTATATAAACTTCAAATATTAAATAATAATTTTAAAATTATTTTAAATTTAACAACAATCCTTTTTAAAAAATAATCAAATTATTATTTAGAATATAATTATCCAAATTTATTGATTAAAATATACTAAAGTAATTTGTTGACCAAATTTGTTTATTAATTATTATAAACTTAAATATAACATCAATATTTATATATTCCTCCATAAGATAATAAATCTTATTATTATATGGTTATTTAATACCCTATTCTTATAATATATGTTACAGTATAAAACAAAAATGTTCCTTTTAAATTTTTAATTATATGTAAAAACAAAAGAAATTGATTATTTTATGGAAAATAAAAATAAATTATCTTTAAGAGGTTTTATTAGTTTAGAATAAGAAAATATAATGAATTAAACATGATTTTATATTATCTTATCTTATAAATTAAATAAAAATTAAATATTATAATGATAAACAATAGAAACTAATAAATTCTACAAAATATAACTATATACAATGAGTATAAACACAAATATAAAAAAAATATAATCAAAATTAACTATTCAAAAAAGCCTTAGGGGGGATTCGAACCCCCGGCCTATACCTTACCAAGGTATCGCTCTACCGGCTGAGCCACTAAGGCAATTTTGAGATGCATAAGTTTAAAAAGTGCAGGGGAAGGGATTCGAACCCTCGAAGGCCTGCGCCAGAGGATCTTAAGTCCTCCCCCTTTGGCCGCTCGGGCACCCCTGCATGCGAGTATACAACAACATTAGTTGTATATCATAATATATAAAATTAATGTTTTTAATCAAGATTAATATTTATATTTTATTAGTATTAATACTATTCTAAATTACTATTAATCAACTATAAATTAATAAATTGTTCAACAATAGTATTTAAAGGATTTTATGTGAATAAATACTATAATGTAAACTATAATATTATGAATATACTTAAAAAATGATCAATTTAACTAAATAAAAATCCAGATAAATTATTATCAATTTATTTAATCAGATATATATTTAATTAAGTTATTAAACATATTAATAAATATTTGATTGACATAATATATAAACTTTTAGTTAGAGAATTATAAACTTAATCAAACTAAGAATAATAGTTGAATAATAGTTAAATAATAATCAAAAAATATTTAAATATTAGCTGAAATATTTTTAATTTAATCATATTATAAACTAAATTCTAGCAATTAGAAAATAATTCTATTACATATAATATTATCATATTAAATATAGTATATAATTAAATTACAAAAATTTAAAAACTGACAAAGATTTATATTGTAAAATATAAGTTATTTATATTATAACATAATAAATTATTTTAATAAATATCGGCAATTGATATTGCAACATTTAAATCTTTAGATATTTTAGTATATAAACTTTACTCTAAAAACTTACCTAAAAATTTCATGGTGATTGAATGAAGATAAATATGTCAGAATGTGGAGTATGTGAAATATGTGTTGAATCATGCCCATTAGGATTAATAAAAAAGAAAGGATTTAAGATGGTTATTCTTGAAGGATGTGACAATTGTGGAGAGTGTCAAAAAATCTGTCCTATGGGCTGTATAATTAAATAAATCAAATATAAATTTAGTATAGTTTCAAATATTTAATTTTAATAAGTTTATAAAAGAAAGTTGATAAAAAAAGTTAATGAAAGGAATTTAATGAAAGAATTTTAATATTAAACTTAAATAAAGATATCACTAAAATTATAAATCAAAATATAAAAAAATTTATTAATACAAAAATTAAATATTAGTTATTATTTTATTATATTTTTAAATTATATTTTTAAATATATAACTATTACAATTTAATTCATTAAAATAGTCAAAATTTCTAATTTTAAAGATTAATAGAGAAAATGAATAGATATATAAAATTAATAGAAAGAATTGATAAATGATAGAATTGATAAATGGGATTAATAAATGGAATTGATAAATGATAGAATTGATAAATGGGATTAATAAATGGAATTGATAGGATAATATAAATTAATAACCATATATCATATTCAACATATATCATATTATAAAACTGTTTATTAGAAAATTAAAATTTAGAAATAATAAACTAAAGGTAAGGGCTTAGATATGAAAAAACCTAATATGAAAAACATCTTAAAAAGAATAACAATAATTGATGTTTTAATAATAATATGTATTATAGGAGCAGTAATTTTTGCTTTTATGTATACTAGTGGGAGTGAAGATAAAACAGAGTCAATATCTTTTGATTCTTCATCAATGAATAAGTTTGCTGAGAAATATTTATCATTCTATCAAGACGGAGAAGTAGTAAAAACACAAGTTGGAGGATATAATGCAACAACTGGAAAATATCAAGAATTATCTGGAACTGTTGTGTGGGTAGATGATGATTATGGAGCCAATGTACAAGTTTTAATAGATTTAGATGGAGATTCAAGTAATAAACCAATACTTGCAAGACTTTACAAAGATGAAAAACCAGCAGACATTTATATTGAACATATTACTTTGGAAACAAATGGTGAAAAATATAAGAATGTTACTGAAATTGAAGCAAATCCAAAAAATATTACTAGTTTAAGTGATTTGACAAATCAACTAGGAAATAATACGAATTATACCATAACAACCAAAATAGCTACTGATGAAAAAGATAGTAAAACATACCAAAACTTATATAACACAATGTTCCTTAATGGAAGAAAAGAATCGGTAACATCAGTATCTGAAAATATTTATGACCAAATACAAATAATTATGGCAACTCCAAAGGAAATAAATATTGCATCAGCTATTTTTGGAACAATAAATGGAGAAACAGGACTAATAACTATTAGAATATATAATTCAACACCAGAAGATATTAAAAATGTAGAAAATAACTTTGATGTATTAAACATTAGAAAAATAACCTAAAATTTCCAAATTACTAAAATTTAAAACAAATAAGGCAATTAAAATTATAAAATAAGTGTTAAATGTTCTATATAAAATATCAAATGTTATATAATTTAAAATAGATATCCAAAATAATTTAGAATATGGAAATATGTTCGTTATTTAAAATAAATTTCAATATAAATTATAATATAAATTATAATATAAACAATATTTTAAAATAGTTAAATAAACAAATAAGTGATAAAATGAGTGGGTTTTATTCTCTAACTACATTTATAAGTAGAAAAATTGAAAAATTCTTTAGAAAATCACTTTTATTTACTATTATATTTTCAATTGCAAGATTTATTGAAACACAATGGGTAAATAGCTATATTAAAAGATTATATCCTAATGAAAAGTTTTTAAGTATTTTAACAAAGAATAATATAATTAAAAATCATATATTCAATCCAATTATAGTTATTCTACTATTTTCGATATTTTTAATGCTTTCACTTAATCCAATATCTTTTGATTTACAGATTACAATAGCTATTGGATTCATTTCATTTATTATTGGTTCAATAGTTATACCCAAATACTTTTTTAAAAATTTTGATAAAACAAATTTTATAAAATTTGAAATAGCCGATATTTATTCAATAGGTTTTTGCCTAATTCTAGTTGGAGTATTGTTCTTTTTTCTCAGTGTAGCTTCAGTTGGAGGGGTTCCTCTTCTTCAACCATCTTTGCGTTATGGGCTAAAACCAATACTTACAATGCCTGTATTTTTAATGATACCAGGAATTGGTTTAGTTGGAGCTAGCTATCTGTCAAAATTTAAATCAGGAATTTTAAATAGAAGTCAAGTAAGGTTTAGATTTTTAGTTCTTGTAATTTTTAGTGGGTTTTTTTTATTTGCATTAGGATATAGAACACCAATAATAGCTTCTTTACTGATGATGATAATTATAGGTTATTATGGAAAAGTATTAGGAGTTTGGGAAGTTGTTATTGGAACCATTGCAGGATTACTTTTAATTATAGGAGTTGGATATTTCCGTTCTATGGAAGAAATGACAATAACTAGCAATACAAGTCCTTTTTACACATTACAAAGTAGAGCAGATTTTACATTAAATGTATTGAATTTATTAAACTATATTTCAGGAAACTTTGGAATTAAACATGGCGCATTAACACTTAGTGCAATCCCCGGCAGTAGTGATTCTGGACCAAGAATGATGATTGGGCAATTAATAGCATGGCGAACTGAAGTAACAATTACTCCTACATTAATAGGGCCCATGTTAGTTGATTTTGGCAAATTTGGAGTAGCGGTGGGAATGGGATTCCTTGGTTTCATACTAGGAATAGGATATAAAATATTGAAGAAAACTAAAGATTCATTTTATACTGCTTTATATGGATTACTTCTAACATATACCATTTTAGGAGTTGAAACTGGCATACTTGACATTCAAGTAATAGTTTATTTCATATTAGGTTTCTTAATTTATTTAGCCAATATACTAAAAACATATAGAAATATGCAAAAAATATAATATATTAAAATTATGAAAAATATAAGAATTATAAAAAATATGAAAAATTTGAAAAATATGAGAAATATTAAATATTAGAAATATAAAGCAAATTTAATATAAATATAATAAATTATTTAAAACCAATCATTACATCAATATCATCTTCTAATAAATCCAAATCCAAACTAGTGAAAAATGAATAAAAGAATGCTTTATCTTTTACAAAACCAATGTGCCTTTGATAAGAACTAACATTGGATTTTGATATTTTGCTTTTAAAATCAAATATCTCTACACCATCAATATTTTTCATATTAGAATCAGAGATTTTTGCCCCATTATCAATGAGAAATTTTTCCATGAAATTTTTCCAATAATCAGTAGAATTTCCTCCAGAATTAGCTACTGAAAAAGAAAAGGTACCCCCTTTACCTTTATCAGTTCTCATAGCTACAACTTCAGCAGGATTTTTATTTTCATTTTTAAATTCATGCCAATTTGACGGATAATTAAAAGCTATTTTATCATTTTCATATCTTTTAATCTCTATTTCCTCATCAAGGCTAATTTTTTTATTATCATTTTTTATAATATCATCCCCAAATATATCTATAATACACAATAAAAATTAATAAAAATTAATAAAAAAAAAATATATCTTAATTTGATAAGATTTTTATCATAATTTATAAAATATTATTGATAATTTTTATACTATTTACTTAATTTTTATAATATTATACTATAAATTTACTTTAATAATATAAAAATATGAATATTCCTTTTTATATATAATTAAAAAAAAAAAAATAGTTTTTAAGAATAAATAATAATAAATAATATAAAAATATTAAAAAAATTAATTTTAAAAATATTAAAAGTAATAAAATTAATAAAATTAATCAGATTTTGATTTAAAAGTTTTAATTGCTTCTTGAAGTTCTTCAGTTAAATTTCCATCATCTTTAAGTTCTTGAAGATCTTCAATTGAAAACACATTTAAAACATTATCTTTACATGCTTCAACACAAGCAGGAATAAGATTATCAGATTCTAAACAAAGAGTACATTTTTCAGCAGATTTTTTTTCTTTATCAAATGCTATAATTCCTATAGGACATGCAATTGCGCATAATTTACAAAGTATACAATTTTCTTCATTAACAATTAAAGTTTCGCCATCTCCGTCATTAATAATTTCAATTGCACCATTAGGGCATATTCTACGACATGGTGCCTTATCAGGATGACAATGCATACAAAATATAGGAATTGAATCCGTTTTTCTTGCTCTAGCAGTGCCATAAGTTTTTTTACACGCATTTATACATGCTTCACATTCAGTACACATCTGAGGGTCTGTGACCATTAGTGTTTTCATATAATCACCTAAATAAATTCGAATATTAAAAATAAATAAAAAGTTAAATAAGAAATAAATAATAGCTAAATACTAAATAATAACTATAATAATAAATAATAGCCATAATAGTAAATAAGAAGTTATATAACAATCAAATTAATGAATTGTTAAAACTTTTCATCTATGAAATCTGGAACGGCAGAAGAATCTCTTGGACCAACCATAACATCCCATCCAGTTTCATCCTCAATCTCACCACTCAAAGGAGCAGCCAAACCAGGAATTATCATTTTTCTTGTTTTAACCCTGTCTTCTATTCCACTTTCTTTAACTAAATCCGCAACAGACTCCCCATCAAATTGTCCTCCAGCAATTGCCACGTCTACAGCTTTACCGACAGTGTCTAAAACAAGCAAATAACAATTTGCATTGCCAGACTTTAAATCACCTTCAACAGTATAGTATGTTAAAGAAAAATTTGTAGTTAATAAAACAGGAGAATTTTCATCGACTTCACCAAATTCATATATGCCAGAATCAACAGCTTGAGGTTTTCTTGGATCAGTATATAAGCTTTGTCTTAGAGTAAGTATAGGAATAATCTCCCAAATTTCACTACCTTTAAGTATAAGAACATCTGCATATTTATTTATCAATGTAGAGGCAATAGTTGCTTCCATAGTCCCTTGTTTAATTTCATCATCATCATTATTTAATCTAACTAGTGCAGGGACACCAAGTAAAGGATATCTAAAATCTTCTTCTTTATCTTCAACAGCCAAACGCCTACTCATTACAAAATTATCTAATGTATCACCAATAGATTCTCCAGTAAGTGTTCCAGGATCAAGAACAATATCCTCAACACCATTAGATCGGAGTGTGAATACTAAATCTTTCATCTTTTCAATATCTCCTGGTGAAAAGACAGCAATAGGACATTCATATTTAATTGCCAAATCAGCCATTTCAAATATATTTTCCTTATTTGCAGCATATATCAAAGGGCGATCATTTCCAAGGAATTTAAGTGCTTCTTCCATAGCAATTGGATCAAAAGTAACTAAAAATATTGGATATTTAGAAGATTTAAGTTTTTTAGCACATTTTGCAAATTTATCAGGATCAGCAGATTTATTTCTTAAAGCTATTGCATCAAGTTGAAGTAATTCTCCAGTTCGTTCAAACTCAAGATTTTCAATTTCCTTAACTTTTTTATCAAACTCTGCATCATCTAAATCGTCCGGAATATCAACAGCCAAAATAGTTTGATTATAATAAGATTCCTCATATCTATAAAGAACTTCATCCCCACCAATTATTTTTGCTTTTTCATCTTTTCCAATTATTATCTCTTTAACAGCAGGGGCAAGTAAATTATCAAGTTTTTTAAATTTTTTGTCTGATAAATCAGTACATAAAGTCAAATCTGATTCTTTTTCAGATAATTTAGTTGCAAATGCCATACAACTTGCTTCTCCGCAATCTCCACAATTAGTTTGAGGTAATAATTTATAAACATCCATTGCAGTAACCTTAACCATAATAAAGCCTCCAAAAATGTATCATCCGTTATTCTAACTCAGTAATCCAATTTTCAATATTTGGACTTGAACTAGTTAAATATTCCTTAGTAAACGTTTCACCAATTTCTCTAAGTATTTTCACTGATTCTGGATGGAGCATCATAAATATATCTACACCATTTAACATTAAAGTAAGACCAGTAAAAATTTCCCATAAAGGACCCCGATAATCTGTTGGTCCCCATTCTTCTTTTTTCATCCAAGCTTCTCTTGAACCCCATGCATTAGTAGTTCCAGAAGACATTGGCATTTGTAGATCAGGATCTCCTTTAAGTCCTCCTAATCTAGTTCTTGTAATAACATCAATCGAAAATTCAATACCATAACCAAGAGCACAAGTTGTAGGATCCATTACGATATCTTCTTGTCTTAATCCATCCTTCATAAGATATTTATTTAGTGATTTTTGCATATTAACATCTGTAATAGCCCATGAAAGTACAGCATGACCATAATCAACAGCAGACTTAGCAACTTTATGATAATCTAAATCCATATTTGCAGATGCGAGTAAACATCTTTCACCTTCAGCAGCAGCGGCTGCCGCTTCGAGAACAAGAGGATCTTTAACAGGATCTCCAGAACCTCCAATAACAAGAGGAACATCAACCGCTTGAAGTACTTCTTCAACGGCCTGAGCACCTTCTCTAGGTGATTTATCCATAACTTTTGGACCAGTACCTATTAAGTGCATTGTTACCATATTAGCCCCATAATCTTTTACTGCTTTTTTTGCCCATTCTCCAGGAGATTCCATTACATCAGAAAAGTGTTCTCTTATTGGGCGAGGTAGACCTGGCATAGGAATGTCAAAAACATCAAATGTCACAACAGGAGGGTTTGGTTGAGGTTCTTCAAATCTATATAATGAAGTTTGTCCTCCAAGATACACAGGTTTTCTTGAACCTTCTCCTAATTGAACCTGGGCAATATTACCAGGATAATCCTTAATAGGTGGTTTAAAATCACTTGCACTGAGCATCGTCCTTTCAACATTTTTTTCAATAGCATTTTGCCTAGCCACTGTTTGTTGAACTGTCCTTGCAATAGCTGGTGCTAAATTTATTTCTAATTCTTCGAAATCCATTCTAAATTCATCAATTTCAACAGATTCTGCATTTTCCAATAGCTTTAATAGCTGATTGATCTGATCCATAAGTCCACATCCTTAATATAATTATTATATTGTTAATTTTATATTGTTATATTATATTGTTAATTCTATATTGTTAATTTTATAAATTTCAATATATAATTAATATATTATTAAGCTAATTCAATTGATTGTTAATAAATAAAATCTTATAAAATTATTTTATCAATAATTTTTCTAATAACTTCAACAGGTTCACAATCATCAGGAAGATCAATTAGTGGTTTACCTTTAATATCAAACTCATATATGGTTTCATCATCATGAATTAAACCAATAGTATCCAAACCTGTTTCTTTAGATTTTTCACATATCTCTTTTTCATTGCCAAATTTTACCCTATTTAATATTAAATATATTTGATCAAATGATATTTCTAATTCTTTAGACAATTCCCCAACTCTTGAAGCCGTATGTAATCCTCTTTTTGATGAATCTGAAATAACTAACATCGTATCAACACTTTGAGTAGTTCTACGACTTAAATGCTCAAGTCCTGCCTCAGTATCAATAACTATGAAATCGTAGTTTGAAGAAATATTTTCTATTATTTTCCTAAGCATATTATTAACTGCACAATAACATCCACTACCTTCCGGTCGCCCCATCATAAGCAAATCAAAATCAGGTGTTTCAACAATCGATTCCATGATTTTATAGTCTAAGATGTCCCATTTATTCATCCCAGAAGGTATATTGCCTTTATTTATATCTTTTTTAAGATCTTCTCTAACATCACCAACACTTTTATCAACATCAATCCCTAAAGATTCAGGAATATTTGAATCAGGATCCGCATCAATAACTAAAAGGTCTTTTCCTGTTTTAGACAATAATTTTATTAATATAGAAGAAACTAAAGTTTTTCCAGTTCCACCTTTTCCACTTACAGCAATTATCAATTTATCACACAAAGGTTTTATTTAATCTATTAATTAACATAAATTGATTAATGTGTTATAAAATATATAATCAAATTACATTAATCATTAATTAACAAATACTACTTTTTACTTCTTTTAATTATAACTTTTTCTGCATATACTTTTGCATTTTTGAAAATAATTTTAACTCCACCAGACATAGGCATAGACATCTCAGGAGCAGTGGCTACTGGTACAAATTCTTGACCAATACCCTCATCTTGATATTCCATTGAACTTTCACTTTCAGAATATTCTTCTTCATCAATATCTTCATCATTCCCTAAATTAGAAATCCTTTCTAAAATTGGATGATCTTTTTCTTTTAAAAATTCTTTTATATCATTAATAGAAGTAGCATCTTCATCAGTGGCAATTTTATCAAAGATATCCTCTGGAATAAATCCTTCTAAAGAACTTTTAATTGTGCTTGGCATCCAAACAATTCTATCATATGCTCCATCAGCTTGTAAAAATTTTGGAGACCTCATATATTCTAAACTTAACCCAGTAAATCCTTCAACCTGTTTTCCACCAGAACATTGCCCTGCCATTGATGAAAATGGAATACCTAAAGGTGTTTCACCTGCAAAATCCCTATCGACAATACCAATACCATCTAATTCAGGTATATAAAAAGCTACGGCTTCAAAACATCCACAAGAAGTATGAGGATATTCAAAAACACTATGAAGATATACTCTATCTGTTTCACCTTGTGTCTTTTGAGCAATTATTTCATTAACATTTGCATACTCCCCTTTAATATCATCTAAAACTTCACCTTTTTCAATTTCAAAAATTGATCCATCAGGATCCATCTTAGCAGAAGCCCTACAATCAAACCAATTTATAGCCCCGCATAAAGCAGTACGATCAGGAGTTACAACACACATATGAGTAGGTGCAAAAGATTGACACATCAAGCATCCGTAAAAAACATCAACATCTTCATCAGAAAGTTCTCTTGCTCTTTCATCCCTTGCAGAATAAATTTCTTGAGCATTATCTACAAATTTTTTTACATCATCTTCAGTAGTCAATATTGTCACAGAAATTTCCTCAATAATTGGAAATTCTTCTTTAAATAAAATTCCAAGAGCTTTAGCTAAATCTAAAAGTTTAAATCCAGAATTCAAAGCATCAGTACTTACTCTGCACCAAATTTGATCTCTCTGATTTAAATGCATAAAACCTTGAATATAATTACACAAATCGTGCGTTCTCCTTTCTATAACCCCTTCAAGCTCTTTTTCAAGTTTTTCACCCTTAATATCTATTTTTATACCAAATGGATAAACTTCACCTTTGGTCATTTCACTGAGCTCAGGACCAATAACTTCAAATTTCCCATCATTTAAAGATTCATCAACTCGAACAAGTTCTGCTCCAATAGATTTAGGACCAGCTAATTCTACAAACATATTAGCCGCACGTATTCTTTCACCTTCATGCATAGGACTTACATCAACAGGAATATCACTAAACATTTAATTCCTCCTCTATCAATTAAACATTAATATATGATTATAATTTTTAATAATGTAATTTTTATTAATTGTAATAATGTAATTTTCATTAAATTCAATAATCGTGATTTTCATTATATTTTAATAAAATAATTTTTATTAATATTAATAATTCTATTTTAACTATTTCTACTATTTTTTACTCATTTTACCTAAATATTTTTCCCATTCTTCATCTTTCATATTTGGAAATGATGCATCAGCATTTGAATGGAAATATTTACATATTGTCAAAGTTTTAAGGTGAGGTGCAAAGTGTTTTAATGTAGAAAGACCTTGAGAGGCAATATAATAAATACAACCTACAAAAACAACTAAATCATGGGAGCCTTCACCATTAATACCTTTCCAATCAGGATCTTTTAGTAAATTAACTATTTCAACTATACCATAATAATTACTTTCAATTCCATTTTCATTAAATGATTTAAAAGTATCTGCTGTTGTAACAATAGGCAAATCCCAAGATTCAGCTATACTTTTGACATGACCCATAAGTGGCTCATTTTTTGCATAAGGCCCTACAACAAATAGAGGTCTTTTAGATTTTTGAAGCATTAACTTTGCAGTCTCAGGAGTTGCTAACAAAGCTTGTTTTGGCCCTGCTATGACTGTTGGTTGCCATGGAATAACTCTTTCATTCATTTAATCACCATTTATTCCCATATTTTCATTATTAATTATAATCCTCAAATAAATTTATTCTTCTTCAGGAAAATCAAGAATTGATGGTTCCATAACTAATTCACGAGGTTCCCAATTATTTCTTTCTAAAATTTCTTTAACATCATTTTTATAAGTTATTGGAATATCTTTTTCATTCCGAATATATTTATAAACATCTTCAGGAATAACACCAAAATATTTTTTATTTAAATCAATATAATGATTTAGTTTAATTTGTCTTCCTTTATTGTTGTCAGTAGGCCTAAGACAACTCTTAGCAATAGCTACAGTAGCTTCTTCACGATTTTCTGCAGCAAATAGTAGATGTTCTGGAGCAGGTTCTCCTTTTATAACTTTTCGAGTCCTCATATCATTTAAATTCCAAACATCTTCTTTATCAGACCTGCCTAAGTAAAGTCTTCTGTATTTAGAACCGTGTGGCCCTAAAACTACAGGAATACCCCATCTATTAACACCAGAAGCAATAGAAGCTGCTTTTTGTGAATAAGGTCCCCATGCAACACCACATGCACCTACACGATTAAGAATATAATCAGCAATAACTTCAAAGTTTCCTTCAAGTGGTTTTTTAGCAAATATATTAGCTATTTTAATAGCAACACCAGGAATATGAGAATTAGATACGCAAGACCCAACATTAACTAAACCTTTTGCATCAAATTCACCACTATATTTTTCATATAATGTTTTTCCATCTTCATCTTTATATTCCCCAATAGACATTGCTCCACAACCACTAGTAACCACAATATAATTCCTTTCAAGGAATTCTTCAGCCATTTTAGCAACATCCTTAGCACCATCAGGATAATTAGTACACCCAACAAAAGCTATAACACCCGGTATATCTCCAAGAACAATTGGAGCACCAACACGCCTAACTTCTACATCTTGTATTGGACCTCTTCCTGCCCGGATATTGAATTTTTGGTTTTTAAGATTGTTTTCACCAACTTTAGACATTAAATTCATTATTTTAATATCTTCAGGACATTCTTGTTCACATCTACCACAAGCATAACAGATATCATGAGAGTATAGTGATTCTGCTATATCAAAATCGCCATTACCTGCAGAAGATACAGCATCCATAATAGGAAGATTATTAGGACATACCCTAACACACCATTCACATTTTGTACATTTGCTAGCTTCTTCTTGTATTTCATCCATGTCTGGAAGAGCTTTAATATATTTTCTTGTTTTAGAAAGTTTTAATGATAATTTAGTAGCCACTTCCCCAACTTTTTCAGGATCAAGGATAAGTGCCCCATCAATTTGTTTATTTAAAATATCTGCAACAATTGAATCGGCAGGATCATTTGTTTTATCAGGTAAACCCAAACACATTTTATCAGTTGTAGCTAATAATGCAGTACCTGTTTTTTGAGATTCTTCAAGAACATCAGACCTTATACATTGTTCATCAACAATTACAACATCAGCAACTCCACTTCTAAGGAATTTTAATTGTTTAGAAATAGGCCCAACAACTTTAGCCCTGTCACTATACCTAGTTATATCAATAGCAGTACAACATATACCACAAAGCTCAACATCATCTTCAAGATTATTATCCTCTAAATAATCAACAACTCCTGCACCAGGAGCAACATTATGACCAATACATAGTATAACTGGTTTATCTCTATTAATTGCACCAATACCAAGTTCTATAAGAGAAGTATCTGCTTCACCTTTTGGCAAATTTAAAGCAGCTATTTGAGAAACGTCACCAATTTCCATTCCAATATGATCCATCAAACCTGCATGAAGAGCTTTGGATTCAAAATCAAGATAATTTCCTTCTTGTCCAGTATGACAAGCAGACAATAAATGAAGATTCTCTTCTTCCATATATGCCATTGCTTCTCTAATATCTCCCAATGTTTTAGGAGCTTTACCAATTAATGTTCTCATAATTGGTGCTTCAATATCAATATTATTTCCAAAATCAACTGGATGGTCAGGGCCTACTTTATGAATTAAATATTCAAGTAAATGCCTACTATGTGCAGAATGTGCCGCAGCACCTATACAACATGTTAAAAGTGCAAATCTTCCTTGTTGAGCCTCAATATCAATTCCACAAGCACCTTTTTTTCCAGTTAAATCACATTTTCCAAAAGTACATAAACAACACATATCACAAAATGGAGCATAAAATGGAGGATATCTCTCTAAAAGTTTCATATCCCACGATCTTAAATCCGTGACAGAGGGTTTTGGAGTTGGGCCAATAAAAGTTTCCTTATCCTCAGAATCTGGAGATTTATCTTCTATAATTTCACCAAAAGAAAATTTTATATCTTTAGCTTTCCAAAAATCATCCTTAAAATCTTTAGGTTTAGTTGAATTAGGTGTCAAATTATCACCGACCTCATTATTTTTAAATTAGTATTATTTCTATTACTATATTATTTCTATTACTAAATCAGATTTCATTACTAAATTTAGATTAATCAAACTAGACTAAGTAAAATTAAATTAACTAAATTTATTATTATCATTATTAGTATTACTAAAATTATTATCAAATTAAGTAATATAAATAAGATTATTAATTTGATAATGTCCAATTACATTTTATAAAATTTTACATAAAAAAATAAATTTACATAAAACTTCATAATTTTAATTACAAGCTTGTAATCCAATATAATAATTAGTGTAAGGCAAAAGTTATGAATATACCTAATTGAATGATATATAGAAACATGATAATATTATAACCTGCAGTAAAAGTTTACACATTATAAATTTTACAGTTGTAATTAATAATGATTTATAATGATATTTTATTTTGAATTTAAAGTATATATATTTTTTGTATTAACAAATTATAAATAAATGCTACCATAATAGAAACAATGAAAACTAAAAAAATTCGCCCCATCATTAATGATATTGTAAATAAATCAATTATTCATTTTTTAAAGAAAAATATTACTTTTTTGATTAAAATAGGTAAAATTTGAAAAGGTTCTCATCATTGTCAAGTATTACGTTTTTCAACTAAAAAAACGATTAGTAATAACATAAAAAGCTTTAAATATGCATATCTTTATAAAATAATAAAATACACTATTATTAAATTCTAAATAAGATTTTAATTTTTAATAATTGAGATTAATTAAATCTTTAATAATTGAGATTAGTTAAATCTTTAATAATTGAGATTAATTAAACAAGGCAATCTTAAATAGTAATTGAAAATTAGTAATTGGATAATTAAATTATTATAATTGTTTAAAATTGAATAGTATTTAATAGTATTTTTTGCTAATAGTATTTTTTGCTTAATAAAAATTAAAAAAGTTAGAATAATTATATTGCAAATATTCAAAGTATTATAATAAATATAATACTTTTAAAAACATTATAATACATAGATATAATGTAAATTATATGTTTGTTATTAATAATATAAGTAATTTTCTGTAATGTTATTAAAGTTACTAATTTTTTTATATATTATAATAATAAAATAGAAATTAATCTAAAAATAAAATAAAGGTGTAATTAATGGAAAGATATCAAAGTTGGAAATGGTATGATACAGTACTTATAGGAATATTAATCATGGGATTTTTGATATGTATTATTATTATAAAAGATATTATCACAAGTATTGCTTGTTTGCTTTTAATAGCGATTGTTGTTTCATTTTTTAAAAAAGAAATAAATATAGCGATTGCAGAAAAGATGATTAAAAAAGGAAAACCTGAAAAAGCATTGGAATATTGTGATAAAGTCTTAAAAAAAGATCCAAATTACATATATGCACTTATAAAAAAAGGAGAAATATTTGAATCAATTAATAATCCAAAAAAAGCACTTGAATTTTATAATTCTGCTATTTCAAAAGATCCTAATAATAATATTCCCTGGGAGAAAAAAGGAGAATTATTGAAAAGTATTGGAGAAGATGAAAAAGCATTGGAAGCATTTAATAAAGCAGAAAATCTTAAAAACAAAAAAATAGAAAAAAAATTATATTATAGAATTATGAAAAAAATTGTAAAAAGATAGTTTTTTAGTTTTTAAAAAAAATTATTTTAAAAAATTTATTCTAAAAATAATTAAATAATAATATAATTAATACTATAATTTTAAAATTTATAATCAAAAATACAATATTAATATAATTAAAATAATATTATTTATATTTAATATATTAATATGATATAATTTATTATAATAATAATCTAATTAGCTATTATAATTATGAATACCAAAAATTAATTTAATATTAATAATTAAACAATTACTTTTTTTAATTTTTAAACCAACATCTAATTTCTATAAATTCTTCTTGATTTTTTTAAAACACAATTTAAAAATATTATTTTTATTTTCTAAAATATATTCAAAAAGTAATACTTTTAATATGGAAATTTTAAAAAAAATATTACTTTCAAAAGCTTTATATTGGAAATATGATATAATCATTGTTATCCAGTTAATATATAACAAAAATAATATTATATTAAACTTGGAATTTTAAAAAGAATATTTTAACAGAATATGAGGTAATACTTTATCAAAAGAAATAGTAGAAAAAGTATTACTTAGGAGGAAATGAAAGTATGCATATACCTGACGGTTTTATACCATTATGGCAATGTGCTATATATTATGTAATATTAATCATAGCACTATACTTCGCTAGTAAATGGGCAAAAAATAATCTTGATGAGAAACGTATTCCATTAATGGCAGTTTTAGCTGCAGGTATCTTCGCAATAATGTCTATGAATATGCCAATACCATTTGGTACAAGTGGACATATGGTTGGAGGTACTTTAGTAGCAATAGTATTTATGGCCCCAGAAGCAGCGATACTTGTATTTACAGTTGTTTTACTTGTTCAAGCATTGTTATTTGGAGATGGAGGAATTACAACTCTAGGAGCAAATGTTTTGAATATGGGAATAATTGGAGGATCAGTAGGATTGTTCACATTTAAAGGACTTAGAAACCATATAGGAAAATATCCTGCAATTGGAATTGCCGCATGGCTTGCAACATTTATAGCAGCAGAAGCATGTGCAGTTGAAATGGCTCTTGCTGGAACATTCCCGCTTGTTTTAGGTCTTGCATCAATGGGAATATATCATGCCTTTATTGGCATAATTGAAGCTATATTGACAATCATTGTAATAATGGCTCTTGAAAAATTCAGACCAGATTTATTAGCATGGAATAAGAAAAATAACTCTAATAGTGGAGCTGATTAGATGGAGAAGAGAGATAAATATCTAATTATAGTTGGAATTATTATATGTATTGTAGTTGCAGGTTTGTCCCCATTTATTGCATCTGGTAATCCCGATGGACTAGAAAAATCTGCAGAGGATTCGTCTGTTGGAGAGAGTGTTGCATATTCTTTTGTTGAATCACCATTTCCAGATTATACAATGGGAGACAGCGTAGCTGGTGAAATAGTTGCTTTAATTCTAGGTATTATAATAACACTACTTATAGGATTCGGAGTAGCATATATAGTTAGAAAACAAAAAACTTAAAATGAAAAATGAAAAATAATATTTATAAGTTAGTTTTATAACTAGCTTATATTTTTTAATTTTATAAATAAGAATTTTAATTTAAATAATAATATTAATTTTTAATAAAATTATTAATCTTTTAAAAATAATAAAACCTATTATAATTATTATAAAAGTATAAGATTAATAATTTTATTTAAATAATAAGATTATTAATTATAAGAATAAAAATATAAATAATATTAAATATAATTTTAAAAAAGAATAAAACTTTTAAGAAATAAAAAATATTTATAAAATTCAATATATAAAATTCAAATAAAATGCGAGATATTAAAATAAGTAAATAAATTTTATATATATGATTTTAAGTTGAGATAACTTTTTTTGCTGAGAAAATTTTAATTTTTATTAACCGGAGAATATTTAATGAATATTAACGAAACTTTAGACTTAGAATCATTGTCATCTCAACACTCCATCATACATGATTTAGAAGGTAGAATAAAACTTATTGCAGTTTTGATTATAATAGTATATACAGTTTTTTCTAATCAGTTAATAGTTCCTTTAGTTTTTGAAATATTTTTATTAATAATGATATTTTTAGCTAAATTATCTTTTAAAAATACATTTATGAGAGTAGCACTACTTTTACCATTTGGTGGATTTATTATATTATTTCAACCATTTATTCACCCAGGAACCATAATTTGGCAGAGCTCTATTTCATGGATACATGTTACTGATTTAGGATTAAATTGGGCAATACTTTTAACCTCTAGGTTGATTGTTTGTTTAACCAGCATTGTATTATTATCTTCAACAAGCCCAATGCAAGAAATTGTTCAATCATTGAGAAAATTGGGAATGCCTCGAGATTTAGCCATGATTTTAAGTATTATGGTAAGATTCCTATTTATTTTTGTTGATGAACTTCAATCAATCCGTAAAGCCCAAAAATCAAGAAATTTTGATATTCATAGTAAGTTGACCCCTTATAAATGGAGAGTTAAACAGGTAGGTTATTCAATAGCTATGATGTTTTTAAAGGCATATGAAAAAGGAGAAAAAACATACTCTAGCATGGTTAGTAGATGTTTCTCTGATAGTTCTGATTTATACCATGTGAGGAAAAATATAAATAAATCAGATTATATTTACATATCCATAATTATTAGTTTAGTGATTATTTTACAAATTTTAGTAACTTTTTATCCAGAATATCTAGGATATTTTGGTGTTGTTTTGTACAAATAATAAGGAAGAGTATAAAAATGAAAGAAACAGTTTTATCAACTGAAAATTTAGGATTTACATATCCAGATGGTACAGAAGCAATAAAAAACATTAATATTTCCATTAAAAAGGGAGAAAAGGTAGCAGTTATTGGATCTAATGGAGCAGGAAAATCAACCTTATTTTCACATTTTAATGGATTGAGTGAACCTACTGAAGGTTTAATTAAAATAAATGGTAACCCTATTATTTATAAAAAGAAAGAATTAATGAAAGTTAGACAAAAAGTTGGAGTTGTTTTTCAAAAACCAGATGATCAACTTTTTGCACCTAGTGTTATAGAGGATGTGGCTTTTGGACCTATGAATTTAGGATTATCATTAGAAGAAGTAGATAAAAGAGTAAAAGAGTCTTTAGAACTAGTCGGGATGATTGGTTTTGAAAATAAGCCCCCTCATCATTTAAGCGGAGGGCAACAAAAAAGAGTATCTATTGCAGGAGTAATTGCAATGCGCCCTGAAATCATGATATTAGACGAACCTACAGCAGGTTTAGATCCTCAAGGTGTTGAACAGGTTTTAAAGATTTTAAATGATTTAAATAAAGAAGGGATGAGTATTGTTATATCTTCTCATGATGTAGAAATGATAACAGAATTTGCAGATAAAATCTTTGTATTGCATCATGGAAAAATAATAAATCAAGGAAATACTGAAGAAGTTTTTTCAAATCATAAGTTATTAATAGAAGCTCATTTAAAACCTCCAAAATCATCCGAAATATTACATAGATTGCAAAAAAAAGGTTTAAATGTTCATATGAAGTTAACTGCCAAAGATGCTTCTGATGAAATCTTTAAAGCAAAACTTAAAAATCAAAACCAACCTTAATTATTTTATTTTTCATAAAACTGGTTCCATCTTTTTCATCATAACTCCCATAAATATTATTAAAATTGGAAAAAAGAATATATAAATAATCAGGACCAAATTACTTGGAATTATATCTCCCATTACTGTAGATGCTGCCATTAACATTATTAATAAAATTACTGGCCCTAATATTGCTATAAAAGTATAAATCATTACAAATGCGTTCAATTTCTGAGAATAATCTTTCAATTTGAGTTGAATATCATGGGAAATATCTTCAGCAATTATATTAAGATTAGAAGAAAGATTTCCCCCGGTTTTAATAGTACCAATAATTTGCTGAGTCACTCGATTTAATCCATCAGAAGAAACCCTATTGGATAAATTAAATAGTGCTTTTTCAGTTGTTTCACCATATTTAATTTCTTCAATGACTACTGAAAATTCATAGGACAATGATCCATATCCAGAATTGGATATTGAATCCATAACATCATGTAACCCTTTTCCTGACCTTAACTCTGTAACCATCTGACGAAGGGCATAAGGGAGTTCATTGGATATTTCAAGCTTATTTTTTTCCATATTTCTTTTGGGAGAAGTAATAATCCATAATATCCCAATTATATATAAAATTATAATGGATAAAGCGATTTCAAATCCAAAAAAGAAAAAGAATAAAATTATAGAAGCTATGAAAAATGAAAACAGAATAAATAAAAATATTTTAATATCCATATATTTTAGGATATATTTTATAATAAAAAAATCTATAAATTTATTATTGAGAATCTTAGTATTAAGAATAATATTAAAATATTCTTTTTGAAAATTTTTTTGATAATCAAAAATAGTATTTTCATTTTTTATGTCTTTTTTTGCTAAAAAACTCAAAATATCCTCAAAAAAACAATAGACATTAAATAAGTAATTTCCAATACTCAATTTATTATCTAAATCTTTTTTATGATTATTATCTTTAGTAATATATTTATTATTATTTTTATTATTAAAAATATAGCGACTAGTAAAATCACCAAAAAGCCAAAAAAACTTAAAAAATAGATTATATAACATTATTAACATCTCAGACAATAATATAAAGAATTGTTTTAAAATAATATCTACATCCTTTAATAAAAATTATGTATTTTAATGATCAAAATTAGAAATATACTCCAAAACGATTTTAGAATCTAAATAGTAATTACCAATAAACATATTCAGTTCATGAAAACTTCTAATATTATTATTAGATAAAAATTCTAAAACATTTTTTCTTTTATTTATTTCGTCAAAGATAGTTTTCATTTCAATACCTTTAGTATTTGCAATTTTTTCTAATGTTTTAGATGAAATTGACACATTTTCAATTTTATCTTCTTTAGAATTCCATTGAAAAATTTTATTTAATTGAATAGTTCCCTCTTCAATACCTACAACTTCAACAACCTCGGTAATCCTACGAATAGAAACACCATCAGATCGATAAATTCTATTCTGCATTATAATAAAATCAATTGCAGAAATCATCATTTCTGGAACATTCATAGGAGCGTTTGTAAGGCGAGTTATAGTTTCCCTTGAACTATTTGAATGAAGTGTTCCAAATCCAGAATGTCCAGTGTTAAGTGCTGTAAAAAGAGTTACTGCTTCTTTTCCTCTTACTTCACCTACAATTATTCTATCTGGTCTTTGCCTTAGAGAATTTTTAAGTAAATCATCCATTGTTAACTCTCCTTTATTTTCAATGTTTGAAACTCTTGTTTCTAATCTTAAAATATGTTTTTGAGGTATTTGAAGTTCAAGAGTGTCTTCTATTGTTATTATTCTTTCTCGAGGATTTATAAATGCAGATAATGAATTTAAAGTTGTTGTTTTCCCAGAACTTGTTCCTCCAGAAATAATAGTATTAGCAGGATTCACGCCAAGCCCATCAATACACAACCATAAAAAAGCAGCCAATTCACAATTTAAAGTTTTCTCATTTATTATATCAATTATTGTCAAAGGATCTTTTTTAAACTTTCTTATAGTTAAAGAAGGCCCATCTGCAGATATTGGAGAAATAGTAGCATTAACTCGTGAGCCATTTTCAAGTCTTGCATCCATAATTGGAGATTCTTGATCTATTCTCCTATTTACTTGACGAGCTATTGAATCAATAACTGAAAGAATTTCCTCAACATTTTCAAATACTAAATTTGATTCCATCATACCATGGTCCCTATGATAAACAAAAACTGGTTTATTGACACCAATTATCATTATTTCCTCAAGTTTATCATCATTTATTAAAGAATCAAGTTCACCATAACCAATAATCTCTTTGAATAGTTTATTAGCTAATTCATCAATTTTTTTATCAATGATATTCTCCTCTAAATATCTAGAATTAAAAATGTCCTCAACATAACTTTTATCATTTTGGTTTATCCCCTTCTTTTTTGAATTTTTAAGTCTTGATTTTTTATTATTTATTTCATCAATAGACCCATTATAAATTTCCAATAAATCTTTAGAAATAAAATCTGAAAAATCATAATTAGTATTATCAGTTTTGTTGATTATTTTCTTAGTTAAAAACTCTTTGATATCTAAAAATAACTCATTTTCATTTATTTTAGAATTTTTACCTGAAGATACAGCTAAATCAACTAGATTATTTCTTAATTCTTCCAATAAAGTCTTTTCTAACTTTGAAAAATTTGAATTCATCAATTTATATTTAGGAATTAAATTATTAGTGCTTTTAAACTTATATTTTAAATTTTCATCTTTTTTCTCTTTATTATCTATCATAAATTCACCGGATTAAACATATTTTAATAAAAATAATAGATTTGATAAAATAACAATTTTAAATAGTATTATATTGGAATCATCCACTTATTATCCAGAAAAAATATACTCATATTATCCAAAAAAATATTATAAATAATATAAATCTAGTAAAGAAAGGAGATAATTATAAAGAGAGATGATAATTACCTTCTTAAATAATAAAATAATACTAATTATTATTATTTTAATATTACTATTGATTAAAGTAAGATATAAAGATAACGAAAACAAAATAATATTATGGAAAAAATAATATTTTCAAAAAATTACAAACAACTTAACATTGATAGATTAAGTTATGACCTATCAAAGGAAATAATTAATATTGAAAATATCCATAATAATTTAAAAAAAACACAAAAATGCTCTGAATGCGATACTAATCTTCCAATTAAGATTAAAAAATTTAAAAGAATAGACGAACAAGTAAATTTATCTGATATTGACAACACCTTTGGTAGATGTGATTGTGGAAAAAGACATTTAGATATAATAATGACCCATGTTTTAAAGATAATGAAAACCGAAAAAGTTAAATTACGAGAATATAATCTTAGAAATGGACCCGTCCCATTGTTAACTCCATTAACAAATAATCCCCATAATATATACCTTAAAAATGATTCATTGATTATTTTACATGATAATTTAACAAGAGATATTGCTGAAATAATATTAGAAGAAGTTAGTGAAATAAAAGGAGTTTTAAAGGGAAATCCTAAAGACACCGTTGGAAAATTAGATGCAAATAGTGAAGAAAATTCATATAAAATTCTTAAAGGAAATGATATTAGATGTGATATAATTCAAACACCAATGGGAAAAATAGCTATAAATAAAGTTCAGCACCTAAGTTACATAGAATTTCCAAATACATCAGAAAGTAAAATAGTTAGTATATGTAACTATCTAAAATCAAAAAACTATTCTAAAGAAGAAATATCAAAGTTAAAAGTTTTAGATGGTACTTGTGGCAATGGAACTTTAGGAATATTTTTACTTAAATTAGGAGTTAAAGAAGTAGTATTTAATGATGTTTGGAAACCTTCTACAATTATGACATTAGTAAATTTAGAAGCAAATGGATTTAAAATGATTAAAGAACGATTTAATCAAAATAAATCAGAAAAATGGATTGAAGATAGCCTAAACAAGGTAGATTTTAGAAATAATATTTATAGTAATAAAAATAATTGGAATAATAAAAATAATAGGAATAATAAAAATAATAGTTATAATATAAATGATAATTATAATATAAATGAGGGTTATAATAGAAATAATTCTAGAAATTATAATACTAAAAGCAAAAATAGGGATAAAAATCTAAAAATAATAAAAAATAATTATGAAAATTTTGAAATTTCTATTGGAAAAAATTTTAGAATATATAATTTTTCTCTAGAAGAATTATATTATAAACTAAAAAGTTATGAATTCAATAAAAATAGTGAAAATAAAGAATTTGATATATGCATATTAGACTGTTTTCCTCAAGTAAACACAGACGAAATTAAAAAAATTGCTGAAAAAATAGCAGTGGATATATTAGTTATTTAAATTCAAAATATCCTCACAAAATTTTTCTATAATAATTTTATCAGAATTTTCACTCTTTTTAGATTCATCAATATAATATAAATAATATTCAATATCATTATTACTATTAAAATTAGAAATAATTATAGCTAAAGGTTTTATAGAGAAAACACCAGATTCTTCAGAATCTAAAATTATTATAGAAAGATCGTAATAGGGATAAATTTTTAAATTACCTAAATCAAATCCTTCTGTAAAAAATCTCTCATCAATTATATTAAAATTAAAAATATCAGATAAATTATCTTTAATCATTTGAAAAACTTCCTTAATTTTAATATAAGTTTAATCATGCTTTTTTTAGTTAATAATTTAAAAATTTTTAATACTGGTTTTAAAAGACTTATTTTAAATACAATCTCACTTTCAAAATCAAAAATTTCTTTATTAAATATTGGCTCTGCAGATAAATTAAAAGATTTAGATAAATTAGGAGTAGCTGAAAAAGCCCAAATATAGCCTAAAGTAGTTGCAGTATTAACAGGGCTAGAAAATCCTAATATTAAATGAAGCTTAAATTTTTTTAAATTTACTGAATATAATAGAGACTCGATTAAATCTAAAATATCCCAAAAGTTAGTTGAAATAAGAGGAAATAATTCTCTAAATTCATTTAATTTATTTTTAGAATTTTTATCCTTCACATTATCTTTATCTTTAGCACTATTATTTTTATTTAATTCATCATCCAAATCTTCAGAGCTATTTTTATCTTTAATATCATTAGACTTTCTTTTTATATTTTCTTTTTTGTCGTTTTCAGGTTTTTTATTTTTTTCATCATCTGGAAAGTTTTTAGAAAAAATTTTAAAAATTGAGAATTTAACTTCAATTTGCCCTTTAAAATCATTTCCTCTTTTATTTAAAAAAATATTTATATTTAAACCAAAATATAAAAAAATTAATATCAAAATAATTATAAAAATAATTAAACCCACTATTATTTCTATAATCATAGTAACCAAGCTATCCTTTTATGTAAATTTAAAATATTAATATATAATATTGTTAATAATATAATTAAAATTATTCAGAATCTTTTACAACATTAGATTCAACATTTTGATTTTCTAAAGGATTATCTCCAGATTTTCCAGCTTGTTTTTCATTATAGTTAGATATAACTTCTTTTATTAAATCTGTAGCAACAATACCTAATTCTGATATCGCTTTACTAGTTTCAGTGGCCTTTGTTAAATTTAATACTCTTACCCCATCAATTCCATCAGATTTTTTATCAACAACAACTATTGAAATGGGTTCAATCCCTGCAGCCGCACCTGAACCAAATCCCCCTTCAGAATTGGAATTATTCATTTGACCAGCCCCAAAACCTATTCCCCATTTCATAAAAGGAATTAATATTTTATCTTCAGTTTCTATTGGTTCTCCAATAAAATTTTTTACATTAAGAAGCTTCTTTAGTTCATCCACTGTTGTTTTAATAGAATTTTCAGTCATATTATCACCTAAACTTAATTTTTAGAAACTAAATATTTAATAACAAATATTAAAAATTTAATAACTATTATTTATTATTGATATTATATTATGTTTAACATACCTTAATAATTTTTTGAATATAATCTAAATATATAATAATCTTTTTAAATATTTTATACAATAAGAATTTATTATAATCTAAAATTTAATATTAAGTTTCGAATTAAAAATAAAAAAATGAAAATTAAAAATGAAAATTAAAAAATAGAAACAATAGTCGAAAGTTGATAAAAATAGAATAAAAATTAGAATATTTACAAAGATTTACATAAGTATGCCTAAATAAATTATCATTGCAGGGATTATTAAAACCCCCATTAAATGAGATTTAGATACACCAAGATAATGTGGAAGTAATCCCATTGCAGTTGATGTAATAAGAGCAAGAGTTATATAAAAAATATTAGCTTTGTAAATTATTGTGAATATATATAAAATTACTATCATTAAAATTATAACTGTAATAGATAATTTTTTATAGTTTAAATTTTGCATTATCTTTGAAAAACTATCACCTAACTTTAAGCATAGAATCAATGATATAGATACTGCCACAAGAGCCGTGAAAGTAAATATAAGTAAGTGATATAAATTAAATGTGCTTATTAAGTAATTCATGTAAACAGCTATCCCGCTCCTAGGATTACCTATAAGGTAAATACATATAAGAGAAAATAATGTATCAGAAGTGTTCAGTCCACTAATAGAACATAGAAAATTTTCAGTGTTATCTTCACCTCCTCCTCCAGCAACTGTTTGTGCAATCATACTTCCCTGTGCAGGCCCAAATCCTGGTAAAAATCCAAGAATAGCCCCAGAAACTCCACCAGCAAATATACCCCTTAACATGTTACTATTTAAATCAAGAGTGTAAAATTTATTTTGATGAGGTACAAAAGAATTGTCATTTAAACTGAACAATATAGTGCTTATTCCAAATAATCCTGAAAATATACACATCATAGAAAGCCCTGAGGATATAGGAGTTTGAAAAATAGTCCACCCCAATATACCAGAAAAAATAAACAATATTGAAGACCATATGAAAGACTTTTTACTACTACTAAGCCTCCAAAGAATATATATTGAAACTATTAAAAGTATTATAAACGTATAAGGTTTAATTATTCCCTGTACAACTGGCAAAAAAAACATGAAAATAGGAAGCATTATTATAATAACAATAATTGCCCCAAAGCCTCCAATCCCTACTATCCTAATAGCTTCTTTAGATCTACCTTCTAAAACCATACGATGTCCTGGCAAAACAGATACTGCTGTAGCTTCATCAGGTACTCCTAATAATATAGAAGGAATAAATTCTATCAATGCATGGGCAATTGACATAGCTACTAAAAAAACACAGAGGAATTCTGGTGTGAAAATTTCAAGTAAAAATGCAGAAAATGTGAAAATTATAGCTCCTGCTGTGTTAACATGAATCCCTGGAATTAATCCAGTTACTGCACCACATAAAATACCTAAAAAGCAAGCTAAAATAAGATCAAACATCCTATCTCACCTGCTATTAAATTATTATATTATATTATTGTTAATTAATATTAGTTATTAATTACAATTGTAAATATTATTAATTAAAAATTAATTATTTTACTAAGTATAAATTGATATAATAAAATTATAAAAATAAAAAAATGAAATGTTTTTAAATATAATAAAAAAACCAAATAAAAAAAAATAAGTTCAATATTTATTAATTAAATACAACAAGAATGATTAATAAAAAGATTTAATAATTAAAAAACTTTATAATTAAAGAATTTAATAATAAAAAGATTTAATAATTAAAAAACTTTATAATTAAAGAATTTAATAATTAAAAGATTTAATAATTAAGAAGCTATATTAATTAACAAAATAGAGAATTAATATTTTAATCTTTAAAATTAAGTTAATATATTTAAAATATAAATTACATTAATCTTCTAACATCAACAACTTCTATACTGTTGACACTTGGAATTTTCGCTAATTTTTCCTCTACTGCTTCAGTTCCACCTTCACCATCATCAACAATGAACATTACATTTAAAGCTACTAAACCAAAAGCAATAGGTTCTTCCTCTATTTTATGTAATTCCGCATCTTCATTAACTGCATTTTGAGCATCAATTTTCATTTGTTCTAAGTCGACATCAGGGCTTTCAGGCATTAATTTTACAGTTGCTACAACTTCTCCCATTTTAAATCCTCCAAATAAATAAAGTTATTTTAAAATATTTAAAATATTTAATAATATATAATATTTAAAATATTTAATAATATATAATATTTATAATATTTTATAATATTTAGAATATAAATACAATATAATTTTATTATTTTACTATATATATCTTATATGTTATTTTTTATCTTTAAAAACTCTTTTATCTTTAAAATTATTTATAATTGAATAAAAAATAAATAATTATTATTTCAAACTTTTCTTTTAAATTTTTTAAACTATTTTAATTTAAAATTTTTTAACTAAACATTTATTTTAATTAAATTATATTCTTTAAACTATCTTCTTTAAAAATCATAGAACCCTATTGTGATGCAGTATCTATCGATTTATATAATGAAAAATATAGCTAACTTTTTAGGTTTAAATGCATTAATAATATTTTATAAAAAATATCCATAAATAAAAATATTTATAAAAAATACTTATAAAAATATTATATTAACAAATGCAAAAAGATATATTAAATTAATAATATTTAATTATTTTGGTTTATTTTAGATAAAATAACTTAAAAAAGTATTTATTTTAGCAGAAAAGTATTTTTAATCGATTAAATCAATAATAATGGCTTAGGATATTATTATTAAATATAATAAATTTATGAAAGAAACATTAATATTACTCATTTTACTAAATATTTATATATTTCTAATATTTTTTTATAATTTTATATTAAAAATAAAAACTAATTGATAAATTTAACATTATGAAAATAAATTTTAATGATAAAAATTTATAAAAAGATAAAATTTGTATAATGAAAAATTTTGCATTATCAAAAATTATATGATAAAAAAATTATATAGTCAAAAATGCATAAATCAAAAATTAGATTAAAATATTAATAAATTTAATAAAAAGATATTAAAATTTAGATATAACAAATAGATATATTTCCAATTATTAATAGCATAAAAGATTGGAAAATATTAGATTAATAAATAATATCAAATTCTTAAATTAAGGTCCTTCAAAACCACAATCACAAACATAAGTGTGACCAAAAGTACGACATTTATCGCATCTTGCTATTAATTCACCACATTCAGGACATGGAAATTCAACATAAGTATCTATTAATGGAATTTCTTGTTTACAAGATTTACATTCTACTTTTTTCATTTTATTCACCTCTAATTAATGTATATCTAAAATTATAATTGGGTTTATAATCGTCATCAATCATTTTGTCACTATTTTTTCCCCCAATAAGAGATAAAACTCTCTCTGGGAAACTTCCATTGACAACAAAACAGTTATTGCCGAATTTAATTAGTAACTCACTGAGCATTAAGTCAACTGATGTCTCATTAAAAGTTAGTAGTTTTTTAGCATCAATTTCATCAAAAAATTTTGACCCAACACTATTCGGTTCTCGGCTATATATACCATCTACATTTGTAGCTATTAAAAGTTTCGCTTTTAAGATGTTTGAAACATATGCTGAAATTGAATCTGAAGTTACATTCCAAGAAGGATAAATATTTGAATTATCTTTTAAAATATCCGAACAGATTAATATAGGAATTTTTCCAGAATCAAGGATATTTTCAAGATTTTCAAGAGAAGATGTGATTTTTGTAAAGTCTAATTTATCATTTAATAGTTTAGCTGTGATATCCATAGATTGAATAGCAGTTTCATGAGTAACATCATTTGAAAATCCAATCTCGCCATCATATTTACGAATGAGATTTGCAAATTCTCCCCCTCCAGTAATTATAAGACAATTAGTTCCTTTTAAAGAATTAGCTAATTCGATAGCTTTTTTTGGAAAAAGACTTCCACCAATTTTTATTACCCACTCAATAATTTTTACACCCCGAAATAAAATAATATGGACAGAACAAACTAATAAAACACATTATTACAGCAAACTAAATAAAAAACATTATTACAATAAACTAAATAAAAATTCGTGACAGAAAAATGAATATGTAACTAAATTTATTATTTAACTTATTTTTATATTTGTTTAAATTATGTTTATTTAACTTAATAATTTTAAATCTTGAGTAACTTTATCAATTATTTCATCAGTATCTGGACCAATACCTAAACAAGTAATAGTACTAGCAGGTATTTCTGTTCTTCCAGCATCTTTTACCATAAAATTAGGAACATTATTCTTTTTAGCTATTTCTTTTATTTCAAATAAGGATTCTAAACTATTGACTTTCACAATCACTTTTTTTTGACCTTCTTGCTCCCAAAGCTTAATTTTATTAGAATCTGCTTTTTTGTATGCACCTAAACAAGCATGGCAAGCTTGAGCAGCGGTTTTACCTTTGGACATTTTCAAATCATTTCTTACTACAATAACTTGTTTCATTAAACTACACCTAAGATTAATATTTTAATAAAGAATTATAAATAAATTAGCATAAATAAAAAATAAAATAAGATAGAAATTATAAAAAATTATAAATAAATATATTTTAAATAGCTAAATTAATTATTGTAATAATATATTTATTAAACTAACAATATAAAATTATAATAAAAATAAATAAGTTATATTAAATTTAATAATTATGATTTTATAAATAATTTAATTATATTAATGAAGTAAATTATATATAAATAAACTATATTGAGTAATCTGAGTAAAGCGAATAGACTAAATAACATATTAAATAAACTAAATAACTTAAATAAAAAACTAAATCCCATAAAACAAAAGAAATCAAATAATTTTATTTTCAAATAGTAATTTAAGTTATAATCTACTGTTTAGTAGTATTATTTTAACAATATTATATATAGGTGATAAATTGAGTAGAATTTCCATATTAGACCATGATCGATGCCAACCAAAAAAATGTAATTACACATGTATTGAATACTGCCCAGGAGTCCGTATGGAAGAAGACACAATAATTATTGATGAAAAAACAAAAAAACCTTTAATATCAGAAGAGTTATGTTCTGGCTGCGGAATTTGTACAAATCGTTGTCCATTTAGTGCAATAAGCGTTATTAACCTTCCAGAAGCTCTGGATAATCCCATTCATAGATTTGGACAAAATATGTTTGAATTATTTGGACTTCCAACACTTAGTGATGGGTCAGTTATTGGTATGTTAGGACCTAATGGAATTGGGAAGTCAACAATAATGAGGATTTTATCTGGAGAAATGATTCCTAATTTAGGAAACTTGGAAGTTTCCCCTAAAAATTGGGACAATATAATTGAATATTATAAAGGTTCCCAACTTCAAAAATATTTTAAAGACCTTTCTGAAGGTAAAATAAAAGTTATCCACAAACCACAAATGGTTGATCAGCTTCCTAAATTTGTTAAAGGAAATGTTTCAGAACTTCTTTCAAATGCTGATGAAAGAGGAAAATTTGAAGAAGTAGTAGAGTCATTAGATCTTGAAAATGTTCTCAAACGAAAAATAAGCAATTTAAGTGGTGGAGAACTTCAAAGAGTTGCTATTGCTGCATCATATGTTAGAGAAGGAGACTTTTACTATTTTGATGAACCAACTTCATGGTTAGATGTTAAACAGCGTTTAAATGCAGTTAAAGTTATAAGATCTCTTGCAGATGATGGAAAATCAGTGATGGTTATTGAACATGATTTAGCCACATTAGATGCCATATCAGATTATATACATATACTTTATGGGCAAACTGGAGCTTATGGAGTAGTTTCACAAATGAAAGGAGTTAGGGTTGGAATAAATGCTTATATAAATGGATTTTTAAAAGAAGAAAATGTTAGGATTAGAAAACAGCCTATTGAATTTAGTATTAGACCACCAACTCCTGAAGATAAAGGAGACCCTATAGTATCATATACAAATTTAGAAAAATCCTATGAAGGATTTTCTCTCGAAGCAGAAGCAGGAGAAATATTTCACGACGAAATTGTAACCGCTTTTGGATCAAATGGTATCGGAAAAACTACTTTTGCAAAGATATTAGCTAATGAAGTAAAACCAGACGGGGGAAAAGTTGGAGATGATATAAAAATTGCTTATAAACCCCAATATATTGTTTCTGACTTTGAAGGCAGAGTTCAAGACTTTTTATATATGAATGCCCCAAGTTTCGGCTCAAATATTTTTAAAACAGAAATCATGAAACCATTTTCACTTGAAGATATATTGGACAAACAAGTAAAAGATTTAAGTGGTGGGGAATTACAAAGACTTGCAGTAGCAGCTACATTATCAAAAGATGCAGACATATATCTTTTCGATGAGCCAACAGCTTTTCTTGATGTAGAACAGAGATTAATTGCGGGTAAAACTATTAGAAAGATTGTAGAAAGTAAAAATGCAGCATCTTTAATAGTTGACCACGATATTGTGTTTATAGATTATATAAGTGATCGTGCTATGGTTTTCCAAGGTGAACCAGGACTTATTGGAAAAGCTACCAAACCCCAAGACCTTAGAACTTCAATGAATAAATTTTTAAAAGATCTAAAAATTACATTCAGAAGAGACAAAGAAACAAAAAGACCCCGTGTAAACAAATTAGATAGCTATCTCGACAGAGAACAAAAAGAATCTGGAGAATATTATTACTTAAAAGACAAATAAATATGAAACATTAGATGTATCAAGGTATATTAAAATAATATTAGCTATGGGTTATTTAAACACTAATAATAAACTTTAAGTTAATAATACTTAAAAATATATATAAAAATAGCTGAAATAAAAATAATAGTAATAGCAAAATAATAAAAATAGCAATAAGAATAAAAATAAGAATAAAAAAAATAAGAATAAAAATGTAAAATTATTCATAAAATAAATGATTATAAAATAAGAGACTAATATTCAAGCTAAGACAAATTTAAATGATTATGACATTCTTTTAATGCATCATCAACCTTGCAATCAAGCATTACTGCTTTTATGCCCATTTTTCTAAGCTCGATATGGGGCTCTTTTCCTATTTTTTTACATAATACGACTTTACAGTCATTTATAAGGTCGGTGGACTCTTTCCAACGATCCGTATGGTCCTCCAATACAATATTGGATTTTTTTCTTAACTCTAAAAATTCAATATTCTCAATATCAAATATAAAAAACTGATTAGCATCTCCAAAATGAAGATCAATTTCTTTTCCATCAGTAGAAGCTACTGCTATCTTCATAATATCACCATAAGATTAAAATACATATAAATAATACTAGAATAATTATTATATAATTTAATAATTTTAAAGTTAAATTATTAAAATAAATATTATTAAAAAGAATATTATTAAAATAAATAATATCAGAATAAATAATATTAAAAAATTAAACTTATTTATATAATCAATTATTAAACATTTTTCTCCTTAATAGGATTATCTTCAAAAATAATCTCCTCTTCTTCATCTAATTTATACCCTTCAAAGTCATAATAATAATCAATTATCATGTTAGTTACTTCATCCACAAATTTTATCCCACCAGTATATCCTAAAAGAGAAATTCTTTGAGCACCGATTCTATCAAAAATAGGGAAACCTACTCTATATAGAGGAATATTATTTTTATCAGCTATAGATGCACCATAAGCATTTCCAAATAATATATCAACTTTATGATCATCTAAAACATTTTCTAAATCAAATAAGTCACTATCTTCTAAAATTATTGGATTATAATTAATTTCTTTTGAAAGTTTTTTAACATCATCAAGGAATCTTTCACTTTTCATGCCAATACATAAAACTTCAGGAAGCATACCCATTTCGCTAACAAAATTAGCTATTCCAATAACCATATCAGGATCACCAAATATAGCTACTTTTTTTCGATAATTATATGAATGAGCATCAACTAAAACATCACAAAGTCTTCCTCTATCTCTTTCGACTTTTTTAGGAACTTCAATATTCATCGCTTCACATATATTTTTTACAAATTTATCTGTGTTTTTAATTCCAACAGGCAAATTTTCTGAAAAACATTTAACATCAAAATTTTTTTCAAGGAATTTTCCTGCTGAGTCTACATGTTTAGATAAGGATATAGTTGCTTTAGAGTTGGGAGTATCTTCAATTTCTTTAATTGTTGTTCCATATTTATGTAAATCTAATGTATCTTCTTCTAAAGGAGCATCAAGATTTAAAGAAGTATCAGTTAAAATTATACTTGAAACATTTAAATCTTCCATTAATTTTTTAACCTCACTAACATCACCAGGAGATAAATTACCCATGATGAGATTAATTTTATTATTTGGAACGTTAGGCCTACCTAAATGCCTTACAAGTTCAAAAACTGCTTTATCATAACCTTCAATGTGAGAACCAGAGAAACTAGGAGTTGAAACTGAAACCAGTTCTGGTAATTTCATTCCAATATTTGCATCCTCAAATTTACTTATTATTCCTTCAATATCATCCCCAATAGTTTCCGTAAGACAACTACTCATTATACAAATAATTTCAGGATCTTGCTTTTCAGAAACATTTTTAAGTGCATTTAATAAATTGTTTTCTCCGCCATAGATAACTGTTTTTTCATTAAGTGCTGAAGATGAAACTTCTATAGGTTCTCTAAAATGTCTAATCAATTGAAACCTCATATATGTAGCACAACCTTGAGAACCATGTATAAGAGGCATTGCATTTTTTAATCCCATAATAGCTTGCAAAGCACCCATAGGTTGACACATTCTCGCAGGGTTTTCAACCGCAAATTTTTTATCACTAACATATTTATTTTCTTCAAAATCTCCACAACAATCCATATTTTCATTCATTAAGATATCTCCCCATATCTAAGTAATTTCACCTTTTATTTAAATTTTAAAATTAATTTTTAAGCTAAATTAATAAAATACTAAATTAATAAAATATTAAATTAATAAAATACTAAATTAATAAAATACTAAATTAATAAACTACTAAATTAATAAACTAAATATTTGATTAAAATTATTAAATTATTTCAAAATAATTTTTAAATTTAAATGATAAATTAAAAAATGTTAAATAATTTTTAAATTTTATATCCATCATGTAAATTTTATATCCATCATATAAATTTTCTATTCATCATCTATATTTCTAGATACAGTATTCCAAACAGATGTTGAAACTGCTCCATCTACTTCTTTTGCAAATTCTAAAAATCCCTTAAATCCTGCAAAAGCTGAAATACGATCATGATTAAAGTCACAAAATCCAATTCCTAATTTTAATGCAATATATTTCTCTTTAGCTCCGGAAATAAGTAAATCTGGCTTAAATTTTTTTAATAATTTTTTAAGCTCATTAGAATTAGCATCATCTACAATTAATGTTCCTTCTTTAACAGTACTCTTAATGTTTTCATAGTCCTCTTTTATTCCATTTTTTGTTCCAGACATTATAACTTCCATGCCTAATTCTTCAAATGCCCTAACTAATGACCATGCTTTATTTCCCCCAACATACAAAGCAACTGTTTTTCCATTTAATCTTTCCCTATACTCTTCTAATTTATTATCTAAAGATTTTAATCCGTTTTCAATAAGATTATTTGCCCTGGCTTTCATTTCATCATCATCAAAGAATTCTGCAATTTCAGTTATTGAACTAATGGTACTTTTAATTCCAAAGAAATTAACTTTGATTGATGGAATCCCATATTTTTTTTCCATTTTTTTAGCCAAATAATTTGAAGATTTTTGGCATTGTACGATATTCAACTTTGCCCTATGAGATTTAGCTATATCTTCAATTTTAGAATCACCAGTCACAGTACTTATAATATTTAGACCCAAGTATTCTAATAAAGGTTTAATACCCCACAAATCACCAGCTACATTAAATTCCCCAATAATATTAATATCAAATGGAGTGATTGAATCAGAATCGGGTTCTGAAGTTCCTATAACATTATCAATTAATGCATCACAACCAATCCAATGGCCTTTTGTTTTATTATGATCTTGAAAACCTTCAGATTGTACAGGTATAACTCTACAACCAGTATTTTTTTCAGCTTCTTTACATACACTAGTAATATCATCACCAATAACACCAGAAACACAAGTTGCATAAACAAAAATAGCTCCTGGCTCGTGTAACTTGTGAAGTTCTATTATTGAATCATATAGCTTTCTTTCACCACCAAAAACTATGTCTTTTTCTCTTAAATCAGAGGAACATCCTTTTTTGTATAATTTTGAATCCGAAGATTTACTTCCTCTTATATCCCATGTACAAGATGCACATCCAATTGGACCATGTACAAGATGTATTGAATCTGTTATTGGCATGAGCACAATTCTTGCTCCTCCAAATACACAGGTTCTTTGTGTAACAGTTCCAGGAATTCCTGGCTTATCACACTCCGGAAGAGAAAGTCCTCCACCTTTAATACACATATGGCTTTGACGTTCCTTAAATGTGTCAATTATAGGCTCCACACAATCTTGTCTTTCCATAATCTAATATCTCCATTATTACCGTAATTTTTATACTAATTTATAATTTTTATATTATTATTGTTGTAATTTCCAATGTTTTTCTTCATAATATTTTGATAAAACTTCATTAGTTATCATTTCAATGACACGCTTAGCACCACGATATCCCACAATTGGTTGTGAATGATATCCTACCCTATCATAAACTGGGAATCCGAAACGTACTAATGGAATTCCAGTATCATAATTTATAAATCTAGCTTCACTTGAACCCAATATTAGTTCTACTCCATTATCTTTATCCTTTACATAATCTTCTACTACTTTCAAATCTCCTTCTTGAAATACATCTATACTTTGATTTTTACTTATACTTTCAATATCTGTTGGGAATGTTTTTTCTTCGGATCCAGTAGTTACCATTACAACTTCCATTCCTAGTTCCATTATTAAAGATGCTAATCCAGTTACAAGTGTAGGATCACCAAATATCACTGCTTTTCTTCCTGCCAAGTACCTTGCACTCACATCAGCCATTAAATCTAATGTTAAACCTCTCTCAGTCATTAAAGTATCAATAATTTCATATCCAGATAATTTATTCACAGTCTTAAGGAATTCATCAGTTCCTTTAATACCAATCGGAGGCAAATTATCTGTTACAGCAGGGACTTTATGTGTTTGTTCTAATGTTTCAGCTCCTGTTTTAGCATATTTAGCTATACTTACAGTACCACTACTTGCAGATACATTTTTCATTTCATTAACTGTAGTTCCACCTTTTCCAAAATATGGAGTTTCTTGTTTTTTTGGATTTAAAGGAGAATTAAATGTTTCTGAAATATCAGTCAACATGGTGTAAGGAACATACATTGAATCCAACATATGTTTTATTTCATTAACATCACCAGGATTCAATAAACCAGGTATAATATTAATATTATTATTATTATCATTTTCAATATTATCATTAGGGACAGCTAAATTTTTAATTAATGAATCAATAGCTACATCATAACCAGCAAAATGACTACCCGCAAAAGAAGGAGTATTTATTGGTATAATTTCAGTATTATCATATCCTAACTCTTTCAATTCTTGTTTGTTTGAATCTACAAATCCATAGACATCATCCCCAATAATCTCTGAACTACATGTTGTTATAACTCCTATAAGTTCAGGATCTTGTCTTTGTATAAGAGTTTTAAGACTCATACTTAAGTTTTTCTTCCCCCCAAAAACAGCTGTTGATTCATGAAAACTACTAACAGCTATTTCAATAGGTTCACGAAAATGTCTTGCAAGATGATACCTTGCAAAAGTACTACAACCTTGAGATCCTTGTACTAATGGCATTCCATGGTTTATTCCAAGAATAGCCCACATTGCTCCGAGGGGCATACATGTGACAAGTGGATCTATTATTACTTGCCTATCCCTTTTGTATACATTAACACTCATTTTTATTCACTTCCAATTCACTCAATTCAAAACTCCATTAAATCCCATACAGGAGCATTAATATTATTATATATATCCTTAGCTAAGTTAAGAAATCCTTCATATCCTATATAAGGTCCGTTTTCATAACTATGTATTTGTATTGAAGGTATACCATATTTATAAACCAAATATTTCTCTTTAATACCTGCAAGAATCAAATCAGGTTTATTAATTGAAATTAATTCTTCTAACTCCAAACTGTTAGGATCATCTAAAATAGCTGTTCCATCTTTAACTCTCGCTTTCATTTTATCATATCCATCGGAATGTTCAAATTCTGATGCAACAGCAATAATATCTAAACCTAACTCTTTTTCTAAAGGAATAGATAAATGCCAACTTTTTGGTCCTCCAGAAAAAATATAAATCTTTTTACCAGTTAATTGTTCTTTATACCATTTTAATTCTTCTTTAACTTCACCATGATATTTTTCAATAACCGCTTCAGCTTCTTTTTCTAAACCAAAATATCTACCCAACATACGTAAATTATCGCTACAATATTCAGTACTAAAGAAATCAACGTTTTTATAAGGAACCCCATATTTTTGTTCTATTAAATCAGCTATATAAGTTGCAGATCTCTGACATCTAACAAGATTCAATTTAGATCTATGCATCCAACATAATTCATCATGGCTTGAATCACCACTAAATCGTGACAAAATATTTAAACCCATTTCAGTTAAATATTTTTCAAGAACCCACATATCACCATCTATATTATATTCCCCAATTAAACAAATATCATAGCCAGTGGTTTTAGGTGGTTCTTTTGTACCAACTAAACGATCAAAAACAGCATCATTTGTTACATGATGGCCTTTTGATTGAGATACTCCAGAAAAACCAGGTGTATTGAATGCTACAACATCCTTACCTAATTCTTCACTCATTTCTTTACAAACAGCATCAACATCATCCCCTATTAATCCAGTAGTACATGTACTGTTAACATAAATAGCTGAAGCATAGGGATATTCTTTATTAGACTCAATAATAGTTTCTTTTAATTTTTTTGTTCCTCCAAAAACAACATTTGCTTCTTTCAAATCTGTTCCAAAACTATATTTTAAATTAAAATTATCAATTGGGAATGTTTCCCCATTTGGAAGTTCTGGTTTTGAAGGATATCTTTTTGTTCCAGTAGTATAATATTGACAACCTACAGGACCATGCACAAGACCTATTACATCTTTTACAGCCCCAGTAATAACTCCTCTACCCCCTGCAAGAGCACAACCACGTTCAGTCATACACCCAGGTATTGTGCTTTTGTTACAATCTATCTCACTATCCTGATCAGAGCAATGCTTTATGTAAATATGTTTTTCTCTTTCAGGTATATCTTTATTTACTTCAAATAGTTTATGTGGCATTAATAATCTCCTAATATCTTCTATAACCTACCAAATATTTATTTTTCGAATATTTATTTCCTAATATCTATATAGCTATTTCAAAATATTTTATATAGCTAAAGTTTGGTGATTAAAGTATTGCTTCTAATCCTTCCTCCTTGTTTCTTACTCTTACAGAATTTTCAATTGGACAAATAAAAATTTTGCCGTCCCCATAGTTTCCAGTATGATTGACTTTCATTAGCGCTTCTACAACTAAATTTACATCTTCATCTGGAACTACAAGCATTAACAATCTTTTTGGAACATATCGCATATGATCATTGTAAGAATGCAGTTCCTCATTATTTTTAATAACTTTAACTTCATCAATAAATGATTTTTGTTTTCCTCTACCCACAACACTTGTAGCTGTTAAAGAAGGATAACCTAATGCATCTAAGACCTGTTTTGTCTTAGAAATCATTCCTGGCCTAATAATAGCTAATATCTCTTTCATATGAATAACCTTGCAATTAATATGACTTAATAATTTTAATTTAATAATATGACTTCAACATTTTTTAATAATAATAAAAATTTTAATAATTTTAATTTCAATTTTAGTAATCAATTGATAATAATTTATAAAAATAATATGACTTTATAATATGACTTTATAATGAATTAAATTCTTGAATTAATAATCTTCAATAACTATTTACTTAGTCCTAAACACTTGCTACACTAAAAAAATTAAATTGAAAATAATTATGAAAATATGGAAATAGAGACTATTAAAGAGATTTAATCAAGATAGATTTAACCAATAAAGTAAATTAATGAGATCTGATTTATAAACCTTCAGATCTAGTTCTTACAGTATAAGTTTTTTCAACAGGACTTACGAATATTTTACCGTCACCAAAATTTCCAGTAACAGCAGATTCTGTTATTACATCTATAGCCTGATCTACAGATTCATCTTCTACAACCAACATTATTAGTCTCTTAGGTAGCTCATCATAGCTAATATTATCTTGATGAATTCCTTTTTGCTTACCTCTACCTATGACATCAATCTTTGTAAGAGCAATAAATCCTGCTTCATCTAAAGCATCTACTGTTTGCTCAATTCTTTCAGGCCTTATAATGGCTCGAATCATTTTCATTTAATACTCTCCTAATTTTAAATTAAAAAAAATAAATATTTAAAGATAATTTCTTATAATCAATTTTTTAACAATTCCAACCTTTTAATTAATTTTTATGGTTTAATAATTAATTTATTTAATCTATTTATCTGTTTACTAATTTATTTTAATTTATTTATATATTTAATAATTTATTTCAAGTTATTTATATATTTAATAGTTTATTTCAAGTTATTTATATATTTAGTAATTTATTTTAATTTATTTGATTTATTAACTTTTAATTAAACTTATTTATATTATTTAGTTCATCGATAATCTTATTAATTTAATAATCTTATTAATCTAAAATTCCAAATTCTACAACTAAATCTTCTAATTCTTCCATTTTTAAAGGATCAGGTATAACAAAGTTGTCATTATTAATAATCTTACCAGCTAAAGTTTTATACTCATTAGCTTGATTACATTCATCATCAAAATCAGTGACAGTTTTTTTATTGAATTCTGCTTTCTGTACAATATTATCTCTTGGTACAAAATGAATCATTTGAGTTCCGATTCTTTTACAAAATTCTTCAATGAGTTCTTTTTCACCATCAACATTACGACTATTACAGATAATTCCACCTAAACGAACACCACTTTGATTAGCATATTTTACCATACCTTTACAAAGGTTGTTAGCTGCATATAATGCCATCATTTCACCAGAAGCAACAACATAAATCTCTTCGGCTTTACCATCACGAATAGGCATTGCAAAACCACCACAAACAACATCCCCAAGGACATCATAGAAAACATAGTCTAAGTTATCTTCATAAACTTTAAGCATTTCCATCATGTTTATAGCTGTAATAACCCCTCTTCCTGCACAACCTACACCAGGTTCAGGACCACCAGATTCAACACATTTAATATCTCCAAAACCTACACTCATGACATTGTCAAGATCCATACATGCTTCTTCGCCTTCATCTCTAAGAGTATCCATAAGAGTTTTTTGCATTTTACCCCTAAGAATCATACGAGTACTATCTGCTTTTGGATCACATCCATGAATCATTACTTTTTTATCATGAAAATGTGCCATAGCAGCAGCAGTATTTTGAGTTGTAGTTGATTTACCAATTCCACCTTTTCCATAGATTGCAATTTTTCTTACCATCTTATTCTTCCTTATTTAACTTTATTTTTAATATTTAATTTTAATACATAGATTATATTACAAATATTTATTTAAATATTTTATTTTTAAAATAGGGCCTTTAAATCTGTTTTTAAAAAACAAAATTGATATTTAAAGATCCAAATACAAATTTAAACTATATTAATTATTTAATCCAAATAAACAAAATTTTTAATAATTTTAAAATTTATGTTAATTAATGATAAATAAATTAATACTAGGAAAACGGTTTCCGTCTTCCGACAACTTTATATTGTAGTTCATCATATATAAAGATTGTGCTAACAATGCAAAGATAAAATAAAAAATATTATGACAAAGTCCAATATTTAGATTAATACATTATTCAACTGTTCAGAAAATATAATTATATGTTAAAATATGCAATAATTTAAAAAAAATCTAAAAAAAGAAAACATAAGAGACAAAAATTATATTAAAATCAAAATAACAAAAGTCAAGTATTTAATAACAAAAATCAAGTATTTAATAAATAATTTATAATCAAAAAAAGTATTTTAAAGCTGATTCAAGCAAAATAAGCAAAAAATTAAAATTATAAAAAAATAATTAACAATGAAAAATGAAATTTATTAATAAAAAATAAAATTAAAAAGGTGTATAAATGAAAGATTATATTAGTCATTATAATAAGAAAGCGAAATGTAAATTTCCAAAAAATATAAAAATATGTGATACAACTCTTAGAGATGGAGAACAAACCCCTGGAGTTAGTTTAAGTGAATTTGAAAAGTTAGATATTGCTATAATGCTTGATAAACTAAAAATACCCCAAATTGAAGCAGGATTCCCACTTGTTTCAGAAAAAGAAAAAAACTCAATTAAAAAAATTGTTAATGAAAATTTGAATTCAAAAATAATAACATTATCGCGTGCTAAAAAGGAAGATATAGATGCGAGTTTAGATTGTGGAGTAGATGGGACAATAATATTCATTGGAACTTCAGAAATAAATTTAAAAAATAAAAGATTAACTCAAAAAGAAGCTTTAATGAAAAGTATGGATGTCATAGATTATGCAAAGGATCATGGTTTATATGTAGGATTTTCAGCAGAAGATGCAACAAGAACAGAATTAAACTTCCTGAAAGAAATTTATAAAGAAGCACAAAATAGAAAAGTTGATAGAGTACATATCGCAGATACAGTTGGAGTTATAACTCCCCAAGGAATGGAATATTTAGTAAAAGAATTGAGAAAAGAAATCAGAGTTGATATAAATCTCCATTGCCATAATGATTTTGGTATGGCTCAACAAAATGCAATTGCAGGATTATTAGCTGGGGCAAATATTGTTGAAACTACAATAAATGGAATAGGAGAAAGAGCTGGAAATACTCCTCTAGAAGAATTAATAATGTCTTTGAAAATTTTATATGGAATAGATCTTGGATTTAATACAGAAATAATAAAAGAAATATCTGAAACTGTAGAATTATATACAAAAGTAAATATACCAGATAATAAACCTATTGTTGGTAAAAACATATTTAAACATGAATCAGGAATACATGTAGATGGAGTAATAAAAAATCCATTTACTTATGAACCTTTTTCTCCATCAATTGTTGGACAAGAAAGAAATCTTGTTTTAGGGAAACATTCAGGATCAAAAGCTATAAAATCAAAATTGAACCAATTTGGAATAAAAATGAAAGAAAATAAAATTCCAGAAATCCTTAAAATAGTTAAAGAAACTAGTGAAAATGGGAATATAATAAATGATAATATTTTCAAAGAAATAGTTGAAAAAGTATAAAAATAAAAATTAATATACATATATTAAAATAAAAAAAGAATAAATAAATTGGGAATAAAAATGAGGATATTATATATTAAAATAAATATTTAAGAATAAAAATATCCAAAAATTAGAGATAATATATATAATAATGAAATATAAAAAATAAAAAAATATTATAATAAAAACTGAAGAATTAAGTTATTTTCTTAATTCTTCTACAGCAATTTTAAATTCTCTTACAAAAATTTTAACTTGTTCTTCAGGAATTGAAAAACTAACTCTAAGATAATTATCCCCAAATAGCTTACTTGTATAGTTACCTTGTCTTGTGAATATTTTTTTATTTAAAAGGTAATCTGCCATTTTTTTAGGATTTATTCCAGTAGCTTTAAGATCAATAGCTAACATATTACCATCTGAAGGATATACAGGAATAAAAACACCTTTTATATCATCTACACACTTCTTAATTAAAATTTGATTATTTCGAGTAGTGCTTGTAATTTCTTCAATCCATTTATCTTTTGATTTTAAAGCAGCTATTGCAGCTGATTGTGCAATCAAATTAGTACCCAAATCATTTATAAGAATTGTCCTAACAGAACTAATTGTTTCATTTGTTCCTATAATTGAACCAATTCTTAATCCAGCCATCCCAAAAATTTTTGAAAAGCTATAAATAGTTATTGCATTATTAGGAGCATAATGAGCAGCTAAAAAATGTTTACGTGCAAAATCCCTATAGGTTATATCATGTAACAAATATAAATCATTTTCAACAGCTATTTTTGCAAATTCTTTAATTTCTTCTTCTGTATAGCAACTACCTAAAGGATTTAATGGATCTATAAGGACAATTATCTTTGTATTTTCATCCATATATTCTTTTACAAGCTCAGGAGTTAGCTTATAATCATTATCACTACTATAAATAGGAACAGATATAACTTTATTAGAAAATCTACTCGCAAAGTTGTCAATAATAAGATAACCTGGATCACAAGTTATAACATTATCTTTTGGCTCCAAAATATCATTCATACAAAGATATAATGATTCAGTTCCTCCAGCAGTTATTAAGATATCCATATTTTCTAGATTAAGATCTTTTAAAATTAATCTTTTCAATTCTGGAAATCCCTCAGGAGGAGGATATTTACAATATTCTTTGCTTTCAACACAATTAAGCATTGCATCTCTTATATAATTCTCATTGTGAAGATGATTAGTATTTTGACCCATCCAGATAATTTCTTTATCATTAAAAACGTGTTCAAAAAATTCATTAGCTGATTTAAATCCTTTTGGAGGTATTTTAGCAGCTTTTGCATATTTTTTTGGTTGGATCATATTATCACAAAACATTAACATTTAATAAAAATAATAGTTATAAAATAATTTTACAACATAATTAATTATATTCAAAATGGCTTATAAAACTAATGGTTAATAATATAAAATAATAAAATAATGAGATAAAGTGTATAATGAATATTAAATTAATGAAATAAATATAAAAAAATAGCTAATAAAAAGAATTGAGAAAAATATTTGGATACAAAATTATTCAATACCATTGTTTGTAATAGAAAATTTAATATTTGTACCTTCTGCTATTGATTTATGTCTTTTCAAAGTAGCTATACGTTGTCCATTTATATCTGATTTTGAAAGTTCAACAATTATTTTACTCCAATATCTTAATATAGTTCCACCAACAGGCACAACGGTGCTAGTGTTTTCATCTTCAAATGTCGAATAAATCTGATTAGTTATAACAACAGCAAGATCGTGTTTACGAGACATTCTAGATAAAGCTCCCATCTGAGTACCTAATTCCATGTTTAATAAATTAGAATTTTTTCCTTCTTTTAAACGATATAGTGCTACTGCAGAATCTATTATTATTAAATCAAAATTATTTTGCTCAGAACTAATAAGTGATTCAATAGTTTTTATATTATTTGATTGTTCTTGGAATGAATTAGGCTCAAAAACAATTATATTATTAGCCACGTCATTAAAATCGTTTTTAGACAATTGTTTAACCCTATCAATTGAGATTCCACCCTCAGTATCTATATAAGCTACTTTTTTGTCCTGTTTCGCTACTTGAACTGCAATATTTAAAGATATGTTGGTTTTACCAGATCCAGGAGGCCCATAAAATTGAGTTATGTTTCTTTTTTCAATCCCCCCTCCTAATATAAGGTCTAAAGAAGAGTTAGTTTGAATTTTTGAAGGATTGCTTAAATTAGCTAGAGATTTCATATTTTCACAATTTAATCATATAATTACTTTTATTATAAGCTTTAAAAATTAATATCATATAATTCATTTTATTATAGATTAATTTAATTATATAATTCATCTTATTATAACTTAATTTTCTTATATAATAAATTTATTATTAATGAATTTTATTACATCAATTCTTAAAGTTTATAATATTAATATTGTTAATACTAATATTAATACTATACTAGATTGAATTATTATAAATTTAATGAAAAAATAGAAAATAAATAAAAATAGAATAAATAAAAAAGTTAAAAAAATAATTAAAAAATTAGAAAGAAAAAAGGTAGAAAATAAAAGGTAGAAAATAAAAGGTAGAAAATAATATAAATAATGAATATTAGAAAGATTAATAATAATATAGAATAATTCAGTCTTTAAAGGTTGCCTTTACCTTGTCTTAATATATCTTGTTTTTTCCTAGTTAAATCTATTACAGTAGAAGGTTTTGATTGTTCTAAAATGCCCACATCAATGACAAAATCTATTCCTTTATTTAGTTGTTTGATAATATCATCAGGATTATTTAATGTTTCTTTTCCAGATAAATTTGCACTAGTAGTAGTTATTGGAAAATTTTTTGTTAAATTTCTTGAAATAATACTTTCAGGAATTCTAATCCCAATTTTATGATTTTTAGTAGCATAGTCAAGTATTGGATCCTTTTTATATAGTATAAAAGTGAATGGACCAGGTAAATTTTTTTTAAGAATATTGATTATGTCTAAAGGTGTATCTGCAATTAAAGAAATCTCAGGGACAGATGAAACACATACAGATAATGGTTTAAAATAGTCCCTATTCTTAATATTATAAACCTTTTCAACAGCTTTTTCATCAAATATATTTGCACCTAAACCATAAACTGTATCAGTAGGATAAAGCACAACTCCTCCAGAACTTAAAACTTCTATAGCCTCATTAATTAAATTAAAATCAGGGTTGTTTTTATCCATTTTAACTATCTTCATTTAAATCACATGTAAAGAATTAAGAATACTATTTTTTAAATAATTATTATTATTTAAGATTATTATTGCTATCAATATTATACTAGTATTTGATTAAATAGTACTATAAAATTAAAAAATATTTTTGTTGAAAAATAATGTATTTCTATCCATGAAAAATTATCCTAATAATATAATATAGAAATATTATTCAAATTGATAAAACGCATTATAGAATCATAAATCGATTTTAGCAATTTAATTATGTTTCTAATTATTATTAATAAAAATTATCCATTAATCTTTAATATTTTTTAATTTTATAGATAATGGTTAATCCAATAGTAATGTAATAATTGTTGTATTTAATAAAATAAATAATTTTTCATTATTTTATAAAAAATTATATAAATATTTGTTTTCATATACTATAGCAATGTTAGAAAGATTCAGACCCCTTTTAAAAAAAATTCTTGAACCTATTGCTAAAAGAATAAATTTAAACCCAAATATATTAACGTTAATATCTCCCATAATTGCCATAATATCTGCAATATTTTTTGGAACAGGAAATTTACTGGTTGGAGGAATTTTTATCCTCTTGAGTGGTGTTTTTGATGTTTTTGATGGTGCAATAGCTAGATATCATGACAAAACATCAGATTTTGGAGCTTTTCTTGATTCTACAATGGATAGGTTTTCTGATGCAATAATAATTATAGGAATAGTTTGGGGCGGCTACACATCATGGTTATTTGGGATTTTAGCTATTCATTCAGCAATTACTGTAAGTTATGTAAGAGCAAGGGCCGAAGCAAAAGGAATTGAATGTAATATAGGAATAGCTGAAAGAGCTACTAGGCTTATTATTCTAATGGCAGGTGCATTTATAGCAGGAATATTTGGTGGTATTTATATGAATTGGACCATTATATTACTGATTATCCTTTCATATATAACAGTTGTGCAAAGAATTCATCATGTCTGGAAAGAAACAAGTTATGAAAGAAGAAGACTATAGAATAATATTAAAATAATTAGAAGGTAGAACAATGAACAATACCGATAGAATTTTAAGTGATATCGAAAAACTTGATGAAAGTTTAGATAAAATAGAATCTTTAAAATTGAACAAAGAAGAAAAAGAGATAATAAAAAGGGCAAAAAACTATAAAAAAGATTCTAATTACTACCTTCAAAAAGAAGATGAATTAACATCATTTGGATGTATAACATATGCACACGGATTAATTGATGCATTATTAATTAATCGGAATATAGAATAATAATAATAATATGAAAAATATGAAACATTACGGAGAATATAGATGATAGAAAACCTAGAATGGGAAGAAAAAATATTAAAAGACATTGATAAGTTAGAAAATAATCTTAAAGAAATTGAGGGGCTAAATTTTTCTAAAAAAGAAGAAGAAGCGAAACTTAGAGCAAAAGATTATATGGAAGATTGTAAATACTACCTCAAAAAAGGAGACCAAATAACTTCTTTCGAATGTATTAGCTATAGCCACGGACTAGTTGATACTTTAAGAATTATTCATGAAATTATTTGAATATAAAATGATAGAAAAGTAAAATTATAAAAAATAATCTAAAAAAATATTATAAATTTAAATTTTTTGAAAATTAAAATAGATAAAAATATATCCAATTCAATAATATTTATTAATAAAAGTTTATTATTAATAGAAAAAATATTGTTGTTATATATAATGTTTATAAAAAATAAGAAAAAATATTATTTAAATACATACTATTTTTATACAATAACTATATTAAAAAATAAAAAAATAATGGAAATTAATCCATTTTTTCAAAACGAGATTCTAATTTTTCTAAAACACCTGGAAGAGAAGTATATTCCATTTCTTCACTTGGTAATCTGTGTGGTTCAAATGGACCATGTCTTCTCATATAATCAGCAATATCAGAAGCTTGTTGTCTAGTTCTATCAAAAGCAGGATCATCAAATAAATCTACAGGCATTCCAAGTTTTGCATCAGCAATTGAAAATCCTAAACCAATAACTCTTGGAGGACCATCAAATCTAATAGGATTAGCATCATATTGAGCAGTAGGCATTAAAGGCCCATTATGAGAACCTCTCATCCATCCACTTACCAAATGAGGGAATGCAAATGGCTCAACAACTTCTCCAGCTGATGGAAAACCAGATTGCGCCCTTACAATAGCTGCTGGGTCATCTTTACCAACATAAGATCCTGCCATTAGATTTAATCTTTCAGTACTCATACTAGCAGCTATTTCACCATTCTTTTTAAAGATTCTTTTAATTACATATCTTCCAGTTGAACCTAAAAGTGCAAGTAAATCATATGATTCTTCAGGACAACTCATAATAACTTTTCTATGTTCAATTACATCAAATACTTCAAATTTAAATCCATCATGCATACTTGGATCAATAGTAAGTCCCGCAGTGTTAAATGGATCTGCAAATAACCTATATAATGGCAAATTAAATGCACCTGGCTCGGTTTTATCACAACAGAAAACAATTACCGGATCACTTGGTCTTTCTTTAAATTCCATTTCTGCTACACCCGGACCCATACCTTTAATGTTACCTGAAAAAGTATCAGATAATAAGTCTTGTCCCGCACCATATAATTTTAATTCTCTAGCTAATTCAGTAGCTTTCATAAATGCATTAAATGCAGTTTCATGGACTTCTTCATTTTCCTCACCATTTCTGTGAGTCATTATCATATCTATATCGTCTCCACAACGAGTTATATAATAATCTTCCAATAACCCATCTTCAAGAGCTTTTCCTAAAACTTCATCACAAGTTTCTAATAGAGCTGGATGAGCCACTAAATGGCCAGAAATACTTCCAACATCTGCTTTTATTACACTAATAGTTGTTTTCATTATATTACCTCAAAAATTGATTTTAATTATTCTAATATTTGATATTTTAGATAATTTCTATTTTAGATAATTTAATTAATTATCTTAGGATTAATAAATCATTTAAATTCATTATTAAATTGTCAACTATAATTTATCTACAAATTTATAGACATATTATTTATTTAACATCCATATTATATATATTTATTATTCTAATTATTCTTTTTAATTCATTTTAGTATTATTACTAAATTATTAGTAATTTTAAATACATAAGTTTTTAATATTATTAAAATATTTTAGTTCATAATTTTAAAAACCTATTTTTTAATAATTAATTATAAATCAATGAATTAACTTAAAACATGCCTAAAAACTCCCCAAATTGTTTTAAGAAGCATTGGACCATCAATTATCAATTGACGTATAAGATAAGTTGGCCTTAAATAAAACTTACAAAAAGCAATAGTCTGATATTTTCTTAAATCTTCTAAAGAACATTCAATAGTATCAATTATTGGAGAAATTAAAGTATATTTCGACCAATCTTTCACTTTAATCATGTTGTTTTCAAAAACTTGTTGGTAAAATTTAGTGCCAGGATAAGGAGTTGCTAAAGAAAAAATAGCATAAGAAGGCTTTAAATCCTTTACAAAATTCACAGTTTTATTTATACTTTCATGAGTATCTCCTGGCATCCCCAACACGACAGAAGCTATAGTTCGGATTTTTTCCTCTCTACAAATTTTAAATGCATTTTTAATTTTTTTAATAGTAGTATTCTTATTAACATTATCTAATATTTGTTGTTCTGCGGATTCAACACCCATGAATAAAGTTATACATCCTGCTTCCCTCATTTTTTTCAATACTTCTTCATCTAATGTATCTACTCTTGCAGTACAGCCCCATAAGACATCAATATCTCGTTTTATTATTTCATCACAAATAGCCATGACTCTTTTTTTATTTATTGTGAATGTGTCATCCATAAATGCAATTGTTTCTATATTAAAATTTTTAATTAAATATTCTATTTCCTCGATGATGCTTTCAACAGACCTCAAACGAAGTTTAGATCCATGCATTGATGCTGAAGAACAAAATGAACATTGCATAGGGCAACCCCTGCTAGTTATCATTGTAGACATTCTAGTTTCCATATTAAGAAGTTTATATTCTTGCATAGGAAGTAAATGTCTTGCCGGATATGGTAAAGAATCCAGATCGTTGATTAAATCTCTATCTGGAGTTATAATATTATTAAAAGCAATTCCTTTAACTTTAGAAAGATCTTCACCCTTTTCAATGGTACTGACAAGATCCAAAATGGTATATTCCCCTTCTCCACGAATGATAATATCAATAAAATCATGTTCTAATAGTTCTTCATAGTTAAAAGTAGGATGATACCCTCCCATGACAATTAAACTGTTAGGAAAAAGTTCTTTAGATATTCTAGCAGTTTCCAAAGCTTTTTCTATAGTTGGCGTTAATGCAGTAATGGCAATAATATCAGGATTGGAATCCTTTAAATTATTTTCAAAATCTTCCCAACTCATATCAGATGCTGAAGCATCAATAATATTTACCGAAAAATTATTTTCCTCTAAAACAGCAGCCATATATGCAAGACCCAAAGGTGGTGCAATAACTCCCATAAATTTATATTTAGATGCTGTTTGTGGAGGATTAACAAATGTAATTTTCATTTACCCAACTCCACATAAAATATTTAATTTATTAATCTTATTTTTATCAAAATTATTTTATTTAGAATAATTTATTTATTATAATTTTATATATTATCAAAAATATCTCATTTAAAATATGTTATTTAGAATAATTTATTTATTATAATTTTATATATTATCAAAAATATTTTGTCTAAAATAATTTATAATCATGATTTTTATAATTATTTATTATTAATAATACTTCTATTCTTCAGAATTTTTAAAAATTATCGAATTAAACGTATCATTAATTAATTCTTCCTGATTAATATCATTTTTAGCTTTTCTAACTCTTTTTATATCTGCCTTTGTTTCAGGATATCTTGGAACAGCACTACATCCCCCATCATCCTCTTTTGATATATCATATGTCCCTATTTTTTTAGCTATTCTTTCTATTTCAACTTTATCCATACCAATTAAAGGACTTAAAATAGGAACATCAACATCTTCCCTAGTAGCAAGAATATTAGGGAGAGTTTGAGAAGCTACTTGACCCACACTACTACCATCAACAATTCCTAATGCGTTCATTTCTTTAGCTAATTTGCCTGCAATCTTATACATTCCCGATTTACAAAGAATACACGTCATTTTTTCTGGAGCATCATCTTTACACTTTTTAAGATAGTCCCCGTAATTAACAACCCTAGATCTAAATTTAACTCCCTTTGAATATGATTTAAGTTGTTTAATAATAGAATCAAATTTTTCTTCAGATTTTGGTTTTGTATATGGATTATTATCAAAATGAAGAGCTATTATCTCACATCCTCTTTTCATCATAAGATAAGTTGCTACAGGAGAATCAATTCCACTAGATATAAGAGAAATTAATTTTCCTTGAGTTCCAAGAGGTAAACCTCCCGGACCCCTAATTTTTTCATGAAATATATAAGTTTCATTATCACGAACTTCAATAAAAATCTCAAATTTAGGGTTTGTCAAATTAACTGGGCAACCAAGTTTTTTAACAACAACTGAACCTGCAAAAGCTGCTAATTCCTGAGAAGAAAAATCATGAACCCCCACCCTCCTACATCTAATTGCAAAAGGAGTATCTGAAGATATTAAACCTTCTTCAACCAAGTTATCAACATAAATATTTAATGTATTTTCAATATCTTGGAAATTGCTGTAAGTAGATATAGCTGGAGAAAATGATACAATACCAAAAATTTTTTTAAGTTCAAATATAGCTTCATTAAAATTTTCTGGAAAAATGAATATTCTTGCTTGATTTATATCAATTTCACAATTAAAAGAGGCTTTAATATTTGATGAAAGCTTTCTTTCAAAACGACTTCTTATTTTAGGGCTTTTAAGGCCCAATTCACCATATCTTGCAATTATTAAACTATGTTTCATTTGATTCCTCTTTATTTATTAATATTAATATATAAATTTATTTAAAAAATGAATGAAAATATAAATTAGATTATAAAATGAAAGCTATAAATTAAATTATAAAATAAAATTTTAATATTAAACTATAAATAAAATTTTGATATTAAAATATATATTAATTAATAAATTAAATTATAAAATAAAATTTTAATATTAATCTATAAATAAAATTTTGATATTATAAATATATATTAATTTATAAATTAAAATATAACTTAAAGCATAAATTCTTTATTTTCAATCATCTCTTTTAATTTATTAGTTAATGACTTCGCTCTTTTTATATCTGATTGCCTACATGAAATTGGTATAGCATATTCATTTTCATCAATGATAGTATTTACAACACCCGTATCCATTTCAAATGCTCCTCCAATACAAGAATAAGAACACATCCCACAACCAAAACATAATTGAGTATCCAAATTTTTGTTTCCTCTTTTATTACTATAAGCGAATGTAGGACAACGTTCTTCAACTAGACAGTTACTACAATCAATACATTTGTTCATATGAAAAGTTGGTCTTTCATCATAGCTTTCCCATACCTGAGAATAATCTGTATTAGAAAGAGGTAAATGTCTACCCCTAATATCAGCTATAGGAAGATTTATATCTTTATTTAAAATTAAAAGATTTGAAAATACTTTTTCGTTGAGAATAGGGATAGGTAATGCTACAGAATCAAATATTTCAGGACCTTCAGAAGTTTTAAATCCTCCAAAATATTCAGAATCCATTTGATGCATATCTGCAGATAACATCATATTAGGCTTATTATCATTGCTTCTTGTTCCATTTCCCAATACAATACCTTCAGATCCATTAAGTAAAACTTTTGTACCTTTTTTAATGATATCCATATTTGGATCATTTTGAATAGGGTTAATCTCCCCACATCCAGAAAAAGAAAAAGATTTAAAATTTCCTTCCATAGGAATTGCATTAAATATTGATGAAACACTATCATTAGAGGGATTAATAAAAGCAGTATAATTTTTAAAAGCCATTCTTGTTCCAATAATTTCAGCCCTAGGAATATCTTCAATAGTGATAGAAGAAGAAAATTTTTTACCATCTATAGATTCTAAATCAATATCGATTTCTTTTCCCTCTAATAGGTCTTTAAATAAAAAACCCCCTCCGTATTCAGAATTATCTCTACTATGAGTAGTTCCATAAACAATTGTATCAATAGAACCCAACCATTCATTAGGACAAGGCCCTGAGAATCCTTGAACACCATTTAAATAAATATTTTTAGCTTTCTTAAAAATTCCTGGTTCGAAAATATCTAAGTGAAATATTGCCGCAGTACCAGACATTATGCCACAAGTACCACAAGTTACAACATCAACATCTTCAAAGTCTGGAACCTCTCCATTTCTAACTAATTCTTTTAAATCTTGAGCTGTGAAAATATTAGCTTCACCATTAGATATTTTATAATTAATCTCTTCAACTGTTCTTGATTTCAAAAAATCATCCCTAATTTTTATAATAAACAATAAAAATGTAATATTATCCTAGTTCATTATTAACAAGTTTAATAGCTAGTTCAGTAGCTTCTTCTATTTTATCAAATTTAGGACCTGCTCCTTGAGCAAGGTTAGGTCTTCCACCACCACCACCACCAAGTATGGTAGCAGATTTTTTGATTATTTCATTTATTTTTATATTTTTATCAATTGCTGTTTTAGAAGCCGCCCCTACAATTTTACCATTATTATTTCCAATTATAACAATATCAGCTTTTCCATTATCCGTAAAATCAGTAGCTATTTTCTGAAGTTCTTTTATATCTCCATTAATTATTTCTTTCAATATATTTAAACCATTAATCTCTTCTAAATTATCCGCCAAGTTATTAATTTTAAGATTAGCAATTTCAGATTTTAGCTTATTTAATTCATTTTTATATGATTTCCACTCATTGAAAAACCTTTCACATGTTTTAGGAAGTTGTTCAGAAGTTACTTTAAATATATCACTACTTTCTCTTAAAAATTCATCATTAGTTTGCATTGATTCAATCGCTGAATTTCCTGCTGAAAAATCAATTCTTTCAACACCATCCTGAATTCTTTCAGTTTTATTAATTTTGATTAAACCAATTTCACCAGTTTGTGGGACATGCGTTCCTGCACAGGCTTGAACATCTATTTTAGGAATATTTACAACCCTTATTAAAGAACCTGGAACCACTCCTCCCTGATAAAGAGTAAAACCATATTTCTTTTCAGCTTCATCCCTACTCATCCAAGTTATATCTAATGAGATATTTTCCATTACTAACTCGTTAGCTATTTTTTCTATTTGATCAATTTCATTTTGAGTTATAGGTTTATAATGAGATAAATCAAGCCTAGACCTTTTAATACCTTTTTGAGCACCAGCTTGCCATATATGATTACCTAAAACCTTTTTAGCAGCGGCAATTATTAGATGAGTAGCAGTGTGATTTCTTGCAAGAGCTATTCTCCTTTTCCAATTAATTTTACCGTTAATTTTTTCTCCTATTAAATTTAAATTATTCTTGAAATAGTTAACATCATCAACAACACTAATTTTATGTAAAACTACATCGCCAATTTTTTCAGCATGAATAACTTCCATTTGCTTTCCATTAATTGTTAAATATCCAATATCAGAAGGTTGGCCTCCCCCTTCTGGATAAAAAGCAGTTTGATCAAGTATAATAGAAACTTGGTGTTTTAATTTAGAATCAGAATTTTCATTATTTTCCATCCCTTTTTCTTTATTCTGATTTTTATCCAAATCTTCTTCATTAAAAGAATTTTCATCTTCATTGAACTTATCATCCCAAATAATATCTAAAATTTCCGCTTCAAACATAGAAATATTAAAATTATCATAGAATAAAAGATCTGTTGGAGGATAATCTATATCTAATTTAGATTCAAGGATAAATTTCTCCCCACTATGTTGATTAGCTACTAAAGTAAAGAAATTATCAGGTATATCAACTTTAAATTCATCTTCACCATAATTTTCATCTGATATCTCTTTTACAGTTTCAGGAGGCATTCCATGAGCATCATAAAGATCTATTAAAATTTCTACTGGCATTGAATCTTTATTACTTTTCTTTAAATTTTTAATTGTTCTTTTAACAACCCTATTACCTTTATCAATAGTCTTAGCATATCTTTCTTCTTCAAGATTGATAATATTCATAATATGATCATTACTTTCTTTGATTTCAGGATAAAACTTTGATAAAAATTTAAGTTGTATTTGCATAATAGAAGAGAGAGAATTATCCATTTTAAGTTCTTTCATAAACCTAATTGTTCTACGCAAAACTAATCTTGCAAGATATCCTTCTTTAACATTAGATGGAATAATACCATCCGCCAACATAAATGCTAGACATCTAGTGTGATCAGCTATAATATAAATAGCTTCCATAGGTTCGGCAGATTTAAGAAGTTCTTCAATAGATATATTAAGCTTATTAGCTACTTTTTCACGAAGAGAACGGATGTCGGCAAATGTTTCTATATCCATCATACCTGCAATTTGGGCATTTTCCGCCAAAATATTTTCATCTACATCGATATTTGTAATATTTTTTAATTCATTTATAACTGGAGCAAAGCAAGCATCATAAGCAGTAGGAGTTCCCTGACTAACCCATGCAAAACGTTCCAAACCATAACCCGTATCAACTGTTTTAATAGGAATCTCCTCTTTATCCCCATTAGGAAGTATCTTATATTGCATAAAAACAAGAGTTGCCAATTCTACTCCACGAACACAAACTTCATAGCAAGGTCCAGCATTTCCTCCACCTTCCCACCAAGATTCAATGAAAGTAATTTCAGAAGAATCAATTCCAATACTAACAATAAAATCATGACAAAGCTTAACAGTATTATCTTTCCAATAAACTTCATTATCTAAGCTATTAAAAGCATGATGAGCACCCATTGTAAAACAAGTCATATGTCTACCAGTTCTTCCCACATTATCCACATCATTTAGACGAATAGAGGGTTGAGCGATGACAAGAGGATTAGCAGGAGGTTCAACTAGGCCAGATGTTACCCATGGCTGAAAATCATATATTGAAGCCCCAACTAAAAATACATCATCCCTCCATCTTTTTGCCAATACCGGATAGCGAGAAACAGGCGTATGGCCATTTTTTTCAAAAAATTCCCTAAAAGACTTTTGAATTTCAAATAGGTCATAATCTTTATCAGTTGCAGGGTTACCAATGAATTCATATTCATCACATGGTGCATCTCCACAAGTAGATCTCTTTGGAATAGACCAAAATTCGTTTCCACATGTCTCACACTTCTGCTTACTAAAACCTAATTCTTTTAATATTTCAGTCATATTATCAATTTTAAAAGTTTTTTAATATGTTTTATAATTTTTATTATCTATAAAATATTTATAATAAAACATGAAATTCCTATCAAGGAATATAGAAATTAAATAATTGCCTAATTCTAATTATGATAGATTAATAATTAATTATTTTTTATTAAAGAGTTTAATAAACTTTAATTTGTTATAGTAAATAATAAACTAAAATTATTTATTGAATAAATAATTAAAACATTGAAAAAAATAATGAAATAATTGAATAATTAAATAATTTTAAATTTACTTAATATAAGTTAGTTAATATAATAAATTAGATAATTAATTAATATGAATAATGGTATAATAATTTAACTAATTTAATTTATTTAGATAATTCAGTGCTTTAATAATTTAGTAGTTTAATACTATAAATAATTTAATTAATATAACTTATTAAATCATTTTAGCAATATATAATATGTTTTGTTTAATCGTCTTAATAATATTAATTATTAAAAATATAAATTTATTTTGTTAAGTAATAATTACATTAGTTATTAATTAACAAAATAAATTTTGCAATAAAATAAAAATTAATACCATAATAAGTATAAAAAATTTCAATATTATTATTATTATTAAAATTAAAAATAAGTAAAACTAAAAACAAAAAAGTGTATTTAATAAATATATTCTTTATTTAATTAAAAATTATATAATTAGATTTTTAAAGAATATGGGCTTTGAATTGAAATAAGATAATATAAAAAAATAAAAAAATAAAAAGAGAAAAGAAAAAATTATCCGAATAAAGCACCTAATCCAGCTGCTGCTTCTTCTTCAGATGCTTCTTCTTCTTCCTCTTCTTCCTCTTCTTCTACTTCTTCAGTAGCTGCAGGAGCTGTTTCAGCTGCTGCTACAGGAGCTGCTGCCATAGCAGTAGTTGCAATAGCTTCTTCGATGTCTACATCTTCTAAAGCTGCAATTAATGCTTTTACTCTAGCATCATCTGCTTCGATTCCTGCTGCTTCAACAATACTTTTAACATTTTCTTCATTGATATCTTTATCTGCGCTGTGCAAAATCATTGCTGCGTATATATATTCCATGTTTTCACCTTATATTTAATTATATTTAATTATATTTAAATTTTAATTTAAATTTTAATGATTTAAACTTTTAATAGATTAAATCTAACAATTTTATTGAATAATTAAAAACTATAAACTTTAATTTGAAATTGTCATCTATTAACCAAAGAGAGCTCCGAGGCCAGCTGCTGCTTCTTCTTCAGCTTCTTCCTCTGTTTCTTCTTCTTCCTCAACATCTTCATTATCTTCAATAGTTTCTTCAACTACAGGAGTAGCTACAGAAACATTAGATAATTTTTCAACAAGCTCCTCATCAAGAGCACCTTCTTCATCGGATATTGCACTAGCTAAAGCTAACATTTTAGCATTTGCAAGAGCAATTAAAGGTTCTGTTGTTTCAGATGTGAGTACAGATGCATTCATAGCCAAATTAACTGACTTACTATTTGCATTTTGGATAATAGCAACAATAGTTTCTTTAGTAGGTATTCCCGCATTAACAGAAAGATTAAATGCTTGGGAAAATGCGCTTTGAACATCAGCCAATGTTTTTTCTTCATCAATAGTTAACAAATCAGAAGTATAAACAGACTCTTCTTCATAAGCTGCTCGTAAATCAATTCCTACTTCCATAGGTTGAATATCAAGTCTTGTTAACATACTAGCAACTTGTTTTGAAACAGGTTCACCAGCTTTAACAATAACATGATCTTTAGAAACTACAATCTTACCTTTGTCAATCTTAGCAGGTATTCCCACTTGTTGTAATTCACCAAGTATTGGTCCTGGTTCAAATCCAGTGTCCCCTCCAGGAACAATAATATCAGAATCAGGAATATTTCCTTCCTTAGCAGGTGCTGAGGTTTTACTGTCTTCTAATATTTTAAATAACTTGAAGGGATTCATATCAGTGAATACAATTGCAGGTTGGCCATCCATATGGTTAGAAAGATCTACAAGGTTTTGTTTTTTATCATTACAGTCTTTGAAAGCTAAATCAATTAAATTCTTTTTAGACATTCTAATGACAGCTTTGCCTGTTAAAGATTGTCTCATTTTCTGAAGTTGTCTAGCAGGTATATTAAGTAAATTTACTATACCGATTACTTCATGAGAATCAATCAAACCTTTAAGTTCTTTAACCTCTTCTTTCTTCCATTCAGCAACGTGAGCCATTTTAAATCACCCTCACTACTGAACCCATTGTTGTTTTAACAAACAGGGATTTTATTTGGTTTCTTCCTTTTTCTAAATTGCGGTCTAAGACTGTGAGAACTGCCTCGATATTTTCAGCTATTTGCTCGTCACTCATATCCTGAGTTCCGACTAAAGTTTGGATACTTGGTTGGTCTTTAACACCTATTTTAACAGTAGTTTGTAACCTTTGAATCAAAGGTTCTGCTTTAGCATTAGCAGGAACTGGTTTAGGCATTTTTTTTCTTGGACCTAAAACTGGCCCTAAGAATCTACCAACAAGTGGCATCATATCAGCTTGAGCTACGAAAAAGTCATGAGCATTAGCTACTTTTTTAGCTTGTTTTCTGTCTTTTCCATACTCTTCTAAAGCTTCTTTAGTCACAACAAGATCGATACCAGCATTTTTAGCTTGAACTGCTAATTCCCCATCCGCGATAAATCCTATTTTAACATCTTTACCACGACCATTAGGGAGAGCAACTTCTTCATCAAACCGATTTTCTGGTTTTTTGACATCCAAATCTTTGATGTTAATAATAACATCAATAGATTGTGTGAAGTTTCTCGGCTTAGATTCATCTTTTGCCTTCTTCACCGCTTCCATAATCTCTTGTGTCATATAAATCCTCCATGAACTTTAAGCCCATTGGATATATTTTGGTTTCATGATCAACTGAAAATCAATAAGATCATAGTAATTAATCTGATAATCAATTTAATATATTAATATAATGTGAATATAATTATAATTAAATATAATTAATTCTGATTAAATATAAAATTAAATACTTTAAATATTGATTTAATCAATTGTATGAATATAAATGTATCAATTACAAAAATAATAATTAATATAAACTAATAATTGATATAGAGAGATAATTATAATATTAAATAATAATAAAATTATCTATATATAATCTTATCTAATTCTAATTAATTAAATTAGTATATAAATCATATAATTAAGTAATATCATCTACAAATTATTTTGAATAATATTTAATAATTCTAGAATTTAAATTTAATAAATCTAGAAATTTAAAATTTAATAAATCAATGATTTAAACGTGAAAACAAAGATTCATAGAAATTTAATATAAAAACTATTAATTATTCTAAAGAATAATATCTATCCTAAAAAAATAATACTTATTCTAAAGAATACTACTTATTCTAAAAGAATACTATCATATTCTCCAGAATCAACAGCTTTTTGTGCTTCTCTTGGATCTTTACCATCCACAGTAATACCCATACTCACACAAGTACCCATTACTTCTTTAGCACCATGTTTATAATCATTAGCTAAAAGAGTATCAAATTTCATTCTAGCTATTTTTAAAGATTGTTCTACTGATAAATCAGCGACTTTATCTAAGCCAGGATCTTGAGATCCTTTCTCGATTTTTAATTCGTCCATGATGAGAGCTGTGGTTGGTGGAGTACCAATTTCTATTTCAAAATTTTTAGTATCACTATCAATAATTATTTTAACAGGCACTTTCATTCCTTCAAAATCAGCACTTTTTTTGTTGATTTCCTCAACAACTTGCATCATATTAATTCCGAAAGGACCTATAGCTGGACCAAGAGGTGGTCCTGGAGTTGCACTTCCTCCTTCTATAAGAATTTCAACGGTATCTTTAGCCATTAGTCAGCCTCCTTTTGTATAATTCTAATTTGATCTCCTTTAACAGTTACAGGAATCGGAACTGCAGCTTCTATTAACTCAAGAACAACTTCTTCACGAGATTCGTCAATACGAACCACTTTTGCCCTTTCTCCTTTGAAAGGACCAGATATAAGCTCTACTATACTTCCTTTTTGGATAGAAGATATAATAGGCTCAGGATTTAGGAATTTTTTAACTTCTTCAAAAGAAACTATATTAGTATTAGCTACACTTCTAGAATTACTTTCAACAATACCCCTTAAATGAGGAATTTTAAATGCAGGGTTTTGCATATCTATTTTAGTCGAAGATTCCACTAATATATAACCTTTTAAAGACTCTGGTACGAGAATAGCTCCTAAACCAATACCACTATCCTTTGATTTCCTAGCTAACATCCTAGCCACATTTCTCTCTTGACCTGTTGCTGTCTTAAGAGCATATATGGAATTTTTATAATCTTCCATTTTAAAATACACCTATACAGATTAAAATTTCATCTATTCATCTAATAAAGATTAAGATAAACTCAATACAAACAATACATATTAATACTATTTAATCAAGTTAAAAAAATACTTAATATAAATAGTTAAAAAGATACTTAATTCAATATAATAAGTAAATTTTTACAAGTCTATAATAATATTAAAATCAGTATTATATTATTTATATTAATGTTATATTTATATTATTCAAGTATTTAAAGTTTTCAAAATTAAAACAAATAATCAAAAATTAATATATTCAAAAATTAATATATTATCAATTCTATTATTAATCTAATTTAATAATTTATTAAATTATCAATATTAAAACATTATGAATTATTAATTTAATCATATTTAATATTGTTTGTTAATAATTTATTCAAAAAACAAAAACTTAATAAAAATAGAATATACTATTAAAATATCTCATATATTAAATTCCAATCAATTGGAAAATTAAAACTATTACAAATCCAACAGCACCAATAATAAGTATACCGATAGCTGTTACTTTTGAAAAATTGACATATTCTTCTCTATTAGGCTTTTTAGATACTTTTAATACTCTTTTACATTCTTTGAAAAAACGGTTCATTGATTCTTGAAAACTCATTGAAAATCCCCTATTTATCTTGAAATAAGGTTGTGATTTAATATTATAAAACCTTAAAAAATTTATTAAATAAACTATTTCATATGATTATTGAAATATTATATATTATTATCCTATATAATTTCATATATTTAATAATAATCAATACTTGAATTAATAACTATTAAATAATTATAATCTAATTTTTATTATAATCTAATTTTTTGGTTTAATGAATATTAAATAATAATATTAAGCTAAAATAATATTAAGCTAATTAAATTATTTAATTAATTATTGAGCTAATTAATTGTTAAGTATTTATAATAATATTATAATTATAATTCTACATTTATAAACTTTTGGTATAAAATTTATTTCATTTATATTGTTAGTTTGTAATATTTTTGATTTTTACAGATTAATAATTTGAATATTGGAAAAAATAAGTTGAATACTCTATGAAAAAATAAAAAAAATATATATAATAACTAAATTATATTTAAAGCATTAAAAAGTCCCATTGAGAAGAATTAACTGATAATCTAGAAGTATAAAGACAAATCATATTATATCAAAAATATAATTATGATTTTTCATTAAAATTAGCCCTAAAATAGATAAAATTTTTGATCCCCCAATAGAATAATTATTCCTTGATTCCAAAAAGGAATCTAGTTAATTTAGATCTTTTAACAATTTCATAACTAATAATAGTTAAAATAAAACTTCCAAATAATATAACAATTATTTGCAATATAAATGATGATATTAACAATAAAGTATAGTAAGCTACAATAACAATCCAAGTTTGATGAAAGATATATATTGTATAAGATGCTTTAGTAAAATACTCTGTCCATTTATTATGAAAGTTTAAATATTTATTACCTAACCCCATTAAAGATAATATTGCTGCCCAAGACAAAAATGCCGAAAATAAACCATAGAGAATATCTATAACCCAATAATAATCTGGCAGAAGAGAGAATATAAAAGGCACCATAACCATAAGATTTATTATCGAACATATTAAAAAAATAGAGACGAAATACCACTTGTATTTTTCTAAACTCTGTTGTATTTTATCACTAAACAATATAAAATAACCTATCATAAACAATGCAAAATAAGCTCCTAAACTCTCTCCACCAATATCCAAAATATCACTCATAATCCAAAAAATTAAAAATAGAGGAATTATTCTAATAATATTTATTTTATCAAAGTTTAATTTTATTGAGCTATTTTTATATAATATTATAATTGGCAATGCAATAATAGAGATAATAAATAAATATAATATAAACCACAAATGTCCTGGGGTGAATCCTCCAGTATAACCACTTAAATCACCAAATTTGGTGAAAAATGTTATTAATTGCGAAAAATAGCTTCCAGTATATCCCAGGTGAAATTTTTCAGCGAAAAAAGTTTGTATTGGAACTAATAATACTAATCCAGATACAAATGGTATAAACAATCGGAATAGCCGTTCTTTCAAATATTCTTTAGGAGTTCTCTTTTTAAGAGAATAATAAGTACTTATTCCAGCTATGACAAAAAGTAAAGACATAAACCAAGGCGCTAAAAAGACTATAAAGTCAAACAAAATGATATTCGGAGGCCCGTGAATATAAAAATTTTCAAATGAATAAATCCTAAACGTATGGAAAGGAAACAATAAAAGAATAATTATCCATCTTAAATTGTCTAAAAAATATTTTCTCATTTTATCTAAATAATTTTTATTATATTATCAGTTATATTATAATGAACATTCACTATAAAAATATATAAAGAATCATATATAAATATATCGAAAATAAGAGAATGTACAGTTTTTTGGAGATTTTTTATTTTGTATTAATTCGATGTTTTTGGTACGAATTATCTATCATATATTGTGAGACTTTTAAAATTAGAAATTATATGTTTATAAAATATTTTAATTTAGAATATTCTTGTGATTCATAGATATAAAGAACTTTCTGGTATAAATAAAAAATTAAAATAAAATTTAAAATTTGCAATTTAAATTTTAGACCAAACTCAAATTAAAAGAAAAAAATAATCATGAAATGATATAAAAAGATTTGATTTAAAAAAGAAAATAAATGATGGGATTAACTAAATAAGGTTGAAGAATTTATAAAAAACTTCAAAAATAATTAAAAAACTTATATTTAGAAAGTTCCATCAATAAAATCATCTAAAGGATCAGACTCAATTTCAGGAGAAACATTTTCCATATCAGCTACATCAATTTTTTCAATTGCTCTTTCACTATACTCATCTTGAGCTTTAACTCCAGAAACAACAATTGTTGTTCTAACCATGTTCTGTAGGTCTTCATCAATTTGAACACCCCAAATAACATTTGCTTCTGGATCTAATTTATCAGCGACAATTTGAACAATTTTCTCAGATTCATGTAAAGTTAAGTCAGAACTACCAGATATATTAATCAATGCACCTTTTGCATCAGAAATATCTAAATCGAGTAAAGGACTATTTAATGCTTCATGAACAGATTCTAATGCTCTATCTCCAGATTCAGATTCGCCCATACCAATCATTGCCATTCCAGAACCTTGCATGATACTTCTAATATCAGCAAAGTCGAGGTTAACCAAACTCTTTTTAGTAATTAATTCAGTTATACCTTTTACAGCCCTGCCTAAAATCTCATCAGAAACCATAAATGCTTTATTCAATGGAAGATTTGGAGCTACTTCCAATAATTTATCATTAGGAATTATTATTACTGTATCCGCAGTATTTTTAAGCTTTTCTAACCCTTTTTCAGCATTTTCCCTTCTTTTAATACCTTCTGCTGAAAATGGCATAGTAGCTACTGCGACAGTTAAAGCACCTGCTTTTTTAGCTAATTTTGAAATTACTGGTGCAGAACCAGTTCCAGTTCCCCCACCAAGACCACATGTAACAAAGACCATGTCAGATCCTTCAAGTTCATCTCTTATTTCATCTTCACTTTCTTCAGCACATTCTTCTCCAACATCAGGATTGCCACCAGCACCTAAACCATGACAAGTTTTTTTACCTAAAAGAAGCTTTTTGCTTGATTGACTGTAAAACAAATCTTGAGCATCTGTATTAACAGTTATTGTTTCAGCTCCATCAATACCAATTTCATTCAATCTTGATACTGTATTATTACCAGCACCACCAGCACCGATGACAAAAATTTTAGCACGACTTTGTTCCATCATGTCTATTAATTCATCATCCAGATCTGCTGAAATTCTTGTTGGAATCTGTTTTTCCATTCTCTTTTCAGAATCTTTAATTGCATCATTTAAAAATTTCACTTACTAACCCCACATTAAACAAAATTAAAACATATAATTTATAAATTATAATTTTAATTTATTTTATGTTAATTGATTTGTAATAAGTTATATTTAAATGCAACGGTAAAAATCTTGGAAATTTAAATATTAGATAATAATTTAAGATAAAATTCTAAAATTCAAATATATATAAGACTAAAATTAGATAAAAATTTTAATTGTAATTTAATCATAAAACTAAATAATAAATCAAAACGAAATTATTAATATTATCAATTATATGTTTAGTAAGAAAAAATATCTATAAAAATATATAAAAAATTTATATTAAAGTTCTAATAATCATGTGAAAAATCAAAAGCTAAAAATATCAAAATAAAATTAAAAAAAATTAGTAATATGTTAGAAAAATCTAAAAATAATATATAATTTAAGAATATTGGTTAAGAATCTTGGAAAATAAAAAAATCTAAAAGAACAACCAATTTAATCTATAGTTAGGAATTTAATCTAAAGACATAAATTTAATCTATAGGCATAGCTATTATCTCATGGATTCTCATATCAAATATATTAGTCATGTTTGCAGGAGTAATGATAGCTGCAGAGTCTGCACCAGTAGCTCTTCCACCAATAGCCAATATTTTTTCTCCTATAGGTATTAATCCTGCATCTGCCAACATAATACTTATTTCGCCACAAACTTTAATACCTTGTGAAAACATTCTTAATGTTTCGGCTATTATTTCGACAGGAGTAACCCCACCAAACTTGTTTGATATACCTCTTCCAACTCCACTAAGAGCATGAGAGCCAGCAAATGTAATTATACCATTATCTTCAAGTTTTTTCCTCATCTCTGAAGTCAATTCTAATTTATTTTCTTCTCTAAATCCTGCGTGGTGAGTCACATTTACAATAGTAATTCCATCAATAATTCCTTCATCTTCGAGGGAATCATGAAGTTTAAGTGCAGTTTTACCAGAAACAGAAGCTATAGCAATATATTTAATATTAGAATTTACTAATTTTTCTTTAACGATATCAATTAAATCTTCTGTATTTTTGTTACCTGGTTCTTCAAAATATCTTATTGTTTTATCCATAAAACTCAATCCAAAATTGCTTTTACTTAAAAATAGAATAATTCTAGCAAAAATTAAAATAAATTAAGATAATTTTAGTGTTAAAATATTATTTATTTAATATATTATTTAACTTTATATTAAATTAAACTTATTATTTAAATTTATATTATCAAAATGATCATATATTAATTAAAAAATTATTTTATTAATACTTCTAAAATCAATAGATCTAAAATTAATAAATCTAAAATTAATAAATCTAAAATTAATAAATCTAAAATTAGTAGATAATTTAAAAAATTAAAAATAAAAATATTTAAAAAAATATCTATTTTAAAAATAAAATATTGAAAATAGAATATTAAATTAAAATATTAAAAATAAAATATTAAAATAAAATATTAAAAATAAAATATTAAAAATAGAATATTAAATTAAAATATTAAAAATAAAATATTAAAATAAAATATTGAAAATAGAATATTAAAAATAAAAATATTAAAATATGATTACACCAAAAACAATAAAAATCATGAAAAATATAATTTAAATAGTATAAAATTATTAAAAAGTGATTATATGAAATGTTTTGAATTTTTACTTCCATCAAGAGAAGAAAAACCTAGAAATAAAGGATTTACAATGGTTTTAGATAAAGGACTTGGATTTGAAACTGCAAAGAATCTAATGGAAATATCTGGAGAGTATGTTGACTTTTTAAAATTTGGTTGGGGAACCATAATTGTTCACGATGAAGAGATAATCAAAAGAAAAGTTAAAATGTATAAATCATTTGGAATAATTCCTTACACCGGAGGAACACTTTTTGAAATTGCTTACATTAAAAAAGAAATTCCTAAATTCTTCAAAGAAGCTAAAGAAATAGGTTTTGAAGCTATTGAAATATCCGACGGATCAACAGATATGACAGAAAAAGAAAAATTAGAATTTATATCTGAAGCAAAAGAAAAAGGTTTTTATGTATTATCTGAGGTAGGGAAAAAAGATCCACAAGCAGATGCTGAAATTACAATAGAGAAAAGAATAGAACTTGTAAACTCTGAGTTAAAAGCAGGATCAGATATGGTAATCATAGAGGCACGAGAAGGCGGGAAAAATATTGGAATATATGATGAAAAAGGAACTGCTAAAGAAGAAGAAGTAGATTACCTACTAAAACATATACCTGAAGAAAAAATCATATGGGAAGCACCTAACAAGGATCAACAAGTTTATTTCATCCTTAAACTTGGTAAAGAAGTCAACCTAGGAAATATTTCAACAGATGACATTACTTCTCTTGAAACTATTAGAAGAGGGCTTAGAGGAGACACTATAGAAAAAATAAATAGCTGAAAAATAATTTTGAAATAATTACTTTAAAATAAATAATAGTAAATTTTTATTTACATTATTTATTATAATCATAATATATAGGCATGATAATACAGAAAATTATTAATATTAATATATTTATTTTTAAATCATTCCATTTTTAATGTAATAATATTAATAAATTAAAATAATAATAAATTAGAATATAAGCTATTTTTAACATTGAAAAGAAATTTAGACCATAAAGCTATCTAAACCTGATTATATGAATAAAAACAACTTAAAACTTAATTATCAACAAGCAAAAACAAACGAGGGAATTACTTATAAATATATAGAAGATGAAAATTTTATTATCATTCCTATTGAAACGAATTATATTGTAGCTAATGAAAATTTAGATAAAATCATTAAACCTTCTATGGACCTTATAGAAAATGAAGATTACCTAGTAATTGCTGAAACCCCAATTGCCATATCCCAAGGAAGATTAGTTGATGAAATGGAATATGAACCAAGTTTAAGTGCCAAATTTCTAGCTATTATTTGGAGTAAATATTTTTGGGGATATTTTCTTGGACCACTTTTTAGAATAAAAAAAAGAACTATAAAAAACTTAAGAAAATTGCCTCCAGAATCAAAAAGACATAAAGAAGTAGTATTACAATTATATGGATGGAAACATGCATTAAAACCAGCTTCTGAAGCAGGAATAGATTTAAGTAATGCTCCAGGAACTTTTGTATCATTACTCCCAAAAAATCCTGAAAAAGTGGCAAAAGAGATAAAACAAAAGATAAAAAAAGAAACCAAAAAATCAGCGAATGTTTTAATAATAGACACCGATGCTACTTATAAAAAGAAAAATAAATATTTTACTGGATTGCCCATAGCTATTGAGGGAATTGAGTCGAATAAAGGTTTTTTTGGTTACTTATTAGGACAGTTATCTGAAAATGTTGGGTCAACCCCACTTGGGAGTTCTGAAGAAATTAGTGTAAAAAAAGGAATAAAGATTGCAAATATAGCAGAAAACTACCAAAAATTACTTTCAAATAATATGGAAACAATACATAGCGTTAAAAATGTTTTAGGAGAAGAAATAGATAGTGTCAGTGTTGAATCACTTGATTCTATTATTCACACCCCAGCAGTTATAGTGAGAGAAAAGAATAAATATAACTTATAACATAATATATAATGCTATTTAGATAATAGTTTATGCACAGCATTACAATTAATATATCTGTTATACAATAATATAAATTAATAATATATAAAATATATGGTTTTTATGGATTATGATAAGATAATATACTGTTTCTACTTTATAATGATTTCGAAATTTTAATTAATATTACTTATTTGTAAAATAAATCAGAAAATTTTTAATTATTATAATCAATTTATAAAACAAAACAAGTTTTATGCATAATATCATGAAAATTTATTAGTTCCTAATTGAAATATATTTTGAAATATAAGTATTTATGAATATAAATATCATATTTTTAAGAACATTATTACTATATTTTTTATAATACTGAATATATATTTAGAAAAAAATTATCAATATAAAAAACTATCCTGATAATTAATTTTATATTATATGTAAAACATATATTATTATGGTATACATATTTTATTTGTATTTTTTTAATTGTATCATAATGTAGCTAATTGTTTTTTAAAGTGTTTAATTTTCTTTAAATACGATAATTGTGCCATACATGTTATTAAATTGTTATTGACATAATCATATGATGAGGTCATAATACAATTGTTTTTTGTGGAGAGGGTTGAGTAAATGTTAAGTGATCCATTGGTCCAAGAATTATTAAATGAAGTTGTACAGGATGAAGAAAATTTATCAATTGTTGAATGTCTAATAGATGGAACTAGTACTGATGAAGAAATAGCTGAAAAAACTGAAATCAAGTTAAATATTGTTAGAAAAGTTCTATATAAACTATATGATTCAGGATTAGCTAGTTACAAAAGAAGTAAAGATCCTGAAACACAATGGTATACATATTCCTGGAAATTTGACTCCAATGGAGTAAATACTCAGATTAAAGAAAAATCAACTGATGAAATAAATAACCTAAAAGAAATTTTAGAAATTGAAGAAAACAATATGTTTTTTGTTTGTCCAAATGGACATTCAAGGTTTGCATTTGATCAAGCTTCTGAAATGGGATTCATATGCCCTGAATGCGGAAATGAAATTGCTTTTCAGGAAAATGATAGCATAATTAACAGAATAAAAGAAGAAATTGCAAATTATGAAAAAGCATACTCTATTGCTAGGACAGAAAATGCGAAATAATTAGAAAAATCATATTTCGTATTATATTTTATTTTTAAAATAGATATCTTTTAAATATTTCTTAATTTAATCATAATCAGTTATAATATTAAGTATAATTTATAATAATTAATGTAAATGATAATGATTAATGATATTAATTAATAAAATTAAATATAATTAATTATTAATATAAAATATAATTAATTATTAATTTAAAAATTTAATAAATGAATTCTTTTTAATTTTTTATTTATTTTTTAATATTAAAAGTATATTTTTATAAAATTAATAATTTTAATCTACTTTTAATATTAAAAATATTTACTATTATATTTATTAGAGGTTTATTATGATAGTTAATCTTTTAAAAGAAGAAGGATGCCCAGATTGGGTTATTGAGCATTCTCTAGCAGTTTGTAATAAAGCTAAAGAGATATCTAAAAATTTTGATGTTGATGAAAAATTAATAGAAGAAGCAGCCTTACTTCATGATATTGGTAGATCTAAAACAAATAACATTGATCATGCTATTGTTGGTGCAAATTTAGCTATTGAAAAAGGATTTTCTAAAGATCTAGCAACTATAATTGAAAAACATGTAGGTTCAGGAATTTCAAAAGAAGAAGCTATTGAATTAGGACTTCCAGAAAAAAATTATATTCCCACTACAATTGAAGAAAAGATAATCTCCCATGCAGATAATCTTATAAATGGAATCGAAGAAGTTGATATTGAATTTGTAGCAGATAAATGGAAAAAATACAAAATAAATAATTTAGATGAATCAATATATAGATTAAAAAAAGTTCATGAAGAACTTATAACTTGTTTTGAAAAATAATCCAATTTAAAATAAAATTTATTCTTAAAAATCGATTTTTATTAAATTTAAAAATTTAATTTTTGATTAATTTTAAATTTTATAAAGAATTAATAAACTGAAACTCTTATCACACCATCAATTTTCAAAAATTTTTTTATAATATCTCCAGATACATTTTCTTCAGTGATTATTGTCAGTCTAGGAATCTCTTCTAGCTGAGTATCTGAAGCATATGCTTGTCTAATACTTATACCTTCTTCTGAAATTATTTTACTAACAGCTGTAAGTATTCCAATATTTTCATCTCCAACTTCTATTTCTATAACACCTAATCCAAGATTTTTAGCTATATTTTTAAGTAGTGTTCCAGCAGGCAAAATATTTTCAAAAATATTTGAAAGTTTCTCATCATTTAAAATAAAATCAACAGTTAACTTTATAGCTTTTCTATCAACATTAGCTGCTTTAGCCAAAGCCACATCATTTATTTTAAGATCCCCACAATAAATTTTATGATCATTTCCGACTCTTAGGCCCAATTCTATCATCTTACTTGCAACATTCATACGTGCAGGATACTTTTCAAACTTATACCTTAATGATTCCCACATAATATAGACCTCAGATAAATTAATTTTAAAAATAATTTTATTTTTAAAAAATTGATATATTAACTATTTTAATAATTAGACTATTTCTTATAATTATACTATTTCTAATATACTTTAAAATTAATTATAATATTCCCAATAATTACAAAATTATGCAAATATCTTTAATTAGTTTAAAATTACTTATAATATTCCTAAAATTCATATTATATATAATATTTTAAAAACATTACTATTTATAATATATCATTTTATTATTGATTACAATACAAAAATTATTTTATTAATGATATATTATTGAAAAACTCTTTAATATAATTATAAGGAATATAAATTTTAATATTCAGCTGAAAAAATCTTAATATTAAACTCAAAATTATTTCATTATATATTTAGAATATATTTGGCAAATTAATCAAAATATTGGTATATTTATTCATGAAATATTTATAATAATAAAAAACAAATAAAAATCATTTTAATCTTTAAATTAAAAAAATTTAGATAAAATAACAATGCAAAAAATATATAATCATTTAAAATATGAAAAGTACTAGCATCAATATATAAATAATTAAATAAAAAATTAAATTATTAATATAATAAAAAAAAATGATTTTTTATTGAGTTATTTTTAGAAAAAATGAACAGTCATATATTAGGATGCTTAAAATCAGCAAAGAAAAGAATATGAATAAAAAAAATAATTATTCTAAAAATAATTAAAATTTTGAATACTAAAAATAAAAATTAAACAAAAAAAAATTAATAATTAAAAATAAAAAATAGGCCAGCTGGGATTCGAACCCAGGACCTCACGGTTATCAGCCGTGCGCGCTAACCAAGCTGAGCCACTGGCCTATATTTCTTATATTGATATACTCTAATTAATCATAATAAATTATGAAATAAAATTAGGGCTAGACACAACATTTGGATTTCATCATATATAATATTTTCGATTCTAGTAAAAAAATTATTAAAAAATATTATAATTTAAATAAAAGATATTATAATTTAAATAATATATAATTTAATAAAAATATTATTATTTTTAAATTTTTATAAAGATATTTATTTATAAAATAATTTTGGAAACCCCAAAAAATAATATTAAAATAATACCTTTAAAAAATTAAAATATTAACCTAAAAAAAGTAGAATTGTGTAAATAATAGATTAAACAATCAAACAAAATTAGGAAATGAAATATTAGTTATCTGTTTTTTTATTTATCATTTCATTAATGGAATCAGCCATAGCATGGCCTTCAACAGTAATTTCAGTATCATCAATTCCATCAACAGATAAAGCTTGAGCTTTTGTATCTGCAGCCATACGAGCCACACTCATACATCCAGGATTAGTAGGTTTAATTGTAATTTTAGCAGTTGAACCATCAATATCAATATTTTGAACAATGCCCATTTCTACAATACTTACTCCCATATGTGGATCATTTACTTTTGAAACAGCCTCTCTTACTTTATTTGTTAAATCTTCTGACATATTATTCCTCACTTATATATATTTAAGTATTATACTCATTAATGAGTTTATAATAATCCATTTTAAGAAAAATTAAATTAAAAATTAAACTTTTAAAAAATTGAATTAATTATAATAATTTAAGTTATTTTTGTTTTTCAGTTATTTTTGTTTTAAAATTTTAGCTACAAAAATAATCATATCAACTTTTTGTTTTAGTCATATTTATAGATAGCTATTTTATTCTACCATTAGAACAAAAATTATATGAAAAAAATATATGAAAAATCAAACAAAAAATAATATAAAAAATTAGTTGAATTAATTATAAAAATAAAAATAGAAAAAATTATTTTTTCCTGTCTTTTATTTTGACAGCTACCCCATTGTTTAATTCTTCCATTTCTTTTCCAGATAAAACTGCTTTTCCAACCCCAACAACTTCATCGTTCCGAATAATTACGACTTCATCATTAGGAATAATATTTTTATCAGCTTTTTGAATACCTGGAGCAAATAAAGTGTTTGTTTTTAATTCAAAATCAATTTCAATAATATTAATGCCTAGATTTTTTAATATTTCTCCTCCAGGAAGCCTTAAAGAATAAAATCCTGTGTCTTTATTTAGAAGAGCTATCTGCTTACTATCATTAAAAATTCTCCTATGATAAAGACCCTTAGATATAGTATTATCTTGAATGAATTCCCCACCAACAATGCCAAATTGATATATAGCTATTGAACGGAGTTCATTGAGAAGTCTATCCCTGCCTTTAACCTTTTTATATTTTTTTAATTCATTTCTTAAATTATAAATTGAATCATTAGAGGTGGGCCTATTTTCTTTAGCAGTATAAACTACATCATCGAGATATTCTCTACATACTTCCTCATAGCCTCCAGAAACATTAGCTATGATTTTTTTATCACCAATATATTCTTTAAGAAGTTTTCCAGAAAATTTTTTCTCTTCAAAACTCCAATCTCCAGAGACAGCAACATCATAAGAATTTATCGGGAATGTGTTTTCCATTTCACGAGGACAGATCCCAAAAGGAGACGTTACAATAACTTCTTGATAACCTTTAGTAGCTCTCCTAAATTTCTGATGAGATTTAGAGTTTGAATAAGGTTTTTTCATACTACAGGGAAGAACAACTACAACCTCACCCATAGGTTTCATTAATTTCATTCTTTCTCGCCAACGATAAACTTCTGGACGGTATAATGATTCTTCACTAGAACATATCACATTCATAATATTAATTCCATTATTTTAATAATAATTTTTGAATTTTACTGAATTTTATTAAATATTATTAAATATTATTAAATATTATTAAATATTATTAAATATTATTAAATATTATT
>NZ_CALGFC010000005.1 GCF_937881195.1 uncultured Methanobrevibacter sp. | reverse complement strand
TTTAAGTGAAAAAAATTAATTTCTTTTTGCTATTATAAATATTAGAAAAATAAATAAAATTAAATTAAAATAGGATAGTTTTTAAAAGATTAAATAACTTTCTAAACCATAAAAATAAAAAATATATTAAAAATAAAAAACTTTTATTAAAATTTATATATAAATTAAGTTAGCCTATTAAAGACTAACTTATTTTTAAAAATTTATTTTTAGATTACAGGAGTTTTTCAAATCCTTTAGTGCTCATTAGCCCAATAAATGATCCTTTAGGAGTCATTAAAATATTTCCTTTAGAATATTCACTTAAAGCTGTTTTAACCATAGTATTCTTTTTATCTGGATCTTCAGCAGCTTGTGAAAGTGCTTTAACTAATACCATAACCGCATCACCTCTAGACATAGTCCCAGTAATTGCACTAGTTCTACCCTTATATCCAGAATAGTTATCATTTTCTCGTATAATATCTGTTGCACTGAGATTTGTTTCTACACCATCGATTTTAAGTGGGCCGACTGAATTTATAATTGAATCTAATCCCTCGTTATAAACAACGACTACAGCATCAGCATGCATTCCTGTATTTGATTCTACAATTTCTTTTGCATACTGCATACCTTGTTCTTGACCATTCCACAAACAATCATGGAGAAGCATTTTTCCTTGAAGATTGCCTGGTGCTGGTTGTGTAGGATGTGTTTTTCCTCCAGGATATATTGCAGTATAATTTTTTATACTACCATTTTCCAATGTGACCATAAAGGCCATGTCCACAGCACCACCTGGCTGTTCTGTTTTGTCACCAGCTAAAACTAATATATTTCTATCTCCTGAAGACAAATCAGGACCATGCAAGAAAGTACCCCATGCTACAGCTAATATTCCAATTGCACTTACAACTGCAATTGCTATAATAAGTTTATTTTTCCTTTCCATGTTACTCTACCTACCTAAAATAGTAAATTTAAAAATTGCTTTCTTTTGTTTATTTTTTTTTTATTTTTTTATTTTTAATTTGCTTTTTCAGAAAGATTTCTCTTATTATATCAATTAAAATAAAAGAAATTGATTCAATAGGATAAAATAACATATTTTTCCTAATATTTTTAAAAATAAACTATTTAAAAGGTAATTATTAAATAAGCAAGTAATATAAATATGATTTGATTTATATTCAAATATTACTTACAGTATTAATAGAACTTCTTTGAATATAAGTTTTTTTATATATTATTTATAGAACCTAATATAGAAACTATAGATTAATAATTATATTTAATATCCAACAATACTCCAAAAGATATATATTCTTTCTATAATTAATTTAAAAAAATTAAAAAACATGAAAAATTTAAAAACTATGAAAAATTTAAAAATTTAAAAAAAATTATAATTAAATTAGTAATATGAAAAAACTAAAAAAAAAAGATTATATTAAAAATTTATTAGATTAATGATAATTAAGAAATAGAAAATTATTGATTTTAAAAATAAATAAGAAAAAATTAGAATAAAAATAGAATAAGAAATAAAAAATAATAGGAAATAAAAAAAGATAAAAAATTAAAAAATAGTGAAAATAATTACATCATTGGAGGCATGCCACCCATGCCACCCATTCCTCCCATTGGAGGCATTCCACCATCATCTAAAGCATCATCTTTATCTACAGCTTCAAGAGCACCTCTTGCAGCTATAAGATCATCTATTCTTAGAATCATTTCAGTAGCTTCTGCAGCTGATTGAATAGCTTGTCTTTTAACTCTTTGAGGTTCAACTACACCTGCAACTTTCATATCAGTAACTTCACCTTCAAAGACATCTAATCCCATAAAAGGAGATTGTTCATGAGCAGCTCTAAGGTCTGCAAGAATATCAATAGTATCTAAACCTGCATTTTCAGCTAAAGTAGTTGGAACAATTTCAATTGCTTCAGCGAAAGCATTTATAGATAATTGTTCTCTTCCACTAATTGTCTCTGCATATTCTTTAAGTTGGCGAGCTATTTCTATTTCTGGAGCTCCTCCACCAATAACAACTTTTCCATCTTCTAAAGTTGCAGCTACAACACCTAATGCATCTTCTAAAGCTCTTTCTATTTCAGAAGTAACATGTCTAGTACTTCCTCTTAGAACTATTGAAACCGCTTTAGGATCTTTAGATTCTTCAATAAATATCATCATTTGATCAAATATTTTTTTCTCATATACAATACCTGCTTCACCTAAATCATCACTAGAAAGATCATCAATGTTTGTAACTATTCTAGCACCAGTAGCTTTTGAAAGACGATTCATGTCAGATTTTTTAGTTCTTTTTACTGCAAGAATTCCTGCACGAGAAAGTAAGTGTAAAGCCATGTCATCTATTCCTTTTTGACAGAAAAGGACATTAGCTCCAGAATCAACAACTTTATCAATCATTTCACGAACCATTTGTTCTTCATTATCTAAGAAAGCTTGCATTTGAGAAGGATTAGTGAGATTAATTTTAGCATCAGTTTCTAAATCTTTAACTTCTAATGGATATTTCAATAAAGCAATTTTAGCGTTTTTAACTTCTTTCGGCATGTTAGGATCAGCTTTGCCTTTATCCACAAGAACACCATTAACAATTTCAGATTCATCAACACTAGCACCAGAAACTCTTTGTATGTTAATATTTTTCTTATCAACTTCCCCATCTTCTTCAACTTTAAGAACAGCTTCCACTATAAGTTCTGCTAATGGTTCTTTTGCTTTTTCTGAGCCTTTACCAGTCATAGCAGTCATAGCTACATTCATGAGAGTATCTTGGTCTTTAGAATCAAGAGAAATATCTTCAAGAATTTCATAAACTTTAATTAAAGCTTCTCTATAACCTCTAACAATAGTTGTAGCATGTATTCCATCATCAAGAAGTTCTTCAGCTTTTTTAAGAAGTTCTCCAGCTATAATAACAGCAGTTGTGGTTCCATCTCCAACAACATCTTCCTGATTTTTAGCTATTTCAACAAGCATTTTTGCAGCTGGATGAGCTATATCCATTTCACGAAGAATAGTTACACCATCATTGGTAAGGACAACATCACCCATACTATCGACTAACATTTTATCCATACCTTTAGGACCTAAAGTAGTTCTTATAGTTTCAGCTAATATTTTTCCTGCCATAATATTCATTCTTTGAGCATCTCTACCTAAGAAACGTTGAGTATCTTCAGGTAAGATAAAAATTGGTTGATTACCATCATATTGCGCCATAATTTCACCTATAAAAGTTATAAAATATTATTTTTAAACTATTTAAAAATTAAATCATTTTAAAAAATAATTTAAAATAATTTAAGACAATTTTAAAATAATTTAAAATAATTTAAATTATATATTTAAAATATATATTAAATAAAAATATACATGAATAAATATATAACATATAAAAATTGAACTAATTTATAAATTCATGATATTTAAAGTACTGCATAATAATTTTATTACATATTTAACCTTTTAAATAACATTTTAAATTGTATAAAAAGGCATTTTAAAATTATATAAAAATTTTTAAATCAATAAATTATAAAAACAATACTTATCACTCATAATATATAAATGGGTTTGAAGTTATATAAAAAGTTTTCTTAAAGTTCTATGATAAAATGTTTATATTGACATAATAACATTAATAATAATTAATACATAATTTTTCATTATTTTATTAGTAAATAATTAGTTTTTCATCCTTTTAGAAAAAAGACAAATAGAAAATATGTAAAAAAACCCTAATAAAATCTATTTTTCAAAAAAAATTACCTTTCAATTCATTTATCTGATGTAAGGTACCTTTGAGATTTTATTTTTCTCCTTTCTTTTTTATTAACAATTATAATCTTTTTTATAGTTTTTAATTTTTTATAATCTTTTTTATAGTTTTTAATCTTTTATAATCTTTTTTATAATTTTTATCTTTTATAATCTTTAAAATGATTATGCAAAAATTTTACTATTTTTAACATATTTATACTATTTTATATTTACTTATTTTTGATTGTAAGCTTATAGATTACTTTAAAAGATTGATAGTTAACACTAAGCATTTGATAAAAATTTATAAAAAATATTTAATGTTTTATAAAAAAATTAATATAATAAATAATAAATATAAAATAATATATAAAGAGATGATACAATGCAAATAAAAAATAAAATAAAAAATATATTTTCACCTAAAAAACATTGCCCCATATGTAAAAAAAATAGTTTAGAATTCAAACCATATGGAAATCCTCCAAGAAAAAATGCATTGTGTCCACATTGTAATTCTGCAGAAAGACATAGAATGGTTTACTATTTTTTAAAAAAATCTGATATTTTTAATAAGAAAATTAAATTATTACATTTTGCACCTGAAAATATTTTTTATGAAATTTTCTCTAATTGCAAAAATATTGATTATTATCCAGTAGATATTTCAAAATCCCGAAAAATAAAGGAAAAGGTAGATATACAGAATATTCCTTATGAAGATGATTATTTTGATGTAATATATAATTCACATGTTTTAGAACATGTCCCCGATGATATAAAAGCTATGAGTGAACTTTACAGAGTAGTTAAACCTAAATATAATAATGGAATTGTGATTACACTAGTTCCTATATCTTGTAATATTGATGAAACATTAGAAAAAGAAGAATATAATACTCCAAAACTAAGATTAAAATATTATGGACAGGCAGATCATTTAAGAAGATATGGTGCTGACTTTACAGACAAATTAAAATCAGTGGGATTTAATATTGATGTAATTAAAAATTATGATTTGTTTAAAAAAAAGGAAATTGATAAATATTGTATAAATAAAGGAAATATTATATTTTTATCATACAAATAGTCAATCCGGTTATCAACATTACTATTAAAAACATTATATTTATTATTATTAATAATAATAATCAACTCGTTTAATTCATTATGTACTTCATCATCAATATAAAAATAAAAATAGTAATGAAAAATAATAATAAAAATAATTTAATAAAAAGAAATTTTAGATAGAATATAAATAATATTATTATGTATTTTGAAGGAATAATTATCGGAATTTGTACTTTTATAATAATAGGAATATTCCACCCAATTGTTATAAAAGGAGAGTATTATATAGGTAAAAAGATTTGGCCAATATTTTTAATTTTAGGGATAATATCATTAATACTATCTTTATTTATGAATAATATAATAATTTCTGCATTAATAGGAGTTTTAGGATTTACATTATTATGGAGCATACATGAAATTATAGAACAAGAAGAAAGAGTGAAAAAAGGATGGTTTCCTGAAAATCCGAATAAAAAACATTGAAAAAATGAAAAATTAGATAGAGAATAGATAAAAAATAGATAAAAAATGGATAAAAAATGGATAAAAAATAAAAGAATTATTAAATGAATAAAAATAATAAGAATTATATATGTTAAAATTTTTAATAAATCTATTTTTATAATATTTAAACAAAATAAATTAATTTTAGATAAAATTAATCTAAATAAATCAATTTTAATTTATAAATTAATCCTAAATAAAATTAACTTAAATAAAATTAACCTAAATAAATTAATCTAAAAAATTATTTATAAATAAATTATTTTTTGAAACATTTTTCGATTATTTCAATTTATTATTTCATTTTAAATATCATTCAATATTCATTTTTATTCTCTTTTATATTTTAAATAGATATTATTAATCCTGATTATTAGGCACCAGGAGGAGAATCTTTCGAAATTCTAATCCTTGGCATAACACAACTAATAGCTGCACCAACAATAAATATCAACGTCAATATATTAAATATTAAACTCATCGCCATACTAATAGTTTCAGAAATCAAATTTGATGCATCATCTTGATATTGTTGAGGAATTTTCTCTGGAGTTCCAGTTTGCATTTTTTCGACATATACAAGAAGTTCATTATTAAGTTCCTGTTTTGTTAAATTTGTTCCAAGCCCTGAATCTTCAATTGAAATACTTAAACCTCCAATGACACCTACAATAAGTAAAACACCTATAAGAGCAGTTCCCATAGAATAACCTAAATTTTTGAAGGTGTTTAATAGTCCTGCAGCATCAGAACCCTTGCTTTTATCAACTGCAGACATAACATAATTAGTCAATTGAGATAATATCATACCTACTCCTGCACCAAAAATAATTGTAGCTGGAATAACACTATATGGATTCATAGTTGCAGAGAATTTTCCACCTAATATAAAAGTACCTAATGCAGATATAAGGAATCCTAAACATACAACATATTTAGCTGGAATATATTCTGTCATTTTAACACCCATCAATGATAAAATCATTACAGCTATAGATGAAGGGAGTAAAATAACACCAGTCATGAAAGCATCGATATGTGTTACTTGTTGTAAAAAAACAGGCATTATGAATAAATATCCTGCTAATGGAATTTGTCCAAAAACTGAGGCTACAATACCAATAGAGAAAGTTCTATTTTTTAGCAATGCAACGTCAGATAAAGGTTTTTTGTTTGAACGGATTCTTCTCTTTTCCCAGTATAAAAATATAACAAATAGAGCAATACCAATAAATAGAACACCCGGAATAATATCCCATTTAGTAGGATCATTGAATATTAATAATCCCATAACAATAATAATAAGAGAGATTACAGATAAAATAGCCCCCACATAATCAAATTCTTTCCATTTAAGAATAGATTTTGAATCTTTAATATAATAGCTATAGAATATTATTATAAGCACTACGATAAATTCACTTCCAAATATCATCCTCCAAGATACAAAATTAGTGAAAAATCCTCCGAATATAGGACCTACAGCTGATCCCATTGCAGCTATACCACCCCATATTCCAAATGCCTTAATTTTATCTTTACCCTCATAGCTAACTCCAATAATCGTAGTAGTAGCTGGTAGCATTAATGCAGCACCAATACCTTCGAGTATGGCCCAACCAATAAGTAGCATTCCAGCATTAACACTTAATGATGCTATAAGAGTTCCCACACCATATATTGAAATCCCTAATAAAAAAGATTTTTTCCTGCCAATTATATCCTGAATTTTACTACCAATCAACATGAAAGAAGCAATGATCAATGCATACATAGCTATTATTGCTTGAATAGTTGTTAATGTAGTATCTAAATCTGTTACAAGATTTGTTATAGCTACATTCATTGCCGACATATCTAAAACTATGATAAAAATAGCCATACAAGCAACAATTGCAGGCCCCCATTTATTTGTTCCTTTTCTATTTGCAATATTCATGAAAATCACATTCAATATTTTAAAAATTAAGTAAATCCTTATTAAGAAAATATTAGCCTATTATGGAATAATAGCCTATTAAAAATTTATTAAACATATTTTACAGATTAATATTGTTTAATAAAATTATTATCAAAATAATAATACTAAGAATATCTTAATAGAAAAATAATCTTAACTCAAATTATCATTTATAATAAAGTAATTAATAATATATGAATAAGTATCATATAAAACTTTACATAATGTATTAGTAATTAAACCTCAAAGATAACCTATCAACAATATATGAAAATCCTCCATTTTATATTAAATTCTCTAAAAACTATAAAAAATATAATAAACTAAATAAATCAAATCATAAAAAAATATAAAAAATATTTAGTCTAAAAATATAATTATATAATTTTTAAACTAAATTAAAAGATCTTTAATCTTTAATATTGTTTTAAAATTTCTAGTAGTAGCTATATTATCCAACTTTAATTCAAAATAATTATTATTAAATTTGGTTTTATGATATCCATTTTTACAAGCTAAATAAATTTCTTTTTCATATATTGAAAATTTATCATCAGACACATTATTTTTAGAGTCTTTAACCAATTTTTCAGCTAGATTTTTATCAATTTTATTCTTAAAAATAGTAATATATAAAGATTCTATTGGTTCTGTAAATCCTATTGATCCTATAATTTCTGAATTATCATGAGAGGTATTATCAAAAAATGGATTATTATTGATTAAAGAAAAAATCTCTTTTTCACTTAGTAAAATACATTCTGCCCAAAAACCAAATGAATTTTCAATATTTTCAGAAATTTTAGAAGAGATATTATTAATATTACCCTCATTATAATTATTACAATTATCATTAATATTAATATTTTCAAAAATTACATTTCCACTTCTAAGATAAGTTTTAATATTTTTAAATCCCATAGATACAAATAACTTTTTTAAATCTTCCATAAGAATTAATTTATTTTTTCCAACATTAATTCCTCTAAGGAAAGCTATATATTTCATAATAATAATTTGTAAATAATTATTGAAATATATAACTGACTATTAAAAAAATATTAAAAAATATAGTAAATAGAAGAAAGATTTTAAATTAGAATCTATACTTTAATTTTTTCAAAGTTAGAATTATTAATTAAAACAAGATTTTTAGGTTTAATCAAATTTAATATCTTATAATAACCCTTCTTTTTAGTTTTAATCTTAATATAAATCTTAGAATTGGAAATAGTTCTAAATCTCTTAAAACTAGTAAAACTAATAGATATAATTCTTTTTTTATTATTATATGTTAACTTAACATTGGAAGTAACCCTTTTAGAAATTTTAGCTAATTTTGCATTCTTAATAATAAAACCATTAGGTAATTTATAATAAATTTTAAATGACAATGATTTGGAATATTTATTAATCAAACCAGTGGTAATAATCAAATAATTACCTTTTTTCTTAAGATGATTTTTTAAAATAATAGCTTGAATTTTCATATCTTTAACATTACTAGAAATATTATAAATTAAATCTCCATTAAAATTAACTTTAAATGATTTAAGTCCATACTGGGAATTTTTATAAAGAAAAGTAGCTATCCCATTATTGTTAGTTTTAGCAAAACCAATCTTTTTAGAAGAATAATAAAAATAAATCCTTTTGCCAGTTAACACATTACCATATAAATCTTTAAGAGTTGCTTTGATAGTGATTTCCCCATTAGATGATAATTTATATAGGGAAAGAGTTATTTGGGTTTTAAATTTAAAAACATTCAAAATAGTAGTATTTATAAAGTCTTTAAAAAAAGTATTATTAGTTAAACTAACAACAACTAAAATATTTCCTGTTTTAGTTGGAATATAATTTAAACTCCAAATACCTGTATTATTATCAACAAAAACATGATATTTAAAACCATTGATAGTAACATTCAACATATTAATTCCAATATAATTTTTTAATTTCCCAGTAATAAGAACAGTTTCATTAATTAGAACTTTTGATGGGACAATTATACTAGTATTTGTATTTGAAAAAGATATATTGAATAAGGAAGTAGATATAATAGGACTATTATCATTATCTCCCATAAAATTAACACTTACATTAATATTATCTCCTATATTAAGTATATTACTATTAAAAGAATATTCCCAAAAGCCTTCAATAACATCAACTTCAATAGTATTTGACTCATTAATTTTAATATAAATTTTACCATTAATTACCCCTAAACTATTAGTTAAAGTACCATTTATATTAATAATATCTCCATAATTAGCAATTTTAATTGGTTTTATGTTTAAAAAGCTTTCATATAAAGCAGTAAAAATTAAATCATTAAAATTAACTCCACAAAAGAAAAATGAGAAAATATTTTCTTTATCAAGTAAAGTAATATTGATCTTATCTGTCAAATTGCCATTTAAGAAATGAGCCTCATTATTATAGACTATTTTAGCTATACCTTCAGGTAAATTCATATTAAAAGGAGTATTCAGAATAAAAAAATAATTTATTGTAATATTATCCCCAATAAAATTAGTAAAATTACCCATAATAAATTTGTTAAAACTAATTGAAGCAGTCATATTTTTTATATAATAAAAAGTATTAATTGAATTTGAATAAGTATTTAAAGGCTCTAATCCATCCCAATAATTAAAATTAGCAGATATATTATTTACTGAAAGTTCTTCAAAAATGAAAAAATTATTAGTATTGTTAGAAATATAATTAAAATTAATTTTATTATTATAAACACTCATCTCCATTGATTCAAATCTAAATGAAACATTATTATAAAAAAATCCTATTTCCAATTATGGTATTATTTGATCCTCCAATTTGAATACCTGCAGTATTATTTGAAATTAATAAATTAGAGATTATATTATAATCTCCATCTATGCATACTCCAGCATAAGGCCCCCAGCAATCTAATTTATTTCCATAAGAATTGTTAATAGCTATTGAATCATTAAGATTAATATTGTTTCCATGTAAATAAAATCCAGAGCCTCCATTATCATTAGCAGTAGAATTAAAAACAGAAGCATTTCCTCCGTCAATAGAAATCCCAAAATAAGTATTATTATTAGCTAATGAACCATAAACATTATTAATACCTACCTTCTCACCATTATAAAGATGAATACCATACATGCCATTATTATTAGCTGTAGAATTATAAACACTATTATATATTCCATATAAAAAGATTCCGAAATAATTATTATTAGCAGTAGAATTATAAACACTATTATAATCTCCACTAATAAATATTCCATCTCCAGAATTATTGTTAGATATGGAATTATAAACATTATTATGATTACAACTTTCAGTATCAGGATCATCTAAATAATCGAAACTTATTCCCTCATAATTATTAAAAGATTTGACATTGTAGATATTATTATATTTTGAAAATGTAAAATGTAAAGCTAAATCATTATTAATAAAATAAGAGTTTGAAATGTTATTATATCCTCCGCCATCAACATTTAATCCATAAGAATTGTTAGTAGAAGAAATATTGTAAATTTTATTATAACCAGTTAATAAAATATTATAATTAAGAGAATTATCAAGCGTAATTCCTGTGTTTGTATTATTATCTGCAAAAATATTATTTAAAGTATTATTCTTACCAATAATCCATAAACCATCATAATTATTTTTAAGTGTCAAGTTTGAAAACTGATTAAAATTTCCAAATGATAAAATTCCATTATTTTTATTGTTAACACACTTAACATTATCAATATTATTATAATTACTATAAATATAAGAATCATAGTAAGGATTATAAATATATATTCCATCTTCACAATCAGCAAAAGTTGAATTATATATATTATTATACGATCCATTAATGAATAAACCATTATAATAATTAGAAATATTAATATTTCTTATAGTAATATTATTTGCATTAATTTTAATGCCAATAGATTCTGTATTATCAGAATAAGATTTATCATAATCTGAACCTATTAATAATACTTTACCTGGGTTTGCATCTAATTTTATATTATTTTTGCTTATATATATGGACTTGTTTTGATATATTCCATCTCCAAAAAATAAAACATCATTATCTTGCATTGAGCTTATAATATTATTTAAATCATCCGAAGAACTTTGATTATTTACATTGTACTGTGTTGCAAATCCTGAGTTAATAAATAAGAATATAAAAGAAAAAAACAAGAAGGTTAACATTAAATATCTGAATTTCATATAAAATCACTAAAAATTGTTATTAAAATTGTTATTATTATTATAATTATAGTTATTATAATTTAAGATTTTATTTATATATAATAATTACTAATAATTTATAGTTTGATTAATAATTAAATTTTAAACATTTTCAACATTATATGTTTAATATTATCTCCTTAATCTAGATTATTAAATATATGCGAATATTAAAAAATTATTTAAAAATTATTTAAAAATAGAATGTAAAAAAATAGATTATAATAAATAAAAATATATTTATTATAAAATACAGATTTTAATTTATATTATGGAGTTTTTAACCATTATCAATCTTAATAAGCTCATTCAAAGCATTTTCAATTGTAAAAGAAGTTGCATAAGGTTTTATATCATTATTATCAAGTCATCGATTGCACCAGGGCCTACATTAGCAACAAGAACCACTTGAACATCAGAAATTAATTTTATGACTTTATTTCGTTGATTACCGTTATTTCCATCTCCAACACATGAAGCATTAGCTTTTCGAGTTTCTAATAATTCATAAGTTTCATCTTCATGGATTTCATAAATTAAAAACTTTTCTGCTCTTCCAAAATGTTCATTAACATTTACACCATCATTACTTGCTATAGCTACTTTATATGACATGAGATTACTCCAAAGTTATTATTACTTCATTAAAATTTTATTAATTTGAATTTAAAATGTATTTGATAATTCAAAATTTATTTTAATAACTTATTATTTATTTTAATATTTCAAAATTTAATGTTTTTTAAAATATATAATATTTATATTTTAAATTTTATGAGATATATTATTAATTTAAAAATATTATATGAATCAGTAAATACACTATTATATGAAATTAACTATTGTTATATTATTAATCATTTTTATATATTTTCTTAATAAACAAAAAATAGATAATATAATTATAATCAAAAAAATAAAAATTATCAAAAAGTTTTTTATTTTTTAGTATTTTTTAAAAATAAAAAATCATCAATTAAATTTATATTTTAAAATTATAAATTAAATTTATATTTTATAAATTAAATATAAAAGAAAATATATATTATATACAGAATAGTAATTATCATTACTCTTAATTAATTATCATATAATAGTAAATTATAAATAAATAGGATAACAAATATCTGTACATAACTAATATAAACAAATATTATAAAAAAAGTATTGGATATATATTAGAGGAATAATAATGTACTAAAAACAATTGCAAGATCGACTAGATGTAAATAGTAAATTATAATAATATTATAGTTTAAAAAGCTTCCTAGTCATCTAAATTAACATTTTTATTTTTACTATTCATTTATTGCTAATTTGAACCCATTATTTGAAGTTTTTAAACAATAATTATAATATACTTAGCCATGCATATTTATTTAGAAAATATTATGGAAACGCTATTATAATGTAAACTTATCATCAATCTATTTTTACCATAATATTATTATAATTTATCTAATACATCTACTCATTTTCAATTTTTCTTTAGATTTCAGTTTAATTAAAATTATTTTTATAATTTTTATTTGCAAAATTAAAAAAATATTAAAATAAAAGGGGATTATATGAAATCAGATGCACATAATTATGAAGATGATTTAGAAATGGAGAAAATGATTAAATTATTTAAAAAAGTAGCTGAAAACCCAATATCAAACCGTTTACTCCAAAGAACATTAGGTTATTGTGAAAAAGACAATGCTACAAAGCTTGAAAGTTCTCTAAATTATTACCTTGGGAAAACAGATAATGTATGCAATAGTTGTAAAATACTTTCAAGAATTGTTGGATATATAATTGAAAAAGGGACTACAAGTTTTGGAGTATCATCCGATGAATTTAAGGATAAAATGGAAGATGATTATTGGGTTAAAGGATTAGCTAGTGTAATAAAAGGAATAACTATTTTTAAAGTAAATAAACCTTTTGTTCCTGGTGCTCCATTCCAAGTTGTTTGGAATATTACAAAAAAATGTAACATGAAGTGTATTCATTGTTATGAAAGTGCTTCAACAAAAACTAAAGGAGAACTTTCAAAAGATCAGATAATTAATGGCATAAACAATATGTCAAAATCAGGAGTCACATCAATAGCTTTTTCTGGAGGAGAACCATCAATACATCCAAATATAATAGAATTTATACATACAGTAAGTGATAATGGAATGTTTCCAGCTATAGCTACTAATGGCTATACATTAAGAGACAGATATAAAGCTAAAAAATTTGTAGAAGAAGGATTAGGATTTGTTCAAATTAGTTTAGATGGAATAAATCCAACAACACACGATAGCTTTAGAAAAGTTAATGGTGCATGGGAAAGAGCAGTAGAATCAATAAAAAACTTTGTTGATCTTGGAATTTTTGTAGAAGTGGCTACTACTGTAACTGAACATAATATAAAAGAAATTCCTGAAATGATAGATTTTTTAAAAGATTTAGGAATAGATTGGTTTATGTTATATAATTTCATACCAACAGGAAATGGAAGTGAGATATCAAACATGGACATATCACCAAAAGAAAGAGAAAAATTACTTGCAAAGGCATATAATGAAAATACCGACGAAATGCAAATATTATCAACAGCACCACAATATGCAGCAGTAGCTGAAGCAATAACATCAGAGGGAAATAGCAGAATTTCACAAAATACATTTGAAAGTTCAAATGATAAGTTTAATTTAAGTAGCAATGAAAACAATTATGATGAAAATATTGAAATTAGAGAATTATATGAAAATCAAAATAATGAAAAAAAAGTTGTACCCACTCATTTTTATAATCCAGAATACACTAATCCAATGATAGCTCAAATTGCAGAATTTATAGGAGGTTGTGGTGCTGGAAGATTTTATATAAATATAGAACCTAATGGAGATATATACCCCTGTGTTTTTTTCCCACATGAAGAAGAAGTAAAAATAGGAAATATTCTAAACGATAATTTTGAAGAAATGTGGAAAGAAAATCATCTTTTAAAACAATTAAGAAATAAAGAATTATTAAAAGGAAATTGTGGAAATTGTGAATCTCAAAATATTTGTGGAGGTTGTAGAGCAAGAGCATATAATTATTTTAAAGATGTATTAGCTCCTGATCCAGGATGTATAAACAATCAAAAAGAATGGGAAATCTTAAAAGCCACCATAAATAAAGAGGAAAATTTAAATATTCATGAAATAGATACTGAAAAACTAATTTTAGAACTAAAATATTAGTAAAATTAAAATTAAAGGTTAAAAAATGAATAATACAGACGTATTATTGATAAATCCTATGGATAAAACCGTTGTGAAAAATGGGTTAGGACTCAGCGTTCCTCCACTAAATTTAATGTATCTTGCAGGAGCACTTGAAAAAGCATCAATTGGAGTGAAAATATTCGATGACGATTTATATCAAATTGGTACTCAAAAAATAAATGAATATATTTCAAAAATAGCCCCAAAAATTGTAGCTATTACTGCAACCACTGCAACTATAACTCAGGCACTAAAATATATTAGAAATATTAAAAAAAAATCCCCAAACATTCTAACAATTATAGGAGGACCACATACAACTTTCAGACCAATAGAAACTTTAAAAAATGAATTATGTCTCGATGTTGTTGTTATAGGAGAAGGGGAAGAAACAATTGTAGAATTAATAGATACTTATTTGAAAAATGTAGATAACGACTATGATTCATTTTTAGGAGATATTAAAGGAATAGCTTATAAAAAAAGAATTAATAACTTAAATTTTGAAGATATAGATAATGAACTTAAAACAGAGGAAAATGAAATAGAAGATAAGTATAAAGAAAATATTTATAATAATAAAAAAGACAACAACGACAAAATAAGATTAAATGAACCTAGGCCATTAATAAAAAATTTAGATGAATTATCTTTCCCTGCAAGACATCTCGTAGACTTTAAATCATACAAACTTTCAAGTCAATCAGGAGGAATAATAACAAGTAGAGGTTGTCCTTTTTCTTGTGATTACTGTTCCTCATCACTTATTATGGGTAAAAAATTTAGAACAAGAAGTTCTCAAAATGTAGTTGACGAACTTGAAGAATTAGTTTATAAGTATAAAGTAAGAGATATAGCTTTTTTAGATGATATATTTATGTTAAATAAAAAAAGAGCAGAAGATATAGCTAATGAAATTAAAAAAAGAAATTTAGATATTAATTTTGTTGCATCCTCAAGAGTTAATACAATCCAAAAATCTCTTTTAGAAACCCTTAAATCTTCAGGTATGAGTACATTATATTGTGGTGTCGAATCAGGATCACAAAGAGTTTTAAATTTAATGAAAAAAGGGATTACACTTCAACAAGCAGAAAAAGGTTTTGAGATAGCGAAAAATTTGGGTATTAATATTGTAGGGTCTTTTATATTAGGATATCCTGGAGAAACAACAAGAGAGATGGAAGATACTATAAATTTTTCAATAAAACTTGATCCTGACTATTGTCAATATTCAATACTAACACCATTTCCTGGAACTCCAATATATAATAAATTAAAAAAAGAAAAATTACTAGAAAGTGAAAATTGGGATGATTATACTGTATTAAAGTCTGTTATTAACTATGAAAAATTAGGATTAAGTAAAAAAATTGTGGAAAGAAAACTAGCTAAAGCATATATAAAATTTTACACAAGACCCAAATATTTAATTAAACATAGTTCAATGATTAAAGTAATAATGCAAACCATTTATCGAAGTTATATAAAACCAACATTTAAAGAAGAAACTCCTAAAGGATGGTATGAAAATTTATAATAAATCAATTAGTAATATAATAAAAAATACCCTTTATAAAACATCCATTAAAAGTAAATATTTGAAAATTTAATTAAATATTTAAAATTTAAATAAATATTTGAAATTAAATAAAATATTTTGAAATTAAATAAAATATTTAAAATTTATAAATTAAATATACAAGAATAGATTAAATAAATTAAATTTTAATAAATTAAATTTTAAATATTTTATTTAAATAACTTATTTTTAAAAATCCAGCATTTATCTATATTTATATAAAAATAGATATAAATCTCTTTTTAAAAAAAATTCAATATTAATAACTTACTAATTTTCAAAATAATAAATTTATAAAAATAATAAATTTATAATAATAAGGAATAGATTAATTTATAATTTAAAAAAGAATTTTTATTATGAATATAATCAAAAAGAGTATTTTTAAAAGAATAGGTTATAATTAAACCGAATAATAAATAAATAATAAAAACATAATAATAAAAAATAAGCAACAAAAAAAATGCCCAATAATCATAAAAAGGGCTGGCAGCGAAATGAAATTCCCATAG
>NZ_CALGFC010000004.1 GCF_937881195.1 uncultured Methanobrevibacter sp. | reverse complement strand
TTGTATTATTATTTTTAGAATTATTTTTGTTTGTATTATTATTTTTAGAATTATTTTTGTTTGTATTATTATTTTTAGAATTATTATTGTTTTTAATATTATTTTTTAAATCATAAGAATGATTTTCTGAATTTATTTTATTTAAGATTTCTTCTTTTTCAGCGATGTCTATTTCGTTTTTAATATAGCTAAGAATGTTTCTTGTAGCATCTTTATGAAGAGGTTTATTTTCATTTCCACATTTTGGAGAATATATACATGATGGACATCCAGATTCGCATTGGCAATTATCAATTAAATCTTTGGTTGATTGGACCAATTGATTAAAAACTTCAATAGCTTTTTCACAAATACCAATTCCACCTTCATAAGCATCATAAATAAATATAGTTGCTTCTTGTGTATCTTCATGATAATTAGTTGATAATCCACCAATATCAAACCTATCACACATTACATGTAATGGGAATAAACCAATTAATCCATGTTCAACACCATGTAAACCTCCAGCAAAAACATCATCCTGATTATACCTATCTTCTAAGCATTTTTTTATTTCATTAGGTATTGTAAACCATATTCCTTTTGTTTTAAATGTTAATGGAGGTAAGTCTAAATTAAAAGTACCAAGAGTTTTGGAAAAATGTAATTTCTTATATTTATGAAAATCTTCAGATACTTCTAATTCACCAAAATGAACTGTAAAATTTCCAATTTTTTCCTTTTTTATTTTAGATTTTATTGAAATATCAACATCTTTTAAAACAATAGTATGATATTCAACAGCTTGTTTATAAACATTAACATATCTTGATTTTAGATTAACACTATCTACGATATATGTTTCTCCTTTATTTATTAAGACAGCTCCTTCATGAGCTTCTCTATAAACTTGCCCTAATTCCATATTTTCGAGTAAGGTTTGATTGTATCTGTTAGAATAATTATTATTAGAATAATTATTAGAATTATTATAATTATCAATATTTTCATTTTTAGAATAATTATTATTAGAACGATTATTAGAATTATCCATATTATTATTGTTAGAATTATTATTTCCATTGATAGACATTACTTTAAATGAATCATTAGATAATTGATCTAAAGAATGTTTAAATGAGGCTTCGTCGTCATGAGAATAAATATATTGTTCTCGTTTGTTTTTAATTAAATCAAAGTTTTCAACTGACTCATTTAATATTGATTCATCACAGTTAAATAGCTCTTTTGCTTCATCAGCAGTAATTGGTAATTCATTAGCTGCACATAGAATATGGGATTTAATAATCATCTTATTATTTAAATCTACAATAGCATTTTCATGTGGTTTATCAAAGAAAAATTCTGGATTTTTCATAAAATACTGATCTAATTGATTTTCAAAAGCTAATAATATAACTACTGATTTTTGATTTCCTCTTCCAGCTCTTCCTGCTTGTTGCCATGTAGAAATCATTGTTCCAGGATATCCTGAGATTATAACTGCATCAAGAGAACCAATATTTATTCCGAGTTCAAGAGCATTGGTACATGTAACTCCTAAATATTTCCTATTTTTTAAACCTTCTTCAATTTCTCTTCTTTCACTAGCTAAATAACCAGCTCTATATGCAGTGATTTTTTCTGCTAAAGGTTTTTTATAAGTTAACATATCCTTTTTAGTCCACATAGCTATAAGCTCTGCGATTTTACGAGATACTGTAAAACAAAGAGTTTGAATATCTTTTAAAAGAAGATATAAAAATATCATTTCTGTTTCTTGATGAATTGACAATCCATCTGTTATTTTAGTCCAATTATCATCACGATTATTAGCTATTGTATCTTCAATAAATTTATCTTCAAAATCTTTAATATTTCCAAGACTTTCAGAATCATTTTCTAAATTATTACTTCCTTTATTTTTTTTCAAATTTTTATAAAAAGGATTGTAAAAAATAAAATCTTTATCACCACTTGGAGAAGTATCATTATCAATAAGACTGAAATCCTCTCCAACAAGCTTATTAGCTAACTCAACAGGATTTGCTAAGGTTGCAGAAGATAGTATAAATTGAGGAGATGAACCATAAAAATTAGCTATTCTTTTAAGTCTTCTTATTAAATAAGCAACATTTGATCCAAAAATACCTTTATAATAATGTGCTTCATCAATAACAATATATTTTAGATTACTATAGAAACGTTTCCATTGATGATGCCAAGATAATATATGGTGTATTTGGTAAGGGTTTGTTAAAACTATTCTTGAATTCTGTCTAATACCATATTTCTTATTTTTTGGAGTATCTCCATCATAAGTAGCTGGTTTTATTTCAAGATCTAAATTTTTTTCAAGATTTTTAAGAATGTTTAGCTGGTCATTAGATAAAGCTTTTGCAGGATAAATATACATTGCAGTAGCTTTTTTATCATTAAGCATTGTTTCAAGTATTGGTAGGTTAAATGCTAATGTTTTTCCTGAAGCTGTAGGAGTTGTAATAATAATATTCTTTTTATTTTGAATTTTTTTATAAGCAATAGCTTGATGTTTATATAAACTAATGTTGTTATTTTCAAGATATTTAGCTATCTTTGGGTTTAAGTTATCCAAATCCATATAAATAGCTTCTTTACCAGGGATTTTTTCTATATGAGCTATTTTATGTCTGAATCTAATATCATTTTTAAACTTATCTATAGCTAATCGTTCCATATGAATCAATATTTCGTCTATTTATTAGTTATACTATGATTTTTAATATTCATTTTCAATCTTGTTTAAATATAGAATTTTTAATCAATTCATTAAATATAAAATTAGGTTTTAAACTTCTTTTTTAATTTTTATTAAACTATATTAATAAAGATTACTTTTTGGTGGGTTTAAAAAAGTTGGGGGTGGTTGGTAATTTCATTAGTATTTTTGAGTATATTTTTTTTATTATGGGGATTATTACTTCTTTTTTCATTATTTCTTTATTACTTTAGTTTTTATATCTTTGCTTGGTCTTAACTTATTTTGTGTTAAATATATTTTTAACAATCCTTTTTTTATTTAAAATACAATTATTTAATAATACAACTTAAATTAATACACTAATATTTATATATAAAATAAACAATAATATATGATATTGATATTCAATTAGAAAGTTATATAAATTTGTATATAAAAAAAGTGTAAAAATTTATAAATAATTTAGATTAATCTTATAATTATTTATAATTAAAATTTTAGGACTTATTTTTATTAGATTTATAATTATAGTATTATAAGTAAAATTTATATTAACAAATTAGTCCTAATAAATTAGGGATTCATAATAGCGCTAATTGTTTAATATTCTTAATAAACCATGAATATAAGAAATTATTGAATAATTAAATATTTTATGTGTGATATATATGAGAATTATGCTTGCATTTGAACCTATGTCTAATTTTAATTATTATAACATTGATAAATATACAATTCAAGGTTTTATTTATAATATTTTGAAACATACTCGTTTTTCTTCTTTTCATAGTATTAATGGATTTAAATTTTTTAATTTTTCTAATATTTTTCCTGTTAATGATTTTGAAAAAGGTAAGTCAAAATCTATTATAATTAGTTCTCCTAATTCAAAATTTATTAAAACTATATATCACAGCTTAAAATCTATCGATGAATTTTATTTAGGGAAGTATAAAATGATTATTAAAAATTTAAAGATTTTTGATTCTTGTCAAAATAACAGGTTTATTTCTAGTACTCCTATTGTTTTATATGAAAATAATCAAACAAATACTTATTTTTCTTTTAGAAAAAATCAAGATTTTGATTTCTTTTTTAATAGAATAAAAGATAATGCAATAAAAAAATACAATGCTTTTTATGATGATGATTACCAGACGGATGATAATTTGTTTGATTCATTTGAGTTTTCAAAAGAAGTTTCGGTACGATTGAATAAGAATAAAAATGATTTTATTATAATTGGTTCACTATGGAAAAATTTAGAAAAAAAGGATTTTAATAATGAAAAAAATAATAAAAAACTTTATAAATTCTTATTAGACACTGGTTTAGGTGAAAAAAATTCTTTGGGATTTGGAATGATAAATAATGTGAGGAAGTAGTATGTTAAATGCATTATATGAACTTGGAAGAACATATATTGAAAAAGAAGGACTTGAAGATTCAGATCTTTTATTGACTACTAATCAAAAAATATCTTCTGTTATTTTAGTCCAATTTAAACATGAGAATAATCAAATTATATATAATCAAGTTAAAATTAAAGAATATATCAATGATGATGCTCATTTATATTTATACAAGAAAGGTCCTTCAAGTGGAGCTAATATAATGCCTTCTTGTTTAATTACGGATGTTGATAAAACATTTAAAAATAAGTTTTTAGGCTGGTTTAAAAAGAATGAAAAAAGTCAAATAAATAGTAATTTAAGTATTAGTCAATTTTATCAAGAAATAGATAGAAATCAAGATAAAATTAAAGAAGACATTTTAAAATCTAAAGAAGGGCTTGATTCAAAATCAAATATTTTATTAACAATTTCTATTGAAGAAAAAGGTCAAATTAATTTTTTAGGAGATTTTGACTTTTTTAAAGATGTTTTAAAAAATAAATCCAGTGAAAAGTACTATAAACAATCAAATGGTCCATTAATGAAAGGTGAAGGCCAATGTTTATTATGTGGAGAAAATAAAGAAGTCATGGGTCTTGTTGCAAATGCCACTGGTTTTTCATTTTCAACAGTAGATAAACCAGGAAACATTCAGGATTTAAATTCTTCAAATCAGTGGAAAATGATTCCAATCTGTTTAGATTGTGCAATAAAATTAGAAGCAGGAAATAAATTTGTAAACAAATATTTATCTTTCAATGAATTTGGGTTAAGATATTATGCTATTCCTAAATTTTTATTTAAAAAAGATGATTTAATAGATGAGATATTTGATTATTATATCGAAGATGTTGATAAAACATTGAGTTATTATAATACAATAGCTACAAGAGAGGATGAACTCATAGAAGATCTTGAAGAATTGAATAACCTTGTTGAATTTAAATTCTTTTTCTATGAGAAAACTAATAGTGCATTTAACATACTGGGAAATGTTGAAAGTATTACTCCATCTTGGATTAACCATTTAAGACTATCTCAACAAGAAATATTAAAATCTCCCATATTTCAAGAAGATATTGTTAAAGAAATATTTAAAAAAGATCATAAAGGCAATTTTTTAGAATTGTATAATTTAAAGAGAGATTATAATACTGTAGATAAAAATAATTGGTTGTTTGGATTTTTAAGAGATTTTTATAATAGTGAATATACTAAATATTATATTGAGTTAGTTAATTCTATTTTTAGTGGAAATAAAGTTAATTTTGATTTTATTTTAGATTATGCAATGAAGAAAATTAGAACTATTTTTAGAAATGATAATGAGTATATTGTTAAAATTTTAGCTATAGAAACTTTAATGTTATTTAAAATTTTAAAAAAATTAAATTTAAACTTAAATGGTGATATTGTGGATGAAAATGTTAATAATGAGAATAATGATGAAACAACCAATAAATTATTAAATCTGTTGCAAGAATTAGATACTCATGCTAAAAAAGCAAGTTTTTTACTTGGTGTACTTACAAATAAATTGGTTTATATTCAATTCAAAGAGTTAGGATCAACTCCATTTACTAATAAACTTTGGGGTTTATCTTTAGATGAGAAAAAGATTCAAAAACTCTACCCATTAGTACTTAATAAATTAATTGAATACAAAAGTAATTACTATGGTGATTTAGAAGTAGAAATTTCTAAAAATTTGCTTGAAGCTAATAATAACTGGAAATTAACTCGTGATGAAACTAGTTTTTACTTTACTCTTGGTTATACATTAAGTAAACTATATAAAAATGAGAAAAAGGTTGATATAGAAGGATTAATTTCTATTGAAGAATAATTTTTTAATCTTTTTTAAATAAATTAATAATCTTAAAAAATGAACTAATGCTACATAATAATGAATTTAAATAAATTTAATTGATGGTGATAATATGAACAGGTCAGAAATTTTGTTTTTATATGATATTGCAGATGCTAATCCAAATGGGGATCCTTTAGATGATAATAAGCCAAGATTAGATGAAGAAACTGAAATAAATATTGTAACTGATGTTCGTCTTAAAAGAACAATAAGAGATTATTTAGCGGAATATAAAAATCAAGAACTATTTGTTAAAGAAGTTAAAGATGATGAAGGAATAATTCAAGATGCTAAGTTAAGAGCTGAAGATTATCTTGACAAAAAAGATGATGAAAAAGGGTATTCCAATATTCAAGAAGCTAAAAACTCTATGAAAACTAATATTTTAGAAAAATGTATTGATGTGAGGCTTTTTGGAGCAACTATTCCATTAGATGTTAAAATAGGCAAAAAGAAACAAACTGGTTCAATCACTTTAACTGGTCCTGTACAATTTAGACTAGGTAGGTCATTACATAAAGTCGAAATTAATCATATTAAAGGAACAGGAGCTTTTGCATCAGGCAAAGGAAAATCTCAAGCTACTTTCAGAGAAGAATATATTCTTCCTTACTCTTTAATAGGTTTTTATGGAATTGTTAATGAAAAAGCTGCAAAATCTACTTATTTGACTGATGAAGATGTTAATTTGCTAATTGATGGAATTTGGAATGGAACAAAAAATTTAATTTCTCGTTCTAAATTTGGCCAAGTTCCAAGATTACTGATTCAAATAGAATATAATGAAGAAAACTATTTTATTGGTGATTTAGATAAACAAGTATCTTTAACCCATAATTTAGATAATGATAAGCAGATTAGAAGTATTAATGATTATGAATTGAATATTGATAATATTTTAACTTTAATTGATGAAAATAAAGATAAAATAAACAAAATTCATGTTAAAATAGATTCAAATCTCAAATTTGAAAATATTGAAGATTTAAAATCTGAAATTGAAAATCTTTCTGTTGATGTTGAAGAAATAACTTTATAGGTGAATCCAATGACTAAAAATGCTTTGGTCTTTGATATTTGGGCAAATCATGCTTATTTTAGAAAAGGATATACTGCTACATCTACCATATCTTATCCATTTCCAAGTAGAACTACTATTTCGGGTATTATTGCAGCAATACTTGGTCTTGAAAGAGATAGTTATTATGATTTATTTAATGAAAATAATAGTAAGATAAGTATCGCTATTTTAAACCCAATTAAAAAGTTTAGAATGAATTTAAATTATATTAACACTAAAGAGGGTTGGATTCTGTCGGATATTAATAAGCAAGGAAAAAGAACTCAAGTTCGAGCTGAATTTTTAAAAGATGTAAAGTATAGAATTTATGTGTGTCTTAAAGATGAAAAGAAAATGAAAGAACTTTTTGATTTAATTTCTAATCATAAATCCGTTTATACTCCTTTTTTAGGTGTTAGTGAATGTATTGCTAATTTTAAACTTGTTGGAGACGGTTTATTTTCTATCGAAGAATTATTTATCAATAATGAAGGCATTTCAATTAAAAGTGTTGTTCCCACTGATTCAAATCTGTTAATAGAGTCTGGAAAGAAATATGGGACTATCAAATCTCCAGGATTTATGAATAATGAGAGAATAGTAACTTCTTATATTGAGTATTACTATGAAGAAAATGGGAAGCCTATAAAAATATCTAACCAAAGTTATTATAAAGTAGGTAAAGATAATGTCCTATTCTTCTAATTTTTTTTCTCATCCTTGCATTAAATTAACAGATCATTTGTTAAATGTAGCAAATAATTCAAATAATATATTAAAAGAATCTAATTTTGAAGGTAATGAATTTTTATCGCGAATTTCTTTTATTATTGGCATTTCTCATGATTTTGCAAAAGCTACTTCTTTTTTTCAAGAATATTTATTTGATCATTCTAAAAAAACAAAAAAAGCTAATCATGGTTTTCTCTCTGCTGTTTTTACATATTATAATATTAATAATTATTTAAAAGATTTAAACAAAAATAAATTTAATATTCCTACTTTTATAAATGAAATATATGATCTATTGCCTGTATTATCTTATTTAATTGTTTTAAGGCATCATGGTAACTTAAAAAATCTTAAAGATAGTAATGGTGAAATTGAAAATATTAAAGAAAACTTTGATGATTTGAAAATTCAGATAAATGACATTAATAATCAAAATTTGGATGAGTTAAATAATTTTTATAATGAATATGATATTAATATTAATGTTTTTATTGAAAATTTTAATGATTTTAAAAAATTAATTTTAAAAAGCTTAAGAAGATTATATTTGTCTAAAAATATTGATAACTATCTTATTTTAACTCTTTTATATTCTACTTTATTGGATGGAGATAAATTAGATGCTTCTAAAACAGATATGATAGAAAGAATTGAAATTCCAAATGATATTGTTGATAAATTTAAAAATGACATTTTTAGAGATTTTAACGGAATTAATAAAATTCGAGAAGAAGCTTATAATGAAATTTCAAATAAATTAGATGATTTAAATATAGAAAAAGATAAAATATTTTCTATTGAACTACCTACTGGTTGTGGGAAAACTTTAACAGCTTTTTCATTTGTTTTGAAGTTACGAGAAAAAATAAGAGAAAACAATAATTTTACACCAAGAATCATTTATTCTTTACCATTTTTAAGTATAATTGATCAAAATGAGAATGTTATTAAAGAAATTCTAAATGAGAATGATTTAAATGGCTCAAATATTCTATTAAAACATAATTATTTATCTGATATGAACTACAAAATTGATGAATTTGAATATAATCAAAATCAAGCTCAACTTTTAACAGAAGGATGGTACTCTGAAATAGTTATTACAACATTTATACAGCTATTTTATTCTTTGATTTCTAATAAAAATAGATCTTTAAGAAAGTTCCATAATATTACAAATTCTATAATTCTTCTTGATGAAATTCAATCTATTCCATACAAATTTTGGCCTTTAATTAATGTAATTTTAACAGAATTATCAAAAAAATTTAATTCATGGATTATTTTAATGACAGCTACTCAACCATTAATATTTAAAGAAAATAAAGAGATTTTGCCACTTGTTTCAAATAAAGACTATTACTTTAAAAAATTTAATAGGGTAAACTTTAACTTTGATTTAGAAAGTAAAACTATTGGAGATTTTGAAGAAGAAATAATTGATACTATTGAGAATAATCCTGATAAAGACATATTATTTGTTTTAAACACAATAAACTCATCAAATGATATTTATAGTATTATTAAAGATTATTTTTATAAGAATTATTATAATAAAGATTATTTTGATGGTGAAAATTTTGATATAGATGAAAATGGAGTTTTAAACATTGATGGAACTGATTTAATCTATTTATCTACCAATATAATACCAAAACACAGATTAAATAAAATTAACCATATAAAAACCTCTAAAAATAGAAAAATAATAATTTCAACTCAATTAATTGAAGCAGGTGTAGATATTAGTGTTGATATAGTTTATCGTGATTTTGCTCCATTAGATTCAATTATTCAGACTGGTGGAAGATGTAATAGAAACTACTCTTCTGATAAAGGAGAAGTAAATATTATTAATCTTGTAAATGACAAAAATAAATCTTTTTCAAACTTTGTTTATGATAAAATTTTACTACAATCAACAAATGCAACTATTGGTGGAAAAGAAAAAATTAAAGAAAAAGATTTTAGTCAACTTTCCAATGAATATTACATTGAAATACTAAAATATGCCAATCAAGAACAATCAAAGGAAATTTTAAATACAATTAAAAAATTATATTTATCAAATATGCAAAATGAGTTTAAAATTTTGGATTCAAAAAATATGCCAAAAATCGATGTTTTTGTAAATGTTGATGATGAATCTAATGAAATTTGGGAGAAATTTGAAGAAATTAACAATAAATTTGAAAATAAAGAAATAAAATCATTCGAAAAGAAAAATGAATTTTTAAATATAAAAAGTGATTTTTATAAATATATAATCTCTGTAAGTACTAAAAATTTTGGAACACTAAATTTGCATAATGAATGGTTAGGATTAATTGATTTTACAAATGGAATAGTTGATAAATATGATATTGAAACAGGTTTTATTAATGAAAAAGAGGAAGATCCTTTTATTATTTAATTGTTGGTGATATTATTTATATTAGTGGTGTAATGGTTCAATATTATATTTCTTGTAAGAGAGAACTTTGGTTTTATGCTAATAGAATTAATATGAACTATAATAATGAAGATATAACTATTGGTAATTTAATACATGAAAAGAGTTATAGTAGAGAAAATAAAGAAATTCATTTTGAGAATATGGCTTTTGATTTTGTTAAAAAGAAAGAGGGAATCACAATTTTTGAAGTTAAGAAGTCTAGTAAACTTACTGAACCTGCTAAGTATCAATTATTATATTATTTATATAACATGAAAAAAAGTGGAATTGATGCAAGAGGTATTTTAGTATATCCTGAAGAGAGGAAAAGAGAAAAAATTCAACTTACAAGTGACTTAGAAGAAGAAATGGAAGATATTATTGAAAGTATTGAAGAAATTGTTTCTTTTAACAAGCCTCCTATTGCAGAAAAGAAACACTATTGTAAAAAATGTTCATTTTATGAGCTATGCATGGTTTAAATTAAATTTAAAATTATTTATGGGGAATATATATGAAAAAGCCATTGTATATAAATAGTCATGGAAAAATTAGTAGAAAAGGAAATACTCTTTTTTTTCAGAGTATGGCTGATGAGAAGAAACCATTACCAATTCATGCAATAAGTGAAATTAATTGCCATGGGAAAGTTTCATTTAGTTCGGGTGCTGCGACAATATTAATGAAAGAGGGTATTCCAACAAATTTTTTTAATAAATATGGTTTTTATGAAGGATCACTTTATCCGAAAATTAATCTTAATTCTGGTTTTGTTGTGGTAAAACAATCTGAATATTATTTAAATAATGAAAAAAGGAGGTTTATAGCTTCCGAGTTTGTTAAGGCTATTAAACATAATACAAAAACTATATTAAAATATTATAAAAAGAAAGGAAAGGAATTAGATTTTTTTATTAATAATATAGAAAAAGAAGAAATTGAAGGAGATATTCCTCAAATTATGAGTTGTGAAGGGAGAATATGGAATAATTTTTATCAAAGCTTTAATGGGATATTAAGGAGGTTTGAATTTGATAAAAGAGAAATAAGACCTCCAACTACTGAATTAAATGCTTTAATTTCCTTTGGTAACTCTCTTTTATATGGAACTTGCCTTTCAGAAATATACCATACATATTTACATCCTTCTGTGAGTTTTTTACATGAACCTTCTGAACGAAGATTTTCGTTAGCATTAGATTTAGCAGATATTTTTAAACCAATAATTGTAAGTAGAACTATATTTAAATTGATAAATAATAATATGATTTCAGAAAAGCATTTTCAAAAAGATATAGGTATTTTGTTAAATGAAAAAGGAAGACAAATATTTTTATCAGAATATCAAAAAAAATTAGAAACTACAATTAAACATCAAACTTTAAATAAAAAAGTTTCTTATAAATATTTAATTAGATTAGAATGTTATAAATTAATCAAGCATATATTAGGTGATAAAAAATATGAAAGTTTTAGGATGTGGTGGTGATGTATGTGGTAATAGTATATGATGTTGGAGTTGAGAGGGTGAATAAAGTTCATAAATATTTGAGAACAGTATTATTTTGGGTTCAAAATTCAGTTTTTGAAGGAGAATTATCTAAATCCCAATTAAAAAAAGTTAAATCTGATTTAAATGAAATTATTGAATCAGATATAGACTCTCTAATTTTTTTTCAGTTCCCAGAAAAATTTTCAAAAAAAGAAATTTTGGGTGTAGAAAAGAATCGTATTGATTTTGTTATTTAATTTAAGATATATATTAATTTATAAAAATATATATTTATTTAATTTTTATTTTTTAGTCTACCTTTATATTATAGTAACATAATTATATGTAGACTTTTATAAGATATTTATACGGCATTTTTTATCGATCTATTTGAAAAATAGGGAAATTTTTGCCCCGGTTTAAAAAGGACTTAATAGTATGGAAACTTAAAAAGAAATTTTTTGTTTAATAATTTTATATCTGTTTAAAAAGGACTTAATAGTATGGAAACGCAATGAAGAATTATTACTACCAACAACAATAGTTCGTTTAAAAAGGACTTAATAGTATGGAAACCAAAAAAAGACGTAGAAGATATAGTCGACACAGTTCAAGTTTAAAAAGGACTTAATAGTATGGAAACACCTATTTCCTTTCCAATCTACAAGAGTAATATTAAGTTTAAAAAGGACTTAATAGTATGGAAACGAAATTAGTGATGATTTAAAAAATGGAAATGAAACTGGTTTAAAAAGGACTTAATAGTATGGAAACGAATTAATAATTTAAATAATACAATAATTTTTTTAAAGTTTAAAAAGGACTTAATAGTATGGAAACAACACCTATCTTTATGATGTGATAATTAATTATATCATGTTTAAAAAGGACTTAATAGTATGGAAACAGTATAAATATTGAAAATTACAGTATATCGTCAAATAAGTTTAAAAAGGACTTAATAGTATGGAAACGGTGTTTAAATGAATGAAATGTATAAATATTATAGCTAGTTTAAAAAGGACTTAATAGTATGGAAACAACATAATGACATAGTAGATGAGAATAGCGACATAATGGTTTAAAAAGGACTTAATAGTATGGAAACAACCCAGTCCATTGTAATAACTGTTCAACATCATTAAGTTTAAAAAGGACTTAATAGTATGGAAACTAACATCCCCTTGTCGGTCTGTTATCCCATTAATCATGTTTAAAAAGGACTTAATAGTATGGAAACAACAAAGACTTAGACATCACAACAACACATGATAAAGTTTAAAAAGGACTTAATAGTATGGAAACGAAGCTCTGAAAAACACTACCCTTAAACTAGATTGGGTTTAAAAAGGACTTAATAGTATGGAAACGGTGGTAAAAAACCCTCTGAAAACAAGGCAGATGAAGGTTTAAAAAGGACTTAATAGTATGGAAACGTAACAACCCACAAAGGACGATTACCATTATTCTGAAGTTTAAAAAGGACTTAATAGTATGGAAACAACATTTGAATATTTAATAATACTTCTCTAATATCTTTGTTTAAAAAGGACTTAATAGTATGGAAACCATGGAAAATAATCATTATAATGGAAATATAATTTTGTTTAAAAAGGACTTAATAGTATGGAAACTTCATTATTTATCATTCATTATATATGTCATTTCATTGTTTAAAAAGGACTTAATAGTATGGAAACACATTAATTTCTATAATGTCTTTAATATTTATAGTATGTTTAAAAAGGACTTAATAGTATGGAAACTAAAGATACTGGCACTAGTAAGATTTACTTAGTGATAGTGTTTAAAAAGGACTTAATAGTATGGAAACTATATATGTATGTCGGTCTTCAGTTACCATCATCAGAGTTTAAAAAGGACTTAATAGTATGGAAACCTGTCATCATTTGGTTGTGTTTGAAATTGGTATTGGTGTTTAAAAAGGACTTAATAGTATGGAAACATTTCACAAACAACATGATAATAATAGCAGTACACCGTTTAAAAAGGACTTAATAGTATGGAAACTAAGATAATACACCACCTACATAATTATAAGCATCTTGTTTAAAAAGGACTTAATAGTATGGAAACATCCGACCAGTAAAACAAGCTGAAAAATACAACACTGTTTAAAAAGGACTTAATAGTATGGAAACCTCTTAATGATACTAATGGTTGTGATGAGTTTGATGATAGAGGTTTAAAAAGGACTTAATAGTATGGAAACGAGGAAAGGAAAATAGTAGCATTAGAAAGTATAGCTGAGTTTAAAAAGGACTTAATAGTATGGAAACGTGATAGCGAGTATTATAATTACATACAAATAATTAAGTTTAAAAAGGACTTAATAGTATGGAAACCCAAGGTTAAAAAAAAATAAAGCAACTTCAAGAAATAAGTTTAAAAAGGACTTAATAGTATGGAAACCCAATAACAGACCAACCAGACCTAAAACCAACCATAGAAGTTTAAAAAGGACTTAATAGTATGGAAACATGTTATTATACTATAATATATTTAACTCTTCAATATGTTTAAAAAGGACTTAATAGTATGGAAACTGAGTATGCCTAAAAAACCTATGATTATGGTTATGTAGGTTTAAAAAGGACTTAATAGTATGGAAACATATTGTCTGATGTTCCATTTGCTAGTACTATGTCGGTTGGTTTAAAAAGGACTTAATAGTATGGAAACTTGTCTATTTTAATTTCATTAATAAATTTTTTATAGAGTTTAAAAAGGACTTAATAGTATGGAAACATAAGAGGGTTGGTTGTGTTGTTTGTTACACTTGTATGTTTAAAAAGGACTTAATAGTATGGAAACGATAATAGACACAATTAAAAAAGCACACAATACAAAGTTTAAAAAGGACTTAATAGTATGGAAACTACATTTACATTTCCAGTTACTTTCTTTCTGAAATTTTAAGTTTAAAAAGGACTTAATAGTATGGAAACCACTTTAAGGGTAGCTGGGGCTATTTTTATTTTTTGGTGTTTAAAAAGGACTTAATAGTATGGAAACCCATTTGTTTTTTTAGTCATTAGGCTTGTTAATCCGGTTTAAAAAGGACTTAATAGTATGGAAACACTGTTGATTATACTCTTCCTACTCTTTTAGAATCTGGTTTAAAAAGGACTTAATAGTATGGAAACGGTATGTTCCATTGTAGCCATCATGATTATAATAATATAGTTTAAAAAGGACTTAATAGTATGGAAACGTCATTGAATAACAAATTTCTTTAACAATCGTAAATGCGTTTAAAAAGGACTTAATAGTATGGAAACGTTGTTGAACTAAGATATATGAATGACTTAAAAGAATAGTTTAAAAAGGACTTAATAGTATGGAAACTGTACTCAACTAACTCCCCATTCATTGAAGGAACTGGTTTAAAAAGGACTTAATAGTATGGAAACAAGGTTATGTTCTTTTTATTGATAGAGAAACATTAAGTTTAAAAAGGACTTAATAGTATGGAAACATAAAAGTATTAAGAAATAAAGAATATTCTTTTTATGAGTTTAAAAAGGACTTAATAGTATGGAAACGAGGAACCAAGAGGGTTCATAGGTCCAGTGATACTCGAGTTTAAAAAGGACTTAATAGTATGGAAACTGTGTAATCACTCCTTTAATGTTAATATAATATGTTGGTTTAAAAAGGACTTAATAGTATGGAAACAAATATTTTTTTGGTGATAAAATGATAGATAAATTTTGTTTAAAAAGGACTTAATAGTATGGAAACAAAATATGAGTATCATTAGTATTCATATATTTTTTAATGTTTAAAAAGGACTTAATAGTATGGAAACTCTATAGTTTCAACTTCATATTTATTTTTAATATCATGTTTAAAAAGGACTTAATAGTATGGAAACTTCCTATTTTCATGAATAATGATATTTGAAACCTCCTTGGGTTTAAAAAGGACTTAATAGTATGGAAACTTAGTTAATTCTTTAGAAATCGATAAAAATAAGATAGGTTTAAAAAGGACTTAATAGTATGGAAACTTAATGATAGCTTGGTAAATATCATCATCATATAACTCTTTGTTTAAAAAGGACTTAATAGTATGGAAACTTGTAGTGGTGGACAGCATTTTGTGGAACTTAAAAATGTTTAAAAAGGACTTAATAGTATGGAAACTTTTTAAGATAGATTATATAGTTAATAGCTATTAATGTTTAAAAAGGACTTAATAGTATGGAAACTATAGTAACTATTAGCTATACTATGCACATTAATATCGTTTAAAAAGGACTTAATAGTATGGAAACATATAAATGTTTGTTTGACCTGTTGCTGTTGATAAAAGTTTAAAAAGGACTTAATAGTATGGAAACTGAAAAAGACCAAATCATACAGATATTTTTCAAAAAGTTTAAAAAGGACTTAATAGTATGGAAACACCTCTCCACTAACATCTTCTTTATTAACTACTTTATGTTTAAAAAGGACTTAATAGTATGGAAACTAATGTTTCTGAACTTGATGACGGATATACAGAATTAAGTTTAAAAAGGACTTAATAGTATGGAAACGGGAAAATTGAGCATAGACTAGAATATAAAGATTTTGTTTAAAAAGGACTTAATAGTATGGAAACTGTCTTCTAAGTTTAATGTTCTAACATAGATAGGGTAGTTTAAAAAGGACTTAATAGTATGGAAACCAATATGAGGAATTATATTATAATGAACACACACACCGTTTAAAAAGGACTTAATAGTATGGAAACTTAAAAGAATTAAAACAACTACAAAAAAAAGTGGAAAGTTTAAAAAGGACTTAATAGTATGGAAACTATGTATTGTACTGGTGGAAAGCCAAAAATAAAAGAGTTTAAAAAGGACTTAATAGTATGGAAACAAATGAAAAATAAAACAGATAGTAGCTACAAATTAACTGTTTAAAAAGGAATCAATTCTTTTTTAAGGATGTTTTTTTTTTTAGTTGTTTCTTCTTATGTTTGTTTTGTTTTTTCTTTGAGGTAGTTGAATAGTTCGTTTGATGGGTATCCTCTGTCGAATATTAGTATTATTTCATTGTTTTTAAATAGTTTTAATGTGTTTTTTATGTTTTTGTAGGCTAGTTCTTTTTCGCTGGTTTGGTATGGTGCTATTTGGAAGTCTATCATCATGTTATTAAGACAGTCGTATATTCCGCTTGTTTGTGCTTTTAATTTGATGAATTTGTTGTGGCTTCCTTTTATGCCTCCGAATTCTTTCATTAGATTTTTATTGTTGGGTAGGTCTGTTAGTGATCCGTCAATAGCTAGTAATTTGTATT
>NZ_CALGFC010000003.1 GCF_937881195.1 uncultured Methanobrevibacter sp. | reverse complement strand
GATTACGTACGGTGACTGGAGTTCAGACGTGTGCTCTTCCGATCTTAATAAATTTTCCCATAATCTTCCCATAAATATAATCTAAAAGTAAGAATTTTCATTAAAAACTTCTTATTTTTTATTATTTGAGTATAATGTTTTCCTAAGGACTAATCCTATAATAACTGCAGCTAAAACAGTTACAACAAATCTAATAATTCCATTTGAGAATATATTATTAATAACTATGACTAAAAGTACTAATATTACAAACATTCCTATAATAATCATTATTTCTTTTTTATCCATAAAAATCACCTATAAATAATTATTTTACTAACATCTTTTTATAATTATTATTCAATTATTATTCAATTATTTTTATAATTATTATTTAATTATTTTTTAACTATTATTTAAATATTATTTAACTATTATTTAACTATTTTTTAACTATTTTTATTATTTGATATCTTTTTATATTATTATTTCAATATTACTTATTAATTATAGATAATATTATATTTGATTATATTCTTTTTTATTTAAATATAACAATTAATTATTTGTATAATTATTTATATTTTTTAAAATAATTTCATTTATTAATTTAAAATTATAATAATATTTAAAAACTATTAAAATTATATAAAATTTATATAAAAATAGTATAATAAATATTAAATTATTTGAAAAGGATATTATAATTTTTATTGAAGATATGTAATTTTTATATCTAAAAATAAGTCTAAGAACTAATTAAGATAAAATTTCTAATTTTACGGTGAGATAATGAATAAAAAACTTTTAGCAATCATTATAATCATAACAATTGTTGGTTTAGCAGTTATCCTTTATATTGATAATGGCTCTTATGAAGAAGAACTTTCGGTTATTTCTGAAGGGGAGTGGATTGGTTATTATGAACTAACTTCAAATGGAACAACTACTCATGAAACTATAATGGGTCCAGGACCACTTGATTTCACTATAAAAAGACAAAATGGTGATAAATTATTAGTTTATGTTAATAGTACTTCTTATGGGAGTAATAAAGATTTAGAAATCAAAATATTAAAAAATAAAGAAATCGTTGCTGAAAATTCAAGTAGTAATCATACAGCTGGTGTATGGCTTCATAATTAAATCTTATATTATCTAAAATTTAATTTTGTCTTTTTTATTTTTATTAATAATATTTGAAAAAATCTTAAATGTTTTTATATTATAAAAAGAATATTATAAAATATTATAAACTATAATCAAATATAGTGTTTATTTTTAATTATTTATATTGTTATTATGTTATATTTTTAAAATAAATGATTATATTTTTTTAAAATAAAAAATCAATTTTATATTATAAGTTAATTTTATATTGTAATAGATTTAAAAATAACTAAAGCTTTAAATACTATTAAAATAATAAATTTTAATGTTCTTAATTATTATGGATGTTATAAAAATTCTTATTTTATTCCATAATATAATATTTTATGAGATTGGGTAAATTAATTATAAAACTAATTATGAAATCTTAAATATCTCGTATTTAAAAATTATTATTATTAATTAACATTTGTATGGAGGATTATTAATGGCCAGATTTGAAGAAGCTGAAAATAGGATTTTTAAGGTTAAAATTTGTTTAAAATGTAATGCTCGTAACCCAGCAGCTGCTAAAACTTGTAGAAAGTGTGGTTACAAAGGTTTAAGATATAAAGCAAAAGAACCAAGAGGATAAACTTATTTAATTTTATATGGCTATTCTGTATTTTTAAATATGATATAGTTAGCTATAAACTATTTTTTCATTTAATTATATTTTTTAATTTAATTTTTTTAATTATATTTTTTTAATTATATTTTTTATTTTGTTTTTAGCTATTTTATTTACATTTTTTTATATATTTTTATTTTATTTAATTTTCTTTTTTAATTATTATTCTAATTAATATTTTTTCTTTTTAAAATTGTTATTAAATATTTTTATTTTTTAAATATTCAACTTTGAATAAGCTGATTTTTTTATTTTTTTACTTTTATATCAATTATTTTGCATAATAATAAAAAAAATTAAAATAATACTTTAGAAAAATAGTTATATTACTAGTTATAAGTTTATATTTATAGTAGAGTTCATATTCTATTTTTTATATGTTGGGGTTAATATGAGTGCTATGAGTAGGATTAAACTTAATGATATTAGTACAATGATTCATTACATGGGATATATCTGTTTATTTTTAGGATTATTCATGTTAACGCCTATTATAGTCGCTATTATCTACAATGAAACTAATTTTATTTTTTCATTTTTAGTCTCTGGAATAATATCTATATCTTTAGGAATTATTTTTATAAAATTTTTTAAAAGATATAATATGTCACTAAAAGTTGCAATGTTTTTTTCTACCTTTATATGGTTAATAGCTAGTTTTCTAGGAGCACTACCTTTTTTTATGTCAGGAGAATTAAGCTTTATAAACTCTTTTTTTGAGGCTATTTCTGGATTTACTACAACTGGTTTTTCCATGTTTAACCCAATTGAAAGTACAGGATTCACAATTAATTTTTGGAGAGGATTAACTCAATGGATTGGTGGACTTGGAATAATCTTCACTATGATTATTATATTGAGATCAAGTGGGACATCAATTATGAGGCTTTATAATGCTGAAGGAAGAAGTGAAAGAATTGTTCCAAGTATAAGAAATACAAGTAAAATTATTTTATATATTTATCTTATTTTAACTGTAATTGGATTTTTATTATTTATAATATCAGGATTACCTATTTTTGATTCACTTTTTTATACTTTTGTTACTCTGTCTACTGGTGGTTTTGGTATTACTTCTAATAGTATTTTATATTATAACAGTCCATGGGTTGAACTTGCAGCTATGATTGTGATGATTTTAGGCTCAATCAATTTTGCATTAATATATTTACTTTTTAAAAAGAAATTTAGAGAATTCTTTTCAGATATCGAAATAAAAGTAGCAATTATTCTAATTCCATTATTTGTAATTATAGTTTCAGCTTTCTTAATTAAATTTAATGTTTATGGTAGCTTTTTTGAAAATATAAGATTTGGTACTTTTCAAGTTGTTTCAGCTATTTCAACTACAGGCCTTCAAACAGCATTTTATCCGGATATTATTAAATCTTGGCCAGCTATAACCTTCTTCATTATACTTATTTCAATGATAATTGGTGGGGGATCTTGTTCCACTTCAGGAGGTATTAAATGGTTAAGAATTGGTTTACTCTTTAAAGCTATTTTTTGGCAAGTTAAATCATTTTTGCTACCTGGGGGAGCAGTTATTCCAAAAAAAGTTAATCACTTTAAAGGTTTAAAAGTCAACAATGATTTATTAAGAATTACTGGTCTTTTTGTATTTTTATATCTTTTAGTTTATGTTGTTAGTGTTCTAATAGTTTTATGTTATTATAATAACCTTTCACAAGTTTTATTTGAAATTGCATCTGCTATGGGAAATGTTGGTCTTACTAGTGGAATTTTAACACCAAATTCTCCAGATTTTATTAAGGTCGTATTCATGGTTGACTTTTGGTTAGGAAGACTTGAAATTTGGCCAGTTTTATTAGTTATTTTAATGGGTGTTACAACAATTAGGGAAAAAATAAAATTCAATCATTAAAAATTAATTTGTATTATAAAATTAATTTTATATTATTTTATACTATCTTATAATACTTTATTATATTATGTTTAGTTTTAAAAATATCTATATTCTTTTCATGAAATAATTATTTTTAATTTTATAAAATTTTTATAAAATAATTATATCTAAAATAAGAGAAAACTTTAAATACTTAAAAAGAAATAACAATAAATACTTGTTTTAATTACTTGATAATATTTAATATTAATTTGTTAGACATAGGTTCAATTTGATGTAATGTCTATTCTTTTGCAGGGATGGTCGAGCGGTCAAAGGCGATAGGTTGAGGGCCTATTGGGTTAGTCCCTTCGCGGGTTCGAATCCCGTTCCCTGCACCATTTTTATAAAATAATATGGCTTTTTTTCTTTAGTAAAATTATATTTTTTAATATTATTCTTAATATTTACAATTATTATTTAAATAATTTATTTTTGTATAAAAATAATTGAAATTTAATAGTACAAAAGCTAAATAGTATATTTAATTTAGTATTTTTAGATATAATAGAATATAATTAATATAAATTGGTTGATTAGTTTTTATCTATACTTATTTAAATATATTTAAATATAATCAGGATAAATATAATTATAATATAAACAAATTATAATCAATTTAATTAAATTAATTAGAATAAATATAATTATAAACTATTAATTTACAATTATGTGAGTGTTATTATGAAGGCAGTTATTCCAGCAGCAGGTTTAGGAACAAGATTTTTGCCTGCCACTAAAGCTCAACCAAAAGAGATGTTACCCGTATTTGACAAACCAACAATTCAATATGTAATTGAAGAAGCTGTTGCTTCTGGAATTGAAGATATTTTAATTGTAACTGGTAAAGGTAAAAGGCCTATAGAAGACCATTTTGATAGATCTTTTGAACTTGAGTATCATTTAAAAGAACATGATAAAAAAGATTATTTAAATCAAATAAGAGAAATCTCAGACCTTGCTGATATTTATTATGTACGACAAAAAACTCAAAAAGGGCTTGGTGATGCTATTTATTGTGCTGAAAAACATGTTGGAGATGAACCTTTTGCTGTAATGTTAGGGGATACTATAACAAAAGGTAATATTCCTTGTACAAAACAACTAATCGATGTTTATAATCGCTTTGATTCTTCAGCAATAGCTGTTGAAAGAGTTCCTTCTGAGAAAGTCGAAAGATATGGTATTATAAAAGGTAATGAAATTGAAAATTCTTTATATAATATCGAAAAGTTAGTTGAAAAACCAAAAGTAGAAGAAGCTCCTTCTAATTTAGCTATTATGGGACGTTATGTTTTAACTTCTGATATTTTCGAACATATAGAAAATACCGAACCTGGTTTTGGTGGTGAAATTCAATTGACTGATGCTTTAGCTAAATTAGACACTATATATGGCCAAGTTTTTGAAGGTAAAACATATGATATTGGTAATAGGATTGAATGGCTAAAAACTTCAATTGAATTTGCTTTGGATGATGAAGAAGCTAAAAATGAATTGTTAAAATATTTAACTAATATTATTGCTGAAAATAAATAATATAATATTTAATTTTTATTAATTTATATAAATTTTTATTAATTTTTTTATTTATGTATTAATGGTATAGATTTATTTTTACATAATTAATATAAATGTAATTAAGTAAAAGTATAATATATTAAAAAATCTATTTTAATTTTTTATATTTTTTTAGGATGTTTTAGTGATTTAAATGAATGATTTAAATGAAGAATTTGAAAAAATAAATAAAGAATTATCTAAAACAAAATCTGAACTAAATTTAGTTGAAAATAAGCTAGAATATTGTCAAAATCGTCTATTAGATATTAGAAATGAAAAAGACAATCTCAAAAAAGAGATTAATAAATATGAATTGCTTAATGTTCAAAAAAAGTTAGAAGATGCAGAAAAATTATCTGATAAATTTTTAAAACAGAAGCACCGTTTAGAAGTTACAAAAGATCTATTAGATGATTCAAGGGAGGAAATAAACCTCTTAAAAGAAATTATAAATGATTTTAAAGATTTAAATTTAATTGATTTTATTAGAAACAAATATCCTGAAAGCCTTGAAACCCATTTTATAAAATATGAAAAATATAGCAAATATAAATATTATAATAAAAAAGATTAATGGATTTAAAATAGTTTTAATTAAACTTGATCAAAAAAAAACATTTTATTATGTTTTAAATTATTTGCAATAAAGTAATAGATAATAAAGTACTAGATAATAAATTAATAGATAATAAATTAATAGATAATAAATTAATAGATAATAAATTGCTAGGTAATAAATTACTGGATGATAATGTTGATTAGATATTATAGTTAATTAGATATTAATGTTAGTTAGATAATATAATTATAATATAAAATATTATAATATAAAATATTGTATTATAGTTATTAATAAAATACTATAACTTAAGTTTATAATATTATAATATATATCAAAAAAAAGTTTTGATAAAATTATACTTGTAATATGTATTTAAAATTATACTAAATTATAATAAAAAATAATGAGGAGTTTATATGGAGACACAAAGAATATTAGTTACTGGTGGTGCAGGTTTTATTGGAACTAACTTATGCAATGAATTAAGAAATAGAGGTCATGAAGTTCTAGCTTGTGACCTTTTACACAAACCAAGAGAAAATTATATTCGTGCTGATGTTGGTAAATATCGACAGATTGAACGTGTCTTTAAAGAAAATGATAATTTTGATTTTGTTTATCATTTAGCTGCTGAATATGGTAGATGGAATGGTGAAGGTTATTATGAAAATCTATGGGGTACTAATGTTATAGGAACCAAACATATGATTCGTTTGCAAGAAGAACTTGATTTTAAAATGATATTTTTTTCCTCTGCAGAGGTTTATGGGGATTATAATGGGGTTATGAGTGAAGATGTAATGGTTAATAATCCTATCAAAGATACTTATCAAATGAATGACTATGCAATTACTAAATGGGCAGGTGAATTAATGTGTATGAATTCAGCTACAATGTTTGCTACTGAAACTGTTAGAGTCCGTCCTGTAAATTGTTATGGTCCTCATGAAGAATATTCTCCTTATAAAGGATTTATTCCGATTTTTATTTATAAAGCTCTTCACAATCAAGGATACGAAGTATATGAAGGACATAAACGTATTATTGATTATGTTGGAGATACAGCAAATACATTTGCAAATATTGTAGATAATTTTATTCCTGGTGAAGTATATAATGTTGGGAGTAAACAAGAGTGGGAAAAAGACATTAAAGAATACTCTGACATTGTTCTTGAAACAGTAGGTTTAGATGATTCACTTGTAACTTATCATGAAGCAGAACCTTTTACTACAAAAGTTAAAACCATTGATTTTTCAAAAGCTATAAAAGATTTGAAACATGATCCTAAAGTTTCTCCAGAAGAAGGAATTAAAAAAACTGTTGAATGGATGAAAGAATTTTATAATATTGAATAAAGATATTTCATATTATTAAAAATAAAATTATTGAATATAAACTTCAATGATAAATTCATTTAAGTATAAATAATAATTGGTTTGTATTTTAATAGACCCTTTATATAATTCAATGGATTTTATTTTTGTATAATGAATAATTTTTAGTAATATAACATAATTTCTATTTAAAAATACTGAAAATAATTGGGTAATACAATGAATAGAGTTGTAGCTATTATTCCTGCATTTAATGAAGAAGTAGCATTAGGAAGTGTCATTCTAAGAACTTCACAATATGTTGATAATATTATTGTTATAAATGATGGAAGTTCTGATAAAACAGAGAATGTAGCTAAATTAGCTGGTGCTGAAATTATATCACATCCTAAAAATTTGGGTAAAGGTCAAGGATTAAAATCTGGATTTGATTTAGTTGAATCTATCAATAGTAATTCAAATGAAAATTATGATATAATTGTTACGATTGATGGGGATGGTCAAAATAATCCTGATGAAATTCCAAATCTTATTTCTCCAATAATAAATGGAGAAGCTGATTTTGTCAATGGTAGTAGATACATAGAAGGATTTGATGGAGATGATACTCCAGGTTATAGAAGAATAGGGCAAAAAGTTTTAGATAAAGCTACTAATATTTCATCTGGATTAAATATTACTGATTCTCAAAGTGGTTTTAGGGCATTTTCAAAAAATACTATTCCTTTTTTTAAACTTAATGATTCGGGCTTTGGAATTGAAAGTGAAATGTTATCTGATGCAGCCGAGGCAGGGATAAAAATAGTTGAGGTTCCAATAACTGTTCGTTATGATTTAGATGGATCTACTGAGAATCCGATTACTCATGGAGTAGGCGTTTTATTAAAAATAATAAAAGACATGGAGTTTAGAAGACCGATTATTTATTTTACTATACCGGGATTTATAATTTTCTTGATAGGGATTGTAAGTGGAATATGGCTTTTAAACGATTATTTGAATGGAATAATTATTAATTTTGGTATTACTGTTATAGTTATTATATTAACGATATTAGGGTTATTTTTAATGTTAAATGGAATTCTTTTAGACTCCATTAGAAAATTAATAAATAAAAAATTGTAATAATGTTATTATAACAATTTTATTATAATATTTTTATTATATTATGTTTAATACTGTATTTTATTATAATATAACTCATATAATTTTTCAAATTTATTATCAATTTTAATTTTATCTAAATTGGATATCATGTGTAGGTTTATATTTTCTATTTAATGAATATCTTTAATATTAAAAAAATACTAATATTTAAAATTTTATAATTCTTCTTCAATTGTGTCCCAAAATTCGCATGCCCAGTTGGATTCTCCATCGATTATCATATCTAAAAGTCTTAACTGTCCATTTGATATTCTGAATAAACGATAATCTGTCTGTAATTTTTTCTTTTTTCCAGGTTCTTTATTGCAGTCTAAGTATAATCCATCTGAATAGTTTTCATCAAAATCTCCAGATTTAACAAAATCTCCAACTAAAGAATATCCATTAGAAACACTTTTATCTAATTTATCTATAGTTTTTAACCATCCTCCCTCACTTCTAAATTTCATACTAGGGTCAATAGTTGTTATTTCTTTTTGCCAATTTAATATCATATAAATCCCTTTTCATTATTTTTATTTATCATTTATTATAAAAATTTATTATAAATAATTTCAATTTATCTTTTCAATTAATTAAATGAATTTATAAATAATTTTATCAAATTTATATTTGAAAATTATGATTATAAAATAGATTATACTATTTTATCTACATAATTATTCTGTTTGTCCATTTTATAGCTAATATAAAAATATAAAACAAAAAAATTAGTATTAATTTTTAAATTTTTATATAACTTTTTTATATAATAATCTAATTTTTTTATTCTTGTGGAAAATAGTTTTATATTAAAGACTTTTTTAATTTTAATACAGTAAATCAATCTTTATAAATAATAAAATACTTCACATTTTAAACTTATAAAAATAAAAAATTTTCATAAATGATAAAAACTTCATTTTTCATATTTATAAAAATATAATATTTTTCTAAATAAAAATTATGAAAATTTCATTTTATTTATAGCTATCTACGGAATATATGAGGAATTACCAATTTTTAATTTTTCAATAAGGTCGTAACTTATTGAAAAATATATTATGTAAAGTGAAATATAAGTCATTAATCCTAGAGAGCTGATGATAAGTATTTTTAAATAAACATATTATCTAAAAAATTATTAATTTTCTAATTTTTAATTATATAACTAATTATATAACTGTTTAATTGATTGTAAAACTTAATATATATCTTCTAATATTATGGCGTTATTATTAAGTAAAACTAATTATTTTAGATTTTTTATCAGGTTTTGTGGTAATATTTATATTAGATATGAACAAAATTAATATAATATATAGTTACATATAATTATTATAGAAAAATTATATAAATATATAATCTGATAATTATTTTTATATAAATAATTAGATAATATTGATATTGAATATTATTTATTAATAAATCCTATTTTCAGTTTAATATATTTTAAATATTTATCTTTATTTTAAAAATTAATAGATTTCCGTGATTTAATGAAAATACTTGATGAACTTGGCATAGTTCCTAATGATTTAGAACTTTTTAATATGGCTTTTATGCATAAATCTTATGGTGTTAAGCACAATATTAGCTATGATTATGAAAGATTGGAATTTTTGGGAGATGCAGTACTTAGCATGTTTGTTTCTAAGTACCTATATGAAAAATATAAAAATATTGGTGAAGGGGACTTAACTAAATTAAGGTCAAATTATGTTTGTGAAACGGCATTAGCTAACTATTCTCATGAATTAGGATTAACAAGTATGATAAAATTAGAACTTGATGATAATAAAGTTAGTATAAATGAAATATTTTCAATTAGTGCAGATGTTTTCGAGTCTCTTTTAGGAGCAATATATTTAGATCAAGGAATAGAAAAAACAAGAGAATTCCTATCAAAAACTGTTTTTCCAGCAATTGATGATGAAACAATATTTTTTAGTGACTTTAAATCTAAAATTAAAGAATATGGGGATGCTAATGAGCTTAATGTAGAATATAAGCTAATAGAGGAATATGGTGCTCCTCATGATAAAACTTTTGTTATAGGTATAATAGTTGGTGATGAAGAAATTGGTGTTGGAACGGGTAAGAGCAAAAAAGAAGCGGAACAAATAGCAGCAGAAAAAGCTATTAAGAAATTAGGGATTTAAATTAATTAAAATATTATTTTTTCATTTTAATTAAATATTTAAGTAAGATTAAAAAATATTTTAAATTAAAATAATTTTAATAAAAATAAGATTATTAAAACTAAATATTATTTAAAATAAGCTTATTAAAGGTAAAATTATTAAAACTAAATATTATTAAAAATAAGATTATTAAAGGTAAGATTAGTAAAAATAGATATAGAAAAATATAATTAATAAAAAATATAATTAATAAAAAATAATATTAATAATTTTATATTTTAATTCATTTTTGGCATTAATCTTTTTAACTATTTTTAGACCTATAGTTTTCGATTGCTTTTTGAAGTGCATCTGCAGCTAAATTAGAGCAATGCATTTTAACTTTTGGAAGTCCATCAAGAGCATCAGCTACATCATTTCTACTTATTTCATATGCTTCATCAACAGTTTTTCCTTTAGCTAATTCAGTTATCATACTACTAGTGGCTATAGCTGCACCACAACCAAATGTTTTAAATTTTATATCATCAATTTTATCTTCTTTCACTTTGATGTAAATAGTCATCATATCTCCACAAGTAGGATTTCCTACAGTACCTTCTCCATCAGGATTTTCAATTTCACCTACATTTCTAGGATTAGTAAAATGTTCCATAACTTTTTCTGAGTACATATTTTCACCTATAATATTTTTTAATAATGGGGGTAATTTTGAGAATATATAAATTATTTAACAATTTAATATAATAATTTAATGTACAATTTAAAATAACAATTTAAGGTTATATTTAGTTTTACATTTAAAATTATAATTTTATAATAATTAAATATCACAACTCTTTGTATTATCTTTCCATAAAGAATCGTCTTTATTCCAAATTGAAGACATACTTCTAAGTCTTTCAACAATTGGAGGTATTTCTTTAATAACAGTTTCTATTTCTTCTTCTGTATTTTCGGGACCAATTGTTAACCTTAAAGATCCGTGCGAATCTACATCTTCTAAGCCTATAGCTTTTAACACATGAGAAGCAGTAAGTTTTTTTGATGAACATGCAGAACCAGTAGATCCATCAATTCCTTTTGCATCAAGCATAAGTACTAAAGATTCTCCTTCAATACCAGTAAACCTGAAATTAACATTTCCCGGAAGTCTTTTTTCGATATCTCCATTAACATAAGATTTTTCAACAGAATTTAATATTCCTTCAATCAATTTATTTCTTAGATTTGTTAAATAATAAATATTTTTTTCTAATTCTTCATTAGCTAGTCTACATGCTTCCCCTAAACCAACTATTCCTGCAATATTTTCAGTTCCTGGAGATAAATCTTTTTCTTGACCTCCTCCATATAAAATAGGTTCTAATCTAGTTCCTTTTCGTATGTATAATGCACCTATTCCTTTTGGGCCATAAATTTTATGGGATGATATTGAAAGTAAATCAACATTTAGTTCATTAACATCTACGGGTATTTTGCCAACACTTTGGACAGCATCTGTATGAAATTTAATATTATTTTCTTTAGCTATTTTTCCTATTTCTGAAATCGGTTGAATAGTCCCAATTTCATTATTAGCATGCATAATGGTTATTAATATTGTTTCTTCTTTAATAACGGATTTTAAATCTTCTATTCTAATTATTCCTTCTTCATAAACAGGGAGATATGTAATTTCGAAACCTTTTTTTTCAAGTGCAGAGCAAGTTTCCATTACTGCTGGATGTTCTATTGCTGATGTGATAATATGATTTCCTTTTCCTGAATTATTGAGTTTATATGCGATTCCTTGTATTGCGATATTATCAGATTCAGTTCCCCCGCTTGTGAATATTATCTCATCATTATTTGCACCAATTAAATCAGCTACATATCCTCTAGCTTCTTCCATACCTTTTTTAGCTTCTCTTCCAAGTGAATAGAATGTAGATGCATTTCCAAAAGATCTTGTAAAATAAGGTTCCATTACTTCAAATACTTCTTTCCTCACAGGTGATGTGGCTGAATGATCCATATATATCATAATATCACTCCATTAATAATTTACTATCTTGATATTTTGTTATTTATGTAAATTTTAAATTTAAGTTATTTTTATTATGTATGTAAAAATTAATCAGTAATATATCAATAGTTATTATATTTTTCTTTTATATTAAAACTATTGAAAATTTAATAATCAATATTATCTCTAAATAGATTTTTAAATTATTATTTGCTATAAATTATTTTCATTTTTGGAATATTTTATTTTCAAAATACAATTTTTTTAATTATAATTAATATAAATATTAAAATGAATGTTTATCAAATCATCTATGTATAATATCTAGGTGATTTTATATTAATTAAATTGATAATAAATTTCTAATTAATTATTAGTTAATTTAGGATAATAATTATTTAATTAAGTTATAGATTTATATAAAATAAACCTATAATTCGTTTATTATTCAAAATTTAGGGATTTAAGAGTTAATAGATATAAATATAAAAAAGAAGTATATAAAAATGTTTTTTATATATTTTTAAATATTTTTAATATTATAATAATTTTGTCAATTTATTACATTTAATGTAAAATTTAAATATTATAATACATCAGAATATTCTTTATAAATATCTTCAAATACCCAATCCATTGAAAGATATCTTTCACCAGTATCGGGTAATATTACTACTATTCTTTTTCCTTTATTTTCTTCTTTTTTAGCTAATTGGATTCCTGCATATGTAGCAGCTCCTGAGGATATTCCTACAAGAATACCTTCTTTTGCAGCTAAGTTTAACATTGTTTTAGAGGCATCTTCATCTCTAACTGGAATGATTTCATCTATTAGTTCACTTTGATATATATCAGGTACAAATCCTGCACCAATACCTTGTATTCTGTGAGGACCTGGGTTTTCTCCAGATAATACTGGGGAATAGGCAGGTTCAACAGCTACAATTTTAACATTAGGATTTTTATCAGTTTCTTTTAATTTTTTACCAATTCCAGTTATTGTACCTCCAGTACCCACACCTCCTATTACAATATCAACTTTTCCATTGGTGTCATTCCAAATTTCTTCGGCAGTAGTATTATAATGTGTTTCAACATTCACGGGGTTTGAAAATTGACGAACCGAAAAACTATTTTCGATTTCTTCTAATAACTCATCAGCCTTTGATATTGCACCATTCATTCCATTTGCACCGGGAGTTAGTACAATTTCTGCTCCAAAGATAGCTAACAATTTTCTTCTTTCAATTGACATGGTGTCTGGCATAGTTAAAATAAGTCTATAACCTCTACTAGCTGCAACAAAAGCAAGTCCAATACCAGTATTTCCACTAGTTGGTTCAATAAGAACAGTTTTTTCATCTATCAAACCTTCATCTTCTGCTTTATCAATCATTCCAACAGAAATCCTATCTTTCACACTACTAAGTGGATTAAAAGACTCTAATTTTCCCACTAATTCTGCTTTCAAATCAGAACCTTGATTATTTAATCTTAGTAATGGTGTGTTTCCTACTAATTCAGATACATTATTTGCGATTTTTTTACTAGTCATTTTTTCATCTCGATATAAACTCTTTAATTAACTCTTTTTAATTCAATAATTCTTTTAATAATCTTGAAATGAACTAAATATTAACTGAATAGATTTTACTATATTTTGAATTATTTTAGTGTTCTAATTGATACATATTTTAAAATATACTCTGAATAAATAACAATCTTGAAATAACAAATCTTGAGGATATAATTTTAATCATAATACTTTTGAGAATATTATTTAAATTAATATTAAAATTATTATTATATCAAAATTATCAATCTTCTATTTCAATTTCTAATTCATTTAATTTATCTCTAATTTCATCAGATAATTGATAATTTTTCGATTCTCTTAATTTTTTTCGTGTATTGACAATAATTTCCAATAATTCAGAAGATTTGTCCTCTTTAATTTCATCTTTTATTTCAAACAAATTAATTCTAAATATTGAATTAAAATCTTTTAAAAGCAACAAAGATTTTTCAAAGAATTTGTAATCATCTATACAAATTTCATTTTCTTTCTTTTCATTTATTGATTTAATATTACTATTAATAGTTTTTGTAAAGCTTAAAATAGTTGCTAATGCACGTGGAGTGTTAAAATCATCTTCCATGTTTTTTATAAATTCTTTTTTAGCCAAATCAACTTCATCCAAATTATTTGTAGATTCTTTATTATTTAAATCATTATCAATTTCTATTGAAGTAAATTTTTTTAACTTTACTAAAATCTCATTTAAATTATCTAATGTTTTGTTTAATCTATTAAGATTTTTTGAAGCTTGTTCTAATGATTTTGAGGAAAAATCAATTGGACTTCTGTAGTGAGTTGAAAGTACAAAAAGCCTATATGCCATAGGATCCCATTTTTCAATTAAATCTCTAATTGTTATAAAATTTCCAAGAGATTTTGACATTTTAACACCATCAACATTTAAAAATCCTGTGTGCATCCAATATTTTACCATTGGCTCTTTTCCAGAAATTGCTTCCATTTGTGCTATTTCAGCATCATGATGTGGGAAGATTAAATCAAGACCTCCACCATGAATATCATATTGAGGACCAAAGTATCTTTCAGTTATTGCAGTATCTTCAATGTGCCAACCAGGCCTACCATTTCCCCATTTTGATTCATAATATGGTTTTTCATTAGTTTTTTTCCATAAAGCAAAATCTTTAGGATCTTTTTTCGATGAATCAACATTTATTCTATGAGAATCTAATTTTTCCAAATCTCTATTAGAAAGTTTTCCGAAATCTTTGAATTTTGCAGTTTCATAATAAACTCCTGTTTCGGTTTCATAAGCAAATCCTTTATCAATTAATACTTGAATTTGATTGAAAATCTCATTCATGTGATATGTAGCTCTAGGATAAAGATTTACAGAATCTACATTAAGTTTTTTCATATCTTCTTTAAACCTTTTTTCATAATATATAGCCAAATCTGATGGGTCAATGTTATTCTCTTTAGCTCTCATGATAATTTTATCATCAATATCAGTAATATTTTCTATATAAAACACTGAATATCCAATAAATTCTAAATATGATTTTATCATGTCAAAAGCTATATATGTTCGACCATGCCCTATATGAGCGTCGTCATATACAGTAGGGCCGCAAACAAAGAGATTAATGTTTTTATCATAACTTTTTTTCTCAAAGAACTCTTTTTCTCTCTTCATTGTATTATATATTAACATTTTTTACCTCTTTGATTTTATATATTATTTCTATTAGTTAATATTTCCTATTAAAAATATTTAAATTATTTATGTATAAAATATAAATTACATAAATAAATTATATTTAATAGATGATATTACAATTGTTATATTTATAATTATAGTATTTAAATATTAATAATTATACTATTAAAATACAGATTATACAAGAGTTAAATATAATAAGATTTAAATATAATATATAACAATTGTTATATTTATTATTATATAAAATTTTAATTATTTATAATAATATTTAGCTATATTTTTCATGATTATACTAAAAAAACTTCAACATGAGAATAACTAATAAATTAAATCAAATTATTAGTAAATTTGTATTTCATATAAGTTTTATTCAGAATTTAAAATATAAATAAAATTACTCAAACAATAAATATTATATATATAAAAATAATGTAATATAACAATTGTTATATTATTCTTTATAGTATATAAATGTTATTAATAATTTTCAAATAATACACCAAAACATTTATAAGTAAAATATAACAATAGTTATATTACATTGTTATTATTAAGAATATCTTTAATATAGTAAATAAAAAAATTTAATGAAGAATATTATTATTATATCAATTAGATTTCAAACAATTTATTAAATAAAAAGATAATAATATTATAATATTAATTTAGTAGTTTATTATGATTTCTTAATAATGATAATTGAAAAAATTAAGAATGCTAATTTCTTGAGTTAAATAATAATAGTAATAATAATAATAATAATAATAATTTTAATCATGTTTCATATTTCAATTATATCTTTTATTTATTATAATTGATTTATTCTTTATTTATTATATTTATGATAGGATAATAATTATAATACTAATATGATAATAATTATAATACTAATACGATAATAATTATAATACTAATTCTATTTAGATAATTATAGTTCTAGAAGATTATATTTAAAATTGAAAAAAAATTTTATTTAACTAAAATTTTATTTAACTAATTATTAAGAATCATATAATTTAGAATATATTATTCTAAATATAATAATATTTTAATATATATTTTATAAAAATCATTTTATGAATAATGGGGTATTTTTATGTCAATTATATATTTTTTTGAATATATTATTAGACTATTGAATCTATTTATTTATAATGATTGGTTTAAAATATTTAATATTGTTTATTACTAATATTTAGGTTAATTATTTAAATTTAATTTAAATATAACTACTTAAGATTAAAATTCTTAAAACTAAAAGGTGTTTATAAAATGACAAATGATACTAACAAAAAATATGGAAACAGGACTAGAGAATTACATGCTGGACAAGAAGAACCAGATCCGGTTACTGGGGCACGTGCCGTGCCTATATATCAAACAACATCGTATGTGTTTAATGATACTGAACATGCAGCAAATTTATTTGCCCTTCAAGAATTTGGTCAGATTTACACTAGATTAACAAATCCGACTAATGATGTTTTTGAACAAAGAGTTGCAGCTATTGAAGGTGGAATTGCAGGTTTATCCTTTTCATCAGGTGCTGCAGCAATAACTACTTCAATATTAAACTTATCTAGTGTTGGAGAGAATATTGTCTCTGGTGATAACCTTTATGGTGGAACTTATTCCTTATTTAACAATACTTTTCCTAACTTTGGAAGAAAAGTAAATTTTGTTGATTCTCAAGATCTTGAAGCTTATGAGAATGCTATTGACTCAAATACAAAGGCACTTTATGCAGAATCATTAGGAAATCCTAAATTAGATATTCCTGATTTTGAAGAATTAGCTAAAATTGCTCATGAAAATGATATTCCTTTAATTGTTGATAATACTTCTGCGGTTGGACTAGTGAAACCATTAGAACATGGGGCAGATATTGTTGTTGATTCTGCAACCAAATTCCTTGGTGGACATGGGACTACTCTTGGAGGAGTGATTGTAACTGGTGGAGAATTTAATTGGGCGAATGGAAAATTTCCAGAATTCAGCACTCCTGATCCTGCATATAATGGATTAGTCTATACTGAAGCATTTGGTGAATTAGCTTATATTATAAAAGCTAGGGGAAATTTCCTTAGAGATGTTGGACCAACATTAAGTCCTTTCAATGCATTCTTGTTATTACAAGGAACTGAAACATTATCATTAAGAATTAAACAACATAGTGAAAATGCTCTTGAAGTGGCTAATTTCTTAAAAAATCATGATGCTGTTTCTTGGGTAACTTATCCTGGGCTTGAGGATGATCCATCTCATAAGAATGCTAAAAAGTATTTAAAAGGAGGATATGGTGCTTTAGTTGGCTTTGGTATTAAAGGAGGAATCGAAGAAGGTAAAAAATTCATAAATAGTGTTGAATTATTATCTCATTTAGCTAATATTGGAGATTCTAAATCTTTAGTTATACATCCTGCATCAACAACTCATTCTCAATTAACTCCTGAAGAACAATTAGCTACTGGTGTTACTCCAGATTCCATTAGATTATCTGTAGGGGTTGAAAATGTTGAAGATATTATAGCTGATATCGATCAAGCATTAAATAAAGCTGTTAATAAATAAATATGATTAAATTAACTGTCTTATAAATTTTAATTATTTTTGATAAAATTTTTTATCAATTATAATACCTTTTATTTATTTTATTTTTTAATAAAAAATTAAAATTAATATTACATGTTCCATTAGTACTTTTCATTATTTTTTTATATAAATAATTAAAATATATTTTAATTTATTTCACAATGTTTATTAATCAAGATTTACTAATATACTAAATATTACTATAGTTATATTTTTACAGTTATATTTGTAAATAAATTTTTATAATTATATTTTTAAAGTTATATTTGTAAATAAATTTTTACAATTATATTTTACAAATATATTTTTTAAAATATTATCAAAAGAATTTATAGTATTTTATTAATCGATTAAAAATTATATTAATTATTTAAAGTTTTAATATACAATTTAAGCAATAAATTTTGTTTATTATTAAATTAATAAAAATTAAATAAACTAAATTATTTTAAATTAGTTTTTTATCAAAATTAAATAAGAATATAACTTTATAATATAGGAATATATTAATATTTTAATATTAATAATTAGTATTAATAATATAATAAATTAATATTTATAGTCTAATAAATCAATAATAAATATAAATTATATATTGAATAAAAAGATAAAATATTAAATTAATATAATATTAAAAAAAATATATAATTAGATTATTAAATATTTTTAGATAATAAAATATAATTAGATTAGAAAATAGGTTTATATTTATTGTAATAAAGATTAATATTGATTAGAAATTATAATATATGTTGTTACTATGAAAAAAGAGTCTGTTGGTTCTGTTGAAACCAAGTTTTTCAATATGAATGAAGATTTAAAATTAGAATCTGGAAAAATTCTTCAAAATGTTACCATAGCTTATGAGACCTATGGTAAATTAAATAAGGAAAAAAATAATGCTATTTTAGTTTGTCATGCTTTATCTGGTGATGCACATGCTGCAGGTTGGCATGAAGGAGATAGGAAACCTGGGTGGTGGGAAATATTAATAGGTCCTGGAAAAGCACTGGATAGTGAAAAATATTTTATTATTTCTTCTAATATCCTCGGAGGGTGTAGTGGATCAACTGGACCGTCATCTATAAATCCTAAAACTAAAAATAATTATAATCTTGATTTTCCTGTTATAACTATAAAAGACATGGTTAAAGCTCAAAAAAAGCTAGTTGAATCTTTTGATATTGATGTTTTATTGGCTGTGGTTGGGGGATCTATGGGTGGAATGCAAGTTTTACAGTGGATTGTTTCATATCCAGATATGGTTAAAAAAGCTATTCCGATAGCAACTACTGCTCACTCTTCACCACAACAGATTGCATTTAATGAGGTAGGACGTCAAGCAATCATTACTGATCCAAATTGGAATAATGGCGATTATTATGACAAAGAAATTGGTCCTAGAAATGGTCTTGCTTTGGCTAGAATGATTGCTCATATTACTTATCTTAGTGATGAATCAATGTATGAAAAGTTTGGAAGAGACCTTAAAGATAAGAAAGAAGTTAGTTATGATTTTTCCATGGATTTTCAGGTAGAAAGTTATCTTCATTATCAAGGAGATGCTTTTGTTAAAAGATTTGATGCTAATTCATATCTTTATATAACTAAAGCAATAGATTATTTTGATCTTTCAAGTAATGGGTCTTTGATTGAGGGATTTAAGGATATCAAATCCAAAGTTCAAATAATAGGAATTGATTCTGACTGGTTATATCCCACTGATCAATCAAAAGATATATTAATGGCTTTAAATGCTAATAATGTTGATGTTAGTTATTCTGAATTAAAATCTACATATGGGCATGATGCTTTTCTTTTAGAAGGGGGGCAATTGAATTATGTTGTAGCTAATTTCCTCACAAATACTTTAGCAGAAGATTTAATGGCACTTAATGTTTCTACTATTAAAAAAGATGCTGATCTTAAAGATGTTGCAACATTAATGATGTCTGAATATGTAACACATCTACCAGTAGTTACTAAAGATAATAAATTGCTGGGAATTGTTACTGCATGGGATTTATCTAAATCAATTGCTATTAATTGCAGTAGTTTAAATCAAATAATGACAAAAAATGTCATTACATGTAAATCCGATGAAACCATAGATTCAATTTCAAGAAAAATGAGGGAAAATGATATTTCTTGTTTACCTGTAGTAGATGATGATTTTAGAATAGAAGGGATTATAACAACTGATCAAATTAGCCATCTTTTAAGTGACTAATCTATATTTTTTCTATTCTTCATTAAAATGATTATTGTCATTATTTAAATATTTATTGACATAATTAATCTCAATATTATAAATTATTTTAAATTGATTATCATGTTTAAACGAATGAAAGAAGATTTATTAATGGTTCACTTTAGAGATCCTGCTGCGAGAAGTTCTTTTGAGATTTTTTTTTGCTATTCTGGATTACATGCTATTTGGTATCATTTAATTTCTCATTACTTGTGGAATCATGGACATTATTTCTCAGCAAGGATTATTTCTTCTATTAATAGATTTTTTACAGGCATTGAAATCCATCCTGCTGCTAAAATAGGCCGTAGAGTTTTTATTGATCATGGCATGGGTGTTGTTATTGGTGAAACTGCTGAGGTAGGAGATGATGTCTTATTATATCAAGGAGTAGTCCTTGGAGGAACTAGCACTGCTAAAGAAAAAAGACACCCAACTGTTGGCAATGGGGTTGTTATTGGATCGGGTGCACTTGTAATTGGTAATATTTATTTAGGTAATGGTTCAAAAGTTGGTGCAGGTTCTGTTGTTTTAAAAGATGTTCCCACTGGTTCTACTGTTGTAGGTGTTCCTGGAAGAGTTGTTCATGAAAAAAGAAAATGTGCAATGGATCAAGAGCATCAAAAACTTCCAGATCCAGTTGCAGAAACATTGAAGAATATTGTTGAAAAACAAGAACTTTTAGAAAAAGAAATTGAAAACCTTAAAAAGGATAAATAGTTAATATATTATTAAAATAGTATTTTTTATTAAGGCTATTATTTTATTATTAGAATTGTCATAATTTTCATTTTTAATAATAGTTAAAAAATTGTATTTTAATAATTATTTTAAATTTATTATAATTTATAATATACTTAAAAATATTTTAATATACTTAAAAATATTTTAATATAATTAAAAATATTTTAATTAAAGATCATAGAAAATTAAATAGAATTAAATTTATTGAATATTATTTTGATAAATGTTATTTAATTAATAAATAGAATTATTATAAAAGAGTTGTTAAAAAATGAAACCACCATGTGAAATTGTTGTATGGTATTTGATACCGGGAATAAGATCTGTTTTAGCTAAAGAACTTTTTGGTTTAGGTATGAAGCAAAAAGAAATCTCTGCAGTTTTGGATATTACACAACCCGCTGTTTCCCAATATCTTAGTGACAAAAGAGGAAATGAAGTTGGGTTCTGTGATGAAATTTTAGAAATGATAAGGGAGTTAGCTATAGATTTAAAAAATGAAAAAGTTGATAAAAGAGAGTTAATTCCTAGAATGTGTGAAATTTGTAGAAAAACAAAAGCTGAAGATATTTTATGTATGTTACATAAAGAAAAAGATATTGTGCCTGAAGGTTGTAAGGCTTGTTTAGGTAGTGATGCTGATAATTCAGATGAAACAACTGATAAAAAAGGAAAAATTGTGACAGATATTTGTAAAGCTTGTTCGGATGATCCTGCTGATTATATTCCTTTTTATGACATTTGATTGTGCTATTTGCATATTATTTTAATATTACTTTTAAATTCAAATATCTTAACACATAAATATATAAATAATCAGTAGATATATTCTTATTAGATTATATTTAATAATAATAAATAATTATATTTTTAATGTTATATTGTTTAATGGCATAAATTTTTTATTGTTTATTAATATAAAATTTTATAAAAATATTGTTTAATTTATCATATTGTATTATTATTTTCTTATATCATAAATAATAAACTTTTATAGTTTTCTTATGTTTATTAATAATACTTTTCATGACATAATTAATAAAATTATTTTGCTACTAAATTTTTAAATTAAATAATTATGGATTCTTATATATGAAATAAGGATATTGATAAGATGGATAGGATAATTGGATTACAGGGATCTTTTAATAGTAATGTTTTAGCTTTAATGTTAAAATCTCTAAAAATTAATAATGATTCTTTTAAAAAAAATAATCAGTCAGGAATATTTCTTTTTTCTGATGAAAACTCTATTTATAATGATAATTTTTGTGATATTGAGTCTATAAGTGATTATAAAATAGGTTTAGGTTCTAATTATTCAAAAAATTCAATCAATAATTCTCAACCTATATCTTATAAAAATATAACTTTAGTTTTTGATGGGATTATTTATAACTATAATGAATTAAATAATTATTTAAATACTAATTATATTAATAAAAATTTTAATAAAAATGATGATTTAAATTCTTTTAATGAAATTAATAACATAACTGATGAATATGTCTCATTTTTCAATGATTTTAAACAAAATTTGAAAAACAAAAATATTTTTATTAGTGATAATTCTGATATTATTATTAATAATGATTCTGATATTATTAATAATGATTCTGATAATAATATTAATAGTGATAATGATAATATAAAAATAGATCAGGGTGTTTTATTAGCTAAATTAATATATAAATATCTTCAAAGTTCCTTAAATTTAAAAGAAGCTGTTAAAAAAGTTATTCCAATTATCGATGGGGAATATGCATTTGCTATATTTGATGGGAAAAATTTAGCTATTGCTCGTGATAGTATTGGTATTAAACCATTATATTATAATATTAATGATAATTCAGTAAACTCATTTAGCTCTGAAAAAAAAGCTTTATGGCAAATTGGTGTTAAAGATTCTGAAATTAATCAATTAAAACCTGGATATATTTTATATAATTGGAATTTGATTCCGCCAAATCAAAATCCATGGGATTTTAATTATAATAAAATAAATAAATGGGATATATTATCTCCTATAAATCTAGAAAGAGCGGAATACTATAATGAGCATAATAAAATTTTTGATATTGATAAGATGAATTATAATCAAATAAAATCTTATTTATTAAAATTACTTATGGATTCAACATATAAGAGAGTTTTAGATACTAATAAGGTAGGTTTAATATTTTCTGGAGGAGTAGATAGTACAATATTGGCTACTTTATTAAAAAATATTTCTGATAATGTTTTTGTAAAATTATATACTGTTGGTGTTGAAAACTCTAAAGATATTGAATGTGCTCAAAAAATAGCTAAAAAATTAGAATTACCTATTGAAACAAGAATTATTGATGAAAATATTGTTAAAAATAGTTTGGATCCAGTATTAGATGCTATTGAAGAACCAAATATTATGAAAATTGGTGTTGGTATGACTTTATATCTCGCTACAAAAATGGCATCAGAAGATGGAATTTCAGTTACTTTGGCAGGTCAAGGTGCTGATGAGTTATTTGGTGGTTATTATCGATATTTGACTACTTATAAAGATAAAGGCCCAAATGCTACCGAAAAAAGTATGATTCATGATATTGAATATGGGTATGATGTCAATTTTGAAAGAGATGATAAAATAGCCACATTTAATGGTGTTGATCTTAGAGTACCCTATTTGGATGAAAAATTGGTTAATTTTGCTCTAAAAATTCCGGTTAAATATAAAATAGATTCTGATGAAGACCTTATTAGAAAACAAATTTTAAGGGATTTAGCAATTGATTTAGGTATTGATAAAGAAATTGCAGAAAGACCAAAAAAAGCAGCTCAATATGGTTCGGGTATTCATAAAATACTGATAAAAAAGATTTTAAAAGATATTAATCTTGACGAAAAAATGGTTGAGATTATTAATAATTATTCTATCTAATTTTGTGTTTATTTTTATAATTAATATAATTATTATTTTATAATTTATTTCATATATTTTTAATATAGTATTTAAATTTATATTGTTTATATAATTCTATATAGTTATATACTAAATTATAATATATTATTATTGCATAGTAGATTATATTATAAAATTAGTAATATAATTTAGTAATCTATTAATTTATTAATCATATAATTTAGTAATCTATTAATTTATTAATCATATAATTTATTAATCTATTAATTTAGATGGGATTCTTATGAAAATCAACCTTATAAATATAATTAAAGACATTATTGGAACAGTATTTTTTGCTTTTATCCTATTTTTTGTAGCTTATATTAGTCTAAATCTTTTTATTAATGTAAATATTTATCTTTTATTTTCAATTTCTATATTATTATCTTTAATATATATATTTTCATCTTTTTATGAAAAGAAAGAATCAAGAAGAATTACGCAGTTACTTTTAGAATTTTCACATCTTCTTTTATGGTTTTCTTTAATGTATTTGATTCTATCTGTAGCCATTTATATTATATTATTTATAATAAAAATACCATTAATATATTTGGCCATTATTTATCTTACAATTATTCCTTTAATAACCATTTATGGCTATATTAAAGCAAATAAAATTAAAATAAAAGAACATGATTTATTTATTAAGAATTTGAAAGAAGAAATAAATATAATTCATTTTTCAGATGTCCATATTGGGTCATTGAGGGGTGAAAGGCTTTTAAAAGATATTGTTTCCAAAATTAATTCAATTGATGCGGATATAGCTATTTTATCTGGGGATTTAGCTGATGGAACATGCCCAATTGAAGTTGGTGATTTTTTACCATTAAGTGATTCAAAAATACCTATAATTTTTACTCCTGGAAATCATGATTATTATCCTGGGTTGGAAAATGTAATTAAAGCTGCTGAAGCTGCCAATTTAAAAGTCTTATTTAATGATAAATTGGAATTTAAAGGAGTTTCCATCCATGGTTTTTTTGTTTCTTCAGTATTAAAACCAGGTGTTGACATTGAAAATACTACTGATTTTTCAATGATAAATCCTAATGATATAAATATTATTATAAATCATTATCCTGTATTTTGGAAAGAATTTAAAGATATGGGTGTTGATATACAACTTTCTGGTCATACTCATGGAGGTCAATTTTACCCTATTAGGTTTTTAATAAGATTAATGTTTAAATATGTCCGAGGAGTTTTTAAAGAAGATGATAGTTATTTAGTTGTTAGTGATGGTGTTGGAACATATCAATCCACAATTAGATGGGGTACAGATGCAGAAATTCTTTTATTAAGATTAAAAAAGAAAATTTAAATTATTTTTAATGTTCCTTATTGCTATAATAATTATAATATACAAAACTTTTATATATGGTTTATTAGTAAATATTATATAATGAAGATTGAAAAAGATGCAGAAAAAATTCTTAAAGATTTTTCCAAGACGCTTGAAAATATACCTGACCTTGAAGAAACCCACTACATAGTGGATAATGTAAATCTAACACGAAATGATGTATCTGCTGAAAAAAATCCAGATAAAATCATGAAAAATGCTAAAACGGATAAAGAAGGTCATCTATTAGTTAAAAAAGCAGAATGGATTAATTAAATATTATTATTAAATAGATAATATTGTGTATTTCTATATAATATTTATCTATTAGATTTATTTTGTTATATTATTTTAATATTCAATAATATTAATAAAAAAATTTAAAAATTTATTTAATAATAATTATTTTATTTTAATTATTTAATATATTACTTAAAGTATTAATTAAAATTTATATTTAATATATTAATTATTCTATTTTTATAAATTATATTTTATAAATTATATTTTTATAAATTATTTTTCAATGATCTGCTTATAGAAATAATAAATTATATGATAATTTATTATAATAATTTTACAAAATATCATTTTTAAGGTGATAAAATGAAAATGGACTTAGTTTTAGAGCTTCAAGATATTCCAGGGCAGCTTGTATCAGTACTTGATCCAATCAGTATTTTTGGTACAAATTTAGTAACTGTAATTCACCAAAGGGATTTTAAAAATGAACGTGGTATGATTCCAGTTCAAATAACTATCGAAGGTGAAAGAGGAAATCTTAAACAGGTTATAGGAAAATTAACAGAAATGAATATAACTATTCTTGAAATTGATGGAGTAGTTGTGAAAGAAAAAATTAGTACAATTTTGATTGGCCATGTTATTGATACAGACATAAAAGATACTATGGATAAGATAAATTCTATTGAAGGAGTATCTGTTGTTAGTATGGATATTAAACTTGAAGAAGAGCTAGAATCTTCTGCTATGATTGTTGTTGAATCTGATCCTGATAAGAAAAATATTGTTCTTAATAAAATTCAAGATATTGCTAATGAAAAAGGACTTTCAGTTGTAAATGAAGTATAGAATTTAAAGGAAAATTTAATCATAATTTAATTAATTTTTATTTCAGAGGAATTATAATGAAAGATTTAAAAATTATCTTAATGGGTTTTGGTGCTGTTGGTAAAGGAGTGGCTCAAGCTATATCTATTAAAAAAGATAATATTGTAAATAAATTTGGTATTAATATTAAATTAGTTGCAGTTGCTGATTCAAATTCATCAGCTATTTCTAATAAAGGTTTAGACGAAAAACTTCTAATTGAAACAAAGGAAACTAGTGGTACACTGTCTAAATACCCTGAGTTTGGAACTGATGTTAATGGATTGGATGTATTAAATAAAGTTGATTATGACTTATTAGTTGAAGCTACTCCTACTAATATTGATAATGGTGAGCCTGCAAAATCTTTGACTATTCATGCCTTTAAATCAGGTAAAGATGTTGTAACATCAAATAAAGGTCATTTAGCTTTATATTTTTCGGAAATGTTAGATTTAGCTAGGGAGAATAATGTTGAATTTAAATATGAAGCTTCAGTTGGTGGAGCTATGCCTATTATAAATTTTGCTGAAGAAACACTTCCTAGTTCTAGTATATCTTCAATTATTGGAATATTAAATGGAACAACAAATTATATACTTTCAAGAATGACTACTGAGGGTTCATCATATAGAAATACTTTGGAAGAATCTCAACAATTAGGAATTGCTGAAACTGATCCAACTCAAGATGTTGAAGGAATCGATGCAGCTTGTAAAACTGTAATACTCGCTAATTCTATTCTAAAAGTTCCTGCAACTTATTCTGATGTTAAAGTTGAAGGAATTTCTAAAATAACTTCTGAATCAATTGAATTGGCTAAAAAAGAAGGTTATCTAATTAAATTAATAGCTGAAGTATCTAAAGAAAACCTTAGTGTATCTCCACGGCTTGTTAAAAAGAACAGTCCTTATGCTATTGAAGGCACATTAAATATGGCTACTATAAAAACAGACCTTGCTGATGAAGTTACTGTTGTTGGAAAAGGTGCAGGTTCTCTTGAAACAGCTTCTGCAATGCTTACAGATATAATTAATATAATAAAGAAAAAATATTGAAATAGAAAACATATTGAAATAGAAAAAATATTGAAATATTAAATATATGGCATCATAATAATGTTTCAATAAAAAATAATTTACTAAATGTAACAGGAATTAATATGAAATATGTAATTTTGATTGGAGATGGGATGTCTGATTATCCTATATCAGAATTAAATGATAAAACTCCTTTAGAAGTAGCTAATAAACCAAACATTGATGAATTAACTAAATATGGAAAAGTAGGACAACTTAAAACTGTTCCTGATAACCTTGAACCAGGCTCAGATGTAGCTAATATGAGTATATTTGGATATGATCCTCAAAAATATTATACTGGTAGAGGTCCACTTGAAGCAGGTAGTATGGGCGTAAAAACCAAAAAAAATGAAGTTATTTTCAGATGTAATTTAATAACTGAAAATAATGGAAAAATTGAGGATTTTAATGCAGGACATATTACATCTGAAGAAGCTTCTATACTTATCAATCATTTAAATAATGAATTTTTAAAAGATTCTATTTTAGATCAATTTGGTGATTTAAAATTTTATTCAGGAATTAGTTATAGACATTTATTTGTTAAAGAAGGTTCAAATCTTTCTAATTTAAAAACTACTCCTCCTCATGATATTGTTGGTCAAAAAATTGATGATTTTACAAAATGGGATAAAGATGAATTTTTAAATATAAAAAATATAATGTTATATTCAAAAGAAGTTTTAGAAAATCATTCTATAAATGAAGAAAGAATAGCTAATAATAAAAAACCAGCAAACATGGTTTGGCTATGGGGTCAAGGATTAAAACCTTCAATGCCAAATTTTCAAGAAATTTATGGATTAAATGGTTCTGTTATTACTGGTGTTGATTTATTAAAAGGACTTGGTGTTTTTGCGGGTTTAAAAAATATTAATGTTCCTGGAGCTACTGGTTATTTTGATACTGATTATAAAGCTAAGGGTAAATATGCATCTAAAGCTCTAAATGATAATGATTTTTTATTTGTTCATATAGAAGCTCCTGATGAGGCAGGTCATGCAGGGAATATTGAAGAAAAGATTAAAGCTATAGAAAGGATAGATAAACACGTTTTAGGGCAAATTAGAAATAGTATAAGTGAATATGGAGATTACAAAATAGCTATTCTTCCTGATCATGCTACTCCAATTGATATTAGGACTCATACTAGGGATCCAGTTCCTTTAGCTATTTATTCTAGTTTTGAAGAGGATTCTTCTGATGAAGTTAAGATTTATACTGAAAATTCTGTTGTTAATGGTTCATTAGGTATTGATAAAGCTCATAATTTAGTCCGTAATATGATAATATAATAATTATACAGATTTCCATTTAGATTAAATATTCATATTTCATATAATCAAATATTAAGATTTAAACCTAGTGAATATTAGGGTTTATAAAATTATTAATATATATCATATAAATTTAATCAATTATATAATAAATTCTTGTTATCATGATTAATTTATATGCTAATTGGAATAATATTAATGATATGTTAATAAACTAATATTATAATTTATATATTACTAATAACATAATATTATTAAGAATTTTATTAGTAAAAAGAGTATAATAATAAATATGTTCATTTAATAAGGATTATTATAGTATATGTTCTATATTAATAATAAATGGATATATTATAATAAATGCATTTATTTTAATAAAGATATTTTAATAATAAGAATATATTAATAATAGATATATTCATAATTAATAAGATAATCTTTTTTAATAAGATTAATTATTATTAATAAGGATATTCATAAGATAAATAATTATAATCAATTTAAATAAATAATTGGAGAGGATGTTCTGACAAAGTATATTATAATAACTGGTGGTGTTGTTAGTTCTATTGGTAAAGGGATTACTTCTGCATCTATTGGAAGAATTTTGCGATCTTATGGTTTAAAAGTAGGAGCTATTAAAATTGATCCTTATTTAAACTGGGATTCTGGTACTTTAAACCCTTATCAACATGGGGAAGTTTTTGTAACATATGATGGAATGGAATGTGATCTTGATTTGGGACATTATGAACGTTTTTTAGATGTTGAACTTCCTGGTGTTTCAAATATAACCACAGGTAAAGTCTATCAATCAGTTATTGAAAAAGAAAGAGAAGGTGAATTTTTAGGAGCTTGTGTTCAGATAATTCCTCATATAACTGATGAAATCAAATCGATGATTAGAAAAACCGCTGGAATTAATGATTATGATATTATTTTAATTGAACTTGGAGGTACTGTTGGGGATATTGAAAGTCAACCTTTTTTAGAAGCTTTAAGGCAACTTAGAAATGAGGAAGGTCCTGAAAACGTCATGTTTGTTCATGTAACTTTTATTCCTTATCTTAATGCTGCAGGAGAGTTTAAAACAAAGCCAACTCAACACAGTACTAAAGAACTTCGTAGTACTGGTATTAATCCTGATATGATTGTTTGTAGGAGTCAAGAACCTATTGATGAAGATTTAAAACGAAAAATCGCTCATTTTTGTGATGTTGCCCCTAATGCCGTCGTCAATGCTCCTGATGCATCATCTATTTATGAAGTACCATTAACTCTTGATAAAGAAAATGTAGGGAATTTTATTGCAGATAGGATCATGCTTGATGTTGAAACTAAAACAGCTGATTTAGATAAATGGAAAACTATTGTTAAATCTCTCCAAAAGGAAGATCCTATTGTTACAATAGCTATTATTGGGAAATATATAGAACTTGAAGATTCTTATATTAGTATTAGAGAATCATTATTACATGCTGCTGCAGAAATTGGTGTCAAATTAAACCTCAAATATATAAGTTCTGATGTTGAAGATTTGGATCAAAATGAACTAGAAAAGCTTGATGGAATTCTTATTCCTGGTGGTTTTGGTGAAAGAGGAGTAGAAGGTAAACTTGATGCTGTTGAATATGCTATAGTTAATAATGTTCCAATTTTTGGTATTTGTTTAGGTATGCATTCTATGGTTATACAGTTTGCTAGAAGAAACAATATGCAAAATGCCAATAGTACTGAATTTGATAAAGATAATAAATATCCTGTTATAGATCTTATGGAAAAACAGAAAAAGATTAAGCAAATGGGAGGAACTATGCGTTTAGGTTCTTATGATTGTAAACTTATTAAAGATACTAAGGCATATAATGCATATAAAAAAGATCTTATTGGTGAACGTCATAGGCATCGTTATGAATTTAACAATGATTTTAGAGATGAACTTCAAGATGCAGGACTTGTTATTTCTGGTATTTCTCCTGATGATTTTCTAGTTGAAATTATTGAACTTCCGAACCATCCATGGTTTTTAGGTTGTCAATTTCATCCAGAATTTAAATCAAGGCCTAATCGCGCTCATCCACTATTTGTATCTTTTATGGAAGCAGTATATGATTATTCTAAGAATAGATAGTTAATTTGCTTATTGGGAATATAATTTCTTATATCTAATATATTCATTATTTTTTTATTTTTAGTTTATTTATCAACTATTATTTTAGCATATTTTTTTAATATATTTTTTTAAATATTATTTTTTCTATTTTAACTTTTTTTTAAATCTTTTAAATTTTTTAAATTTTTTAAATATTTTAAATTTTTTACATATTTTTATATATTCTTATATATTCTTATATATTTTTCATATATTTTTATTTATTTTATCAATTTTTAATTTTATTATAATTTTATTACAACTATAACTTTAAATTTCAAAAACAATTATATTAATTCAAAGTAATATTATTTCTAAAAAAAGTATTAATTTAAATAATAGTTTTTACTAATAAATCAATAACCAAATAATTTAATTTTTCTTGTTTATTATTGAAAATCTAAAATTATTTCTAAAAATCAGGTTGATAAATTATGTTAGTAAGTACGTTATTTAGTAATTTTTTATTCGTTAACTATAAATTTAGCAATTTTTTAATTAAAAATTCTTTATTTTCTGTTTATCTAGTTCTTACAGATATATTTAAAAATTTTGAAAATTTTTTAATATTTTTCACACTATTAATGGTATTAATGTTCACGGTTATTGGAATGTTTTTTGATTTAAAATATAAAATAATACCAAATAAATTAACTTTTAGCTTATTTGTCTTTGGGATTTTAATAAATTCCATAATTTCAATATTTTTTAATAATTTTCTTATAATTACTAGTTCAATTATTTTCTCCATAGTAACTTTTATTTTATGTTACATACTATGGAAAATAGGCTTATGGGGTGGAGGGGATGTTAAACTGATTTCCGCAATCAGTGCCACTTTACCAATTCATCCTTTTTTAATAATTAATAATCAAGTGTTTAATTTATTTAATAATAATTTTCCAATAATAGCATTTTATCCATTTCCATTGACAATAATAGCTAATAGCTTACTAATTTCTTTTCCTATTTTATTATTATTTATTTTATTCAATTATTTGTATAGCATTATTCGTAAAATAAAAATAAATAATAATTTTTATAATATTAATTTTTATAGAAATTTTTTAATGAAAAAATTAAGAATTATTTTAAATAATTTTATTGATTTAATATTTAAATCATTTAATTTTCTATTTAAGCAATTAATTTTCATAATAATTTCTATATTTTTATTTTTATCATTGTCATTAGTGAATCTTATAAAAATTGATAATCTTTATTTTATTATAGAATTTGGAATAGTATTTAATTTAATATCTTCGATTACAAGTAATATATTTTTAAAGTTTAAAATATTTATTAAAAAGGGAACAAAAAAGCAGATAGATGTCAAATTTTTGAAAGAAGGGATGATAATTGATAATTTAGAAATTAATAATAAAATAATTGATATAAATGATCATCTTTCTGTTAGTCATAAACCTGATGAATTTAACAAGTCTACTAAATATTATAATTATATTAATGAAAATGATTTTGATAAATCTAATTATCATAAAAATAAAATTAATAACTATAAAATAAATAAAAAAAATCAATTTGACATTTTAAATTTTATACTTTTTAGATTTAATCTTATTGAAAGAAACTTTTTTTATAATGTTGCTATTAAAAAGATTAATGAAAATTTTTTTCTAACATCAAAAACTACAGCTGGACTTTCAAAAGGAGATATAATTTTAATTAAAAAACTTTTTGAAAATAAATATATTTCTAATAATATTAATATTAAAATAGGACTTCCTTTTGCACCTTCAATTCTTTTTGGCCTTATATTTAGTATTTTCATTGGGGACTTATCTTTTATTCTATATAAGTTAATAAGTATATTTTTTTAAATTCTATTATATTAAATAATTAAATATATTAATATCAGATTTTAAGTTTAATATTAATTCAAATGAGGTTAAAATGATTATTAAAAGAATAAAATTTTTAATTAAAGAAAAATATATAAATTTATTAATTTTTCTTATTCTATTTAAACATATAATTTCAATGAAAAATATATTAAAAATATATAATAAATTCTCTTTTAATAAGAATAATAAAGGTCAACTTTCAATAGAATTCTTACTAATTTCATTTATATTTATTTTAATGCTTGTTTCGATTTCATTACCTCTAACAGAAATAGCTATTGATTCAAGTATTAGTAGTGTAAATCTAATAGAAACGAAGTCTGAAATTTTAAAAATTGTGAATTCTATTGATGATGTATATTCCGATGGTGTAGGATCAAAAAGGACTCTTTTTGTTGAAATGCCTAGAGAAACAAATTTGAAAATTTCAAAAAATCAAATATTGAATAAAGGGATAGCTATTGGAACTTTATCTTCATTGAATGATTCAAAAACAATTAATATTACATTTGATGCTATAAATGTTGATTCAATAATGAATTTTAAAAAGAGTACTAATTATAAAATTATAATTGAATGGCCTTTAAATAATGAGAATATTATAGTAAAAATGTAAAAAGTAATTCGAATTTAAATAATTAAAATAATAAAAGATTATTAATTTAGTATTTTACTATATTCGATATATTTTATTAGTTTAAATTATGCTTTAATGTTTGAAATTTGTTTATTTTATCCTCTTTTATCATTTATTTAGTAAAGATGCTTTTTTAACATTAAAAATTCCACTATCTTTATTCCATATTTTCTCAGATTCTTCAATTTTAACCTTTTTTTTAAAGATTGGGCCATCAATTGCTAAAGTTTCAGCTTCTCCACCTTCAAATGCAATATTTATTTCATATTTTTTTTTAATTTCAATTAATTCATCAATTGCATTATTGTCTATTTTTCTACCGAGCCATGAATCATCAAGCCCATATGCAGAAACTCCAGTTATAATAATATTAAATCCTAAATCAACAATTCTTCTCATATATTCTTCTTCATCAATATGCCATAATGGTGCGATAGATTTAAGTCCTAAATCCTCACATAATTTATCAATTCTTGATTTTTGATAAACTGAAAATAGAGCTCCTGTATAAATTGCTTCTACTCCTTTTTCTTTAAGATTTTTTAAACTTTCTTTTAAATCAATAAGCTCTTTTTCCTTAATTCCTTTGGTTTTAGCTTTAATTATAGGAATACCTATGGCATCAGCTATTAAATCGGTTATATGTATATTAGGGATATGAAACATATAAGATTCATCATTTTCAGATTCTATTGATAGCAAAAATGCAACATCATCATTATTTTTAAGGGCTTCATAACAAGCCATTGTACTATCTTTTCCTCCAGAAAATAAAACTGCTGATTTCATATAACAACCTTTTTTAATTTAAGTATTTTTCAATTTTTATCTATCTATTTTCTAACTGTTTATTTATATATTTTTCAATTTTTATCTATCTATTTTTGATTTTTGCAATAAATCTTCTGATTCCCTCAAGAATATTATCAAAAAAGATACTAATCAATGCTACAACAAGCCCAATAATTCCTGAAATTAGAATAACATAATTATTATCTAACATTGACATTTTAGTATTATTAATAGCACTTTGAACAGGACCGTTAATTGAACTAATAACAATATTATTTGAATGTAAATAATCAGTAACTTCCTTAACACTATTTGATTTAGCATTAATATTTATTATCACAGACGAATATTTAACATTTATTCCACTAGAATACATTAACCACTCAGTCAAAGTACTAATAGCTTTACTTGGATCATAATTATGAGTGAAATTTATAGAAATAAGTCCTTCAGTATTAACAGAATAATTTTTAAAATTTTCATCAACTATTGGCACTTTATCTTCAATAATTTGCTTCGTGCTTTCAGAAAAGGGGTCTGTTTTGAGAATTATTCCTTTATTTATTACTGATATAACTCCTTCTTTTTGATTTAATTCAGAAATTAATTTATTCCTATCAACCGACGGTGATACTTCAATAATAATTGTTTCATTATTTTCGCCAATTGTTTCATATATTGATCCTACAACATAAGGCATTTCTTGATAAATAGGAGTTATAAAAAATGTTCCTCCAACTAAACCAACTACAAATCCAATAGCTAAAACAGAAAGAATATCTTTTTTTCCAATAATTGGTGTTAAAAGACCCATCGAAAATACAAATACCATTAACAAGATAAATAAGAAAATATAAATAATCGAAGTTATAATATCCATTAAATCATTCCTAGAAATAATAATTATTTTTAATTTTAATTATAATTAATTTAGCTAATATATAGTATAAATGTTTTGATGTAAAAGAAACATTAAATTTTCAAAAAACTTTTTGAGATATTTAAATTAATTTTTAGAGTATTAATATTTTTTTTATTTAATTAAAAATCTAAAGTAATAAATATGTTATAAGTTAAATTAATAAAAATTAACTTATTAAATTAGAATAATAAAAATGAAAATAAGACTATATTAATAAAAAAATAAGTAGAAAATAAAAATTTGGTTACAAAATATAATTTACAAAATAATAATAATAATAAATGAGATATAAAACTAATTAAAAATTGATAAGAGTAAATTTTATAAATAAATTGGGATATATTTGTTAAATTGATTTAATTATATTATTTTTTTTTATAATTAAATAATAATAAATAAAGCCACAATTTTTAAATTCAAATATAATTCCAATTTATAATTTACATATATAATTCCAATTTATAATTTACATATATAATTCAAATTTATAATTTATATATATAACTCAAATTTATAATTCAAATTCTCCATTATTTATTTCTTGTTTTAACTTAACTGAAATCTTTTTCCCTCTCTGTATATCTGATTGTCTGCAAGTAATAGGTATATTATGATTTTTGTTTTCAATTTCAAGATCAACTGAACCTAAATTTATGTTATATGTTTTATTTTTTGTAATATATGCACACAAACCACAACCAAAACATTTATCAAGATTAATTGTTCCATTATCATTAATCGCATTTGTTGGACATGCTTTTTGAACTTCAATGTTATCTTCTTTTTTGAAATTTGATGAATTAAAAGTAGGTCTTTCATCATAGCCTTCCCATACTTTATCATAACTAGTTTCAGTTAATGGCAAATGTCTTCCATGTATATCAGCAACTACAAGTGGAATGTCACTATTTACTATTTTAACATCATTAAAAATGTTTTCATTTAATATTGGTATTGGTATAGCAACTGAATCATATATTTCTGGCCCTGCTCCAGTTTTAAACCCTCCTATATATTCTGAAGACATTTTAAGCATATCTCCAGTTAACATTAGATTTGGTTTAGTATCAGAACTCCTAGTTCCAGAACCTAAAACTACTCCGGGGCCTCCATTAAACAATATTTTAGTTCCTTCTTTAATAACATTTCTCCCAACATCATTTTGCAAAGGATTTAAATCTCCACATCCTGAAAAAGAAAATTGGTCTAATCCTCCTTTCATTGGAATTCCATTAAAAATTGAATTAACTACATCATTTGCAGGATTTACAAATGCAGTATAATTTCTAAAAGCCATTCTAACCCCAATTATTTGTGCTCGTGGGATATCTTCGATGTTAACAGTAGTTTCAAATTTTTGACCATCAATTGCTTCAACTTCAACATCAATATCATTTCCACTTAATAAATCTTTAAAAAGGAAACCTCCTCCATATTCATGATCCCTTACGCTATGTTCTGTTCCATAGGCTATTACATCAACTGAACCTAAAAGTTCATTTGGGCATGGGCCAGGATAAGCAGGAACACCATTAAGATAGACTTTTTTAGCTTTTTGGAAAACTCCTGGTTCTGTGACTCCAATATGGAATATTGCAGCAGTACCGGACATTATACCACAAGTACCACAGGTTACAACATCCACATCATCAAATTTTATATCTTCTTCATTTTTTATTGCTTCTTTTATTTCCTGAGCAGTGAATACATTCGCATCACCTTTTTTTATTTTTTCTTTAATCTCATCTAAGCTTCTTTTTAACAAGTATCTCACCTTTTAGTGATTTATTTTAGATTTTTAATAATAATTTTTCTATTATCTAATTTAATTTCTATTTACTAAATTTCAATTTATAAAAATAATGATATAATCAGAAATAAATATTATTTAAAAATAAAATCTATTTTTAAAATTATTTTTATTATTTAAAATTATTTTATTGCTTAACAATTATTTTTTCATGTTTTACAACATTTTATTAAATTTTATTATATATAAATATTAACAATTGTTATATTCTTATATATTTAAATAATTACCTTAATTATTAGTTCATGATATTTTAAAATTTTAATTTTATTAAATAAAATAAATTTATAGTATATTTAATATTATAATAATTATTATATGGATATTTTATTTTAATATTATGATAATTATTATATAGATATTTTATTTTGGCTATTTTCAATTTTATCATTAACTTTTGATTTATTATTATCAGTATTCATCTTCTCAATTAGTGGTTCAATAGGAATTGTATGTGTTTGAATTCCAACAATTTTATATGGGTCTGCACCTAAAATTAAGGCGATAAATTGAGTAATATTTAAATGAACTGTTTTTAATTCAATATTTAACTTTTTAGAAATATAAGGTTGATATCTATCAAATTGCATATGACAATTAGGGCACATATGTATTAATATATCAACATTTTGATCATTTAAGGCTAAAAGTTTCTTTTCAGTCACTTCTAAAGATAAATCTTTATTAACAAATCTTTGCCTAAAACCTGCTCCACAAGTTGATCTTTTTTCATTATACCATCCAATTGTATCGATACCACAACTTTTTACTATTTCATCTAATAATATGGGATTCCTAGACCCATCTAATATATTATCATAAGAAACTTTACAATAGTGGCATGCATGATGTGTAGCTATTTTTATATTAGATAAATCTAATTTAATCTTTTTGCTGATTTCTTTTCTTTTATCAAATAATATATCAACAACATGAAGAATATTATTTTCAGTATTTATTGAATCTTTTTTATAGCTATCAAATCCACATTCATTGAATATTTCATTAATTTCATCTCTTAAATCGTCATTTTCATTTAATATTTCTGAAGATTTTTTATTTATTGCATAGCATGTTGCACACATTGCTACAATATTCTTCTTGTTGATTTTTTTAGCTAAATTAAAATTTCTAGCAGCTATTAATGTTGTTGAAAACTGATCAAATACATCACTGTAATGTCCTAGTCCTGTACAGCAAGATTGTTCATGATCAATTATATAATCAATATTTAATTTATCAAAAATATATTTAGTTGAAGATTCAATCCCTGGATATTCAGTACTAACTAAGCAACTTTTGAATAATAAAATATTTTTATCTGGTATTTTATCCATTTTATCACTTTATCCACTTTTCATTTTTTCCATCCTTTTATGGAATTTTGCTTTTTTAAGTAGTAAATTAACTTCTTTGATTGATTTTTTAGGCATTTTCACTGGACCTAAAGAAAGATCTTCTCTTATTTTATCAAGATTAGTTTTTAAATCTAACCAGCCATCAATATCATTATTCAAATCCATGAAAAAACTTTTTGGTATTCCTCCAATTCCAATATCTAAAAAGGTATTGCCATATGTTAAAAAAGGACTCACATGTTTTTTTGCTATTCCTTTGTTAATTGCAATCTGCCTCAGTACTTGATTAATTAAACAAACACTATTTTTCACAGGACAAACACTTTGGCAGGTATAACAATAAAAACAATCCCATATTTTTTCATCTGAAATTATAGTTTCGTCATTTTTAAGAACTTTATATACTATATCTCGAGGATTATAATCACTATGTGCTGCTGCAGGACATACTGAAGTACACATTCCACATTGAATACATTTAAGTAATCCTAAATCTTTAGGTGCTTCAATACTATTCAATATTTCTTTTGGAAGATTTATGGATTTTCTATAATTAATTTTTTTATCATTATCATATTTCATGTTCATTAGCTCTCGTTTAATCCTAACAATAATCTATTAAAAATTCTATTGATAAATAACCTATTAAAAAGTCTATTGATAATTTATCAATGTAATAAATAATGAAATAAGTATATTAATTAAATCAATTATGTTATTTTAAAATGATTAAAATTAATACAATTTATAACAATAATTAATAATTAGAATAAAATATTCTTATGAAAATATTTATATATAAGTTCGTCTTAATATAAAAATATAACTATTGTTATAAATAAGCTAAGAATTAAATAAAAATTAAATATATAATAAAATTAAAAAGATAAAATTATTTTTTATATTATGTTATTGATTAATTTTGTATTGTTATTAATGATGTTACTCAAATAATATATTATAATTCATTAATTTGTTATTTGGTAGATTTTGAATCATATGATTTGATATTTAGATATAATATTAATAATTAATCATATAATATGTGTAATATAATATATGTATATTCATTAACATATATACTATAATTAGAATCTATATACTAAATTGATAGGAATATAATTATTAATTATTTATTTAAATATTTAAAAATAAGAATTATTTAAAAATAAGAATTATTTAAAAATAAGAATTATTTAAAAATAAAAATTATTTAAAAAATATTAATTATAAAAAATATTAATTATTTATTTACAACAAGAAAGTGATTAAATGCCAACAAGATATATTGGAATGGGATATTGGGAAATTATTAGTAGACAAATGAGTATAGTGACAAAAAGTCAGCAAACCCGATTTAAAGAAGCTGAAGTAACTGTAATTGGATGTGGAGGAATTGGTGGTTCATTAATTGAACAATTAGCTCGTATGGGAGTAGGAAAAATTAATTTAATTGATAAAGATATTTTTGACCTTTCTAATATGAACCGACAATTAATCAGTGGATTAGAAACATTAGGTAAAGAAAAAAGTTACTCTGCAAAAGAGAGAGTTAGGAACATAAATCCTTATGTTGAAGTTAATGCATTTAATGAGGAATTAAATGAGAATAATGTTGAAGAAGTTATTGGAAGTTCTGATGTAGTTCTTGATGCATTAGACAATTTAGTTACTCGTATCATTGTAAGTAGGGCTGCTAGAAAGCTTGGCATTCCTTATGTTCATGGTGCAATTCATGGTACAATGGGTCAAGTTTCAGTATTCACTCCTGAAACAAAAACTTATGAAGAAATGTTCCAGTTACCCTCAGTTGATAGGGAACTAAATGAAGATACTATTAATGATGTTAATGGATTAAACAGGGGGGTTCCCCCAGTTATTGGACCAACCCCTAATATTGTAGGTTGTTTAGAAGCATTTGAGGCTTTTAAAATAATTACTGGAATTGGTGAAGTTATATACTCTCCTAAGCTTTTAACATTCAACATTTTAGATTTATCATCTTTTGATGTAATAGAACTATAAGTAATTTAGATTCATAATGAAAATAATTTTTTTTATCATGAATCTTATTTTTTATATTTTTTATATTTTTTATATTTTTTATAATTTTTTTAATTTTTATAATTTTTTTACTAATACAGAAAATAAGGTGTTATTATGAGTTTTACTTTAATATTTGAAAATAAAAAAGAAGATAGAGAGCTTGAAGGTGAAATAACAATTCTTGATGTTTTAAATGAGCTTGATGTTTCTATTGAAAGTACAGTTGTTAAAAATAATGGGGAAATTGTGGAAGAAGAAACCATAATTCAAGATGGGGATGAATTACAAGTCATACAAATTGTCTATGGTGGATAAAAAAATATAATTTAACTTCTATTTTTTTAATTTATATGATATATTAAATTTATTCATATGACAAAATAAGTTATTTAAATGGATATTATATTTTTTAATATTTTTTTTCTAGTTTATAATAATTATTATAATAATTTCTATAGTAATTTTAATATTCATATAATTCTTTCTATACTAATTTTAATATTCTTATAATAATTTTTATAGTAATTTTTATAATTATTATAATTATTCATCAATTCTTTTTTTTTATTGTTTATGTTGTTCGCATTGTTTTTATTTATTTTATTTATTCTTATTTTAGGTTGAAATTAATTTATATCAATATTTTGTTTTATTGGTAATATTTGAGTAATTATTTTTAAATTTAGATTTTTATAATAAATTTTAATCGATTTCAGTTTTATATATTTAAAAAAATTTAATATAAAGAATAATTAAATAATAAAAAAAAAATTTAATATAAAGAATAATTAAATAATAAAAAATAATTTAATATAAAAAATAATTTAAAAACATATATTTAGAAATATATACTTACAAATTAAAATATATACTTAAAATTAAAATATATGTTAAATTTAAAAAATTAACTTAATTCATCTATAAGATGTTTTGATAGCCTTTTTGATAATCCTAAAATAGCTATTATTGGAGGAGCTCCTGGAGCTTTAGGAATAACACTTGCATCTGAAACAAATAATCCTTTATATTCTGTTTCAAGGTTAGTATCAACAATATCTCCAATTGCAGCTGTTCCTCCAGGATGAGCACCTCTCAAGCGTGTTGAAACAATAGTATTTGGATCTACACCTGCATTAACTAATATTGCACCTGCTGTAGCTGCTCCTTCTGCAATGAATCTCACATCTTTTATTGAATTTTCTTTAATTATCTCTCCATTAACAATTTTTCCGTGATTATCATCCGGAATCTTTACCATGACACTTAAAATGTCTCCTTTTTTAATGTTATCGTCGTCCATATTTTCATTTAATAAAACAGAATAATGGGGAGCAAGAACAAAATTTCCGCCAATGACTAATGCATTCATTGTAACTTCTTTATGGTAATTAATATCTTTTATAACGCCACCGACAGTAACAAATGGATCTAAAAACAATTTTTCACCAGCTTTTAATCCTAACTTCTGAAGAATAATTGCAGAATCAATAGCTCCTGCAGCTAAAACAACTTTATCGGATTTAATAATTTCTTCAGTTCCATCTGATTTTTTAACTTTCACTCCTTTAACTGAATCTTGATCAGTTATTATGTCTGTAACTTCAGTATTATCAATTAATTTAGCTCCATTTTCTATAGCTTCTTTTATAAAATCTTGTGAAGACCATTTAGCATCGTTTGGGCAACCCCAAGCACATTTACCACATTGGGTACAATCTTCTTCTCTGATAAATTTAGGCATTTTTATAACGGGAAGCCCAATAGATTTCGCAGCTTTAATGAACTTTTTAGTTCCTTCACCAAAATGCGAATCATCCATTTGATGAATATCTAATAATTCCTCTACTTCATCTAACTCTTTTGATATATCGACACCATATTCTTTTAGTTCTTCTTCAAGTAACCTAACACCATTTCCTGCTGCAACAACACTTGATCCTCCAACACAAGTTGTTTTTGAAAGATCTAAATAGTCATCTACTTTATCATAATATTTGTATGAATCTCCAACATTACAAAAAGGTCCTTTTTCAATTATAGTTACTGGAATTTTTGATTTAGCTAATTCCATAGCTAATATTGCTCCTCCTACACCAGAGCCAATAATTAATACCATAGTCTCACCATATTTTTATATATAAAATAATTCCTTTATTATATAATTTATTATATAATTTATTATATAATTTATTATTTTATGGATATTTTTTATTTTTTTAATAATTTTATATTTTATATAGTTTTTTTTTGAATAATTTATTAATAAATTACTTTTACAAATGATAAACATAAATTTAATCTATATATTATTAGATTATTACTAAAATATTTTTAACCATAATAATAATATTTTATAACAATTGTTATTTAATTTAAATTAATATATAAATATTACTATTTAGTGAGATATTTTAAATAATTAAATTTTTAATTAAAGTTTTATTTGTATAATAAAGTTCTTTATTAATTATTTAATTTATTTTAAAAGTAATAACATATTATAATTGATAAAATTTAATATTAGTGAATTAATATCAAAATTTTTATCATTAAAAAAATTTATTTATTGCACTTTTTTATAGTTTTTATTTAGTATAAGCTATTTACAGCTTTTTCAATTTCTATTTCTTGATCAATTGATTTTATTGCATCATTGACTCTTTTAAGTTCTGCTTTAGTTTCGGGATATCTTGGGACTGCAGAACAGCCTCCATCATTTATCTCAGATATTGGAAAAGTTCCAATTTTTCTAGATATTTTTTCTATCTCAATCTTATCTAATCCAATAAGTGGACTCAATATTGGAAATTCTGTATTTGCACGTGTAGCTAGAATATTAGGGAGTGTTTGAGATGCAACTTGCCCTACACTACTTCCATCTATTATTCCCAACGCATTTTCTTTTTTTGCAACTTTACTAGCTATTTTATACATTCCAGATTTACATAAAACGCAGGTAAGCTTTTCAGGTGCATTATCCTTACATTTTTGCAAATAATCACCATATTTTACAATTTTTGTTCTTATAGGGAATCCATAGGAATAATCATTGAGTTTATCAATTAATTTTTTAAAATTTTCTGTAACTTTTGGACCAGCAAAAGGATCATTATCAAAATGCATAGCTGTTATAGCACAACCTCTTTTCATCATTAAGTATGCAGCTACAGGGGAGTCAATACCACTAGAAACTAAAGCAACTAATCTTCCTTGTGAACCGAGAGGTAATCCTCCAGGTCCTTTTATTTTTTCATGAAATATATATGTTTTATCATCCCTAACTTCGATAAATATTTCTATATCTGGATTAGAAAGGTCAACAGGAGCATCAGTTTTTTTTATAATTACTGATCCTGAAAATCCTGCAATCTCTTGAGATGAAAATTCATGTTCTCCTACTCTCCTACACCTTACTGCAAATTTTGTATTTGAATTTATTAAGTTTTTTTCCATAAGTTTTTCAGTATATTTATTTAAATCATTTTCTATGTCTTTATGATTAGTTTTTGTTGGAATAGCAGGTGAAAAAGAAACAATTCCAAAAATTCTTTTTAATTTAATCATTGCTTCGGGAAAATTTTTTGGGTATATAAATATTCTGCCTTGGTTTATTTTTATTTTGCAATCAAATGCTGTTTTTATATTAGACTTTAGTTGTCTTTCAAATCTACTTCTTACTCTAGGACTTTTTAATCCAATTTCACCATATCTAGCTATTATAAGTTCTTGTTCCATATAATCTCTCCAAATTTCTTATTTTTATTTTCTAGGAAATTTTAATCATTAAAATATTTTTTATAGATATAAAAATAATATAATAATTATTTAATTTAAAAATAAAAATTTTTATTAAATATTAAATCTAATCATTTTTTTTATATTATTATAATTATTATATTATAATTATTATAACAAAAAATTTAAATAACAATTGTTATAAATAATATTTTGTTAGTTATATTTAAACTTATACCTTAGAATATCATCATAAAATCTCATTTGAAATATCTATTTAAAAAATTTAATTAAAAATATTTGATTAAAAAATTTTATTAAAAAGCTTTATTAAAAAGCTTTATTAAAAAGTTTTATTAAAAATTTATTATAAAATAATATTTGATTTAAAAATAATATTTCATTTGATAATTAAAAATTTCACGCTGATAATTAAAGGTTAATAACTAAATCGTAAAGTTTATATATTATAATAAATAATTATTAATAACGATTGTTATATTTAGATTATTAGTAAATAAAATAAATAATCGTGTGTTATTGTATAAAAAATTATGTAATTATATATAATTTTGTATAATTTTTTTATAATATTATACAATGTTAATTATATTAATATTATCTAATGTTAATTATATGTTATAAAATTAATTATATAATTAATGATATGTATTATAATAATTAACTATATGTTATTCTTATATGAAAAATATAATTAAATAAAGAATGGAGGCCTAAAATGATTTGTGATTTAAATATACTAAAATCTGTTGGATATATTTCAAAAATATCTAATAAATTAGTTGATTCTAGGCTTGCATTTGTATACAATGAATTTATATCATATAAATTGTTTTTAAGATATAAATCTTATTCTATTATTGATTTTATGTGTTGATTTAAACAAATAACTCTCATTTGCTATAACTGATAATAATTAATATTTAATTAGATAATTATTAATAAATAATTTTTTTAATGAATAATTTTTTAAAAATATATTAATTAAATTAATTAAATAATAAATTTAATAAAAAATATATAAATTATATTTAATAATTTAGATATTTTAAAAATAATTACATATTATTTAATATTATATTATTAATTTATATTATTATTATTATTCTATTAATTTTTAATTTAACTTATTCTATTAATATAATAAATAATTGTATTAAATAAGAATATATTAAAAATTAAAATAAAAAATTATAAATTAATTTTATTTGTTTTAAATATTATTTAGTTTAAATAAAATTATTGTCAGTTATATATTATTTAGAGTTGAAATATCACTTATTCTGTTTTTAATGTTTAATTTATAATTTTTTAAATTAAACCTTGATTTAATTTTATATTAAAGACAGGAAGAAAAAAATCAATAATATAACAATTGTTATATAATTCTTAGCTTAACTATTAATGAGGTAGAAAAATTGAAGAAAATAAAAGAAATTGCAATATATGGAAAAGGTGGAATAGGAAAATCTACTACCACCTCAAACATTAGTGCTGCATTATCAGATGCAGGATATAATGTAATGCAAGTTGGTTGTGACCCAAAAAGTGATTCTACTCACACATTAACTGGTGGAAAATCAATACCCACAGTATTAGAATCATTAAGAAAAGGAAGAGGGGCTTTAAAAGTTGAAAACGTAATTTTTGAAGGATTTAATGGAATTCATTGTGTTGAGGCTGGAGGCCCAGAGCCTGGTGTAGGTTGTGCTGGAAGAGGCATAATTACTGCAGTAGAATTTTTAAAACAACAAAATGTATATGAAGAATATGCTCCTGATGTTGTTTTATATGATGTACTTGGAGATGTAGTATGTGGTGGTTTTGCTATGCCTATAAGAGAAGGAGTAGCAGATCAAGTTTATACTGTTTCTTCAGCCGATTTTATGGCTATTTATGCAGCTAATAATCTTTTTAAAGGTATAAAAAAATATTCTACAGGTGGAGGGGCTCTTTTCAGCGGTATAATTGCAAATTCAATAACATTTTCTGCTCAAAAAGATATATTAAGAGATTTTATTGATCAAACAGATAGTACAATTGCAGGGTTTGTTCCAAGATCACTTACAGTAACTCAAGCAGAATTAGCAGGTAAAACAACTATTGAAGCAGATCCCGAATCTTCTCAAGCAGATGTTTACAGAGAACTTGCAAAAAATATTTACAATAATAAGAAGGAATATGTCCCATCTCCATTGGAAAGTGATGAATTAAAAGATTGGGCTGAATCATGGTCTGATAAATTATTAGATCTTAAAAGACAGGAAGAAGGTGATTTTAAAATATAAGATTAAACTTCTCATAAATCAAATATTAATCATAAAATTAGGTTATAACCCTTAATACAAGATAATTTATAAAAAAAATTAAATTAAGGGAGAATTTAAGAAAATATTCAAATTAGATAATAATGGCTGAAAATAAACAATAATGGTTATAAATATGAAAAATTTTAAAAGGAGTTAAAATATGGCAAAAAATGAACTTGATTCGGAGGATTATATTGTAGAACTTGATAAAAACACATGTCCTACTCGAGAACAACGTGCAAATGGAACTAATGTGTATTTCGGAAAGGCGAGCGAACTCTTAAATGATGCAAAAAAAGGAAATTTAAGATGTACAGAAAGAGGATTTCAACAGTCTGGAGGTTGTATTCTTAATTTTTACCTAGCTGTGAGAGTTTCTACAATAAGAGATGCGGCAATTATTTTCAATGGTCCTGTAGGATGTTCACATTCAGCGTTGGGTTATAAAGAATTGTATGGTGCAATTCCAGAAGCATTAGGAAAACCAACAAACTATAAACTTAACTGGTTAACAACCAATCTTGGTGAAGATGATGTAGTATTTGGAGCTAAGGATAAACTTATAGAAGCAATTAAAGAAGCACAAAAAAGATATAATCCAAAAGCTATCTTTATTTTAACTACTTGTGTTACAGGTATTATTGGTGAAGATATTGAATCTGCAGTTAATGAAATACAAAAAGAGATTGATGCTACTATAGTTCCAATACATTGTGAAGGTGTAAGGTCAAAGATCATGCAAACTGGTTATGATGCATTTTGGCATGGAGTATTAAAATATCTTGTTAAAAAGCCAAAAAAGAAACAAAAAGATTTAGTTAATATTGCAAGTATGTTATCATATGCATGGCAAGATAGAATAGAAATTGAAAGATTATTAGGTAAATTAGGATTAAGAGCAAATTTTATACCCGAATTTGCAAGTGTAGAGGACTTTGAACAACTTGGAGAAGCAGCAGTTACTGCACCTATTTGTCCGACTTATACAGATTACCTTTCAAGAGGACTTCATCAACACTTTGGAGTCCCATTTTTCATGTATCCGTCTCCAATTGGTATAAAAAATACTGATCAATGGTTAAGAGAAATTGGAAAATATACTGGAAAAGAAAAAGAGGTAGAAATATTAATAAAAGAGGAACATTCTAAATGGGTTCCTAAAATGAAAGAAATAACAACAAAATTCAAGGAGATTGAAGATTCAAGAGGAGGTAAGAGAATTGATGTTCTTGGTTCTCTTGGTCAAGGAAGACTTGTTACTCAACTCCCATATTTTGATGAATTAGGTGTTAAATCATCTTCTGCAATGGCTCAAGACTTTGATGATATATTAATAGATGAATTAGAAGACGTTATAAATAGAGTTGGTGACTTTGATGTAATGGTAAATACCTTCCAAGCTGCAGAACAACTACATATTACTGAGCATACTAAACCTGATATGGCTTTAACTTGCCCATTCCAAGGTGGAGCTTGGAAACGTGAGGGTTCTGTTTCAAGGTTACATTCTCTAAGAGGAGATCCAAGAAAATGGAGTACTCAAGCAGTTTATGCTGGTGCAGTTGCGTATGGAAACTTTTTATTACAAGCATTAAAGAATCAATCATTCCAAAGACTTTCAAAAGAGAAGACTGGAGTGAGTGTAAAGAAATGGTATTTAGACCAACCCGATCCATTATACTTTGCTGAAAAGGGAAAATAATGAAAAGTGATTATTAAAATGATTATTGATTAATGCTATTAATTTAATTTAATCATTTTTATTTAATCACTTTTAATTTTAAAAGGAGAGAAAAAAATGAGTGAAAATAAATCAGAAAATTATGTTGATGAATCAAGTTCTCCAAGAATAGTTGAAGCTCCAAGGTATGGTTGTACTTTATCTGGAGCTTATGAAGCAGCTGTTGGACTTAATGAAGGAGTACCAATTTTACATTCGGGTTCTGGATGTGGAATGAGTCAATTATTCGGTGCTAATTATGGAGGGGCACAAAACGCTCCTGGTGATTATGGAGGTTCTTCTACTCCATGTTCATGTCTTGTTGAAGAACATGTAATCTTTGGAGGAGAAGAGAAATTAAGGAAACTTATAGACTCAACAATAAAAATCTCAACAGGGAAATTTTTTACAGTAATTTCCGGTTGTGTACCATCATTAATTGGTGATGATGTAGATGCAGTAGTAAGTGAATTTAGAGATAAAGCTCCTATAATCCATGTTAATGCTCCTGGCTTTAAAGGAAATTCCTTTGAAGGATATGAACTTTTTTTCGAAGCACTTGCAGATCAATTTTTAACACCATCAGAAAATAAAGATAAAAAATTAGTTAATATTTTGGGTATTGTTCCATTTCAACATATATTTTGGAAAGGTGAACTTAGAGCAATAAAAGAATTACTTTCAAAAGTTGGAATTGAAGCTAATGTAATTTTTGGTGAATTTGATACTGTTGAGAAACTTGAAAAAATACCTGATGCTTCATATAATATTGTTTTATCATCATGGGTTGGCCATAGAGCAGCTAGTAAATTTCAAGATAAGTTTGAAACACCATTTATAAGTTTCCCAAGCATACCAATTGGACCTATACAGACTAAAAATTTCTTAAGAAAATTAGCTGAAATTTTACCTATTGATAAAACAAAATTAGAAGAATTTATTAATACAGAAGAAAGAAGAGCATACCGTACAATTGAATATGCAGGAGATATTCTCCAGTTTGATGTTCCTAATGTATATTTCGGTGTTGTAGCTGATTCAAACACTGCTAGTGGTATTACAAGATATTTGACTGATGAAGTTGGTCAACTCCCTGACGTGGTTATAATCACAGATAACCCACCAAAAGAATATAGAGAAAGCATTATAGAATCTATTACTGGTAGTGATGAGATAGAATTTACACCAGATATTATATTTGAGATTGATTCTTATAAAATCGGAGAAATTTTGAAAAATAGACCATTTTTAAATTTATATGCAAGCTCTCTTGAATCTGTTATAAAAGCAGAACTTGAAACAACTCATGTTACAGTTTCTTTCCCTTCATATAATAGATTAGTTTTGGGAGATAATTATGTAGGTTTTGATGGTGGACTTAATTTAATTCAAGATCTATTTTATGATAAGGCAGGTCCATTATAGCTCATGATTATCAAATTTAAATGTTTTTATTTTTTTTATAGGCATATGATCTTAAAGGGATAAATATATTCCTAATTATATTATCTATTGATATATAACTTCTTAAATTATGTAAATGTCTTTTAAGGAGTTATAATAATTTTATATTTAATTATTCAATTTTATATTTTTTTATAAATGATAAAAATCAAATTATATAATTTAATATAATTTATAATATCATTAGTAATAATATAAAATTATATAAATAGATTTTAAATAATTATTTTATTAATATTAGATATATTTATAAATATAAAATAAATGTAATGAAAAAGGATTTGAAAAAATGCCTATGACAAGTAAAATTGATACTTTAATTTATGATGATAATAAATTCACAGAAAATGAGGATATAATTGTTTCAGATGAAACAATAACTTTAGTCATAAACAAGACACTAACTAGAAGTTTTTCTATTAGTCCTGATTCTTTAAAAGATTTTAGTGTTGGCTACATGTTAGGGGAAGGTTTAATAAATAGTATCGATAATGTTGAAGAAATAGAAATTGATGGTAATAATATAAGTGCCAAAATTGATTTAGAAGATTTTGACATTAAAAAAGAATTGATAGTTGGTTCTGACTGTTTTGGAGGTTGGAGAAGTAAAATAGATTTTATAGATAAAGTTGAGTCCAATTTTATCATTGATCCTAAAGACTTATTAGAAAATGCTGAAAAAATCAGAGAAAAAGCAGTTATATGGAAAAAAACGGGAGGAACCCACATTGCTAGTTTTATAAATAAACAAGAAAATGAATTTATAAGTAGGGAAGATATTAGTCGACATGTTGCAGTTGATAAAGTCATTGGTGCAGCTGCTAGAAAAAAATTAGATTTTAATAATTCTTATATAATTTATAGTGGTAGGATGCCCGCAGATGTATTAATAAAAATAGCAAGAATTGGAATTCCTTTAATTGCCTCAAATGCAGCTCCAACTTTATCTGGATATACAGTAGCTGATGAAGCAAATATAACAATGGTTGGTTTTGTGAGAGGGGAGAGATTTAATGTTTATACTCATCCTGAACGTTTAAAATCAATATAATTTTAATAGGATATATTACAATATAAAACAATTAATAATTTAGTAAAACTAATATAAATTAACTTATTATATTTTTAAAAAAACTATTTATTTGTTTTTTATATTCTTCCAAACTATCTTCATTAATAAATATAGAATCTGATGTTGCTATAACAGCACCTATACCAAAATCTAACTCCCTCTGATCCCTTTTTAAAAATTCTTCATAAATTGAAGAATCATCATTACGATTTCTATTTTTAAGTCTATTAAATCTTGTTTTTGGTGAAGCAAAGACTGATAAAAGTAAAAATTCTTTAAAATTTTCTTTAAACATTTTTATTTCATATTGGCTACGTATGCCTTCTATTAAAAAAATATTCTCTAAATTATTCTCTTTATTTATATTTTTGATTTTTTCAATAGTTAATTTAGCTAAAACATATTCGCCAAATTCTTCTCTCAATTTTATTGAAGTTTCTCCAACATCAGCATTTCTTTTTTTAGCTTCTTCTCTAACTAAATCTCCCATATTAATTACCATGATTCCTTTTTCTTTAGCAAGCTTGGAAATTAAACTTTTCCCTGAACCGGGTAATCCTGAAATACCTACAACTTTCATAAAATTCACTTTAATTTTGTTTTAATATTAATTTAAAATTATATATAATTAAATTATAATAAAACTTAATTGTTATATTTTATTATATATTAAAAATTATTATATTTTAATAAATTTTATATTTATAAATAAAGATTATACTTATATAAAGATTATATTTAAATAAGCATTATATTGAAACTAATTCTAAAATTGAAATTAATTTCTAAAAATTACTATTAAATAAACATTATATTTTGATAATTATTAAATTTTAATAAAATTTATATTTTAAATATTATTATTATTATTAATTGTATTTGTCCAGATTAATATGCTCTAAGGATTTTTTAATATTATTTTCATTTGAAAAATCATCAATAATTCTTTTTAAATCATTATTATCTTTGGATTTTAATTTTTTTGCATATTCAATCATTAGAGGAATTGTTCTCACAATATTATCTACAATAGTTATATCTGCAATTTTAGCTGTTCTTGACAAAGGATTTAAATCAATAGCTATGATTTTCTTACCATTATTAGAAAGAACTTCTGCCCTATCTCCATCTTCCAAGGAAACTAAAACAAGATCCGCAGAATATATTCCCTCTTCACTAGCTGTAGCCCTAGGAGAATCAATATTATCAATATATTTTAAGTTTTTATCATCATTACCTAATATATTATTATATCCCAAATTTTCATAAATTTTAGAAATAATCTCAACACGTTTTTTTGTTCTATAAAATAAATTAATTTCAATTTTAGAATTAGTTTCATTAGCTAAATCAACAATTTCTTTTGCAGCTAGTGCAGTACTATTTCCATTGACAGATAAAACAGGATTTTTTGCTAAAAGAAGCATTGCTACACTTGTTTTAATCGCATTTTTAGAGGTTGGGGTGGTTTTTTCTCCAATGAGATAATCAAATGCTTCACCTCTGCCATGAGCAATCATTCCAGAATCAGCTAAATATCCCTCTTTATATGCATTTTTTATTTTTTCTCGTAAAATAAGAGATTTATATCTAGGATGACTTTTAGGTATCATACATACTTAAATAATATTACAAAGTTTATAAACTTATTGTTGATATAATTTATTAATTTTATAAGAATAATATTAATATTAATTATTAAATAAAAACTATTTATCATATTTTAAAAACTATTTATCCTATTTTTAATAAAATATTTATGTAATAATTCATATAAACTTATATAATCAAATATAATTTATTTGAATTTAAATATGCATTAATTACTTATCTTTATTATTCATATGGTGAAAAAATGAATTTAATGGAAAAATTATCAGTAACTCCAGGGATATCTGGTTTTGAAGGAAAAATTGTTGAAATTATTAAAGAAGAACTCAAAGATCATGTAGATGAATTAGAAGAAGATTTGATGGGTAATGTTATAGCTATTAAAAAAGGCGAAAAAAAAGGAACAAAGGTAATGTTAGCTTCCCATATGGATGAAATTGGATTAATGGTTCGCCACATTGATAAAAAAGGTTTTCTTCGTTTTACAAAAATTGGTGGAATAAATGATCAAATGTTACTAAACCAGACAGTAACAATTCATGGAGCAAATGGTGATGTTACTGGTGTTATTGGATCAAAACCTCCTCATGTCATGAAAGCTTCTGAGAGAAAAAAAATTGTTGAATATGATTCAATGTTTATTGATATTGGTGCTTTTTCAAAAGAAGAAGCTGAAGAATTAGTTACTGTTGGAGACCCTATAAGTTTTAAATCAGAATACGAAGAATTTCCTAACAATCTAATTATGGGCAAAGCTCTTGATAATCGTATTGGCTGTTATATTATGATAGAAACTCTAAAAAGAGTTAATACTAAAGCAACTGTCTTTGGTGTTGGAACAGTTCAAGAAGAGGTTGGTTTAAAAGGTGCAAAAACATCATCATTTAAGATAAATCCTGATATGGCATTTGCTTTGGATGTTACTATTGCTGGAGACCATCCTGGAATAAAAGAAGATGATGCACCAGCAAAAATTGGTGATGGACCAGCTATAATTTTAGCTGATGCAAGTGGAAGAGGAATTATTACTCCAGAGAAAATTAAAAATTTATTAATTTCATCTTCTAAAGAAGCAGATATCAAATACCAACTTGAAGTAAGTGAGGGTGGAACTACTGATGCATCTGCTATTCATTTATCTAGAGATGGAATTCCAACAGGTGTAGTTTCAGTTCCAACTAGATATATTCATACAACTGTAAGTATTGCAAGCATGGAAGATGTTGAAAATACAATTAATCTTCTTGTTAAAGCAATTGACAGTTTATAATAAAATATTATAAAATTAAAAAAATAGTATAAAATTAAATTTAGTACTTCATTAATAATTTATTAATATTTAAATATAATATTTAAATTTATTTAAATTCACCGTTCTATTGATATTTAAATTTAGTATTAAATTATTATTTAAATTATTTTTTATTATTTTTATATTTTTTATTCATTTTTAATAATTTATAATTAATTTACTATTTATTTTACATATTCTATTTTATTATTCTTCTATATTTTTATTATTTTTTTCACTTATTTTCATTTATTTTCATTTTTAACAGTTATCTTATTAATATTGAATTTATATATTAGTATTTTTAATTTAATTAATTTATTAAAATTTATAATCCCCGAAGAATATTATAATATAATAAATATTAAAAATTAGTAAAAAACTAAGGAAAATGATAAAACTGAAAATAAATAAAAAAATATCAATAAAAGTGAAAAAATAAAATATTAATAAAAAATAATTTAAAAATAGAAAAATAATGAAAAAATAATTTAAATAATTTTAAATATAAATAAATTAAAAAGTTTATTAAAAAATTATTACTCTAAAGCTTTAAAACCTATAGGAACAGTACTATATTTAGTTCCTGCAGCTTTTTTAACTTCTTCAACATCATTAGTTAATCTTGACACTGGTTTCCATGAAATTTCTTCATCTTCACCAACAATAGACACATTATCTACTAGATTTTTTTCAAGTAAGTACATTAATATTGAGGTAACTGCTGCTCCATCTTGCCCTTTTATTTTATTAGATCTTACAGAAATAATATCTATATATTCTCCTAAAGGTTTTGCTTTAAAGTTATAACCTAAAACATTTTTACTTAAAAAAGTTCTAGGACAAGCATAGTAACATGCATGACAATCTTCTTTACACTCGCCAAATTTTTGAGGTTTTCGATCATCAATTTCAACGATACCTATTGGACATACATATTCACAAGCTCCACAAAGTACGCATGCTCCTTCAGATATAACATCACTTTCTAAATTATCAAATTGGCATTTTGAGGAAATATCTTCAATTTCTTCATCACTTATATTTCTAGTATATAGTACAGGTCTTGAAACTTTTTCTCTAACATTGATATTTTCAAGATTTTTTTCTATCTTTTTACTAGCAATTTTTTCAATTATTTTTTTCCCTTTATCAGATATTTCTTTAGTTTCAAAATAACCTTCATTTTCTGCATTTTCAATAATTTCTTTTCCTTTTTCAGTTCTTATAATAACTGTAGACCATCCTTTAGGAGATCCAAGAGAACCTATTGAAATATCAGATATATCAGAAGTATAATCAAGACAAATATCACAATTTTTCCTTTTGAATGAATCAGTTTCAGATAAAGGAACTGTGAACATATCATTATTTTTTAATAGCACTTTAAATTTATTTTCTTCTATTCTAAAACCTTCAACATCATTAATATTAATATCTTTTTCTGTTAAAAATTTTTTTAAATAGGTATATGAAAAATTCTCCATACAAAATAAACCTATTTTTATATCAATTGAAGATCCTCCGGTTTTCTCAGAATATTTGTTAATTTTAGTAGCAGCTAATATTTGACAAGGGGTTCCAACCATAGCAGTTTTTATATTATCATTCAAAATATCACCTCTATCTCCATAAATAAAAGAATTCTAATGAAACATATTAATTTTAATTATTTTACAATCAATCTAATAATTAATCTACTAATTAATCTACTAATTAATCTAATAATCAATCTAATAATCATTCTAATAATTAATCTAATAATTAATCTACTAATTAATCTAATAAAATAAATTAATAAAATAACATAATAAAATATTATAATCCAATAACTTAATCATTATTAATCTTAAATAATAATTATATACTCATAAATATAATTTATTAAAATAATAATATATTGAGATAATTATATATTAAAGTAAATATATTAAAATAAAATAATAAACTATATGATATCTTAAAGCAATATATTCTAAACTAATTAATAGCTAAATTATATATTTATAATTAATAATATATAAGTTGATTAATATAATGTAATTTTATATACCTAATATAACTCAAATGAGTTTATAATCTTAAATTAATTTAAAAATTAAATTAATTTATATACACAAATTAATTTATATAAATATTTATTATTAAAAATACACTAATCTAAATGAACAATATTAATTCAATAATTATATTTGTTCTAATATAATTTAAATATTTCCTTTTATAATATCTTAATTTGAACATTTTTCAAAATATCTAATATATAATCTAAATTAATTGATTAAATATAATTTTTATCTACTAATGTATATTATTTAATATTTCTATTATAATTAATAATTTAATCTAATTTTTTGAAACAAAGTAATTTTAGGGCTAAATTTAAAGTTATTAGAAAACTTTATTAATAATTATAAGAATAAATATATAATGTATTTAGGATTGACTACCAATAACCTAATTTTTAATATTAGTGATACAAATGGGAAAAACATCTTCTAATAACATAAAAAAGGAGTTTGAAAAACTTAGAAATAATTTACTTGATTTAACTCTGAGAAATCAGTTGTTAAATTATAAACCTAGGTCTAAAACCCTTGAAGTAATCAATCAATCCCCAATGTCTGTTTATCAGACACTTATTTTGCAAAAAAAGAAGATGCAATTTGTTCCAAATAAAAAAGAACGAAATTCAAATTCGAAAGATGATGATAATAATAGTAGAAAATCAAGATTTTCTGCACTTTGGGAACATCCACCAATTGATTTAAGCATTTTTTCTGAAGGAGATAAATCTTTAAAAACCGATCTTACTCCAAAAGAACTTCAAAAAAGACTTTTTTATATTAATCAACAAGCAAATACCATGTTTCATGAGCAAGGTTATAATATTTTGTATTTAGCTATAGGTTTCTTAGAATGGAGAGATAATTTCAGACCAAATGAAGTTCACGCTGCACCCTTAATCTTAATTCCAGTATCAATTGAAAGGAAAAAAGTAGGAAAATCATTTTCTATTTATTGGAATGAAGAAGATATTCAATCAAACATTTCTTTACAAGCTAAATTAGCTGAAGAAGGAATTGAATTTCCTGAATTTAAAATAACATCTTATATTGAAGGTGTTGAACATTATTTAAGGGATGTTAAAAATGCAGTAAATAAAATGAAAAAATGGAAAGTTACAAAACACATATCCCTTGGATTCTTCTCTTTTACAAAATTTGTAATGTATAATGATTTGAATCCCGAAAGTTGGGAAGAAAATGTTGATTTAACAAAACATGCATTAATTGAATCTATATTCAATCCTACTAAAAACAAACATGATAGCTCATTTAATGAGGAAGATGTGGATAAAGAACTTTTATATAAAGACATGTATCAAGTTCTCGATGCAGATTCATCACAAATTGCAGTAATTGAAGATGTTAAATCTGGAAGAAATCTTGTTGTTGAAGGGCCACCAGGAACTGGGAAATCTCAAACAATTGTAAATGTTATAGCTGAACTTTTAGCTTCTGGAAAAAGTGTTCTATTTGTCAGTGAAAAAATGGCTGCATTAGAAGTTGTTAAAAGTAGATTAGATAATGTTGGACTTGGTAAATTTGTACTTGAATTACATAGTCATAAAACTAAGAGAAAAAAATTATTAAAAGAACTTCAAAAAGCACTAAATGTTAGAGCTATGGATGATATTAACATTAATCAGATTCTTAGAAAACTAGAAAAATTAAGACATCAATTAGATGATTATGCTGAAATTATTCACCAGCCAGTTTATAATGTTCAAATGTCTCCCTTTGAATTATATGGCATGAAAGAATATGCTGAAGATCATTTTCACAAAAAAAATGCATCTAATTTGAGTAATATATTACCTTTAGTGAGGTTTAAATCTCCAGAAGAGTTTACTCTTAAAGATTTGGATGATATGATTATTGATCTTGAAAACTTAGCTGAACTTCATAGTACTATATCTAAAAATAATCCTTGGAGTAAATGTAGTCCTAAAAGTTTACTTCCCTCTGATTTAAGAGAAATTGAGATGCTTATTAATGATACTTTAGAATCATTAAATGATTTTTCCTATGAATCTGAAAATTTATATGAAAATTTTGGAATAAAAACAGCTAATACATTAAGAGAATATGAAAGATCACTAGAATCAATAAAACTCCTTGATGATAGGACTATTGGTTTAATTGATAGTGCTATTTTAACAAATAAATGTTGGATTAATAATCCTCGGAAAGTTAATGAACTTATTGAAAAATTAGAAAATTACCAAATGACTTCAAGAGTTATGGATAAGTTCAATGACAATATATATAGTGAAAATTTAGAGGATTTACTATTGGATCTTGAAAAAGAGACCAATAAAAGATTTAAATTCTTTGGTGGAAAGAATCATCGTGAAGAATTAAAATATTTATATAAAAAAGATGTTCCTAATGATAAAATTGCACTTAAAGATTTAAAAGCAGTTAAAGAACATTTGAAATTTAAAAAAGAATTAAATAATGTTAATAATTTAGGAACTGAATATTTTGGTGAATTATGGCATTATGATGCATCTATAACTGATTTAAAATCAGCATCAAATTTTATGAGACAATTCAATCATTTATTAAAAGAAGGAATATACAATGAAAATACAATAAATTTACTTTCAAATTCATTTTTTGAAATCGACTCAAAGAGCGAAATAAAAAATTATTTAGATTTAGGAGATAAATTTATTGATAAACTTTCTAAATTGGAGTCTAAATTAAATCCTAGAAGTAAATTAATATTTAAAAAAGAAACAAAAGATGTTCATTTTGATAAATGGGAAAAACAATTAAAATTATGGAGAGGGCAAATTTCAAGTTTACATCTATGGTCTCAATATTTAAACACAAAAAATGCATGTATGTCAACTTCAGCTAACTTGTTTGTAAAAACTGTTGAAAAGAGAAATATAAAAAAAGAGGATGTTAAACCTCTTGTTCTTGGAAATTTTGCAGATAGTTTACTGAATATTGTATTTGCAGAGAATGAAACTTTAGCTACATTTATTGGTGAATTACATCAAAATAAAATTTCAGAATTTAAAGATTTAGATGCAAAAATAATCGAACTTAATAGAAGAAGAATCTTTCAAAAACTAAATAAAAAAGTTCCAAAAGTTTTTGGTGCAGCTGAAAATCCTGAAGCTAAAACATTGGCAGGAGAATTCACAAGAAAAAGAGGTCACCTACCAGTAAGAACATTGCTTGAAAAATCAGGAGGTATAATAAAACAAATTAAGCCCTGTTTTATGATGAGCCCCTTATCTATTGCCCAATATTTAGATCCTACAAATCCTAAATTACAATTTGATGTTGTTATTTTTGATGAAGCTAGCCAAGTAAAACCTGAAGATGCTCTTGGTGCTTTTATGAGGGCCAAAACAGCTGTTGTAATGGGAGATACCCAACAACTACCACCTACTTCTTTCTTTGATCAAATGACTGGAATTGATGATATTGAAGAAGTAGCTACTGCATTAGATATGGAAAGTATACTCCACTTATGTAAACTTTCATTTCCTGTTAAAATGTTAAAATGGCATTATAGGAGTAGGCATGAGTCATTAATTGCTGTTTCAAATAAAGAATTTTATGATAATGATTTATTGGTTTATCCTTCACCTTCACACAATACTAATGAATTAGGATTAAAATTTAGGCATGACCCAGATACTGTTTATGAAAGAGGTAAATCTTCTGCAAATCCACTTGAAGCAAGGGCTGTAGTAAAAGAAATATTTAAACATTTTGATAAATATGGAGATACAAAAAGTCTAGGAGTTGGAACATTTTCTGTAGCTCAAATGAATGCTATTTTAGAAGAACTCGAAATCGAAAGAAAATTACATCCTGAATTAGAACCTCTATTTTCTGATAAAATGGAAGAGAGATTTTTTGTTAAAAACCTTGAAACCATTCAGGGAGATGAAAGAGATGTTATTTTGATTAGTGTTGGTTATGGGTTTGATCAAAATAGAAAAATGTCCCTTAACTTTGGTCCATTAAATCAAGATGGTGGAGAAAGAAGATTAAATGTTCTCATAACCAGAGCTAGAGAAAAATGTGTAGTATTTTCTAATTTTAAAGCCCATAATATTCATTTAACTGCTAATCCTCCATTTGGTGTAAAAGCTTTGAAAGAATTTTTAGAATATGCTGAAAATATATCTCAAGGAAAGGTTATCAACAACTTTGAAAGTGATGAACCTTTTGAAGATGCAGTTTATACATTTTTAAAAAATAATGGATACACTGTAGATAAAAAAGTTGGCTGTGCTGGTTTTAGAGTTGATTTAGCTATTGTTGATGAGCATAATCCTGGGAAATATATTGTAGGAATTGAATGTGATGGAAAAATTTATTCATCATCAAAAGTAGCTAGAGATAGAGATAGGCTAAGAGAACAAATACTAAACGGCTTAGGATGGAATTTATATCACCTTTGGTCAACTGATTGGTATAGGAATAGAGATTTAACTAGAAATAAGTTATTATCTGCAATTGAAGAAATTAAAGCTAAATCACTCATTGATGAATTAAAGTCAATGAAAATCCAAAAAATTCCTTCTAAAGATGATAATCTTAAAATTGTAAATCCTATTGGTGAAGAAAACACTGAAAATGAACAAGATAACTTAATTAATGAAGAAACTAGTGAAATAAAGAAACAAAAAATTGAAATAAGCCAACAAGAAAGTGAAATAAATCAACATGACAGTTCCAAAACTGAACAAGATAATATACTAAATCAAGAAGATTCCTTAAATAATAACGATTTTAGCAATGAAGAACTTGAAAATCATATTGAAATGGAAAATGAAAAAGAAATCAAAGGCCAAATTGAAAATGATTTAAATGATTCTGATATTGAAAATATAAATATTATTTCTGATTTAAAGAATAATAATACTAACAATAATACTAACAATAATACTAACAATAATACTAATAATAGTACTAATAATAGTACTGATAATAATAGTAATAATAATCCTGCTAATAATACTAATAATAGTAATAGTAATAATAATCCTGCTAATAATACTAATAATAGTAATAGTAATAATAATCCTGCTAATAATACTAATAATAGTAATAGTAATAGTAATAATATTGATAATAATTATGATAATGAAGATGACAATAATTATAATTATGATAATAATAATAATGTTATTGAAATAGAAATGGGTGATATTAGATCTAAAGTTATTAATGAAGATAAAATTAACACCAATAATCAAAATAACAATAATAAAATTAAAAAAGAAATAGTTACTGAATTAAATCATTCTAATAAAGAAGATTATAATCCCTCAAAAAATTCTATAAATAAAGAAAATACTAATAAAAAATCAAAAATTAGATTCAGATCACATTTAATTGATGAAATCAATGATAAAAGTGATAATAGCTCCGATAAAGTTAATAATAACCATAAAAAGGATAATAACGAATCGAATATTGATTTAAATAATGAAAATAATTCAAATACAGAAAAAAATTTTAATTCTGATTATAATGATGATGAACTTGAAAAAGAGATAAATAAAGCTTTAAATCAAATTTCTAATTATTCAAATAATATTCAAGATGATGAATATTCCGATAATTCTGTTGAAGATGATTATGTCAAAAATAGTTTAGATAATAAAAATAGAATTATTGATAAAAATAATAATACTAATAATAATACTAATAATAATATTAATAATAATAAAAATAATAATAATAATACTAATATTAATGATGAGAATAATTGTGATAATAAAAATAAAGATGGGGAAAATAATTTAGAAAATTCAAATGAAAACTTCTCTAAAGATATCTCAATCGATATTCCTAATAATACTCCTAATAATATTCCTAATAATATTCCTAATAATTTATCTAATGATAATTCTAATAATCTAAATAATGATGTTGATAAAGCTAAAAACGATTTTAATAGAAACATTAATGATAAACTTAATGAAGATATTATTATTGATTTAAATAATGACATTAATATGGATAAATCCCAAAATATTTCTGAAAATGAAGAAGATAATGAGTACTCAGCTAATAATCTTAAAGAAGATGAGGAATATTCGGATAATTATCTTAAAGAAGATAATGAGTATTCAGATAATAATTTTGATGGATTAAACATATATGAAGGAATATCTAACATTGATAATCCTCTTAGAAGAAATAGTTTCAATTATAAGAAAAATAGGGGAAGAAATAACCAGCCTCAAAACATTAAAGAAAGAATGCGTTCTGTTTCTGAATCTATAAATGAAATTAAAAATGAAGTTAAATATATAAATAATTCTTTAAGAGAAATTGAAAACCCTACAGCTCCAAAAAAGGTTTTTGTCATAGATAGAACCATTCCTTTTGAAGAATACAATGATCCTTCTGATAATATTAATAAAAATTATAATAATGAAAATTATAATGATAATTTTGAGGATATTTTTAACATAAAAAACAATGATAATCTAGAAAATATTATAGAAGATTTAAATGAGGATTATGTAAAAATTGAGAAAGAAAGGGCTAAAGAAAAAAATAAACTTAAAGAAAGAGATTTGACAAGAAGTACTGATAAAAACAAAATTTCTAACTCAATTATTGATTATGAATTTGCTAGAGATATACCAGTTAGTAAATCAGAAGAATTTTATAATTTATCAGAAAAAAAACTTTTGAATATTGTTGATAGTGTTGTATCTATTGAAGGACCTATACATATAAGTGAATTTACTTCTAGAATAAAAGAAAGTTGTAATCTTAAAAGAGCAGGCCCAAAATTTAAGAAACATATTAATAAATCAATATCAATAGCTGAAGAGGATAATTCAATATTAATTATAGACGATTTTTTATTCCCAATAAATTGGAACAAAACTAATGTTAGGAAAAGGAAAAATCCAAATATTGATTTAATATCAAATGAGGAAATTGAAGAAAATATAAAACTTGTATTAAACTATATCAGCCCAATTGATCAAAAAGAGTTAATAAAAAAAGTTTCTAGAAATTTTGGATTTAAGTCTACTTCAAGAAAAACATCCCAAAAAATTAATGAAATTATTGATTACATGATTTCTAAACAAATTATCAATAATTTCGATGGCAAAATCGAAATGAAAGTAAATTAACAGCTTAAAATTTATTCAATGGAAATTTAATACAGTAAAAAAAAGAAGAATAAAGTTAATTATAAAATAGTTATCATAACTTTACATGTTCATGATTATGAATATTCCAAATATTGAAATGAAAAATCCAATAGTAAAGGTCATTAGTATTTTTTTAGTTAAATCAGATTCTTCAATATCATTTTGGTTTTTTCCACCTTTTAAATTGCGTAGATATGAATAAAAAGTTTTAGTTATTAGTAAAACTATTATTAGTAAAATTATTCTTAATATTTCATTATTTGAGAAACTAAAGTTTGGGAAAAATTCAGTATTAAACCAAGCAAAAATAATTATAATATCTAAGAAAAAAATAACACTCAAAACAACAGATGTAAATTTACCAACTTTCATAAAAAAACTTCCCTAAAAAGATATTATTGTTTTAATCATTGCCCAGAGTAGCTAAAAGTTTAAAATAAGTTCTACAAGCACAAACAACATCCTCAGCAATTATTGTATCTCGATTGTTATTAACAGCACTACAGCCAGCCAAAAAAATCCAACAGCGCCAAACATCAGCATCAAACCCACTAGAAAAAGGATAACCATCATCGGGATTCTCATCAAAAATTTCCCCAGAGCAAGTCCTTTGGAATGCTGATTTAATTTTATCAATTTTTTTAAAGAGTTTTTTTGCATTTTTATTCCATTTTATGTCTTTAAGTTTCATGAAATATTCTTTATTAGGATTTTCAAAATAGGTATTCCTATCAAAATTATATAAAAGCATCATGATTTTATGAGACAAAACAAAAACATTCGAAAGGCTAGTTTCTTCATTGTTAAAATCAAGGATTGTGAAAACTATCTGATTTAAAGATGCATAATCATCAACCCCTATTGTTCCTTTAATTTTTCAAGGTAAAATATAATAAAATTTGCTTGGAAACAAAACTTCTTTAGAGTATCCAATTTGAGGTATTTCCTCAATAAATTTATCTGAAGCCCATAAAATATAATAATTAGAATCAGCAAATTTTTTTTTAAATTTTCCAGTGCTTTTAATGAGAACTTTAAAGTTTTTATTATTTGATAAATTCCATATGTATTCAAAAACATTATTTAATCCTTTTAGATTTGGATATTCCATTAAAATTTTTTTTGATGAATTTTTTATTTTCATTCTCTTTTTTTCAACACTCATTATCATATGCTCCTTATTACGGTAAAAAGGGTAAATACTTTTTAAGAGTAGAATATCCCTTCTTTAGAAAATTTTCTGTTGGTTTCAAGACATTATCATTAAATTTATTTCCAAGATCATTTAAATAATTACCTGCTTTACTAGGTAAGGATTTAATAGTATTATAATAATTAACAGCCTTTTTAGCTAATTCTATACTCACTTTTTTAGCATACTTGAAAATATCCTCTAAACCATCAACTTGATAATCAGACAATATTTTAGAAGATAATTTCTTCACACCATCCCTTTTTTTCTCAACACGATTCTTTAAATATTCCTCCATAAAAATTTCTCCATAAATAATTTTTAGCATGAATTTTACAAATTATTCATTCTTAAATCCCTTAATATAGAGATTATAATTTAATTCTAAGTCCCTATTTATGAATTTGATATGAAAATGAAGAAATAAAATTTAAAGTATTGGTTTTTTTTATCTTGTTCAGTTTTTTGATTTAATTATGGCCTCAAATTATTTAAAATGGATACTATTTTTAACAAAGTTGAAGTCATTATTTATTATATTAAAATCATTAGTTAAAAATCCAATAATATACATTTTATTGTTACTTTCAAAGATTAAATCTCTCTGATAAAGTTGTTTTCCATTTTTAGTAATATTAGAACTTATATCATAAGCTTTTTGACCATCAACCATGGTTTCATTTATTTTTAAAACCTTATATTTTACCTCAAAATTAGAATTATCCTGTAAAAAACCATCAATTGATTTTTCAAAAGAGGTATTTGAAATATCATAAATATCTAAATTCATAGTATAAAACAAACTACGAAATGTTAAATTAAAATTAGTATTTTTATCTTCAATCCAAATACTAGGATAATCAAAAGAAATATCACTATTATTAAAATGAGAAACTCCTAAAAGACGGTTATTACTAATAAAACTATCAGATAAAAGATAAACCCCTCCAACAATTAAAACAACTAATATTAGAATACTAATAGACTTCTTATTCATAAAAAAAACCCCTTTACCTCTTTTTTAAGGAATGGTAAAAATAAACAATTTTATAACCACCCAATCTAAAATATTAATAAGATCTCCAATTCAAGATATATCTATCCATAAAAAAAGGAATAATAAATTATTAACTTTCTTCTGCTTTTAAATAAATATAAAACCTTTTTGTAATATACACTAACACTACTAAACCAATCAATCTCATAATAGGATTTTCAGAAAAACTGAAATCTGGAAACAAGTTAATAACAATAGCTATAACGATAAATGATAGAACAAAAAAGAAAATCACAGAACAAAAAATAGCTAAATTTTTACCCAACTTCATAATAAAACACCAAACTAGTTAAAACTTTTACTCTATATTTATATTAAAAAACTTATAAAAAGTCTTAAAACCCATAATAACATCTTCAATCATCATACAATCACTATCATTATTAACAGCAGAACAAGCAACCAAAAAAGTCAAAATAAAACGATTAGAAGAAGTTGATGCAAGGTTTATTAAGGAAAATGGATTAATAGCAATGTAATCTATCATATCAGTATGTATTGAATATATCTTCTCAAATAGCTTTTCTGCTTTTTTATTCCATTTAATTGATTTTAGTTTTTTAAAAAAGTCCTCATCAATAGGGTTGAAATCTATGTTTTTATCAAAATCATAACCTAAATCCATAACTCTCTCAGTTAAAGAAAAGTCTTCACTAATATCAACATTTTTTTCTAATGATATTATATAACTGCAAAAACTAAAAAACACCCAAAAATGTTCAAATAATATTGTATCACTCCATAATGATGGAACATATATAATCTTAATCTTAGATCTTTTAAGAATTGTAGCATAATTAAATAAAGGAAACTCTTTTTTTAAAAAATTAGGATCCAAACTATTTTTATGAAGTTTATCCAAATTATTAATAACATCCCTTGCATTTTTTACGTAAAATTGAAAAGTTTTCAAATTATATAAATCTAAGGTTTGATTCAAAATATTTTCTAATCCTCCAACTTCTGGAAACTTCTCCAATATCTTTGAAACCCTCTCTTTTTCTCTTTCCATTTCTTTTTCCATGTCATATTTTATTAAAGCCATTGATGAACATCCTTTTTATCTTTTTTTACAATTTAAAATTTCTTATTTTATTATAAAAATTAGTTAATACGTTTTTACCTGCATTATAACCACTTTTTAAACCATTATAAATCTTATTTCCAATATCCACAACACCTTTCTTTAAACCATTGAAAGTATTTGTCAAAAATGTTTTAGTTCCACTATAAGCTTTTTGAGCTGATACCTTAATAAAATCCGCTTTGGCTTTAACGGTATTTTTCACAATAGTAACAGCTTTTTTCACTGCACTTAAAGCTTTATTTTTAGCATTTGATAATACTTTCTTTGATTCAATATTAGCTACTGTAAAGGCATTTTGAATATTAGAGGGACCATTATTAATAGCTTTAGAAATAGAATTATAATCTAAACGAATACCAAAATAAGTAGTGGCCTTTTTCATTAGATTTTGAAAACTAAATTTAGCAGCATTCTCTGTGAAAATCTTTTTTAAGTATGAATTAGTAGTTTGTAAAATAGCAGGAAAACCTTCATTAGCCATTCTAAAAGCAGCGCTATAAATCTCAATATTTTCACCTAATCGATTTAAAATATTGAATCGAGAAGATTTAAGAATTCTAACAGATAAAGAAGCAGGATTACCACCAATAAGCTTAACAAAATCCATACTAAAATCCTTTATAGCTGGTAAAGACATTTGAATCATCCAATTAGGCATAAACTTTTGAGCAATGTTTTTTAGTATAGACCCATATCTTAAAATTTTTGGCATAAGTCCTGTTGAGGTTAAGAATGCTATTCCTTTTGTACGTATGGAAGATGTTATACCAAAACTTATTCCTCCTGTTAGAATTGTTAATAATAGTGATACTCCATTAAATATAAATCCTCCAATACTCATATTTCCATTTTGATCAATACAAAAAAACACCTCTAAAAAATCCTTAATATATTGACCTACTGGAACACCTCCAATATAAAAGTTATCTAAAGCTTTATAACCAGGTATAGTAAGATAAGTATAATCAATCATCTTCCAAATATTACCTTTAGAGTGATATAAAGCATCCATAATTTTTCCAAAGCTATAAATCCCAATCTTCTGATCAAGAGGTAAACCTTTTAAAAGATATTCAAAAATGAATAAATTTAAAATAGATCCCTTAATAAAAAGAGAACTAAGAAAATCATCATATGATTTAGCAGAATTTGAATTTCCTTTAGATTTTTTTATACTTTTTAAAACAGAATTAGTTGTCTGAGAAATAAGAGCGTTATTAGCATTAATCCCTTCTTTTTTAAACAATTTCTTTATATAAAGGCTTAAATCATATAATCGGCCTTTCGAATCACCTATATAATATTTATATAAATTTTGTTCGTCAATTTTTGCTTTTAAAGTGTAAAAACCATACTGTTTTACTCTTATTTTTCCGTGTGCAATGTTTTTAGTTACATTATAATAATAAGGTTTATACTCCCCATCAAAGGTAAAGAAAACTTTTAAAGAAGGAATACTGCGTTTTAATTTCTTGTTTTTATTATCCCTGAATCTAACACTAATTCTATATGTTTTTTTAAGCTTTAAAACATCAGGAGCTATTAATCTTGCTACTACATATTTACTTATTTTCGCATTTTTAACATTATATACACTATTTTTACCCCACCAATTATACTCAGCATTAAAAGAACCCTTTAACCGATAAAAATTATATTTTTCATTAACAATGTAATTATAATTATAACGATTATCCTCACCGTTTTTTTGATATATCCCTATATTATTCTTTTTTATGGTATTTTGTATTAAAATATTCTTTATTCCATTGACATAAACACCATTTTTGTTTTTAAACACTAATGTTCTATTTAACCTGTTATAATTTCCTTTTATTATGATTCCATTAGCTCTATTATTACTAATTCTAAGCTTAAATGCTTTATTATAATCTCCTACTATATATAAGCCAGACGTATGGCCTTGTGTGATTGTTTGATTATAGGCAATATTGTTTATTCCATTGATTAATAATTGTGATTTCCAATTATTTTTTAAAACTTGATGGGTGATATTGTTGCTTTTTCCTTCAACATATAATCCACGGAAACGGTTATTTTGTATTTTATTTTTTGTAAAGTAATTATTATTCCCTTTAATAGCTATAGCCGAGTAATTGCCTTTTTTGGAATTATTAAGTAAAATATTATCTTTTATTTTGTTTTTATTTCCAATAATTCTTAAACCATTATAACCATTAAAATAAAAACGATTATTTGTTATATTATCACTATTGCCCTCAAAGGATAATCCACGAGCCTTATTATATGATACAGTATTATTATTTATTTTAAACTTACTGCCCTGAAGTATAAGGCCATTTTTATGATTATTATCAATTTTATTATATTCTAATATTCCGTTATTTCCTTTAATTACAATTCCATGACCTTTACCATAAGAAACATTATTATACCTTACTGTTGCTTTATTAC
>NZ_CALGFC010000002.1 GCF_937881195.1 uncultured Methanobrevibacter sp. | reverse complement strand
CATTAGTGGTTCCATTTCCAACATTCACACCATTAATATAAAACTTAACCAAAACACCAGAAACCGGATCCCCTTCCTGATTTTTAACAGTAGCATTTAAAACAACACTACTATTAAACTTACCAGAAACATCCACAACCACAACACTCAAATCACCCTTACCAACACTAACACTAGCATTAGAACTGACAAATGACATGTAATCAGCATCCCCATCAAAAACAACATAATAAGTAGATAATCCGATATTTGAAAGAGTATACGATAATTTAGCAATACCTTGATTATTGGTAGTACTACTACCATAGTAAACACCATTCACATAAAACTTAAGGATTTTATCACGAAGATCATTTCCATTTTCATCAGTTAATTTAGCAGTTAAATTTACTTTCTTGGATAGTTTGCCACTAACATTAGAAACAGTAATATTAACCCTTTGTTTGTGAGAATTTGTAAGTAAACCATTTTTAATAATAATTCCTTGATCACCATAGCTAGAATTAGAATAATAACCAGAATAATAACCAGATACTATAGAAGGACCAGCAATATCAACATAATATGTTAGATTTGCCATGCCATTAATCACATTAACATTTCCTAGGAAATTATTATTTAAATAAAAAGAAATAATTCCGCCAGTAATAGGATTGCCCATATTATCAGTTAAATTAGCAAAGATTAAAAAATTTTGTCCATTTTCAACATAATATGAATTATTATTTAAAAATGTGAGCCCAATAATACAAATTTTTCCATCATTATAAATTGAATCCCCTATATAAGTAGCTTTATTATTTAACATTTGATTTCCAAAAACAAATAAATATCCTGTGACATCATTGAAAATAGCTCCGCCCTGACAAGCTTTATTATTAGTAAAAATTGAATTAGAAATATTACAATTATTATTAGAAAAAATAGCTCCTCCACGGTCTGGAACATAACTATTATTAAAACTAGAATTATTAACTATTAATTTACCAATGTTGAAAATAGAACCCCCAATACTTGCATTATTACCATTAAAAATAGAATTATTGAGAGTTAAACTATCATTATTATAAATAGCTCCTCCACGGTCTGGAACGCGACAATTAATAAAGGTAGAGTTATATATTTTAGAGTATCCATTAACAAAAACAGCCCCGCCGAAACTAGCTTTAGTAAAAATAAAATTAGAATTAACGATATATGAATTTCCAGATGTATATATGGAACCACCATAATTATTAACAGAAGAATTAGTAAAATTAGAAGAATTAACAGTTAAATTTCCAATGTTATAAATGTCTCCACCACTACCACTAGCTTTATTACCTGTGAAGATAGAATCATAAATATCTAAATTTCCACTATTATAAATAGCTCCACCATCACTATAAACGGAGTTATTGATAAAATTAGAGCCAGTAATACTTAAATCACCAGTGTTATAAATAGCTGCACCCATTGGAAAACCAGTATTACTTAAAAAAGTACAATTAATTATAGTTAAACTTTTACTATTGTATACTGCACCATTTTCATAAAAACCAGCATTCTTTATTATTAAATTCTTAAGTGTTAAATTTCCCTTATTATTTATAAACCATGAGCCAGAACAATCAATAGTAGCTTTATTATTAGAATCGTAGCTCTGTATTGTTAAATTTTTATTACTGTTTACAGATAATTTATTGTTATTTCCGCCCTTATATGTTCCATTTAAAAGGTTAATATTATTATAATTTTCAGAACTAGATATAGTACTGTTTAATCCACCAGAAGTAGAGTTACTAATAGTTACTGAACCATCAGCAGCACAAAACTGAATAGATACAAATATAGATAAAATAAAGAAAATGCCTACTAAATAGGCATATTTACTCTTTACCAGAATAATTCCCCCCAATTCTCTAGTAATGCCGTAAAATGATTAAAAAAAGTATATAAAAAATTGATTCATTATATAAGTAAATGATATAGAATATTCAATAAAAAAAAAACAATTTAATTAAAATATTTAGCATTTATGTTGTAATATAATTGTTAAAATTCATAATATTAATTTTAACAACAATATTAATTTTTTATATATAACATTAATTTTTATCATACATATTTTTCAATAGAGAAAATATTACCCAATAATTATAATATTTTCCTAAATATAACATTGAAAAAATAAAAAAGAACAATTATTATATTTACTAACGATTATATAAAATTATTAATATATAAATGTTTTGATGATAAAATATTTAATAGTAATAAAAAAATGACATAAAAAAGATTTATTAGATTATGCTAAACTAAAAAAGATATTATAAGTTATTAAGGCAATTAATAATCAATTAATGAATAAATAAACGAAAAATATCAAAAAAAATCGTGGTAGAATAAGAAATAATTATTGATGAATTGAACAATTATCAAAATTTTGAAATATAAATAAACAAAATACCATAGCCCAATATTTTTTACAAGCTTTTAATTTTAGGAAAGCTTAGGAATAAAGAAAAAATAACTGCCAATGATTAGTGATTATATAAGAAATTAATATTTTACAGAAATAGTAATAAAAAAATCATATTTGATATTACAGAGGTTAATTTCAAGTGTAAAAATAAAGATTTACATCAAAATTAGCAAAATTTATTAAATAATGAGTTAAATAATGAAAATTTAAGTTTAAATAATAATTTCATAAATAACTTTAAAAAAGATAAATTATTAAATAATAACTTAATAAAACTAATTATTTCTTAAAATATATTAAAAAGGAGATAAAATGCATCCAAGACCAAGCCCAATAGCTGCTTCACTTTATACATTGAGAGATCTTAATGCTGATGTTATAATAATGCATGGCCCTCATGGCTGTTGTTTTAGAACTGGAAGACTTCTTGAAAGTGATGGAGTTAGAGTATTGACAACAGCAATGGCAGAAAATGATTTTATATTTGGAGCTAGTGATAAACTAGAAGAGACTCTTAAAAAGGCAAATGAAATGTTCAATCCAAAATTAGTTGGAATAGTTGGAACTTGTGCAAGTATGATAATAGGTGAAGATCTTAAAGAAGCTATTGAGAATGTTGAAACAGAAGCAATAGTATTACCTGTAGAATCTCATGGAGGATTTGGTGAAGGAGATAATACTGAAGGAGCAATAGCTGTATTAGAGGTAGCTAGTAAATATGGAGTGATTCCAGAAAAAGAAGCCAATAGACAAATAAATATGCTTAAATTAGCAACTAAAATTGAAAAAACAAGGGGGATGGCTAAAGGAAAATACATAAGACCAAATTTTGGAGATAATAAAGAAGAAGTGGCAAAAATAGTCTTGAAAAATCTTAAAGAAGGTAAAAAAGTAGCATTCGTACTTAATGCAAAAAAAGAAACCAGTTATTTGTTTGCAGATGTTTTAAATGTTGATTTCAAAAGTATAAACAAAGAAAACCAACCAAAAATTATAGCTAATCTTGATAAAAATATTGGACTTCCTAGAATAAGAGAACATGCCAAAAATATAACTAAAGAATTAGAAAAAAATGGAATATCTATTGATTATATTACTGGAGGATTAGATGAATATCCGATCACTCCCAAAAAAGCTGAAGATATATTGAAAGAAAATAATTTTGACTTAGTTATAGTTATTGGAGTTCCACATGCATTGAAAATTGAAGATATTAATCCAAAAATAGAAACAATAGCTGTTACAGATGGTCCGAGACTCGTTGAACCTTTAAGAGAATTGGGATACGATTATGTGGTAGCTGAGTTAGATGCCCACTCAAAAACACTCGGTACTTCTAAAATAGTGGACTCTGACTTTGGTATGATGATTAGAACTATTAGTAATTGGGATAAAAATAAATAAGAAAAGTAAAAAAGGTTACATCATGATTACAATTATTGATTATGGAAGTGGAAATCTAAGGAGTATTTCTAATGGGTTTTCTAAAATTAATATAAAATCAAATATCACTAATAATCCTGAAGAGATATCTAATGCAAAATATCTTGTTTTACCAGGGGTTGGTGCATTTGGACAAATTATGAATAATATTGAACCCTATAAAAAAATCATAACAGAACATATATCCGACGGCAAACCATTTTTAGGAGTTTGTTTAGGATTACAGGCATTACTATCAAAAAGTGAAGAAACACCAGGAATTAAGGGTTTAGATATTTTTAAAGGAGAAGTTAAAAAACTTCCAGCTGAAAACGGTCTAAAAATTCCACACATGGGTTGGAATCGCCTTGATATGACATTATGTGAACGGGAAAAAAGTTGTTCTATTATAGATGGCATAGATAAAGATTATTTCTATTTTGTTCACTCGTATTATGCATCACCAGAAGATGAAGAAGTAATATCAGGAACTACAGAATATGGGTTTGATGTTACAGCAGTTTTACACCAAAACAATGTATTTGCAACACAGTTCCACCCTGAAAAAAGTGGGCCTTCTGGTCTTAAAATGCTTAAAAATTTTGTTTCAATGAAATTATAAAAATTAAATATGTAAAAAATGAGAATATATCCAAATAAGACATAAAGAAAAAAGAATTATTTTAATTAAAAGGCCAATAAATTATATTAAAGACCTAATTTATTGAAATAATACATGATAAAAAGAGATTATAATTTAGAATAACTATAATAACCTTCTACATCAGTATTTTCATCAATAAACTTTATTTTATTATTTAATTTACAATCAACTAATATTTTACCATGTTCTAATTCGATGTGGAATACTCCATAATCAACAAGTTTAAGATAATCATCTTCATTTTCAAAATTTGCTAAAAAAGGCAACTCATCAAAAACTGGTTTTAAAGGATCTCTTTCTTCTATTCTCACATTTAAAACCTTTATAAACTCTAAATGTGTTTCAGCATGACCATTTCCTATATTTACATACATATAATTACCCTCTAATAGTATATCAGTTATAAAAATTTAAAATCAAAGTTAATATATTTTATTTAAAAGTTATAAAAAACTATTTAATTATAACAATAAAATACATTTTTCTATCTCCTTAATTAATTATATAAATTTTATTCTATTTATTTTACTATTATTATGATAATTTCACTTAATTAAGTATGGTTAATTATACTAAAAAGTACCAAAATAATATAAAACATTATTAAAAATATTTCATAAAATACATATATTGTATACCAGTAAATCAAAATAAAGAACAAAATAAATATTTTTCTAAGTTTATAATAAAATATATAAATTTTATTATATCCATTTTATTATTAAAAGAAAATTATTAATAATTAGGCATGAAAAATTATATTAAAAATTATACTAATATGATTTAATAACCAAAAACCCAATTCAAAATATTTTATAAAATACATATATTGTATATATCTAAAACAAAATAAACAACTAAATAAATATTTATATATCTTTATAATTAAATATACAAATTATATTTTGTCTATTTTACTATTGAAAGAAAATAATTAGTAATTAAGCAGGATAATATAATAAAAAATATACTAATATGATACAATATCATGAAAAACTAATGAAAAATATTTCATAAAATACATATATTGTATACCAGTAAAACAAAATAAAATAAACAATTATTTGATTATAAGTCCCTAAACTGTTTATAATTTCCTAATAAATGTGTTGTTCAATTTAATTTTTTAATTTCTAGTTATTTTAATTTATTTTAATAATTATTCTGATAATTTCCATACCAAAAATTAATATCATATTAATTAATATTTTAATAGTTCATATATTAATAATTTATATATTAATAATTAATATGATTTTATTTCGTTTTTTATTATTTTTTAACTATTATTAGAATTTTTTGTTTATTATCTCATGTTTTAAAAATGAAAATAAGTACTTAAAAAAAATATAAGAATTATATTATTTGAATTTAATTATACTATAAATAAAATTTAATAAAAAACCTATTAAAAAATTTAATTAAAAAATTATATATTTTAGTAGTAATATATTAATATACAAAAACAAATCACAAACAAGATGATAAAATGTCAAATAAAAAAAAATTCACAACAAATAAAGGAATTCCTGTACCTAATGATCAGGCATCCATTACCACAGGTAAAGGATCAAATTATACAATGTTAGGAGATTCTCATTTAACTGAGAAACTTGCGCATTTCGGTAGAGAAAGAATACCGGAAAGAGTCGTTCATGCGAAAGGAACTGGGGCTTATGGATATTTTGAAGTTACAAATGACCTTTCAAAATATACTAGAGCTAAATTTCTTTCAGAAGTTGGTAAAAAAACTGAGGTTTTTATAAGATTCTCTACCGTTGGGGGAGAAAGAGGTTCTGCTGATGCAAAAAGAGATCCTCGTGGAACTGCTATGAAATATTACACTGAAGAAGGAAATTACGATCTTGTTGGAAATAATACTCCAATTTTCTTTATTAGAGATGCAATAAAATTCCCAGATTTTATACATACTCAAAAGAGAAATCCAAAAAATAACTTGGCTGATGCAGATATGTTTTGGGATTTTATGTCCTTAACACCTGAATCAATACATCAAGCAACATTTTTATTTACAGATAGAGGAACTCCAAAAAATTTCAGACATATGGATTGTTTTGGAAGTCATACATTTATGTGGTATAATGAGAAAAATGAATATGTATGGGTAAAATATCATTTTAAAACAGCGCAAGGAATAAAAAACTTAACAAATGATGAAGCAGTTAAAATGTGCGGTGAAAATCCAGATCATGCTGTAGAAGATCTATTTAATGCTATTGAAGAGGGAAATTATCCAGAATGGAATGTTTATGTCCAAATAATGACTCCAGAAGAAGCAGAAAAATATGAATTTGATCCATTTGATGTAACAAAAGTTTGGTTCCATGGAGATTATCCATTAATTCCTCTAGGAAAATTAGTTTTAAATAAAAATCCAGAAAATTTCTTTGCTGAAGTTGAACAGGTTGCATTCGCACCTTCAAATTTTGTTCCAGGAATTGGACCTTCACCAGACAGACTTTTGCAAGGAAGGTTATTTTCTTATGAAGACACTCAAAGGCATAGACTAGGTCCAAATCATCACCAAATTCCAATAAACAGGGCAAAAAATACTGAAGTAAACACCTATCAAAGAGACGGGCCGATGACAGTCACAGATAATGGAGGAAGTGGGCCTAATTACTATCCAAATTCATTTGATGGGCCAGAAGTAGATGAAACAGTTACTCCACCAACTATAGAATTGAAAGCGGAAATTAATAGACACCCAAGGCCAGTTGAAGATGTTGACTTTTTCCAAACAGGTGAACTTTGGAGAAGAGTTTTAAATGATGAGGATAAGGATCATCTAGTATATAATATAGTTGTACACTTAGGAAATGCCCAAGAAAGAATTCAATATAGACAATGTGCTCTTTTCTACAAAGCAGAACCAGAATATGGAACACGTGTAGCTGAGGGAATTGGACTTGATATATCCAAAGTTAAAAATCTTTCTGAAATGACTCAAGAAGAAAGAGTTGAAGCCACAAAAAATGAAAAAATTTAATTGTTTTAAATAATTGTGCAAATATGGAACCTAAACGAAGCGTGTTTTTTAGCTTAGGGGTTGTTTTAGTAGGATTAGGTGCAGTAGGCATAGCTTTACCAATCTTACCGACCACTCCATTTATTTTAGCTGCTTTTTTCTGTTTTGGGAAAAGTTCAAAAAGAGCAGAAAAGTGGATTTCAAGCAATAGATACTTTGGAAGTTATATAGAAAATTATAAGAAAAAAGAAGGTATTCCACTAGATGTTAAAAGGAACAGTTTAATATTTTTATGGTTTATGTTGACTATTTCTGCTTTAATAATAAACAGTCCAATAATTAGATTAATTTTACTTATTGTAGGAATATGTGTTAGTGCACATATTTTACTTTTAAAAACTAAAAAAGAGACTATTTGTAAAAAAGAAGATGTTTGTTAAAAAAGTAATTATAAAAAGAGAGATTTAATTATTATTTTGTTATTATATTAGTTTTTTATTAATTTTTTCTATTAATTATTTATTAAATTAATTATTCCTTTTATTTATTCATTTATCTATTAAATTATCTATTAA
>NZ_CALGFC010000001.1 GCF_937881195.1 uncultured Methanobrevibacter sp. | reverse complement strand
TTTTTATTGTTGGGTAGGTCTGTTAGTGATCCGTCAATAGCTAGTAATTTGTATTTTTTAAAGGTTTTAAAGTTCTCATTTTTGTAAAAGTCCTCTAGAAATTTTTTATTCATGATCTTGAATATTTCAGGTTTAAGTTTCATTCTTCCTTGGTAAAATGCTTGTCTTGTGAAATTATCTATTTTTAATTCATTGGTAAAGTTGTATGCTTCTAATGTTTGTGTTAATCCGTTTTTGTTTATCATGAAAAGGATTAGTTTGTCAAAATGTAATTTCCTTTTTCTAGTGAAATCTTTATCGGATATTCTTCCTTTTTTTAATATTTCTTCGCTTTCAAAACTTTCAAGTAAATTGTTTAATCGGTTAAATAGTTTTCTAATATTATTGGCTCCATTTAACTCCTTGATAATAATATATAGTAATTTATACCTAATAAATTTTACTATTAGTCAATAATAGTACTTAAAAATGAAAAATAAGATTAAATAACTATTTAAAAAATGATAATTTTTTTTGTTTAAAAATTTTTTAAAAAAGGCATTAGAAAAACCATTCAGAAACCTTTAAATAAGAAAAAATCCAATAAATAATATTAGAAAACAGTTTATATAAACTGTTTAACCCCTTAAGAACTTTATAACTAAAAATCTTAACTTTCCAGCATTAGGGGGGGGGGGGCATTTAGTTTGTTTTTTATTAATTTTTTAACCTTTTATGTGAGTGTTCGGTATTTTTCGATAGTTTTATATAGTGGTTGTTCGCTATTATATTATAGAGAATAATTACTATGTTATTCTCATGAACTTTTTAATATATTGACTAAATTTTACATCCCAATTTTTTTTTTAGAGGATGTGAAATTATTTATTTGGAGGTGAATAATGTTAAATTATTCAAAAAAATTAGATAGAAAAATTTTTATTTTGGGTCTACTTATTTTCAGTGTTTTTTTGTTAGCTACAACAATGCAAACAGATTTTGCAGCTACCAACTCAATTAATAACACAACTACTGGTGGAATAAGTGGTGCACTAAATAGTTCAAGTCCTGGAGACATAATAGAACTTGACGAAGGAATATATACTGGGAATAATAACACAAATATGACTATTACTAAGAATATTACAATTCAGGGAAAAACAAAAGATAAAGTCATATTAGATGCCCAAGGACTATCAAGAATATTCACAATAAATAACAACTTTAATGTGACTTTTATTAATATTACATTCATTAATGGTAATAGCATTAACAGTAGTGGAACTAGTCATGGAGGAGCAATCATTTCTACTAACGTTCTATCAATAATGACTATCATAAACTGCACAGTTAAAAATAATGTAGCAGATATGGGTGGAGGATTTTATTTTAATGGAAATGTAAATATTACTAATTCTTCTTTTATCAATAATTCTGCTAATCATGGTGGTGGAATATTTTCCTCGTCAGGTAAGTATTTTTATGTTTCTGATTCATATTTCTTAAATAATACTGCTACTACTGGTGAGAATGGTGGACTTTTCGTGGGTTCTTATGGTACTATTTATGTTATAAATACTACTATATCAAACAATACTGCTTTTGCTAATGGAGGAATTTACATATATTCTTCGGGGGACACGAATACTACTTGTAATATTGTTGATTCTTTGATTACTAATAATTATGCACATAACTATTTTGCTGGGCTAGCTATATCTTCTAATAGTGCTAATGTCACTGTCAATATTATAAATTCTATCATATCAAATAATGTTGCAGTTACTGATGGTGGAGGAATTTCTGCTTATGCTTCTTTGGGAATTACTGATGTTACTATTATAGACTCTATTATATATAATAATTCTGCTGGTAATAATGGTGGAGGAATTTCTGCTTATGCTTCTTTGGGAATTACTGATGTTACTATTATAGACTCTATTATATATAATAATTCTGCTGGTAATAATGGTGGAGGAATATTCTCTAGTGCTTCTATTAATGGTACCGTTAATGTGAATGTTTATAATTCTTCTATTAATGAAAACACTGCAGGTAATAATGGTGGAGCATTGTCTTCAAATACTGGTGAAAATAGTACTGGAAATA